>JAWUXZ010000001.1:0-7541 GCA_034111085.1 Dinoroseobacter sp.
GGCGGCCCCACCCCCCCCCGCTAAGGCATTTTTGAACCGGATCAGCAAAGCGTCTTAGCTCGCGCAGCCGGGGCCAACCGGGCCGACCTCTTCTGCAATCTGGCGCATCATCGCCAGCACCGCTTCGGCGGGTTTGCCGGCCGCTTCCAACTCGGCGACATAGCCGTTGGTCACACCGTTGCCGACCTCAACAAGCGCTGCACGCTGCTCAGCGTCGAGGGTGTGGATCGTTACGCCAGCCTCAATCAGGACGTTCTTGCCAATAGAATCCATCCCGTCCCAAACCTGACCGATTTCGACGCTGATACCGCTGACGGATGCTTCAACCATTGCTTGAAGATCATCAGGCAAGTCACTGAAACTATCAGGGTTCATCCCCAGCATGAACGACGAAGTGTAGCTGTATACTTCCGTCACGTCCGTCAGGTGTGGAGCCAAACCAAACGCCAGTGCCGCACCACCATAATCGATCAGCGCGCCTTGGATCGTGCCTTTCTGAAGCGCCTCGGCCATCTCGGTCGGTGGAAGACCAACAGGTGTGCCGCCCATGGCCGCGATGAATTTTGCCACGGCTGACGAAGCTGGCCGCATGCCTTTTCCGGCCATATCATCCAGCGTCAGGATCGGTCCTGCGTTAGAGTTGATCTGCCCCGGAGGGTGCATAAACAACGCAAGAACCTTAACGCCGCGATGCTCGGCATCCAGATACTCGCTGCGCAGGCGCGCGTCGTTTAGAACCATCGTCGCTTGCTCGGCTGAGCAAAACAGGAACGGCATGTTTGAGATCTCGGTCAGCTCAAAGCGACCCGGTGTCGCGCCATGCAGGTGCCACACGATGTCCGCCTGGCCGTTGCGGGCCAGATCGTAATACGCAGGCGGCGGGCCCATTTGCGCGCCGTGCAGGATTTCAAATTGCAGGCGGCCCTCGGACTGCTCGGTTAAGCCGGCGGCCCAAGCATCGATCCATTTGGACATGCCATGTGCGCCAGTCACAAAAGTTGCGACCTTGAGGTCATAGGTTTGCGCCGCGGCGGGCAGTGCGCTGAGCGCAAAGGCTGCGGCTGTGGCGAGTGTCTTCCATTTCATCGAATAGGTCCTCCCTAGGGTGATTAGGTCTGGTCTGGTCTCGGATCAGAGGTCTTGGTGCCGCCAGATCCCGAGGTTTTCTTGCGCCGCGCGGTCCGAAAAACTGAACAGCACTGTCTCGGCGGTCGTCTCTATCTGCATGGGCACCCAGTTTGGGGCCACAAATGTATCGTTCTGCTCAAACGCCAGTTCCACATCGCCAATCTTGGCGGTGCCGCGCCCCTCAAGGACGGTGAAAACCTGCGCCTCGGTGGTCTGAGAGGGCTTGGTGGTGAACCCGGCGGGTAGCTTTTGCAGGTAAGCCGCAATCGTTGGCAGCACATGTCCGCCATCGCGCGGGTTGGTGTAGATCATTTTCCAACCACGATGCGGATCGGCCTTATCATTGGTCGAGATCGCATCGAGGGCTGGGCGCGCCTGCGCATACGGATAGCTAAAGACCGGCGAATAGGGGTGGATGTGGCTGCCATTGAAGGGCCGCAAGCCCGATCCCCAGCGCGACACGCTATCGTCGGTGTTGCGAAAAATTGGCTGCTCGGGTGTCGGACATTCTTCCGAGAACTTCGCTCCGAAGAAATTAACGAGCGGCACATCAAGGCCATCGAGCCAGATCATCGGACCATCGCCGGTGTTCTTGTGGTCATGCCAGCACCAGCTCGGCGTCGTGATGAAATCACCGCGCCGCATTTCGCAGCGCTCGCCTTCGACGGCCGTATAGCCGCCTGAGCTTTCCAGCACGAAGCGCAGGGCCCCTTGGGAATGGCGGTGGGCTTCGGCAATTTCGCCGGGCATCACCAGTTGCAGACCCGCAAAAAGGGTTTGCGAGATGCCGGGACGCTCAAGTGCGGGGTTTTTCAGCACCAGCACCCGGCGTTCGGCTTCGACCGCGCTGATCTGGGTGCCAGCGTTCATCAATAAAGGGCGCAGTTGCGCGTATGACCACAGATGCGCTGCGCCGTGGATGGCGGGCTTGTCGGATACCAGCTTATGGTAAATCTCCCACAAGGGCAGGGTGGAGGCCCCGGCCATTTCGGCATAGGCCTCTTTTAAATGTGGGTGCTTGATCTCGTCCAGCATCGACCCCTCCCAAAGCGTTTGTCTGCCAGCAACGTTAGCTTAGGTGGCTAAGAAGTCAAACGTGCATTGTGGCTATGCGCAGATTGGCGTGCGGGGACGCGTGCGCACCAACAGCAGGCCCATCACAAGGATCGGGATCAAGTTCCAGCCAATGCCGTTCAGGAATGCGAGGCGGTAATCCCCAGTCACATCATGGATCCACCCCGACATCCAGCCGCCCAAGGCCATGCCGAGGATCGTTGACATGATCACCAGACCAACGCGCCGACCAGCCTCACGCGCGGGCATGTACTCGCGCACGATCACTGCATAGCTCGGCACAATGCCACCTTGGGCGAGGCCGAACAGCAGGCTGACCACGTAAAGTGGCACCATGCCGTCCCACGGCAAGAACAGGCAAAGCGCTACCATTTGTGCTGCTGCGCCGATCATCAAGGTCCAAACTCCGCCCAGCTTATCGGCCAGCAACCCAAACGAGATCCGGCTGACTACACCGCCCATCAACATCAGCGACAACATGCCTGCGCCCGCCGCAGCACCGTAGCCGAGGTCAATGCAGTAGGCGACGATGTGAACTTGCGGCATCGACATCGCCACGCAGCAACCGATGCCGGAGATGAACAGCAACGACACCAATGCGCGCGGCGAGATGCCGGATTGTGCCGCGCGGGTTGCGGCGGCTGCATCTGCGCGTGCGATCTCGTGCTCGGCCACCTTGCGGCGCAGGGTCAGGGCGAGGGGGATCATGACGCTCAGGCAAGTGGCCGCGATAACGAGAGATGCGCCGCGCCAGCCGATTGTGGGCATAAGTGCTGCAAGGATCAGCGGCCAGATCGCGCCCGATAGGTAATTGCCCGATGCCGCGAGGGCGACGGCAAGACCGCGCCGCTTCTCAAACCACAAAGATAGATCCGCAATAAGCGGGCCGAAACTGGCCGCGGACGCAGCGCCGATAACGAACTGAACCGCACTTAGGAAAAGGACCGACGGTGAGATCGCGGCGGCAACGTAGCCGAGGCTTAGGACGATGGCCGAGCCAATCAGCACCGCCATGATCCCGAACCTGTCCACCCAGCGCCCGATCACCAGATTGCCAAGCGCGAAGCCCAGCATAGTAGAGGTATAGGGCAGGGCCGCTTCTGCGCGGGTGCCGCCGAACTCAGATTGAACGGCCGGCAACAACACAATCACCGCCCACATGCCGACATTGCCCACGGTGGCCAGCACGAGCGAAAGCGCAAGACGCCGCCACGCGTAGGGGCTGTCGACGTCTTGGCTTTGCTCCGAAAATGCGTCGGACGAAACGCTATTTGGCCTGTTCACTCAGCCGCCTGTACATAGGCCTCTAGCGGTGGGCAGGTGCACACTAAGTTCCGGTCCCCGAAAACATTGTCGACCCGGCTGACCGGAGGCCAATACTTGTCGATGCGGAACGCGCCTGCCGGGAAACACGCAACTTCGCGGCTATAGGGATGGGGCCAGTCACCCACCAGATCCTCGACCGTGTGCGGCGCGTGCCGTAAGGGGCTGTCTTCGACGGCCATCTTGCCGGCCTCGACCTCTGCGATCTCGGCGCGGATCGACAGCATAGCGTCGCAGAAGCGGTCCAGCTCGGCTTTTGTTTCGCTCTCGGTTGGCTCGACCATCAACGTGCCTGCCACTGGCCAACTCATCGTTGGCGCGTGAAAGCCGTTGTCGATCAGGCGCTTGGCAATGTCATCGACCGTGACACCTGCGGTGTCTTCAAAGCCGCGCACGTCCAAGATGCACTCATGGGCGATCCGGCCCGAGGCTCCACGATAGAGGATCGGATACGCCGCCTCCAACCGCTTGGCGATATAGTTGGCATTCAGGATCGCCGCTTTGGTCGCCTGGGTCAGTCCATCGCCACCCATCATCAGGCAATAGGCCCAGCTAATTGGCAGGATCGAGGCAGATCCGAACGGAGCGCCTGACACTGGCCCGGTTATCCCACCGGTCTCAGGATGGCCCGGCAAGAACGGTGCTAAATGAGCCTTCACGCCAATCGGTCCCATGCCCGGACCACCGCCGCCATGAGGGATGCAGAAGGTCTTGTGCAAGTTCAGGTGGCTGACATCCGAGCCGATCTCGCCCGGTTTCACCAGCCCAACAAGTGCGTTCAGATTTGCGCCGTCCAGATAGACTTGGCCTCCAAACGAATGGGTAATCTCGCAGACCTCGCGCACTGTCGTCTCGAACACACCGTGCGTCGACGGATAGGTGATCATGCAGGCTGCCAGCTTATCGCCCGCCGCCTCAGCTTTGGCGCGGAAATCGACCAAATCAATATCGCCGTTCTCGGCAGATTGTACCACGACGACCTTCATCGCCGCCATCTGCGCGGAGGCCGGGTTGGTGCCATGCGCGCTCATGGGGATAAGGCAAATGTCGCGTTCGGCCTCACCGCGCGAAGCGTGATAGGCCGCAATCGACAATAGCCCTGCATACTCGCCTTGCGCGCCAGAGTTTGGCTGCAAACTCATCGCGTCATAGCCGGTGATCTGGCACAACTTGGCGCTCAGGGCGTCGAACATCTCGTGATAGCCGATCAGTTGGTCTACAGGCGCAAACGGGTGGATCAGCGAAAATTCCGGCCATGTGATTGGCATCATTTCCGCAGCCGAGTTTAGCTTCATCGTGCACGACCCCAGCGGGATCATCGCGCGGTCCAGCGCCAGATCGCGGTCCGCCAAGCGGCGCATATAGCGCATCATCTCAGTCTCGGCGCGGTTCATCTGAAAAATCGGATGGGTCAGATAATCGCTTTGGCGCAGCAGCGCCTCGGGCAGGCGGTAGGCCACGTCGGTGACATCACATTCACGCTCAATGCCAAATGCCGCCCAGACCGCTTCAACCGTTTCGGGCCGAGTGCGTTCGTCCAGCGTGATCCCAACACGGTCCTCGCCGATTTTGCGCAGGTTCACACCCTCGGCCACAGCGTTTTTCAGCACTACGCCTTGGAGAGCGCCGAGCTTGACAGTGATCGTGTCGAAGTAATCTCTGTTCTCGACCTCAAAGCCAGCCTCGAGCAATCCGCGCGACATACGCACGGTTTTGCGGTGGATACGCTGGGCAATCGCGCGCAAGCCACTGGGACCATGAAACACCGCATACATCGACGAAATCACAGCCAAAAGTGCCTGCGCCGTGCAGACGTTCGAGGTCGCCTTTTCGCGCCTGATATGCTGCTCGCGCGTTTGCAGCGAAAGCCGGTAGGCACGGTTGCCGCGCGCATCGATAGACACCCCAACAATCCGTCCCGGCATCGCGCGCTTATAGGCGTCCTTGCAGGCCATATAGGCAGCATGCGGGCCACCTGCGCCAACCGGCACCCCGAAACGCTGCATGGAGCCTACGGCAATATCAGCGCCCATCGCGCCGGGTTCTTTCAGCAATGTCAGCGCCATCGGGTCCGCAATCACGATGCCCAGAGCCTTCTCGCCGTGAAGCGCTGCAATCACGTCTGTGAAGTCTCGCAGGCCTCCATAGGTGCCAGGATACTGGAAGATAGCGCCGTAAACCTTTGATGGATCGAGCGTTTCTGGCGCGCCTACGATCACCTCGATCCCCAAAGGGGCTGCCCGCGTCTGCATCACTGCGATGTTCTGCGGGTGGCAATTCTCGTCAATAAAGAACGCCTTGGCTTTTGATTTTGACACGCGCTGCGCCATCGTCATGGCCTCTGCCGCAGCCGTTGCCTCGTCCAGCAACGAGGCATTGGCCACATCGAGGCCCGTCAGGTCCGTCACCAGCGTCTGGAAGTTCAGCAAGGCCTCAAGGCGCCCCTGCGAGATTTCAGGCTGGTAGGGGGTATAGGCAGTGTACCACGCCGGGTTTTCCAAGATATTGCGCTGGATCGCAGGCGGCGTGATCGTGCCGTGATAGCCTTGCCCGATCAGCGAGACGAGCACCTCGTTCTTGCCCGCGACCTGTTCCATATGATGGAGCATTTCACGCTCGGACATGGGTTTGCCGAACTCCAGAGGGTCCGCTTGGCGAATGTCGGCAGGCACGGTCTGATCTATCAGCGCCTCAAGGGTATCGACGCCCAAGACCTCCAACATCTGAGCCATTTCCTCGGGCGAGGGCCCGATATGCCGGCGATTGGCGAAGTCATAGGGCAGGTAGTCGATGGGCGCATAGGGCATAGTCATAGCCTTCTAGATCAGGGACTTATCCGATGAAGTTTTTGTATTCGTCCTCGGACATGAGGCTTTCGAGCTCGCTTGGATCGGTCAGCTTCATCTTGATAAACCAACCCGTATCTTGCGGATCTTCATTGACCAGACCCGGCGAGGCCTCGAGTGCGTCGTTGATCTCGATGATTTCCCCATCCAGCGGTGCGAGAATATCTGAGGCGGCTTTGACAGACTCGATCACAACGATCTCGTCGCCTTTTTCCACTTCGGTCGCGGGCTCAGGCAGCTCGATAAAGACGATATCGCCCAATTGCTCGGCGGCATGCTCGGTGATGCCAACCAGAACTAGGCCGTCGGTATCAAGCTTTAGCCATTCGTGCTCTTCAGTAAATTTCAAGAGGGTCTCCTCAGCGTTTATAATTTGCAGGACGAAAGGGAAGGGCGGTGACGGTGACGGGCAAGCGTCGCCCGCGTAGTTCCGCCAAAAGTTCTGTGCCCGGTTGCGCGCGCCCCACCGGCACATAGCCGATGGAAATTGGCGCTTGTAGGGACGGGCCAAACCCGCCGGAAGTGATTTGGCCGATAGGGTTTGCAGTGGTCTCGTCGCTGTAAAGCAGCGTTCCAGCGCGCATCGGCGCACGTCCTTCGGGACGCAGACCAACCAGTTTGCGGCCAGCGCCTTTTGCAAGTTGGCGTAGAATAATTTCCGCTCCGGGAAAGCCGCCTTCGCGCGCGCCGTCGTTGCGACGAACTTTTTGGATCGACCAAGCCAGGCCGGCTTCCACAGGCGAGGTTTCGGGCGTGATATCTTGGCCGTGCAATGGCAAACCTGCCTCCATGCGCAGGCTGTCGCGCGCGCCAAGTCCGCACGCCATGACACCTGAGATATCGAGTAGGCGGCTTGCGAATGCCTTGGCATGGGCGCCGTCCACGGAGATTTCGTACCCGTCTTCGCCCGAATAGCCCGAACGCGTGATCCAAAGCGCGCCGAATTCACTTTCAAACGTGGCGCTGTCCATAAAGCGCATCTCAGCTACGCCTGGTACAATCGGGGCGAGTGCATGTTCAGCAGCCGGACCTTGCAGCGCCAAAAGCGCACGGTTTTCAATCACCTCAATGGAACACTGCGCGCTAAGATGTTCGCGTATGTAAGCAATATCGGCATCGGCATTGCCTGCGTTAACCACCAAAAGCAGGTGATCTCCGCGATTTGCGATC
>JAWUXZ010000002.1:0-58898 GCA_034111085.1 Dinoroseobacter sp.
CGCGCGTCGAACGCCTGGCGGGACATCGGTCTGTCATTTTTCCATCTGGCTGGCATGAGCAGAACAATACCAGAACATTTCAGATTGGCAAGCCGCGTAGCACTACATCCTGTGCTGCCGGATCAAAGGGGATAAGCCTTATAAGCTGATATAAACACGTCGAAATGTCGAATGCCACCAGTGGCGATCCACTCGGTGTGAAGGCATTTGTGACCTACCCGCGAGATCAGGAGAAAACGTGCCATTCTTGTTTTGATCTCTACTCATACTTGTCATCGTGACATTACAGGTAGGTGCGCTCCGGTCAATTCTCGGCCACACGTTTTGAGCGAACCGCGCTCCGTCCAATTTCGCAAAGGCATGGCATGCTTATGTCTTCAAATCACTAATCCCAATCAACCCCGGAACTGGTACGTGTAAGAATGGCCAGGATGCCTTCACAAGACACGTTCTTGCTGAGCTATTTGCTGAGCGACTTGGAAAGGATGATCCGCGACGTCGCCGTTACCTATTGCGCCGACAAGTTGCCCCTCGGGTGGTGACAGTGAACCGAGAAGAACGGCTTGGCCGTAAAGTTTTGAGCGCGTTGGGGCTGATTGGGCGGCAATTTTTGAAGAAAACGTTGCTGCTGGCACAAATTATGGGTCCTACGGACTGGTCGTAACTAGGCTAATTTGGAGTAAAATCGCCGAAATGCAGACCTAGAATTAACTCGGGTTATTGGGAGTGCTGCATTTAACGCGGCTTTTCGATACGCTCTCCGCCTCGGCCGAGGTCTTCAGTCTGATGGAGCGAAGCATTTGCGGCAACAAGCTTGCGATTTCACGCTAGGCGCGTGGCAACCCGGGGCAGCAATGAATACTGCGTTATCCAGCATGTCATGAACCTCGAAGCGATCAATAAAATGAGGGCACCCGTGATACTCCCGCCCCTTTTTTGGGACGCGCGCACTCGTTTGCAGGAGTCTATATATACTGTTGGGCCTTAGAACCAATCGACGTTTCCATGTTGGCTCGGTTGCATCGGCGCATCGGACGCGCTGATAAGCGATTGTTTGACGTCGCACCGTATGCGTTGACGCAGATCTTTAAGGCTCAGATTTTCAATCAGAATATTTACATCGATATTTCGATTGGAGTTTGCAAGACCTCGCAGCAGCGGGCCCAATTCATCTAGCGTTTGTCGAATGCGGTCCAAATCCTGAAGCTCCACAACCAATGCTCGGGGGGCTGCGGTTCGGACCAACAAGACTTTCCCAAGCTCGTCCTCAATCTTTTCGCAAGCCTTCGCCAAATATCCGACCTCGCGCGCGCACGCCTGAAGCACGCATGCGCGGGTTTGAGGAATCTTAAGGGCGATTTTCGCAAGTCTCATAAGCGCCCAACCACTGCCTCGATGCAATGGCGCAAATCTAGCGGAGTGAACGGTTTGGCGAGGTAATTATTCAGGCCAAGCGCTCGGCCTCGCTCCACCAATTCCTTCGTCACGCGGCCTGTAATCATGATAAAGCCCGTGGTTTGAGTTTTAACATCATGGCGCACAGCATCAAGCAACGCGATTCCGTCCATACCTGGCATATTGTAATCTGAAAGCACCAAGTGAACGGGTGAACGGGCGAGGCTTCGCATCGCCTGAGCACCGCTATCGGCGACTTCAACCTGTTGAATGCCAAAGTCTTCCAGCGCTTGCGTGATAAGGCCGCGACTTGTTGACATGTCATCTACGACTAATAATTTTAGGTGATCACGAAGCGCCATAACTGTTTTCCTTCTGGAATATTGGTGCAGATAATGGAGAGCTCATTTGGTAGGCAGTAAGTCCAATTTGGCCAAAACCAAGGTTTTCATGCCCGGGCATGCGCTCGGAATGTCCCAGAAAAAAGCAACCGTTTTGGGCAGTGACCGCCGCGAATTTCGGCCACAGACGGTTTTGTGTAGCCTCATCAAAGTAGATCACTACGTTTCGGCAAAAGATCGCATCAAACGCATGGCGCATTGGCCATGGCCATGGCCTGATGAGGTTATGCGTATTGAAAGTCACCAACGAACGAATATCAGGCCGGATGGCTCGATGATCGCAGTGCGCGGCAGCCATATTTGTTCGTCCATCAATATTGCAGGGCTCAAGCATCGTGTCACGCAAATGCTCGGGGATGTACGTTGTGCTCTGGTAAGGATAAATACCTTGGCGGGCGTGTTCGATCATTTCATGGTCAATGTCCGTTGCCAAGATCCGAATATCCCACTTTTTAAAGTCGGGCAGAACGTCGGCAACTGTCATGGCGATTGAATAAGGTTCCATCCCCGTCGAGCATCCTGCAGACCAAAAACGCAAGATTTGACCCTCGCGTGCCCGCGCGCTCCAAAATTTAGAAAACTGAGTGCGCAGAAGTTCAAAATGATGAGGTTCACGAAAAAACTGCGTCACATTTGTGGTAAGTGCGCAAACAAGGTTTCCAAGCTCACTCGGGTCCTTGGTGCTTTGTAGATGCTGGCAATATCCATCTACATCCCGCAGGCCGAGAACCTTCATGCGTTTAACAAGCCTTGAGAAGACCATCGCATTCTTACTTGGACTGATCGCCAAACCAGCCTCTCGGTAAGCAAGATCTGCGACTATCTTGAACTGCGCATGTGTCAGCACATTATTTGCCAGAATACGATTAATCATCATGCGGTGCTGTGCAGGTCGTCGGTCGGTTGATTGGATGAAGCTGAAAGCACAGCTTCAAGATTCAATAGCTTGATCAAACCGCGCTCCAGAAGCGCAAGTGCTTGCAGGAACGGGATGCCATTTTGATCTGTCTGAACTGGAAGGGGCTTTAGGTCAGACATCGAGATCGACAAAATATCTGATACGGCACTGACCAGCAAACCGATCAGCCCTGCTCCACCTTGCACCACGATAATTACTGATCTCGGATTATCTGGCGCTTCGATCATGCCGAGGCGGCACGCAAGATCCATAATCGGCAGAACTGTGCCGCGCAGGTTGATAACTCCGCGCATGTAGTTTGGGGCATGTGGCAGGGGTGTAAATGGTGATTTGCTGCGGATCTCCCTTACATGTCTGATATTAAGACAAAAGTCCTGTTCACCAACACAAAACGACAGATAATCGTGGGCATGCTTGGTAGGAGGAGTCTCTTCGGAACTCATGCGGTAGGTTCCACTTGAACAGATTTACTGTTTTTTCTGATATCGATCAAGGCAATGGGATCAATAATAAATGAGACGCAACCGTTTCCCAGTATCGTGGCGGCCGACACGCCTGCGCTCTGCTGCGTCACACGATGAAGGCCCTTGATAACGACTTGGCGCTGATCCTCGATGGCTTCGACCCGCAACGCGAAGCGTTGTCCGTTGTCAGTATCGATCAGCAATGCTGCGCTGGTTGAGGGCTGGTGGTCTGTCGAGACAAACCCAAGTGCGGCCCCAAGATCAATCAATGACAGCACCTCTCCGCGCACCGAAATGACCTCAACATTTGTATCGAGCCTGTCGATATTGCTATCGCACATTTGGAATGTTTCCTCGATTGCCGAAAGCGGCAGGAAAAATGTTTGACCCGCGGCTTTGACGATCATGCCTTCCATTATCGCGAGGGTTAGGGGCAGCGAAATGATCAAGCTTGTCCCTTTGCCCCAAATGGAGCGGATCGTGACGCGTCCGCCGAGCGTTTGAATTGTGCGTTTGACTACGTCCATACCGACCCCTCGACCTGATAATTCTGATATCTGAGTTGCGGTTGAAAAACCCGGATGGAATAATAGCGTGTCGATCTCGGCATCACTGAGGGCTTCTTTTCCGTCAATCAGCCCTTTTTCAACGGCTTTGGCGCGGATAAGGGCGCGGTCAAGCCCCGCTCCATCATCACGCATTTCCAACAGCACGCGCCCCGATTTGTGCTTTGCCGAAAGCTCAATCTGCCCGATTTCCGGTTTGCCAGCAGCGACTCGCAAGTCGTGCGTTTCCAACCCGTGATCAAATGCATTGCGGATCATATGGGTAAGCGGTTCTGAAAGCTGTTCGAGGACGTTCTTGTCAATTTCCGTGTCCTCACCGATAGTGACAAACTTGACCTCTTTTCCGGTGCTGGCAGTTGCCTCACGCACGGCACGGTTCAATCGCTGAAAGAGGGATTTGACCGGTTGCGCGCGGATGGTCATGACGCTGTCTTGGATATCACGGGTCAATCGCACGAAATCTTCAAAGCCAGATGAAATTTCAGAACCTTGTGTGGCTGAAGTTGCGAGGATGTGTTGCGATAACATGGATTGGTTTATTACCAACTCGCCAACCAAATTCACAAGGCGGTCTAGCCGATCGAGATCGACACGGACGGTGCTGGAATTCGGCGTCCGAGGTTTGACAGGCGTGGTTGCGGGCGCCTCATGAGGGGGATACGGGCTTGCTTGAGGCTCAGGTGTCTGGGGGGGCGTGGCACCAAATTCCGTGACATTCAGCTCGCAAAGACCATCGATGAAATCGAACATCTCGGTGATCTTGGCGCGGCTGGTCCCGGATTGGGCCATAAAGGTCCATGTAAGATAACTGTGCTCAGGTGAAAGATTTTCGAGCCGAGGCACTGCATCGGTCTGACAGACTAGCGTTTGTGCCTCGCATGGTTTGAGTTGTGATAGCGTTGGCATAGGATCATTTCCGCTTTGGTAGAGCGCGGCTGTCGGGGTGAAATTGACTTCAAACGATCCAGACTCCATCGCAACGGGTATCTGTTCAATTGCATCTTCTTCTAAGTGATCGAGCGCGGTAAAGGCCAAGGGCTGTGGCGTAAAATCCAATTTAGCTTCGGCAGGCTCGGGCGTGCCTAAGAACCCGTTGAGCGCAGCCAGAGTTTCTTCAACGGGCTCAACTTCTGTTTCGATGCCCAATTGTGCGTCTTGGATTAGGTCGCCCAGCACATCTGCGGCCCTTATGAACGTCTGACAAAGTAAGTTATCGGGGAGTAAACTTCCCGAGCGCACGGCATCAAGTGCGTTTTCAAACCCATGGGCAAAGCGCACAAGCGTCGTAAAGCCGAAAGCTCCAGCACCACCCTTGATGGAATGGATTGACCGAAAGATGGTGTCGATGGTTTCGGGATCGTGTTGCTCCGCAGACAAGACTTCAAGTTCATCGATCAACTTTTCCATCAACTCAGCGCATTCGAGGAAAAAAGTCTTGCGGATGTCTTGCATGGAATCAATTGGCATGATGGCTAACCAGCAACCATATCAACTGCACGCAGCAGCTTGTCAGGATCGAATGGTTTGACGATCCAACCCGTCGCCCCTGCGTCGCGGGCTTGGGTTTTAAGACTATCTTCGCTTTCGGTGCTCAGAACAAGAATGGGCGTAAGACGCGTTTCCGGCAGCGCACGGACGCCTTTTATGAATCCGATCCCATTTAGCCGAGGCATATTGATATCAGTTATCACCGCATCTGGCGCACCATGGGTTGAGACATGCTCACCTAGGACCGCCAAACCGTCTTCGCCGTCCTCTGCCACAAGCGCGGTGTGCCCGGCCCCTTCAAGGGTTAAGCGCAGCATCTCTCTGATCGTGCGGGAATCGTCGACTGCCAGTACATAAAGCCCCATCAGACTGCTCCTGTCGCAAAGCAAGGTGGCTTCAGGCCGATCTGGCCCATTTTCGCCACAATAACTTCCGATGGGTTCAAGAGCGCAATAGACTTGCCGTCAGCGTCCCAAGTCTTGCGCGCCGCGAGTAAGACCTGAACGCTCAGCGTGCCAAGCTTTTCGACCCGACTGGCATCCAGCTGGAATGAGGTTCCACGATGATTTAGAAGCATGTCACGCAAGGCCGCAGCTGCGGCGTTGTCTAGGCGTGAAGGAAGGGGCAGCACAGCTAACATAGCAGTGCCCCTTTTATGTAATGATCCCACTTAAGCATTTCTCGTTCCCGTCTGCCCCCGGTCACGAACACTTCTGCCTGTAAGATGCTAACAAATCCTGAATAAATAAAGCTTTAGAGAGTTTGCCCCGCCGCACCATCTTGCATCACATAGGCCAGACACCCCGCCAAAGCGGCGTAGTCATCCTCAACCACCATGACCGGGAAATTCTGCATGAAGCCTGCAAAGCGCCCCTTATCGAGGAACGCAGTCTCGAACCCAAACGTTTCCAGATAGGGGGCGAACGCGCGCGCCACACCACCGACCAGATTGATTCCACCGAAAGGCAGGTGGATAAGGGCTAGATTGCCGACAACGGTGCCTAAAAGCTTGACGAAAAGACGCCCTGTGGCTTCGGCCATCGCGTCTCCTTCTCCCAAACGCTCCATGATGATCGCTGCGTTGCAATCCTCGCGCGATCCGTCTTCCATCGTCAAAAAGCCGAACAAACGCTCTAGCCCTCGACCCGATAGCAAATCCTCAATAGCGGGAAATCCGTGGGCGGTCTCGACGAAGCGGCACAAGCGCAGCTCCTGATCGGACCGGATTGGCAAGTTTGCATGGCCGCACTCGGATGGAGCCACGAGGTATCCATCCCCAACCCGGTGAACCGGTGCTGCGTTAAAGCCAGTGCCGACACCGATAACAAGCTGACGGTCAGACGCCTCGTTTAGCGGCGCGTTTGCCGTTTCACTGCCTGAGACGACCACTCGACGCGTATCACCCTTTAGATAGGGTAGGGCGTAGCCTTGGGCTTGCAGATCGTTCAGCACAGCTGCGCGCGATGCCCCGGTGGCACGTCGAAGCGCGTCCTCGTCCATGCTCCAATCGAGATTGGTCATAATACCAACCCCGTCGCGCACAGGCCCCGCCATTGCAATGCATGCCGCCGAACACGGCCCTTTATCAACAGTTGCCATATAGTGGCGCAGGATCGGATCGAGCCCAGAATAATCAGCATTGCGGTGTCGCGCTATAGTGCTTGGGTCTAGTACGCCGTCAATCGCCAACCCCACGCGGGTGTTGGTCCCGCCGACATCTGCGACCAGGGAAATAGCGTGGGTCGATGCGGACATGAGGCGCCTCCGGCTGTCACAGGGGCTGAATCGCCCCAGTGATGTTCGCGCTAACGCTTTAACGCAGCTGCGAGCGCATGGTAAGACGCTTTTGGCGTGCGCTCCAGCGTGTCGAAGTCCACATGGACGAGGCCAAAGCGCTTGTCGTAGCCCAAAGCCCACTCGTAGTTGTCCATCAAAGACCAAATAAAGTAGCCTTTGAGTGGCGCACCGTCAGCAATCGCGCGCTTGGCGGCCGCAAGATGCTGGTTCAGATAGTCCTGCCGCGCAGGATCTGGGACCGCGCCGCCTGCGATCTTGTCATAGGACGCCATACCGTTTTCAGTTACGATTAGGGGCAGGTCGCCTGTGTAGTCGCGCGCAAGCCGGGTAATGAAGTGGTGCAAGCCGTCTGGATATATTTCCCATTCCATGGCGGTTTTAGGCAGCGGACCTTCGACCTCCTTATGTGAAGGCCAAGCGGTATCATCAGGCGCAATCAGCTTTCGCGTATAGTAGTTAATCCCGACCCAATCGAGGGGTTGGGCAATGGTGTCGAAATCATCTTGCCAACCCTCGGGCAAGTGCGGGCCGAGGCCTTCGAGCACGTCATCGGGATAGCACTTGTTGAACAATCCGGAGATGAAGAAGCGGTTGTAATAGCCGTCATAGAGCTGAGCCGCCGCCTTGGCCTCGGGGCTGTCATCGGCGGGTTGCGCATACTCAAAATTGCAGACAGCGCCTAGGTTTGTCATGCCAAGTTCACGCATCACCTGAATTGAGCGACCATGGCTGAGCAGCACATGATGCATCGCGCGCGCGGTCGCGCGGATGTCGCGCAAGCCTGGCGCATGATGGCCGAGGAAATGGCTAAGCCAACCAACGCACCAAGGCTCGTTTATCGGCGCAACAGAGGCAACGCGATCCCCTATCCGGCCCATGATAACGGCGGTATAGTCGGCAAACCAGCTGGGCATATCGGCGTTACGCCAACCGCCTTTGTCAGCAAGCGGGCTGGGCAATTCCCAATGATAAAGCGTGGCGTGGGGTTGGATGCCGCGTTCAAGAAGACCGTCAACAAGGCGCTCGTAGAAATCGAGACCAGCGGCGTTTGGCGCGCCAGTTCCATCGGGCAAAACCCGTGCCCACGACGTCGAAAACCGGTAGCAATCGACACCAAGACCCTGAATGAGATCAAGGTCTTCATCAAGCCGGTTCAAGTGGTCGCAAGCCAATGCACCGTTCTCGGCGCGCACGACATTTCCGGGTGTTTCGGCAAAATCATCCCAATGGGTACGGCCAGCGCCGCCTTGGGCATGGCCTTCGATCTGGTA
Organism: Dinoroseobacter sp.; assembly: GCA_034111085.1. Lineage (GTDB taxonomy): Bacteria > Pseudomonadota > Alphaproteobacteria > Rhodobacterales > Rhodobacteraceae > Dinoroseobacter. Next base: position 8,302 of record JAWUXZ010000002.1, read on the forward strand.
GGCGGAGGTTGCTGTTCCAAAGAGAAATCCGTCCGGGAAGTCTGAACGTTTATGGTCAAGTGTCATGTTGGGTTTGTCCGGGTCTAAAAGGAGGAATCGGGCGCGCGCCCTGTGGATTGGCCGAGGATTAACTCTGCCTCCCAAAGCTCTTGTACCAAAGCATTTTCAGGATTTTTGACACGCTCAATAAGCATTTCAGCACACCGCATCCCGGCCTCGCGGACCGAGGATCGGGTTGCAGTGAAAAGGGGCAACTCGTCGCCATTGCGCAGATACGAGAGCGCGTCATCATGGGTAACAACTGATATGTCTTTCCCCATCCGCAGTCCTGCTTCGCCAATCGCGCGTTGCACACCAATCGCCAGAAGGATGGACGAGACGAAGATTGCTGTTGGACTGTCAGTCCGGGCCAGAAGTTCTTTTGCGCGGTGATAGCCAAAGCTTTCGGTCATTTCGCCAGCCGATTGAAGATGCGCGTCGGCACACAGGCCACGGCCCTCAAACGCCTCGTTGAAACCAGTTCGGCGGCGACGGGCGAAGTCCATCGTTTCATGTCCGTTGATAAGCGAAATCCGGGTATGGCCTAGGTCGAGCAAAAACTCAGTCGCGCGCCGGAAAGCGCGTCGGTTGTCCATATCAAGCCATGCGTAATCCTCTTCGAGCCCGGGAACGCGCCCGTGAACAACGAACGGCATCCCGAGCTCGTTCAAAAGGGCAGGGCGCGGATCATCAAGGCGCGGCGTATGTACAATCACGCCGTCCACACTGCGCTTGGAAGACATCTCGCGATAGGCTTTCTGCTCGTCCTGCTGACGCACGACCGACAGCAGCATGTCATAACCTTCCCGGGCATAAACCTCGCCAGCACCTGCGATAAAATCGCCAAAAACCGGATTCACCATCTCATGCTCGGCTGACAATGGGATAACGTGGCCGATTGCCATCGACCGGCCCGTTGCGAGGCTCTTGGCGCGGATGTTTGGATGGTAGTTGTAGCGCTCGGCTGCGGCCACGATTCGCGCTCTGGTGGCCTCGGATACCTCTGGATAGCCGTTCAGCGCGCGGCTGACGGTCGTCTGGCTGACACCCAGCTTTCGTGACAGTTCCCTAAGGTTCATCTTGGATACAGCTTTCCAAAGCGCTTTCAATCACAGCACACTAGGCCCAGTTCGCCCCAAACGTCAAAAGCATTTTTTTGGGCAATACAGTCTTGGAACCTCTTAAGAGTTCCATAATTTGAGCGCTTCTTGATTCTGAGTGATTGACATGAAGGCTCAGGTATTGAAGTGTCCGGTTATCCAAAGCGCTTTGGAAATGAGTCTTTTGCGCGCGGAAACATCGTGGTGGGCCAGGAATAGGTCCGATCGGGAGGAACTTATGAAGAAATCATTTTACGCCGGGGCTGCTATCCTTGCATTGACCGCCGGCATGGCCAGCGCAGAAGGTCATCTTGCAGGTGAGCAGGTGACGGTGTTCGGTCCTTGGCTCGGCCCAGACCAAGCCGCTGTTGAAGAAGTACTTGCAGGCTTTGCCGCCGCATCTGGCGCTGACGTACGCTACGTTGGCTCCGATAGCTTCGAGCAGCAGATCATGGTTGACGCAGAAGCTGGCTCCGCACCGAACGTCGCTGTGTTCCCGCAACCTGGTCTGGCGGCCGATATGGCGTCGCGCGGCTTCCTGACGCCGCTTGCAGATGGCACTGGCGCATGGGTTAACGAGAACTACGCAGCAGGTTCGTCCTGGGTTGATCTGGGCACATATGCCGACCCCGACGGCGCAGATGAGCTCTATGGCTTCTTCTACAAAGTCGATGTGAAGTCGTTGGTTTGGTATTCGCCTGAGAACTTCGAAGATGCTGGCTACGAAGTGCCAACATCCATGGAAGACCTCAAAGCGCTGAGCGATCAGATCGTTGCCGATGGCAGCACCCCATGGTGTATTGGTTTGGGTTCGGGCGGTGCAACAGGCTGGCCTGCAACCGACTGGGTTGAAGACATGCTGCTGCGCACGCAGACGCCTGAAGTCTATGACGGCTGGGTCACAAACGAGATTCCGTTCAACGATCCACGCATCGTTGCGGCCATCGAAGAGTTCGGCGCATTTGCCCGCAATGACGACTATGTTGCCGGTGGCGCAGGCGTTGTGGCATCGACCGACTTCCGCGACAGCCCCAAAGGCCTCTTTTCGTCGCCACCACAGTGCTACATGCACCGTCAGGCGTCGTTCATCCCAGCCTTCTTCCCTGAAGGCACCTCTGTTGGCGAAGATGCAGACTTCTTCTACTTCCCAAGCTATGCGGAAAAAGAGCTCGGCAACCCAGTTTTGGGTGCAGGCACACTTTGGGCGATCACCAACGACTCGCCTGCCGCACATGCTCTGATCGAGTATCTGCAAACGCCTGAAGCGCATGAGACATGGATGGCCCGTGGCGGCTTTCTGACACCACACAAGGGTGTTGACAGCTCAATGTTCGCTGATGCGGCCACTGCGAAGATGAACGACATCCTTTTGGGTGCGACCACCTTCCGCTTTGACGGCTCTGACCTGATGCCTGGCGGTGTTGGTGCAGGCTCCTTCTGGACCGGTATGGTTGACTATGCAGGCGGCACTCCCGCAGCAGACGTTGCCACTTCCATCCAGGAAAGCTGGGACGCGCTGAAGTAAGCCATAGCACTTCATAAGATTGAGTGGTCCGTGCACAATCACGTTCGGGCCACTTCAACAAAGATAGTTTAATATCAGTGCCTTGGGAGGGGACAATGCATCCAGCATTACTTGGTCTGGTGACCATAATCGTCGGCGTGGGGGCCTGTGTGGGCTACTTCTACTTCGCCAACCAACTTCTCGATAAGGTTCTATTTCCGGCCAAAGGGCCGAATATCGGGCGCAATATCAACCGCCGCGAAATGATCCGCCCTTGGGTCTTTCTGTTTCCCGCGATCTTCGCGCTTGGCCTGTATCTTGCCTATCCTGTCGTCGAGACGCTGCGTCTGTCAGTCACCGACCGCGATCAAGGCGGCGCCTTCGTTGGGCTGGCCAATTACCAACAGATGTTTGGTGAGGATAAATTCTGGGAAGCTCTGCGTAACAACTTCCTTTGGCTTTTGATTGTACCTGCGATGTCCACGGCTTTTGGCCTGATGATCGCGCAGTTGACCGACCGCATCAAATGGGGCGGCGTTGCTAAGTCGCTGATCTTCATGCCGATGGCGATCTCGTTCGTTGGTGCTGCCGTGATCTGGAAACTGATCTACGACACGCGCCCCGTTGAGCAGGACCAAATCGGCGTAATGAACGCGATGTATATGTTCTTTGGCGGTACCGAGCCGCAAACATGGCTGACGATCCCGATTTGGAATTCGATCTTCCTGATGATCGTGTTGGTCTGGATCCAGACCGGCTTTGCGATGGTTATCCTTTCGGCCGCTTTGCGTGGTATTCCCGAAGAAACCATTGAGGCGGCCATAGTGGACGGTGCCAATCCGTTTCAGGTCTTCTTCAAGATTAAGATGCCTCAGATCTCAGGCACTATTGTCGTTGTATGGACCACGATCACGATTACCGTCCTTAAGGTTTTCGACATCGTTTTTGCCATGACCAACGGGCAATGGGGCACGCAAGTTCTGGCTAACTACATGTTTAACCAACTCTTTGTCGCCAACGACTGGGGTGTCGGGTCGGCTTCGGCCATGATCATCATGCTCATGGTGTCGCCCATTCTGGTCTGGAACGTCTACAACGTCCGCAAGGAGATGAAGTAATGGATAACATTGCAGGAACCAAATCTTCGCTGACTTGGGCAGTCCATCTGTCGGTGATTTTCCTCGTATTCATGTGGGTGTTCCCAACGTTGGGCCTTCTGGTGTCGTCGTTTCGCACAGCAGACCAAATCTCCACCTCAGGCTGGTGGAAGGCGTTGTTCCCGTCCGAGCAGAACCTAACGCTGCGGGCAGACGCTCCAGAGACACAAACGCTGGAAGGCGCGCTGTATGTGATCGAGGGAGAGCTGTTTGAGGAAGGGTCCGAGGCGATAATCTCACGCTGGGGCACGTCCTCACGCGAAATCTCCACCTATGCGGCAGGTGAGCCGGGCGCGTTTAACTCCGGCGAGGCGATCACGGTCACGGCCGAAGGCGTCTACCGCATCACCTCAGAGCTCGAGATTTCAGGCAGCCGCGGCAAACGTATCTTTGTGACGGCCGAGACGCCGCCTGAGTTCACGTTCGGCAATTACCGCAAAATGCTTTTTGACGGCAGCAACAGCGAAGGTATGGCGAAAGCCTTCCTCAACACGCTAACCGTGACGATCCCAGCGACGATTATCCCGATCCTAATCGCAGCTTTTGCGGCCTATGCCTTGGCATGGATGGAGTTTCCCGGCCGCGCACTTTTGGTGGCAGCCGTGGTGGCATTGTTGGTGGTTCCACTGCAATTGGCGCTGATCCCGCTGCTGTCTTTGCACAACGACGTCACGACCGTTCTGAACGGTGTATTGGGGCTAGAGGGGCAGGATGCGTTGAAGGGCAAAGGCTATATAGGCGTCTGGCTTGCCCATATTGGCTTTGGCCTGCCACTCGCGATCTATCTTTTGCGCAACTACATGGTCGGATTGCCGCGCGATATCATTGAGAATGCGCGCGTCGACGGTGCCACAGAGTTCCAGATATTCACCAAGATCATCTTGCCATTGTCGTTCCCGGCACTCGCCAGTTTTGCAATCTTCCAGTTCCTGTGGACATGGAACGACTTGCTGGTGGCCCGTGTGTTCTTGATCGACGCAACAGGCGAGACCACGGTGATGACCATTCAGATCGTGGAACTTCTCGGCACACGCGGCGGTAATTGGGAAATTCTTGCCACAGCGGCCTTCGTGTCGATTGCGGTGCCTTTGGGTGTGTTCTTTGCGATGCAACGCTATCTCGTGCGCGGTCTTCTGGCCGGCTCTGTGAAATAACTTATTGAAAGTAGAAGACAGACTATGAGTGTTGCCCTTGATATGCAGGCGCCCAAAGTGGTGCCAATGGTCGACGAGAATTGGTGGCGCGGTGCGGTGATCTATCAGATCTACCCCCGCAGCTACCAAGACAGCAATGGCGATGGGGTCGGCGACCTGCTCGGTATTGTGCAGCGTCTTCCGTATGTGGCCTCGCTGGGTGTGGATGGCATCTGGATTTCGCCATTCTTCACCTCGCCAATGCAGGACTTTGGCTACGATGTCAGCGACTATTGTGATGTCGATCCGATGTTCGGAAGCTTGTCGGATTTTGATGCGGTGATCGAGACGGCCCACGGGCTGGGTCTAAAGGTGTTGATCGATCTGGTGCTGTCGCACACGTCTAATCAGCATCCGTGGTTTGCGGAAAGCCGGGCCAGCCGCACCAATGATAAGTCCGATTGGTATGTCTGGGCCGATCCCAAGCCCGACGGCACACCTCCCAACAATTGGCTGTCGATCTTTGGCGGCTCTGCATGGACGTGGGACGCGCGGCGGTTGCAGTACTACCTGCATAATTTCCTAAAATCGCAGCCTGACCTGAACTTCCACTGCGATGCTGTACAAGATGCGCTTCTGGATGTGGCTCGGTTCTGGCTTGATCGCGGCGTTGACGGCTTCCGGTTGGACACCATAAATTTTTACTTTGCCGACAAAGAGTTGCGCGACAATCCTCCATTACCACCTGAAAAGCGCAACGCCACGATTGCGCCAGCGGTGAACCCGTATAATCACCAAGAACATCTGTATTCAAAGAACCAGCCGGAAAATATTGAGTTCCTCAAAAAGTTTCGCACAGTGCTTGATGAATACCCCGCAATCACCTGCGTTGGCGAGGTTGGCGATGCCCAGCTGGGCCTTGAGATATTGGGCGAATACACCAAAGGCGAAGACCGCGTGCACATGTGCTACGCGTTTGAATTCCTTGCCGCCGAGAAGCTAACTGCGCCGCGCGTCGCCGAAGTGCTGACCCGCGTGGCGCAAGTGGCCGAGGACGGTTGGGCCTGCTGGGCGTTCTCGAACCATGACGTACAACGCCATGCCAGCCGCTGGAATCTGTCGGTATCTGCCACGCGCGGGCTGGTCACGCTATTGATGTCCTTGCGCGGTTCGGCTTGCATTTATCAGGGCGAAGAATTGGGTCTGCACGAGGCCGATGTCGCGTTTGAGGATCTACAAGACCCCTACGGCATCGAGTTCTGGCCCGAGTTCAAAGGTCGCGACGGCTGCCGGACCCCAATGGTGTGGGAGACCGACAACATGAATGGCGGCTTCTCAGAAGTGCGACCTTGGTTGCCGGTATCGTCTGAGCATTTGCGTTCGTCGGTTGCAGAGCAGGAAAACCATCCCGACGGCTTGCTGCATCACTACCGCCGCGCCATCGCGTTCCGCCGCGCCAATTCCGTGCTTGGAAAAGGCAGCCTTGATGCGCTTGAGGTCAACGGCGACGTGCTGTCGTTTGAGCGCTCGGATGCGTCCCAGACGTTGTTTTTCGCACTTAACATGAGCGAAACCCCAAGCCCGCTGAGCTTACCACCGGCGCCCAGCACGGCAACGGGGCCGGGCCAATGGCTGCATGTCGGGGCCGAATTGAACAGCGCAGGAACCGGGCCGGAGGGGCAATGCACCCTCGGGCCATGGCAACCCTGCATCGCATTGTGGCACTCGGCATAACGCCGGGCTTGCCAAGACTTAAAACAGGCTCGCGTTCGCGCGGGTCATTAAGACTAAGAGCGGAACCAGGGAGGGGACCAGAATGGCTGATCTGAAACTCAAGGATATTGAGAAGACGTATGGGGGCACGATTAATGTGCTCAAAGACATCAACCTCGATATCAAACAGGGCGAGCTGATCGTCTTTGTTGGCCCTTCGGGCTGCGGCAAGTCCACGCTTTTGCGGATGATTGCAGGTCTGGAAAAGATCACTGGCGGCACACTGGAGATTGACGGCGTGCTCGTGAACGACGTGCCCCCCGCGCAGCGCGGCATTGCGATGGTGTTCCAGTCTTACGCGCTTTATCCGCATATGACCGTGCGTGATAACATGTCGTTTGCGTTGAAGCTGGCCAAGAAAACCCCCGCTGAGATCGATGCGGCAGTCAACAACGCGGCCAAGATCCTGCAACTGGACGAATATCTCGATCGCCTTCCCAAAGCGCTTTCAGGCGGTCAGCGTCAAAGGGTTGCGATCGGTCGCTCCATTGTGCGTGACCCAAAAGTATATCTGTTCGACGAGCCGCTCTCGAACCTTGATGCGGCCTTGCGCGTTGCGACCCGGATCGAGATCGCCCAGCTGAAAGAGTCGATGCCTCTATCGACCATGATCTATGTGACCCACGACCAAGTCGAAGCCATGACGCTCGCCTCCCGCATCGTGGTTTTGGCCAATAAAGGGATTGCTCAGGTCGGCACGCCCTTGGATCTCTACGAGCGCCCAAATTCCGAGTTTGTTGCTCAATTTATCGGCTCACCTTCGATGAATTTGCTCCACGGCGAAATCACTGGCACCGGCAAAACCACCACGGTAAAAATCGACGGAGGCGGGCAGGCGGTGTCTAATTATCCCTCTGAAGCGAGTGATATGGGCGCGAAGGTCAAAGTCGGCATCCGGCCCGAAGACTTCGTGCCCGCGACCGAGGACAATTATGCGTTCTCTGGCGAGGTGAACATCACCGAAGCACTCGGCGAAGTGACGTTGCTCTATTTCAAAACCACTGGGGATGAAGGTCCTGTGGTTGGTAAATTGCAAGGCATACATACAGAACTGCGCCATAAAGCCGTTAAGCTTACGGCAGATCCAGCGAAGGTCCACATCTTCAAAGACGGCGTTTCGCTACTGTATCGCTGAGCATCCGTGAATTTATGTAAGAAGGCCCTGCCAGTTTTGGCGGGGCTTTTGCATTAACTACAAGCCATAATTGTTTGTAATAAAATCATAAACTCTTGTATTTTGATCCGCATAGGCGAGCAGAACGAGGGCAAACGCCAGTTCCGGCAACAGGTCGAGGACGGTTATCTAATCCGAGATTGCGCCGGGAAATTCCGCGAACCCGAAGAAACACGCATAGGTCTCCCTGTTGGCAAACTCTGAGTTTTGCTGCACATGAACGCAGTCAGGATATCGCAGACGTCCAGCTTAGAATTGAAATTAACCCAGAGGCGAGAAATGCAGGCGAGCGAAAACCGGATTAAGGCGCGGCTGCGCGCGGGTGAAATGCAATGGGGTCTGTGGCTGTCCATGAGCAGTCCGACATCTGCCGAAATTGCTGGCGGCGTCGGGTTTGACTGGGTGCTGATTGACGGCGAGCATGGCCCGAACCCATTGACGCAAACGCTCGATCAAGCCCGTGCGCTTGGTGGGTCGGGCACCGATATCGTGCTGCGTTTGCCCAGTGGTGACGACTGGATGATCAAACAGGCGCTCGATATCGGGATCACAACTTTACTGGTGCCAATGGTCAATTCTGCAGCTGAGGCTGCAACGATTGCTGGGGCCTGCAAATACCCACCCGAAGGCACGCGCGGTATGGGCGCGATCTTGGCGCGCGCAAGCGGATACGGGGCCGAAGCGGACTATGCGACCAATGCCAACGACCGGGTTTGCCTGATCGTGCAGGTCGAGAGCCAAGCCGCTTTGGACGAATTAGAGGCGATTGCCCAAACGCCGGGCGTCGATGCGGTATTTGTCGGGCCTGCTGATTTGTCGGCAGATATGGGCTTTCCGGGAAACCCAAACGCGCCTGAGGTTCAGGCCGCGATTGCTAGTGCATATGCCACCCTGAAGCGCCTCGGCGTGCCATCGGGAACGGTCACCTTCGACATGGGCGAGGTCGGACGGCTGGCCGAGCAAGGCGTGAAATTCCTTGCCGTGGGTGGCGACGCGTTGCTCCTGCGCAGCGCAATGTTGGCACGTTTGGCTGAAGCCAAAGACGCAGCATCATGAGCGAGACCAAACGCCCGCCATATTTCCCGCCACCCACGCCAAAGCCTGCCAAGGTGGCGATCTTTGCGCGCACGCCGCCTGCGGTTTTTGCCTCAATCATGGGCGCATTCGGGATCGGGCTGGCATGGCGCGCCTACGCCTACAGCTTCGCCAAGGAACCTATTATTTCCGAGATGATCCTTGGTGCAACCTCGCTGCTGTTTCTCTTTGCGCTACTGGCCTATGCGTCCAAAATTTTTCGCCGTCCGGGCGTGGTGATCGACGAGTTAAAGGTCTTGCCCGGACGTGCCGGGATGGCAGCCGGATCGCTGTGCCTTGCGCTTTTGGCCGCAACTTTAGTGCCTTATGCGCCGTCGGTGGCGCGGATTGTGATGGGCCTCGCAATGTCCAGCCATGTGGCCTTGGCCGTGTTGATGATCTGGGTGCTTACCAGCGGCCCGCCTGAGCAGCGTCAGGTCACCCCAGTCTGGCACCTCAGCTTTGCAGGCTTCATCCTCTTGCCGTTGTCGGCAATCCCGCTTGGATTTTCGGCACTCGCACAGTTAATATTCCTCGCCATGGTGCTGGTGGCCTTCGTGATCTACGCGATCAGCTTGGGCCAGTTGATCCGTCGCGGTCCGCCACCGCCACTGCGACCTTTACTTGCAATTCATCTTGCCCCGGTCAGCCTGTTTGCGACGGTATCTATCCTGTTTGGCTATCCCCAAATCGCTTTGGCGAGCGCCAGTCTCGCGACACTCGTGCTGGCGCTTTTGCTGCTCAAAGCACGCTACCTGATTGCCTCCGGGTTCAGCCCGCTTTGGGGCGCGTTCACCTTTCCGCTGGCCGCATATACAGGAATGCTGCTGACATTGGGCGGCATGGGACTTGGCCCGCTTTACGGCGATGTCGCACGGGTTGCGGGCGTTTGTCTGTTGGTCGTCTGCAGTGGCTTGATCGGATACATCCTGACCCGCGTGCTGAAAATGTGGATGAACGGAACTTTGGCTGCAAAAACCAATGCTGCGATCGCATAAGCCACACCTGTAGGGCTTCCCTTTTGCCCACCTCCATGAAATAGCAAATCGCCAAATGGGATCGGGCGGAAAGGATCGCAAACATGGATATTCGAGAAGCACTCACCTTTGATGATGTGCTCTTGGTGCCGGGGGCGAGCACAGTTTTGCCCAGCACTGCAGACACGCGGACGCGACTGACCAAATCGATTAGCCTCAATATTCCGCTACTCAGCTCGGCCATGGACACTGTGACCGAGGCAAGGATGGCGATTGCTATGGCACAAGCCGGCGGTATCGGAGTGGTGCACCGGAACTTGGATGTCGAGACGCAGGCCCGTGAAGTTCGCAGGGTCAAACGCTTCGAGTCCGGTATTGTCTATAACCCGATCACCTTGCGTCCAGATGAGACCGTTGCCGACGCAAAAGCTCTGCAAGAACGCTACCGCGTCACGGGCTTTCCAGTGGTTGACGCAGCCGGACGTGTGTTGGGCATCGTGACCAACCGCGATATGCGTTTTGCCACCGATGACAATACGCCGGTATCCGTGATGATGAGCTCGCAAAATCTGGCAATGCTGCGCGAGCCTGCCAATCTAGCTGAGGCCAAAAGCCTGATGTACGCGCGCCGGATTGAAAAGCTGTTGATTGTCGACGGTGACGGCAAGCTGACCGGATTGCTGACAATCAAAGATATCGAACAAGCGGTGCTGAACCCGACTGCGTGCAAGGACGATCTTGGCCGTTTGCGCGTCGCCGCCGCGACAACCGTAGGTGATGCCGGGTTTGAGCGCTCCGAGGCGCTGATTGATGCAGGCTGCGACCTGATCGTGATCGATACTGCACATGGACATTCCGCGTCTGTGGCCGAGGCCGTTGAAAGGGTCAAAGCGCTGTCTAATCAGGTCCAGGTGGTGGCCGGAAACGTGGCAACCGGGGCGGCTACGCGGGCGCTGATTGATGCAGGAGCGGACGCAATCAAGGTCGGTATTGGACCGGGCTCAATCTGTACCACGCGCATCGTCGCGGGTGTGGGTGTGCCACAGCTGACCGCAATTATGGATTGCGCGGCAGCTGCGGGTGACACGCCAGTGATTGCAGATGGCGGCATCAAATTCTCTGGTGATTTTGCCAAGGCAATTGCAGCAGGCGCGTCCTGCGCGATGGTCGGCAGTATGATTGCGGGCACCGATGAGAGCCCGGGTGAAATCATTCTATATCAAGGCCGTAGCTTTAAGAGCTATCGTGGGATGGGAAGCCTGGGCGCGATGGCACGTGGTTCAGCGGATCGCTATTTTCAGAAAGATGCGGCGTCTGACAAGTTGGTCCCGGAAGGGATCGAGGGGCAGGTGCCTTACAAAGGATCTGCTAACGCGGTGATCCACCAACTCGTCGGTGGGCTGCGCGCCGCGATGGGATATGTCGGTGCGGCCACGGTTGAGGATATGCGCACAAAGGCCAATTTCGTGCGGATCACGGGCGCAGGTCTAAAAGAGAGCCACGTCCATGACGTGCAGATCACCCGCGAAAGCCCGAACTACCGGATGGGAGGCTAGTCATGACACCAGCTGCACGCGTAGCCGCCGCGATTGAGGTTATTGAGAGCGTTCTAGACGGGCAAGCGACCGAAGCGGCCCTTTTGCAATGGGCGCGTGGCAGTCGTTATGCAGGCTCCAAGGACCGTGCTGCGGTGCGCGATCTGGTGTTCGAGGCGCGTCGCAAATGGGCATCAAGCCGCACGATTGGCGGGTCCGATACCGGGCGCGCGGTGTTGCTCGGGCTGTTGGTGCAAACGGATGCCGACATTGCGGCGCTGTTTTCCGGCGTAGGATATGGGCCCGCTGAGCTGAGCGAGGACGAGGCTGCGCGCACACCTGAGGCAGCCGATTTATCCATGGCTGAGCGCGTGGATATGCAGGAATGGCAGTGGACGAGGTTGGACGCGCAATACGGTGCCCAGGCCGAGGCATTAGCGCTATCGCTGCGCGACCGTGCCGAGGTCTATTTGCGGGTTAACCTTGCGCGCGGAACGCGGGAGGCCGCGATTGAGGCGCTAAGCGCTTCTGGGATCGCAACTGAACCACATCCGCTTGCCGACACTGCTCTGAAAGTCACCGCTGGGGCGAGACAAATCCGCCAAAGCGATGCGTACCAATACGGTTTGGTGGAGTTACAAGACGCAGCCTCGCAAGCCCTTAACGAGGCGCTAGAGGTCACGTCTGGCCAAAGCGTTTTGGATTATTGCGCAGGTGGCGGCGGCAAAGCCCTGGGCCTTGCGGCACTGGGTGCGCGCGTGACGGCACATGATATCTCAAGTGCGCGCATGGCCGATCTTCCGGCGCGTGCAGAGCGTGCTGAGGCCGAGATCGCATTGTGCACGCCCGATGATTTGGATCCAGATGCGCGCTTTGATCTGGTTTTATGCGATGCGCCATGTTCGGGTTCAGGCGCGTGGCGGCGCAGTCCCGATGGGAAGTGGAAATTGACTGAGGCTGATTTGGCCGCGTTGACCCACACGCAAGTTGAAGTGCTGCAATCAGCGCAGAAATTCGTGAAACCCGGCGGCCGCTTGGCCTACGCCACATGCTCGCTCTTTGAGGCCGAGAACGACGATACGGTCGCGTCCTTTATGCAGCTATCTCCCGAATGGCAGCAGCTGAAACGCAACGTATGGTTGCCCAGCAATGGTGGTGATGGCTTCTTCCTACAGACCCTAGAACGCGCGTAGCGGGAATCTAGACCCAAGAAGCAACCCTAGATTGCAATCCATCCTCCGTTAAGGCATGCTTAATAGGTCTGCCGCCATACCCGTTCTATAGGGATGGTCCTGTACGGAGGGTCCACGTGACACCACATGCCACGCTAAAACGGCACAATTGGCGCGCCTTTCACGCCCTATTTCGGCGCTCAACTGTGCTGTTATGGGCCGCAGCGATCTTTGCGCTTGCAGCTGCAATAGCGGTGATGATTTTCTACGCCTTGGGCTGGTAACGGCCGCAGGAACACTCCTGGCGCTCGTCGGCATCCTACGAGGGGTCGCAACCATTACCGACTGCGACCGCAGCCATAACGAGCAGGTGTTGCAGCAATTTCTAGACACCGAAAGCGCACCAAGTATTCTGTTCGATCCAGACCATGCGGTGGTTTGGGCAAATCAATCGGCATTGTTGGCGTTTCCGAACCTCTATGAGGAGGGGATGGCAAAGAGCTTGAAGACGATTCTGCCTGATCCGACCTCGCATTTACGACAATTGCAGGCGCGACTGGGCGTCCGAGATCGTGTCACCGAGGACGTCATTACACGCAAGTCGCAATTCCGAGCGGTTTTGCATCGGATGGGGCTTGGGCGGTTATTGCTAAGGCTTGAACAAATAACGGAAAAAGGGGTCGATGGGCCATCCAATGGCACAATAACCGCCGTGCCCATAATGACGATCAGCGCCAAGGGAACGGTGCTGTCAATGAATGAAGCAATGCGCCAGATCGTCGGTAAACGCGTGCACCATGTCGACAGGGTATTTTCCGCTCCGTTGCCGGAAACAGGTGAGGTTGCGCTGATAATGACCGCAGGTGGCGCGACCGACCGGGTGCGGGTCTACCACACGGCTTTAGCCGGAGATCGTCGCGAGGTGGCGGTGATGCAGGGCGGGCTTGGGTCCGATGCGCCCAGATCAGGGTTCAACGCCGATGACTTACCCGTAGCCTTGCTGCACTTGGGTCGAAACGGCTTGATTGTCGATGCAAACGAGCCTGCGCGTGCGCTTCTGCGCTTGGAAGAAGGGCAACCATTTGGCGCGCTCGGCGACGCGGTCAGTGATTTAGGGCGATCAATTCCAGACTGGGTGAACGAGGCGATAGGGGCTGCGACACCTGCCAAACCCGAAGTTGTTCGATTGCAGAACTCGACAGATGAAAACTTCATTCAGATCGGCCTGTCAGCGGGGCGACATGATGGCGTGCCCGAGGTCACAGCCGTGCTGCATGACGCCACCGAGTTAAAAACGCTCGAATCGCAATTCGTCCAAGGCCAGAAGATGCAGGCTATAGGGCAGCTGGCAGGCGGGGTGGCACATGACTTCAACAATCTTTTAACAGCAATATCAGGGTATTGCGATCTGCTTTTGCTGCGGCATGACCAAGGCGATAGCGACTATGCGGACCTTGAGCAGATCAACCAAAACGCAAACCGCGCCTCGGCTCTTGTGGGCCAGTTACTTGCATTTTCACGCAAACAAACCCTGCTGCCAGAGGTTATAGATCTGCGCGACACGCTTGCGGATTTAAGCCATCTTCTCAACCGATTGGTGGGTGAAAAAATGATGCTTTCTCTCTACCATGATCCCGATTTGCCGGCTGTTCGGGCTGATAAACGGCAGTTGGAACAAGTGCTTATGAACCTAGTCGTCAATGCACGCGATGCGATGCCGGATGGCGGAGACATCACCATAGAAACAAAGCGCGTGGTGTTGACCGAGCCATTGAAGAAAGTACGCGCGGTCGTACCTATCGGCGAATATGCCTGCATTTCGGTCTGCGATCAGGGCATTGGCATACCATCTGATTTGTTAACCAAGATTTTTGAGCCGTTCTATTCCACCAAACGTGTTGGCGAAGGCACCGGTCTTGGCCTATCAACGGCCTACGGCATCGTAAAACAATCCGGTGGCTTCATCTTTGTAGACAGCAACGTTGGCAAAGGTACTGAATTCACGCTGTTTTTCCCAAGCTACCACGGCGCGGCCGTGACGCTGCCGAAGGTGCCAGAACAGAAGGCGCTCTCAACGCCTACGGTCAATCCCGGTGATGCAGTTATCTTGTTGGTCGAAGACGAAGCCCCAGTGCGCGCGTTCGCTGCCCGCGCGCTTCGATTGCGAGGCTTCACCGTTTTAGAAGCGGCCAGTGCAGAAGAGGCACTTGATACACTTGCCAGCGACGGGCTCCACGTCGATCTATTCGTCAGCGATGTGGTGATGCCGGGTATGGACGGGCCGAGTTGGGTCCGCAAAGCGCGCGAACACCGCCCTGAAATCAGAGCGGTCTTTGTGTCGGGCTACGCCGAAGATCTGCTTTCAGGCAGCGAATCGAGCATGGAGAACGCTGTCTTTATACCCAAGCCGTTCTCTTTGCAGCAACTCACCGAGACAGTTCAGGCCCAGTTAGAGGTTTGAGTTGGTGTGGGTAGTGCGTTTCTCGCACTTTCGACAAAGTTTCCAAGTTGCGTTTACCACCAGTTAACCACTCCCAAGCCAATATAGCAGCAGAATACACTTGAAATGTTCTTCGTTTGATCTCATAAGGGATTCAGAACAGGTCAAGAACAAAGCAGCGATTGCCGCCCAACAGGCGGTCTGGCATAAGGGGCAAGACATTGGCTTTAGCGAGTTTATTAGACGTGACCGACAAACGTAGCGACGACAAAAAAGCAGCGGACAAACAAAAGGCGCTCGAAGGGGCATTGGCCCAGATTGAGCGGCAGTTTGGCAAAGGCTCAATCATGAAGTTGGGCGGTGCAAACGGCATTCAACAGATTGAATCGACCTCCACAGGGTCGCTCGGCCTGGATATCGCACTCGGGATCGGTGGACTGCCGAAAGGCCGGATTATTGAGGTTTACGGGCCTGAATCGTCTGGCAAGACAACGCTGACACTCCACTGTATTGCCGAAGAGCAGAAGAAGGGCGGGGTCTGCGCGTTTGTGGATGCTGAACACGCACTTGATCCGCAATATGCGGGCAAGCTTGGCGTGAACCTTGAAGACTTGTTAATTAGTCAACCCGACAATGGCGAGCAAGCGCTTGAAATTACGGACACATTGGTCCGTTCCGGCGCTGTAAGCATGGTTGTGGTCGATTCCGTGGCAGCACTCACACCTCGGTCAGAGCTTGAAGGTGATATGGGCGACTCATCGATCGGTGTGCATGCGCGCTTGATGAGCCAAGCCATGCGCAAGCTGACTGGCTCGATTGCACGGTCGAACTGCATGGTGATCTTCATCAATCAGATTAGGATGAAAATTGGCGTGATGTTTGGCTCGCCCGAGACGACGACAGGGGGTAATGCGCTGAAGTTTTATTCCTCAGTACGCCTCGATATCCGCCGGATTGGTGCGATCAAGGACCGAGATGAAATTGTTGGCAACGCAACACGCGTGAAAGTTGTGAAGAACAAGGTCGCGCCGCCGTTCAAACAGGTCGAGTTTGACATCATGTATGGCGAAGGCATCTCCAAGATGGGCGAGTTGCTTGATCTAGGCGTGAAGGCCGGAGTTGTTGAGAAGTCTGGTAGTTGGTTCTCTTATGGGGATGAACGGATTGGTCAGGGGCGTGAAAACGCGAAGGGCTTTCTGCGCGATAATGCGAAGACCGCCTACGCCATCGAAGATAAAATCCGCGCGGCACATGGGCTAGATTTTGATGCGCCCCCAATCGAAGACGAGGCTGTGACCGAAGATTAATCGGTACGCTCAATGAGATATAGAAAGGCCTCGCATTTTGCGGGGCCTTTTTGTTTCAGATCAACCGCTGCCATGGACAGTATCGCGCAGCAACGCTACATCGACAGGGCGTCCAAAATTGAATGATCCAGAGTATTCCCATGCCAAGCCTGAACGATATCCGCACGACCTTCCTCGACTTTTTTGAACAAAACGGCCACGCGGTCGTTGACAGCTCGCCCCTTGTTCCACGCAATGATCCAACGCTGATGTTCACTAATTCGGGCATGGTGCAGTTTAAGAACGTTTTCACCGGGCTGGAGCATCGCGATTACAAGCGCGCGACAACAAGCCAGAAATGTGTGCGGGCAGGCGGAAAACATAACGATCTAGACAATGTTGGTTATACAGCGCGGCATCATACCTTCTTTGAAATGCTGGGAAATTTCAGCTTCGGAGACTACTTCAAGGAAGAAGCAATTCCATTCGCTTGGAACCTAATCACCGAAGAGTATGGCATCAATAAAGAAAAACTGTTGGTTACGGTTTACCATAGCGATGATGAAGCGGCCGCCATCTGGAAAAAAGTCGGTGTGCCTGATGACCGGATCATTCGGATCGCAACATCGGACAATTTTTGGCAAATGGGACCAACCGGACCGTGCGGACCTTGCACCGAGATTTTCTACGATCATGGAGACCACATTTGGGGCGGCCCTCCGGGGAGCGCCGATGAAGATGGCGATCGCTTTATTGAAATATGGAACGTCGTGTTCATGCAGAATGAGCAGTTCGCTGATGGCTCTATGACGCCTCTCGAAATGCAATCTATCGATACGGGGATGGGGCTTGAGCGGATCGGTGCATTGCTTCAGGGCAAACACGACAATTATGACACCGATATGATGCGCGCGCTGATCGAGGCCTCGGCACATGCAACCAGTGCGGATCCCGATGGTCCGGGCAAGATGCATCACCGCGTGATCGCGGATCACCTGCGGTCATCCTCTTTTCTGATTGCGGACGGTGTGATGCCGTCAAACGAAGGTCGTGGCTATGTGCTGCGCCGTATCATGCGGCGCGCAATGCGTCATGCGCATCAATTGGGCGCAAAAGATCCGGTCATGCACCGTTTGGTATCTTCGCTTGTCGCGCAAATGGGCCAAGCGTTTCCAGAGCTCACTTACGCCAAGTCGTTGATTCAAGAGACCCTTCTGCTGGAGGAAACGCGCTTCAAGCAAACACTCGACCGTGGATTGAAGTTGCTGGACGATGAGCTGGCAGGTCTGCCCGAGGACGCGGCACTTCCAGGCGAGGCTGCGTTCAAACTCTATGACACCTTCGGATTTCCACTCGATCTGACGCAGGATGCGCTGCGTGAAAAGGGCCGGAACGTAGATGTGGCTGGGTTTGAGACCGCAATGGCACATCAAAAAGCCAAGGCACGTGCAGCTTGGGTCGGAACGGGCGAAACTACCGATGCTGCCATCTGGTTTGAATTGGCCGAACAACATGGCACGACCGAGTTTCTAGGATACGATACGGAGCAAGCCGAGGGCCAGATCCTCGCACTTGTGATGGATGGCACCGACCAATCTGGCGCAAATGTCGGCGATACGGTTCAAATCATCGTAAACCAAACCCCGTTTTATGCAGAAAGTGGCGGTCAGGTTGGTGATCAAGGTATTCTAAAGACTGATACCGGGATCGCGCGAATTACGGACACGCGTAAGGCGGAGGGTTTGTTTCTGCATGTCGCCGAAGTAACTGAAGGAAACTTAGCGCGCGGGCAGGGAGCGGAATTATCCGTGGATCACGCGCGGCGCAGTACAATTCGAGCCAACCATTCGGCCACGCATTTGCTTCACGAAGCACTGCGGCACGTTTTGGGAGATCATGTTGCGCAGCGCGGATCGCTCAATGCGCCTGACCGCCTGCGTTTTGATTTCAGCCATGGCAATGCGCTCAGCCCCGCCGAGTTGGCGCGCGTCGATGCAGATGTGAATGCCTATATCCGACAGAATGCGACGGTGGACACTCGGATCATGACGCCAGACCAGGCGCGAAATTTGGGCGCACAAGCGCTATTTGGTGAAAAGTACGGCGACGAGGTGCGCGTTGTGTCGATGGGCATGCAGGCCGGTTCTGGGAAAGGCCGTGATCAGGACACCTATTCGCTCGAGTTGTGCGGCGGCACCCATGTCACGCGCACAGGCGATATTGGTGTGTTTGTGACCCTCGGCGATAGTGCGTCCAGTGCGGGAGTTCGAAGGATCGAAGCTTTAACTGGCCAGGCCGCATTTGATCATTTATCCCTTCAAGATCAAATCCTTGCCGGTACAGCGTTAAAGCTACGCGCACAATCAGCAGACGTTCCAGAGCGCGTGCAGGCTCTGCTGGACGAACGCAAAGCACTTCAGAATGAGATTGCAAGCTTGCGACGCGAAATCGCTATGGGCGGTGCCGGCGGTACAGAGGTTGAGGTCCGCGAAATTGCGGGAACAAGAATGATCGCGCAGGCGCTAGAAGGCGTGTCCGGAAAAGAGCTACCGGCGTTGATCGACGCGCATAAAGATAAAATCGGCAGCGGTATCGTGGTCCTAATTGCTATTACTGACGGCAAGGCGGCAGTTGCGGCAGGCGTTACCGATGATTTGACAAGCGCACGCTCGGCCGTGGATATTGTGAAGGTTGCTGTGCAAGCCCTTGGCGGTAAAGGCGGCGGTGGCAGACCACATCTGGCGCAAGGCGGCGCGCCTGTTGGCGATGCGGACACTGCTTTCGCAGCTGTCGAAACACTTTTGAAAGGATAGCCCATGTCTGCGTTTTGGATCGCCCATGTAACTGTGACGAATGAAGAAGCCTATGCGAAATATGCGGCCCTCGCCACACAGGCAATCGCGGCCCATGGTGGTACGTTTCTAGCGCGCGGCGGCACGGCCATTCAGAAGGAAGGCCGGGCTCACCCACGTAATGTTGTCGCAACCTTTCCCAGCTTGGATGCCGCAAACGCTTGTTATGAAAGCGAAACCTATCAAGAGGCGCTTGGTCATGCGCAAGGTGCATCCGAGCGAGATCTAGTTTTGGTTGAAGCGCTGGACTAAGGATCTTCCGGAGCCACTGGCACTATGTGCCGATGTAGCGATCTTTGCGGTGGTTAATTGCGATAACCAGATTAACCACGATAGCCCCCAAGAGCGAAGCAAGCACGATCATTGGTGGTAAGACGAAGGCCGCCACCAAGAAGATGGCCGCATCGATGATCAGCTGTGTCCATCCGGCGCGAAAACTAGTCCTATCTTGGATGTAGAGCGCAAGAATACCGATCCCACCAAGACTTGCGCCATGCCGAAATAGGGCCAGCAATCCAGCCCCCGCCATGCAGCCAAATAAAATTGCGCCAACCCAAGGATTTATATCCCCAAAGGAGAGCGCGTTTGGAAGAACTTCAGAAAACCCAGACAGCAAACCGACAGCGAGAAACGTCTTCAGTGTGAACCGTAG
The DNA here is from genome assembly GCA_034111085.1 of Dinoroseobacter sp. GTDB lineage: Bacteria > Pseudomonadota > Alphaproteobacteria > Rhodobacterales > Rhodobacteraceae > Dinoroseobacter. The sequence continues at coordinate 28,170 of JAWUXZ010000002.1, forward strand.
ACCCATACGTTTGTAGGCAAGCCAGTAGAACGGTAGGTTGATCAGGAAGAAGACGGTCCCAAAACTCCACCCGCCGATGTACGAGATTAGCACGGCAAGGCCTGCGGTTTGACCCGTAACTAATCCAAGATGGGTTAACAGGACCAGCGAGGCCGAGCAGATGAAGCTACCAAAAAGCAGCCCTTGCGCATCTTCGACGACTGAATGCTTTGAATGCGGTTCCACGGGAGACGCCATGGCTAATGCGCCAAACGCTTAGCTGCCCAATGCCGCGTTGAGATTCTCGTCGATCTTTTCGAGAAATCCCATCGTCGTGAGCCACCCTTGATTGGGCCCAACCAACAGAGCGAGATCTTTCGTCATTGACCCGCTTTCGACTGTATCAATAATCACACGCTCTAGTGTTTCTGCGAAATCCTGAAGGGCCGTATTGCCATCAAGCTTTGCGCGGTGCTTCAGACCACCGGTCCAAGCATAAATGGATGCAATCGAATTTGTCGATGTTTGTTCGCCCGCTTGATGCTGACGATAGTGGCGCGTGACCGTACCATGAGCGGCTTCGGCCTCAACGATTTTACCATCAGGGGTCATAAGTTGGCTGGTCATTAAGCCAAGCGACCCAAAACCCTGCGCAATAGTGTCGGACTGCACATCACCATCGTAGTTTTTGCATGCCCAGACAAAGCCGCCATTCCATTTCATCGCGCAGGCGACCATATCGTCAATCAGGCGGTGTTGATATTCGATGCCAGCGGCCTCAAACTGAACCTTGAACTCAGTTTCATATATATGTTGGAAGATTTCGAGGAAGCGCCCGTCATATTGTTTGAGAATAGTGTTCTTCGTCGAAAGATAGACAGGCCATCCAATATTCAAACCATATGCAAACGATGCGCGCGCAAAGTCGGTGATTGATTTATCGAGGTTATACATCGCCATAAAGACACCTGCGTCGGGCGCACGGAACACTTCACGCTCGTCTACAGTTCCGTCGTCGCCAACGAATTTCATCGTCAACACACCAGGGCCAGAGAACTTCATATCGGTAGCTTTGTATTGATCCCCAAAGGCGTGCCGCCCAATTACGATGGGCTTGGTCCATCCCGGCACGAGGCGTGGGACATTCTTGCAGATGATAGGTTGGCGAAACACAACTCCACCCAGGATGTTGCGGATTGTCCCATTTGGGCTGCGCAACATCTCTTTCAGATCAAATTCTTCTACACGTGCTTCATCCGGTGTAATCGTCGCACATTTTACTGCGACGCCCACTTCCTTGGTCTTTTCGGCTGCGTCGATCGTGATCTGGTCATTGGTCCGGTCGCGTTCTTCGATCCCGAGATCATAGTAAAGAAGATCAATATCGAGATGGGGCAGGATCAATTTATCTTTTATGAACTGCCAGATGATCCGGGTCATCTCGTCGCCGTCCATCTCAACGATAGGGTTCTCGACTTTGATCTTGCTCATAGGATGCTCCTCAGCCGATGATCGCGTTTAGGGTTGGGCTGGGCCGCATAATTTTTGCCAGCTTTGCAGGATCCGCTTTATAGTAGCCGCCAATGTCTGCCGGTGTTCCGCGCGCAGCGGCAAGCTCGGACGTGATTGCGACTTCGCCATCGGCCAAAGCTTTGGCAACATTAGAGAACTGTGCTGCAAGCTCGGCGTCTTGGGCCTGAGCTGCTAGCGCCTCTGCCCAGTAACGCGCAAACCAGTAGTGGCTGTCGCGATTGTCGGGTTGGCCAACTTTGCGGCCTGGACTGCGATCGTGATCAAGAATACCTTGGGTGGCGTCATCAACCGCTTTGCCGAGTACTGCTGCTTTCGCGTTGTCAGCAACACCTGCGAGGTATGTGAAGCTTTCACCCAAAGCACAGAATTCGCCGAGGCTGTCCCACCGGAGGTGATTTTCTTCGACCAATTGTTGAACATGCTTGGGGGCGGAGCCGCCCGCGCCTGTCTCGAACAACCCGCCGCCCTGCATCAGCTTCACGATTGAAAGCATTTTGGCGGAGGTGCCAAGTTCCAAGATCGGAAACAGATCGGTAAGGTAATCGCGCAATACGTTGCCAGTGACGGCAATGCTGTCTTCGCCTTTGCGGATGGTTTCCAACGATAGGCGTGTAGCATCACGCGGGGCCAAAATACGAAATTTATCAGAAATACCGGCCGCTTCTAGGATAGGTTTCACCTTTGCGATCAGCTGCGCATCATGAGCACGATTGGCATCAAGCCAAAAGATCGACTGGAACCCGGTTGCCGCTTGGCGATCAATTGCCAGTTGCACCCAGTCTTCAATCGGCGCCTTCTTGGCGGTGGAAGATCGCCATATATCGCCCGCTTCAACGACGTGTTCGTGTATCACATCGCCATTGGCAGCTATCATGCGGACGGTGCCGTTGGCTGGAATCTCAAATGTTGTGGGGTGCGATCCGTACTCTTCCGCCTTCTGCGCCATTAGGCCAACATTTTGAACCGTGCCAGATGTTGTGACGTCTAAGGCACCGTTTTGTTTGAAATATTCGATTGTCTCATCATAGACAGGCGCATAGCAACGGTCGGGGATCACGCATTTCAAGTCAGCTTCTGCGCCGTCCGGCCCCCAGCCTTTACCACCCGCCCGGATCACGGAGGGCATGGATGCGTCTATGATAACGTCTGATGACACATGCAGGTTCGTGATCCCTTTGTCGGAATTCACCATATACATCGGTGGACCGGCCTTGAGCTCATCTATGAGGTCAGCCTCAAGTGCAGAATCACCTGCGATACGAGCTTCCAAATCTCCAATTCCGGAGTTTGGGTTTACCCCAAGTGCATCGAGGGCCGCGCCATGTTTGCTGAAGTAATCCGAAAGGAAGACGGACACAGCGTGGCCGAAGATGATCGGGTCTGAAACCTTCATCATCGTGGCCTTCATGTGAAGTGAAAACAAGACACCCTGTTCAGTATTAGAAATCTGATCTTTCAGAAACGATCTCAGGGCTTTAGCGGACATAAAGGTCGCGTCAACGACGGTGCCAACCTCAAGCTGCACACCTGTCTTCAGAACAAACTCTGTTCCATCAACGGCGGTCAGCACGATTTGTGCCGCACCCGCTTGGGCGCCTGTTACAGTTGTCGACGTCTCGTTGGCATAAAAGTCATCGCCGCTCATCGATGCAACATGTGTCTTGCTGTCGGCCGCCCATTTCCCCATTCGGTGGGGATTAGCTTTGGCGTAGTTCTTTACAGCCCTGGCGGCACGACGATCTGAGTTGCCTTCGCGCAAAACAGGGTTAACGGCCGAGCCTTTGATCGCGTCGTAGCGAGCGCGTACATCCCGTTCGGCGTCCGATGTGGGCTCTTCTGGATAGTCGGGAATGGCGTATCCCTTGCCCTGAAGCTCCGTCACGGCCGCGACCAATTGCGGGACCGAGGCCGAGATATTCGGCAATTTGATCACATTTGCTTCAGCCGTTTTTACCAGACCGCCAAGTTCGCCCAGGTGATCGGGCTGTTTTTGTTCATCTGCAAGGCTTTCGGGGAAGCTCGCCAGAATTCGGCCCGCCAGCGAGATATCGCGCGTATCAACCGAAATTCCCGCCGCTTTTGCGAAAAACTGGATGATAGGCAGCAGCGAAGCGCTCGCAAGCTCAGGGGCTTCATCTACGGTTGTATATATAATGTCAGGATTTGTGGGGTGTACCATGGTGCGGCCCTTTCGCGTCTAGCGGTATCCATTTGGCGCTGCTTTAGCCTATCGGCTCTAGGACGGAAAGTCCCGTATGCAATTGTATACTGATATGCCGCAGGCGAGGAACAACGTCTCAGATACACAAAAGGCGGACCCTGAAGTCCGCCAATTGTTAACATTCTAAGGTCAAATTTTTAACCGTCTGTTTCCGATTGCCGCTCCAAGATCATCGCGCGCGCCCGTCTTTCGGCCCGTCGCACTCGGATGGCAGTCAAGTAGGCCTCTTCCAAGGTTTGCGAAGTCGCACCAATCGCGATCGCGATTTGATCAACCAATTTGTCATCTTCACCGCGTTCCAACGAAAGCGCATCACGTGCCAAACCATCGGCAAGGTCTTCGAGGATGCTCATCGTCGCTACCTCGTGGTTTCGGTCAACCGGCGGCGCACATAAGTGTCCACGTTCTCGAGCATTGGAGCCATATGCGGTTCTTCAAAGAAGTGCCCTGCACCTTCCATCTCGGTGTGTGTAATGGTGATGCCCTTCTGCTCGTGCAGTTTGTTAACTAAACCGACCGTATCCACAGGTGGAGCCACACGATCAGCCAGACCGTTAATGATTAACCCAGAAGACGGGCAGGGGGCTAAGAACGAGAAATCGTACATATTTGCAGGCGGCGACACGCTTATGAAGCCGGTGATCTCAGGCCGCCGCATCAATAGCTGCATCCCAATCCACGCCCCGAAGCTGAACCCTGCAACCCAACAATGCTTAGAGTTGGGGTTCATTGATTGCAGATAATCAAGCGCGGAGGCGGCATCGCTTAACTCGCCCACACCTTGATCGTATTCGCCTTGGCTGCGCCCGACGCCGCGGAAGTTGAACCGCAGGACGGTGAAGCCCATGTTATAAAACGCGTAATGCAAATTGTAGACCAGCCGATTGTTCATCGTGCCGCCAAATTGCGGATGCGGATGCAGAACGATCGCAATCGGAGCATCGCGCTGCGCCTGTGGGTGATAGCGGCCTTCCAAGCGACCTTCGGGTCCCGGAAAAATGACTTCGGGCATAATAATCCGGTCTCCTGGGATCGGGCGGCACCGCTTGACTGCAATGGTGCGCAAATCTAGAACAATTCTAAGGGCATGTGCCACGCCCATACCTCGACCTAAGCAGCCAAACACCGCACGTCAACGGCGTCTGCGGCCTCAGCCCCGGGATTAACCATGAAACTGAGCACCAAAGGCCGTTATGCGGTGGTGGCCCTCGCTGATTTGGCGACAATCAGGGAAGAGCGGCTTGTGACACTCTCCGAAATATCTGTGCGTCAAGATATTTCACTTACCTATCTAGAGCAACTTTTCGTCAAATTGCGCCGCGCGGAGCTGGTTTCATCAGTGCGCGGTCCGGGTGGCGGCTATAAACTGGCACGATCCGCTGATGCGATCAGAATTTCAGAGATCTTGGAAGCCGTCGACGAAACCGTGTCCGCGATGCATACAGGTGCAGGCGCCTCGGGTGGATCGTCCGGGACCAAAGCGCAGTCGATGACCAACCGTTTGTGGGAAAGCCTGTCGGCGCATGTTTATGTTTTTTTGCACCAGACGCGGCTTAGCGACGTGGTCACAAACGGGTTAACGCCATGCCCGGCGGTTCCGACTTTGTTTACTGTGGTGGATGAAGCTTAAACGATGTCGCTTCGCGTTTACCTTGATCACAATGCCACGATGCCGCTGCGACCCGAAGCACGGGCGGCTATGATTGACGCTATGGACATCGTCGGAAATCCGTCCTCGGTCCATAGTGAAGGTCGCGCCGCCAAAGCCCTTTTGGAACGCAGCAGGATCACAATATCCGAGCTGCTTGGCGCGCAGGAAGCAGATATCGTGTTCACTTCAGGTGCGACAGAAGCCGCTGATCTTGCTTTGGGCGGGCGCGATTTTGCGGGCGCACCTATAGAACACGATGCAGTTGGTGCGTGTATCAACGCGACGTTGGCGGTTGGGCCAGACGGCGGTGTCGCCGTGGATGATCCAAACCACACAACATTACAGCTAGCCAATTCCGAAACCGGAGTGATTCAGAAGCTGCCGGAGGGCCTCGCAGTAGTCGATTTCACCCAAGCTGTCGGAAAGATTCCCGTCGCGTTTGGATGGTCTGGCGCGAAAATGGGGCTGATCTCAGCACATAAATTTGGTGGCCCGAAGGGTGTTGGTGCAGTTTTACTGCGACGCGGCCTCGATCTGCCTGCCCGGATCAAAGGTGGCGGACAGGAAATGGGGCGGCGCTCTGGAACTGAAAATATCATTGGAATAGTAGGTTTAGCAGCTGCTCTTAAAGCAGCAGATGAAGAGTTAAACAGTGGAATTTGGGACGAGATTGCTGAATTTAGAAATATTCTAGAAATAGGTCTTCACTCTGCTGCAAATAAGACTATTTTTGTCGGGAAAGGCGCGCACCGCCTTCCGAACACCAGTTGCATCTTAACGCCCGGCTGGAAGGGCGAGACACAGGTGATGCAAATGGATCTTGCTGGGTTTGCCATTTCGGCTGGGTCAGCGTGTTCGTCCGGAAAGGTGCGTGCGAGCCGGGTTTTACAGGCGATGGGGTATGACGATATCGCCGCAAGTTCGGCAATACGGGTTTCTCTGGGACCCAAGACGACGAGAGACGAGATCGGCCGCTTCGCTGACGCTTGGCTGAAGCAACATGAAAAATTTCGCGCAAGGGCGGCCTGATTGGGCGACACCCGAACCGCTTCGAGACAAAAGGCCGGGCAAACCGGCGCTGACCCAAGAACAGGAGCCACAATATGACCGCGCTCGATACAGAAATCCGCGAAGGCGTAGACCGCGAGACCGTTGAAGCGGTTGAGGCGATTGGTGGAAAATATAAATACGGTTGGGAAACTGATATCGAGATGGACTACGCCCCCAAAGGCGTTAACCGCGATATCGTTAAACTTATCTCTGAGAAAAACGGCGAACCGCAGTGGATGACGGATTGGCGTTTGGAAGCATTTGCGCGTTGGGAAAAGATGGAAGAGCCAGATTGGGCGATGGTGCATTATCCGCCCATCGACTATCAGGACCAATATTACTACGCGTCGCCAAAAAGCATGGCTGTCAAGCCGAAGTCAATTGACGACGTCGACCCTAAGCTTCTGGAAACCTACAAGAAACTCGGCATTCCGCTGAAGGAACAAATGATCCTTGCAGGCGTCGAAGGTGCCGAGGCCTACGATCCGAAAACACGCAAAGTTGCTGTAGATGCGGTTTTTGACAGCGTATCTGTCGGAACCACCTTTCAGGCAGAGCTATTGAAAGCAGGCGTGATCTTCTGCTCCATCTCGGAGGCCGTGAAAGAGCATCCTGAGTTGATTATGAAATACCTCGGTTCGGTCGTACCACAGTCCGACAACTACTTTGCGACGCTAAACTCGGCGGTCTTCTCAGACGGCTCGTTCGTCTATATCCCGCCGGGCGTGCGCTGCCCGATGGAGCTGTCGACCTATTTTCGCATCAATGCGGAGAATACCGGCCAATTTGAACGCACCTTGATTTTTGCCGATAAAGGCAGCTATGTCAGTTACTTGGAAGGTTGCACCGCACCAATGCGCGACACTCATCAGCTTCACGCCGCTGTGGTTGAGTTGGTCTTGCTGGACGATGCCGAGATCAAATATTCCACCGTTCAGAACTGGTATCCCGGTGATGAAGAAGGCAAGGGCGGCATCTATAATTTCGTGACCAAACGCGCCGATTGTCGTGGCGATCGGTCCAAAGTTATGTGGACGCAAGTCGAAACCGGCTCAGCAATCACTTGGAAGTACCCGTCGTGCATTCTGCGCGGCGAAGGCAGCCAAGGTGAGTTTTATTCCATCGCCATCGCCAACAACATGCAGCAGGCTGATACCGGCACGAAGATGATCCACCTCGGCAAAAACACCAAGTCACGGATCGTCTCGAAGGGAATTTCTGCGGGCAAAGCGCAGAACACTTATCGCGGTCTTGTCTCTATGCACCCAAAAGCCAAGTACAGCCGGAACTATACTCAATGCGATAGTTTGCTGATTGGTGGAGACTGCGGCGCGCATACAGTGCCTTATATCGAGGTTAAGAATAACTCGAGCCGAGTTGAGCACGAAGCAACGACCTCCAAGGTTGATGATGACCAGTTGTTCTACTGCCGCTCGCGCGGCATGGATGAAGAAGAAGCGGTTGCCTTGGTGGTCAACGGGTTCTGCAAAGAGGTCCTTCAAGCGCTGCCGATGGAATTCGCCATGGAAGCACAACAGCTTGTTGCGATCTCTCTTGAAGGGTCCGTCGGCTAACAACTCACTGATTAGAAGTAATAATCGAATACTGAACAAGGCGTTCAAAGTTCGGTATTTGGCAAACCATTCATCTTTCAGGGGTCAGCACCGGGCCTGAAAGATGAACTAACCGCAAAAAAAATGGCGCCAACTTGGAAGGAAAAGCCCCATGACTCTGATCCGCCTTGGATACGTCTTAACCATCGCCGCTGTTGGCCTGATCGCAGCAATTGCGCCGCATATCTTCTTCATTGAGGCTGAAAACTTCGTTCCGCTCAAGCTGTTTGTGGCCCTCGGTGGGTTCATTGTGGTGTTCTGGTTGCTCCATGAAGTCGATGCCAATGGAAAACGTGACCGTAAGGTCTCGCGAACATGATGATTTTGACCGCAACAAGTTTCACAGAAGGCCATACAGCCGCCGCCCATCATGGAAACGCGGTTGGCGAAGAGCCTGAAACTGCGCTGTGCACGTTGAACGAGAACGCGCGCGCAGTGGGCACGAAAGCTGTGAGCCCATCAATCTAGATTAAGAATTCATTAACAACATGCTGATGGTGTCGACCTCGGGCACCATTATGACCCTCGGGTAAGGAAATAAAATGCTGGAAATCAAAGACCTGCACGTGAAACTTGAAGAAGAGGACAAGCAAATCCTCAAAGGCGTCGATTTGAAAATCGAAGCTGGTACGGTGCATGCAATAATGGGTCCGAACGGGTCGGGCAAGTCAACGCTGTCTTATGTTCTGGCGGGCCGCGATGGCTATGAAGTCACCAGTGGTTCTGCATCGCTGCAAGGTGAGGACCTGCTGGACATGGACCCCGAGGCGCGCGCGGCGGCCGGACTATTCCTTGCGTTTCAGTATCCTGTTGAGATCCCGGGCGTTGGAAACATGACGTTCCTTCGAACGGCCGTGAATGCACAGCGCAAAGCACGCGGCGAGGAAGAACTTTCCGCTGCTGAGTTTCTTAAGCTAGTGCGCGCCGAGGCAAAGGCCTTGAAGATCGACGCAGAGATGTTGAAGCGACCGGTCAACGTTGGCTTCTCGGGCGGAGAGAAAAAGCGCAACGAGATCCTGCAAATGGCGATGCTTCAGCCAAAGATGTGCATCCTTGATGAGACGGATTCGGGCCTTGATGTCGACGCCATGAAATTGGTGAGCGAGGGTGTAAATGCGCTGCGCAACGAAGGTCGATCGTTCCTCGTTATTACGCATTATCAAAGGCTTCTGGATCATATTAAACCCGATATCGTGCACATCATGGCCAATGGCCGTATCATCAAGTCTGGCGGGCCTGAACTAGCGCTTGAGGTCGAGAATAACGGCTATGCCGATATTCTGGCAGAGGTGGCCTAAGATGGCTTTGCCTGCAACAAAACAGAGCGCGACAGATCTGCGATTGGAGAGTTTGAGCTTACCGATAGGTGGTGCTTGGGCAACCGAAGTACGCAATAACGCCTTATTGCGCGTTCAATCGATGGGCCTGCCGCATCGACGTGACGAGTATTGGAAGTTTACCGATCCGACCGGGCTGGTTTCAGTAAATCCCAAGCCTGCTGCGGTGTTCGATAACGAAGAAGCTCCACTTTACGCCGATATTGAGCGTCTGAAGTTGGTTTTCGTGGACGGCGTTTTTGACGCTGAGCAATCCGATGACTTGGCCATGGAAGGCGTTGAAATAGAGCGTCTTTCTGAATGTATGAAATCCGACATACATTGGGCACGTGACGTATACGGTGTCCTGGAAACACGCGGTCAGACGCCAGTCATGCGTCCGCTTGCTGCACTAAATACTGCATTTGCAAGTGATGGGATCTGCATCCGCGTCACAGGTAAAGCCACAAAGCCAGTCAGTATTATTTACCTTCATGAATCAGAGACGTCTGACGCGATCTTGCACCACGTCATTAAGCTGGATGCTGGCACTAATCTGACCGTTCTCGAGAACGGACCTGCAGCGGCGCGCTTTAACAAGTGCATGGAAATCGAGATCGGGGATGGCGCCTCATTTCATCATGTACGCGCGCAAGGACGAGATCATGAACGCCAAGCGGTTACCCACTTATTTGCGCGCTTGGGAAAAGAGAGCGTTTTCAAGTCGTTCACGATGACTGTGAATGGAATCACGACCCGAAACGAGGCCGTAATTGAGTTTGCCGGCGACGATGGCGTGGCCCATATTGCAGGCGCTTGCATGGGCGACGGTGAGTTTCATCATGATGATACGGTGTTCGTGACGCATGACGCCCTGCGCTGCGAAAGCCGTCAGGTTTTCAAAAAGGTACTGCGCAATGGCGCAATTGGCGTCTTTCAAGGCAAGATCCTTGTAAAAAAGGATGCCCAGAAGACTGACGGCTATCAGATCAGCCAGTCGCTTCTGCTCGACGAAGATAGCCAGTTTCTCGCCAAGCCTGAACTTGAGATCTACGCCGATGATGTGGTGTGCTCGCACGGTTCTACCTCCGGCGCTATTGACGAAACCGGGCTATTTTACCTGCGCTCTCGTGGCATCCCGGAGGGCCCGGCGACGGACTTGATGGTTATTGCGTTTCTTGCCGAAGCCATTGCAGAGATTGACGATGCGCGCCTAGCCGAGGACGTATCCGAGCGTCTGCAAGCTTGGTTAGCGCGGCGGCGTTCATAGGCGAAGAAATGGCTGTCAGCACTGATATTGCGGCGAGCTACCGAGGTCCGCGACGCGTTATGCGAAGGATTTTGGCGCGTGGGGCAAGCGAAGGGCAGGCCTTGATGCTGAACCTGTCGGCATGCCTTGTGATCTATATCGCGCAATGGCCACGATTGTCGCGCGATGCGTTTATCGATCCCAGCATTCCGCTAGAGGCGCGACTGGGTGGTGCGCTGATAGGGTTGTTGGCAATCGCGCCGTTGATGTTCTACGGCATCGCGGCGCTGAGCCATTTGATTGCAAAGCTTTTTCGCGGCAAAGGCGATTGGCTCGGGACGAGGATCGCGCTGTTCTGGTCGCTTTTGGTCGTGTCACCTATTTGGCTTCTGCATGGTTTGGTGGCCGGTTTCATCGGCCCCAGTCTACAGCTGAACATCGTCGGGGGCTTGCTTCTGGCGGCATTTTTCTACATTTGGATCAGTAACTTGATAGAGGCAGAGCAGGCACCAACCCCGTCCGCTCCAATGGCCTGAACCTGAAGAGGCGAAGCAACATGACCTGGACACTCAAAGGCATGCTAGGCTTGGTGGCCGAGACCATCAAGAACCCGCGCGAAGGGGCCTCAACTGTGTTGAATTTTGCGCCGCCACGTGACGCAATCTGGACCATGTTAGCGCTCGTAGTGGTTTTGAGTGTGATGCTGGCCCAAGGCACGTCGATGCTGTTTTCCTCAGGACAAAGCCCCTCTGGTCCATTCGCACTTTCGCCCTTGGTGCTGGGTCTGGTTCAAGGCGGATTGCTGATCGTCATGGTCTATGCAACCTATTGGATTGGCAAAGGTTTCGGCGGCACGGGCTCGTTTGAAGAAACTATGTTGTTGATCACATGGTTGCAGTTCATTCTCGTGTGCCTCCAAGTCGCGCAGACACTTGCCTTGGTTTTGCTGCCGCCATTTGCCGGAATGATTGGCATTGGCGCACTTGTGCTATTCTTTTGGCTTTTGGTTAACTTTGTCGCAGTTTTACATGGCTTTACCTCCCTTGGCCTCGTCTTCGTTGGCATTATATTATCGTTCTTTGGTGTTGGGTTTGGCCTTGCGTTGATCCTCACCATGATCGGTCTGACGCCAGGAGTTACTAATGTATGATGTAGAAGCGATCCGCCGTGATTTTCCCATTCTATCGCGTGAGGTGAATGGCAAACCGCTGGTATACCTCGACAACGGGGCTTCCGCGCAGAAGCCGCGGGCGGTTATCGATGCGATCCGTATTTCTTACGAGCATGAATATGCAAATGTTCACAGGGGCTTGCACTACCTTTCTAATCTTGCAACTGAGAAATATGAAGGCGTGCGCGGCACGATTGCCCGCTTTCTGAATGCCCCTGAAGAAAGCGGTATCATCCTGAACACAGGCACTACTGAAGGCATAAACACCGTGGCCTACGGCTGGGCAATGCCTCGGTTTGAAGCCGGCGATGAGGTTGTCCTTAGTATCATGGAGCACCACGCAAACATCGTGCCATGGCATTTCATGCGCGAACGCCAAGGGGCTGTTTTGCGTTGGGTCGACACTGATGCAATGGGCGCGCTTGATCCGCAAAAGGTTATTGATGCGATTGGACCAAAAACCAAACTCGTCGCAATCACGCACCTTTCCAATGTCTTGGGAACCCTTGTTGATGTGAAAGCTATCATTGAGGGGGCTCATGCAAAGGGCGTTCCAGTCTTAGTAGATGGCAGCCAATCAGCTGTGCATATGCCTGTCGATCTCAGCGATCTGCGGCCCGATTTCTATGCGATTACGGGACATAAGCTGTACGGGCCATCGGGATCAGGTGCGATATATATCTCGCCCGAGCGACTTGCTGAAATGCGCCCATTCATGGGTGGCGGCGATATGATCCGCGATGTGGGCCGGGAGGTCATTACCTATAACGACGCACCGATGAAGTTTGAGGCTGGTACACCGGGTATCGTGCAAACCATCGGTCTGGGCGTCGCGCTCGAATATATGATGGATGTTGGGATGGACAATATTGCAGCGCATGAGGCGGCGTTGCGCGATTATGCCAAGACACGCTTAGACGGTCTGAACTGGTTGAACGTCCAAGGACAAACCACTGATAAAGCAGCGATTTTCTCGTTTACTTTAGACGGGGCAGCACATGCTCATGATATCTCGACCGTGCTCGACAAACGTGGTGTCGCCGTGCGCGCAGGCCACCATTGTGCGCAGCCCTTGATGGATCATCTCGGCGTGCCTGCGACTTGTCGCGCCTCATTCGGGATGTACAATACTGAGGCTGAGGTCGATGTGTTGGTAGATGCACTGGAACTGTGCCACGATCTATTCGCCTAATCGGCTTTTGCGATTGCGAGCGCCATCTCAGATCAGTATAGCACTCATAGGCACCTGTAGCTCAGCTGGATAGAGCGCTGCCCTCCGAAGGCAGAGGCCACAGGTTCGAATCCTGTCAGGTGCACCAACTACATTTACACACTAATATAGCCAAAAACTTTGTTCATAGATTTATGCAAAGACGGCCACGAAACTGAGGCTTAGCTGCCCCAGGATCGAACTGGACCGCAATCCATGTGGACGAAATTCGACCGGGAATATTTACCGACACCGCCTGCATTGCAAGCAATCGCTGCGCGCGCGACATGCGAAACACTGCGTGAATCGACACGAAGATCAGCCGCTTGGCCCTGCATGTGACGTGAATTACGTGCTACGCCACGGGATCTTGCCCTCAGCATAGCATTGGTTGCCGGAGACCTGTATCCTGACAACAGCAAGTAAGGCTGATCTGTATCGAGAAGCCTGTGCGCTGCTGACATAATATCGATGTTACGACGATCCATTCCGAAAGGTTCATCCCGACGCCAATCGCGCATGAAGAAGTTTACTTCGGTCATAACCTCTTCGATATATTCGCCTTCGATCCAATAGATCGTTTTCATCCGCTCGCCGGTGCGTCCGTTATACATGCTCAGCATTCGCACATCGCCAGCCCCCCGAAGGAAGCTTGCTGCATTTGCGTAAACTGGAGCTGCTGTTACCGCTGTTGCGGCGAACGCGCCCAAAAGCCCGCGCCGCGTAAGTAGCGGCTGTTTGGTCATGCTCATGGTTTCTGCCTGTCCCACATTGCCGGGTCGATTGCATACGACCTCAGTCACACATTGTCCCCAAGTGCCACATATATGACATATTCCGTGAGGAATGGGAAGCTCTAGTAGGGTGGTGCATTTTGAGATTCTCCAGCTTCGGCAAAAACTTGCGCATATAACTTCACGCTCGGCAGGGCGCATACATCATCATCCGAGCTACGAAGATCGCTCTGGTCGTTGCAATAGCGCCGCGGACGCGCATTTTTTGGGCCCAAACAAGGTGTAACACCCATTTGTGAATGGACAGCTTAACCGAGGTCGCAAAAAGTAGTGAAAAATTGCCGAGTATTGTGCGGAGTTACGCGCATCCCTTGCGCGGCATTTCCGTTTTGAGAGGCCTGTATGACCTATTCTCCTGATCGACGCAGTGTGCTGACGATGGCTGTGGCTGGCGGCTCGGCTATGATGTTGCCAAACTTGGCTAACGCGGCCGTAACAGCCTTTAAGCAAGGTGTCGCGGAAGCCGCCTCAAGCGATGACGACTTGGCGCGCTTTTACCGCGAAGCCAACTATGCACCAATCTGGACGGGCGAGGGCGATGCCGTGCGTCGCAGCAGTTTGTTGAACGCGCTTCACCTGGCTGGTGACCACGGTCTACCATCGGGACGCTACACACAAGAGGCGTTCGTGCGTCTGTTCTCTGATGTGGACAGTGCGCGCAGTCGGGGCTTTGCCGAGGTCGAGGCCTCGCGCATGTACCTGAGCTACGCCCGCGATATGCAGTCCGGCGCGATTGAAAACCCTGAGGCCGTTGATGCGGGTATCGTGCGCGCACTTCCGCGCCGGGACCGGGTCGAGTTGTTGAAGGCGGTTGCCGGTACGACACCTGAGGCGACGATCCGTAGCCTGATTCCCACAGATCCGCGATATACACGGCTTCTAAAGGTCAAGATGGAGCTTGAGCAGGCGTTGTCAGATGGCGGCTGGGGGCCAACCGTGCAGGCCAATTCCTTGCGGGTAGGTGATACCGGCAATTCAGTCATATCGTTGCGCAACCGGCTGATCCGTATGGGATATCTGTCGCGGAGCACAACTGCGACCTACGACACTGCGCTTGAACGTGCTGTCCAAAACTTCCAGATCGATCATGGGCTGGAGGCCGATGGCGCTGCAGGTGCTGCAACCATGCGCGCGATCAACACCGAGCCATTAGAGAGGTTGCAATCCGTGATTGTGGGGCTCGAACGCGAGCGCTGGATCAATTTCGAAGGAGGCCTTGGTGCGCGCCATGTCTTTGTGAACATTGCTGATTTTCATGTCCAAATCTACGATGACAACAAGGTCACGTTCGAGACGCGTTCGGTTGTTGGACGCGCACGGATCGACAAACGCACGCCTGAGTTTTCCGATCAGATGGAGCATATGGTCATCAACCCGACTTGGTATGTGCCGCGCTCCATCGCTACAAAAGAGTACCTGCCTAACATGCAACGCAATCCCAACGCGCATGGCTACTTGCGGATTGTTGATGGACGTGGGCGCGAGGTCAGCCGTGCAAGCATCGATTTCTCACAGTATACAGAGCGCAATTTCCCTTTCGACATGCGCCAGCCGCCCTCGAACCGCAACGCGCTTGGTCTTGTGAAGTTCATGTTCCCGAACAGGCACAACATCTACCTCCATGATAGTCCTGCAAAAAACCTGTTTGATCGGGAAGTGCGCACTTATTCTTCGGGTTGCGTCCGCCTCGCTAAGCCATTCGATTTTGGCTACGCGATCTTGGCCAAGCAAGAAGCCGACGCAGTGACCTACTTTCAGTCCATTTTGCGCACCGGCGAGGAAACTCACGTCGATCTCGACCAGAACGTGCCCGTTCACATCACCTATTGCACCGCTTGGGTTCCGCCCAAAGGTCGTGCGCAGTACCGCACCGATATTTACGGGCGTGACGCTGCGCTGTGGTCGGCAATGGCGCGTGCAGGGGTGGCGTTGCGCGCGGTTCAAAGCTAAACCCGGCCTCAACGGGATTGAATGGCGGTTCGGGTTGCCCGAGCCGCCGTTATTCATCTTAAGGGGACCCACGCCGCATGGCCCATAGCATCGAAGATCTCGCCCGCGCTTTGGGGGCCCAGGCAGTGGGCAATACCGCGCTGACAATAACCCATGCGTCAGAACCAAAGTCAGCATCGCCAGATGCCTTGGCGCTTGCAATGTCTGAAAAATATGCAGGCGGTCTGCGCGAAGGTAGCGCCCGCGCCGCGATCCTTTGGGACGGAGCTGATTGGCAAAGCTACGGGCTGGAGGCCGCGATTTTTGTGGCGCGCCCTCGTTTGGCCATGGCAGGTCTTAGCAAAGCATTTGATCCCGGTCCTGAGATTGCGCCTGGTATTCATTCAACTGCGGTCATCGACCCAAGCGCCCAGATCGGTGCCAATGCAGCAATCGGTCCGTTCGTGGTGGTCGAAAGTGCCGTTCAGATCGGGCAAAACGCTCGAATTGGTGCGCACACGAATATTGCACATGGATCATATATTGGCGCGGATGCTCTGATCGCCCCCGGTGTTCGCATTGGCTCAAAGGTAAAAATTGGCGAACGGGCCATCATACATTCAGGCGCGGTTCTGGGCAGCGACGGCTTTTCATTTGTAACACCAGAAAAATCAAGCGTAGAGCAGGTCCGTGAGACCCTTGGCGACCGAGGCGAGGCTAAGCCGCAATCTTGGACACGCATACACAGTTTGGGTGGCCTACAGATTGGTGATGATGTCGAGATCGGTGCAAACTGCGCAATAGATCGCGGAACAATTGCCGACACGGTTATTGGGCGCGGTACGAAACTCGATAATCTCGTTCATATCGGTCACAACGTTCAGGTTGGTGAAGACACGTTGCTATGCGGTCAGGTCGGCATCGCAGGAAGTGCGCGGATCGGCAGTCGCGTGGTGCTTGGCGGGCAATGCGGCGTGTCCGACAATATATTTGTCGGCGATGATGTGATCTGTGGCGGTGCGACCAAGATATTCACCAATGCGCCTGCGGGACGCGTGATGATGGGCAGTCCGGCCATGAAAATGGAAACTCATGTCGAGATTTACAAAGCGCTGCGCCGTCTGCCACGCCTTGCCGCTACTGTCGCAGGGCTCCAGAAAGCTGTTTCAAAGCCACCTCAGAGTGACTAAATGAGTGCCACATCTGCCACAAAGGGCTGCACGTCATGACACAATCGGTTCAGGACAAAGTCGTTGCCATCATCGCAGAGCAGGCGGTGCTGGAGACGTCTGATGTGACGCTTACGGCTACGCTCGACGACCTTGGGATCGACAGTTTGGGCCTGGTGGAATCGATCTTTGCAATTGAAGAAGCCTTTGATATTCAAGTGCCTTTCAATGCGAACGAGCCAACTGACAGTAATTTTGACATCTCCAGCGTCGCTGCCATCGTTAAGGCTGTCGAAGGCTTGGTCGCCGAGCAAGGCACAGGCTGAACCACATGAACCGCGTAGTGATCACAGGGCAGGGCACGATCAACGCTCTGGGCACAAATGTCGCGCAAACGCTCGAAGCGTTTCGCAACGGGGTCTGCGGAATTGGCCCGCTGGAGTTCCGCGATGTCGACCGTTTGTCCATCAAGATCGGCGGGCAGGTCAAAGGCTATAGCCCTGAAGTTGAATTTAACCGCCAGCAAATCGCGCTCTATGACCGGTTCACACAGTTCACTCTGCTTGCCGCGCGCGAAGCCATTAACCAATCTGGTCTAACTTTTACGGGCGAACTTGCAGCAACATCCGGCGTAATCCTTGGCACCGCGGGCGGCGGCGTCACGACATGGGATGAGAATTACCGCACCGTCTATGAAGAGGGCAAAAACCGCGTTCATCCTTTTGTGGTTCCAAAGTTGATGAACAACGCGGCCGCCAGCCATGTCTCGATGACCCATAACCTCAAGGGGCCGAGCTTTACCGTTGCGACCGCCTGCGCGTCATCCAACCACGCGATGGGCCAAGCGTTCCAGTTTATCCGCTCAGGCATGGCCACGGTCATGGTCACAGGTGGATCCGAATCGATGCTGTGCTTCGGGGGCGTAAAAGCCTGGGAAGGATTGCGGGTTATGTCCAAAGACGCGTGCCGTCCGTTCAGCGCCAATCGCAACGGAATGGTTCAAGGCGAAGGGGCGGGGGTGTTCGTGTTCGAGGAATACGAGCATGCTAGAGCGCGCGGTGCCGAAATTCTCGCCGAAGTGATCGGCTTTTCCATGACTTCTGATGCCGCAGATATCGTGATGCCGTCCAAACAAGGGGCCGCGCGCGCGATTTCCGGTGCGATGCGCGATGCCAAGATTTCGCCCGATCAGGTCGGCTACATCAACGCCCACGGCACTGGCACGGCGGCCAATGACAAAACCGAATGCGCTGCGGTTGCCGATGCTTTGGGCGCGCATGCCAACGAGGTTATGATTTCATCCACGAAGTCCATGCACGGCCATCTGATCGGCGGGACGGGCGCGGTGGAACTGCTCGCCTGAATTATGGCGCTGCGCGAAGGCGTGATCGCGCCGACCATCGGTTACGAGGAACCGGATCTTGATTGCGCCCTCGACGTGGTGCCAAACGAGGCCCGCGAGGCCTCGGTTGATGTGGTGCTGTCAAACGCGTTTGCGTTCGGCGGGTTGAATGCGGTTCTAGCGCTCAGGCGAATTTAGCGCCCTACTGCTGCGCTTCCAGTCGTGCCTGCATCCAGTCAAACGATGCGGTAAACCCTCGCAAAGATGCCGTAACAATGACGTTCGCGCTCGGGTCTGCAAAAGGCGCGATGCGGACAGTTGCCACGGCACCGCCTTTGAGATTCTCGACCATTTCTGGCGGAAACCCCATGCGTGCGTAGCAACCTAATTCATTGCAAAAATCAAAGGAGTAGACGAGCGCTTCGGAGTCATCGATGAAAAACTGCACACCCTCTGAGAGCGCGGTTTCCAAGGGCGTAATGATCGTTGCCCCGGCAATGGCAGTCTGGCCAGGTGGCAGGGCAAACGCGGTGATTTCCGCAACGCTCGTGCCGTCAGCATCGATCAACAATTGGTACATCTGGCAAGGCTCGAACGTACCTTCTTCCTGCTTCACGCAGCGAATCTGCCAATCGTCAAACTGCTCGGCAACATAGGTAGCGCCAATGCGCGTCTCGACCGGTTGGCCAAGCGGCAATTCGGCCTGTTGCGCATACGCGGTGCCTAAAGTGCCAGCGATGGTGGTCGCAACGAAACCCAAGCGGACGAACTGATTTATGGTCTTCATGACCCTCTCCCGTGACGACTGTTTGGACAGGCGATAGCATGGGTAGGTTCAGAATGGCAGATGGATTTTAGTGGAAAAGCGGTCTTTCGGGATGAAGTCTGTGGCGCTGCGTCCGCAAGCAAAAGGGGTCCGCAAGCGAACCCCTTTTGTCGTTTTTCTCCCTGTCGAACTAGGCCGACTTTGTTATATGCCGCACGCTACGGCGTCATGATGGATCGGTCAACAGGTAAAATATTCATAAAACCTCAAGAAAAACGTAAAAAGGACCGCGCCCGAAGGCACGACCAGTCAACAAGGAGGAAAACTGTCCACAAGGCCCTCGAATAGCGTGCGAACTGTGCAAGCAGACTGGCACAGAAGGGTTAAGAATGTATTGTGCCGCAAAACAGTGTTTCCGGGGAAGGGTATCTCATGCACCAGGCGGACCGAATTCTCGTAGGCGGCGGCGGTGAAAACTACGCTGAGGCGCAACATCTCCGCCTGGACTATGCCAATCGCCATGGTCTAATCGCAGGTGCAACGGGCACCGGAAAAACCGTCACTCTGCAAATCTTGGCGGAAGGCTTTTCTGCCATGGGCGTTCCGGTGTTTTTATCTGATGTGAAAGGCGATCTGTCGGGTTTGTCGCGCGCAGGAGACGCGGGTCACAAGCTGCACGGCGCGTTTGTTAGCCGCGCAGACACAATCGGCATCGCCGACAGCTACGCTTACGAGGCATTTCCAGTCACTTTCTGGGATATGTTCGGCAAGTCTGGTCATCCTGTGCGCACGACAGTCGCAGAAATGGGGCCACTGCTGCTGAGCCGACTGCTAGAGCTGTCTGATGCCCAAGAGGGAATACTGAACATCGCGTTCAGGATTGCCGATGAGCAGGGCCTAGGCCTTTGCGATCTCAAGGACTTACAGTCCCTTCTTGTCTGGGTAGGTGAAGCGCGGGGCGAACTTAGTTTGCGTTATGGCAATATCTCGGTGGCTTCAATTGGGGCGATCCAGCGCCGCCTATTGGTGTTGGAGAACCAAGGCGGAGCCGAGTTCTTTGGTGAGCCCGCGCTAGATTTGGCCGATCTCATGCATGTGACACCTGAGGGGCGCGGCCAAATAAACATCCTGTCGGCGGATAAATTGATGTCGTCGCCAAGGCTTTACGCCACCTTCTTACTATGGCTTCTCAGCGAGTTATTCGAGACGCTGCCCGAGGTTGGCGATCCTGACAAACCGAAGCTCGTTTTCTTCTTTGACGAAGCTCATCTGCTGTTTGATGACGCACCTAAAGCGCTGCTCGACAAGGTGGAACAGGTCGCACGCTTGATCCGGTCCAAGGGCGTTGGTGTCTATTTCTGCACCCAGAATCCTGATGATGTGCCTGAAGATATCCTCGGCCAGCTCGGTAATCGCGTCCAGCACGCTTTGCGCGCCTACACCGCGCGTGACCGAAAAGCGCTGAAAATGGCGGCACAAACCTATCGCGACAATCCAGACATCAACATCGAGCAATCAATTCGAGAAGTCGGGGTCGGCGAAGCAGTTACCAGTTTTCTGGAAGACAAAGGCATTCCGGGCATGGCCGATCGCACATTGATCCGACCACCATCTTCGCAACTCGGTCCTGTCACGCCAATGCAGCGATCTGAAACGATCGCAGCATCTCCAGTGCACGGAAAATACGACACCCGGCTTGATCGTGAAACTGCCTACGAGATATTGCGCGCGCGCGCTCAGAAAGCCGCCGCCGAAGCTGAAATTTCCGAAACTGCAGCGGAAGAAGCCACAGCGTCCGAGCGTGAATATCAGGCGGGGCGGCGCTATTCCGGCACACGCGTCACTCGGTCAACGTCTGGCCGTTCAAGCCGCGAACAGAACTTTGGTGAGGCCATGACACAGATGGTAATGAAAGAGCTTTCCGGCACCACAGGCCGCAAATTAGTGCGCGGAATCCTTGGTGGGCTGTTTAAAGGCCGTTAACCAAGCTCGCGCACTTTGAGGCGGACGAGACGGTTATCTTTGCGCGTTACGACCTCGAACCTAAAGCCGTGGAAAGAGAATACCTGACCTTGCGTCGGGATCGTCTGGGCCTCGTGGATGACGAGGCCGGCAACGGTATTTGCCTCCTCATCTGGCAGGTTCCATTCGGTTGCGCGGTTCAGGTCGCGGATTGTCATCGCACCATCGATCAGGAAGCTGCCATCGTCGGCCGCGCGTACTGGGTGATCGGCCAAGGGGTCAAATTCATCGGTGATCTCACCGACGATTTCTTCCAAGATATCCTCAAGCGTGATCAAGCCTTGCAGCGCGCCGTATTCATCAACAACAAGCGCGAAGTGCGTGTGACGCTTAAGAAATTGCCGCATCTGATCATCAAGAGTCGTCGTCTCCGGCACAAAATACGGCGTCATAGCAACGTCCGTGACCTTGAAAACCGAAAGTGCTGCTGCCGAGGCGTCCGGCCCGCGCATCAACTTATCCATCGCGCGCAACAGGTTTTTGGCATGAATCACACCGACAATATTTTCACGATCCTCGCGGAAGATCGGCAGCCGCGTGTGCGAGCTTTCCAAGCATTGCGACAAGATCGTCTCAGGCGGATCATCGGCATCGATCATCTCGATCTCCGAGCGGTGCAGCATGATCTCTTCAACCGTGCGGTCCCCAAGATCGAGCGCGCCTAGAAGCCGGTCGCGATCCTCTTTTTCAACGACGCCTTCAGAATGACCGATAGTTAATGCGCCCATGATCTCTTCGCGCACTGAAAGCATGTTGGCGCCTGCATCAATCCTGACGCCGAAGGGGCGCAACACCCCCCGGACAATGACCCTGACTGCAGCCACGACTGGTGACAGAACCGTGATGAATAGCCCAGTCAGCGCCGCTGCGCGCGCGGCGGTTTTTTCAGGGTCGTTGATGGCGTAGGTCTTGGGCAGAACTTCAGCAAATACCAGCACAAGCGCTGTCATCACTAAGGTGGCCAGTACAACACCAGAATCACCAAATGCCCTTGTAAACAAGGCCGTTGCGAGTGAAGTTGCTAAAATATTCGCGAGGTTATTGCCCAGAAGGATGCCGCCGATCAGGCGCTCGTTGTCTTCCTTCAAGACCAGCGCTTTGCCTGCACCAACGTTTTTCTCGCGGTCAGACATGGAGCGCAGCTTGCCGCGCGACGCAGCTGTCAAAGCCGTCTCAGAACCTGAGAAAAAGCCCGAAACCACCAGTAGCACCAAGATCACAGCAGCTGTGACCCAGAATCCCATGTCGAGCGCACTCATATCCATTAGCCTTACCGCCTTTGCCGTTTAAGCATTTGTTATGGGGGTGCGGGGCAAAGGCTTCAATCCCTCAGCCGTCTTGATCTGCCAACGGATGATGCGTCAGCACCAAGTCTTTGAGGCGCGCATCAAGCACATGGGTGTATATCTCCGTTGTGGCGATATCGGCGTGCCCGAGCAGAGTTTGGATCGCACGAAGGTCCGCGCCATTGGACAAAAGATGCGTCGCAAAGGCGTGGCGCAGCACATGAGGTGTAACAGTCGCCGGGTTCAAACCCGCCTTCAAAGCAAACCCCTTGATCAAACCGTACACTCGGTGGCGGGTCAGATGGCCCTTTGCCCCGCGCGATGGAAACAGGAATTTTGAAGGGGCAGCGCCCGGCTCAACACCCGCTTCTACGTGCGTTAACCATTCGGCCAATGCTGCCCGCGCAGGCGTAGACAGCGGCACCATCCGTTCTTTGCCACCTTTACCGCGCACTAAAAGCATCCGTGGATCACCCTTGGCAGAGGCCAACGGGAGTGAAACCAACTCCGTCACCCGCATTCCGGTGGCATAGAGCAGCTCCATCAAGCACGTATCTCGCAATCGCTCGGCAGGCGAGCGCCCAACAACGCGCGCAGCCTCCAACAATGCCTCAACCTCCCGCTCGCTCAGGGTTTTTGGCAAGCGTTTGGCGCGCCCCGGCCCGGTAATCTGCAAAGCCGGATTGTCCGCGCGCCACTTTTCTTCATAGGCAAACCGGTAGAACTGCCGAATGGCCGAAAGCCGTCGCGCGCGGGTCGCACGTGCCAAACCGTCCGCCTCACAAGACACCAAATAGGCCTCGATATCGCTGCGTGTAAGCGCCTCAAGGGTCGCCCCGCGCCGCGTCGTCCAGTCTGTAAAATCGAGCAAGTCACGCCCATAGCCCATGCGCGTATTTTGCGACGCGTTCCGCTCTGCCGCCTGGGCCTCAAGAAACGCCGAGATTGCGCGCGACGCCTCCATGCTTATGCGCCACCCTGCGCCAAAAGCAGCGCCAACGCCGTTTCGCGCGCCGCACTTTCAAAGCCCAACCGGCGCAGCAAGGTTAACCCCACCTCAACATCACCCGGATCAGGATCGGCGGCATCAAGGCGCGACAAGGCCCGCAGCGTCGCCTGGCCCAACCGGTTTTCGCGCAACATCGTCCTAAGCGCTGCCGGCAGAGGCGCGCCGTTGCCCTCGAAAGCGGTCGCAATGGCAGCGCGCAAATCATCAGTTGTCGTGCCTTCAGGCACCAAACCACGCGCCAAACCTCCAAGAAAAGGATCACTTATTGTATCGGCCAGAGCCTCAGGATCGGAGCCCAGCAGAACGATCCGGTCACGCAAACTCAACCGCGATTTTGGGGGCGTAAGCATAGCAATCCGCGCGCCGTAGTGCTGGGCGAAGGCGCGAAATAACTCAACGCGGTCAAGCTCTTCCACCGCTTTGGGCAATGCGCGCCAAAGGGCGGCATCATCCCCGCCCAGCAAAGCCGCATCAACCGCTTGGACGGCTGAAACACGCTCCCAAATTCCGCCCGAAGCCGCCGCGCGCCGTTCGGTGTAGAGCGCAAACAATCGGGTTGGTGCAACGCCGCCATAGCGGGTTAACCGCTCGGCTGCCTCTAACCGAGGTTTCCAGCCCGCAACTGGATCGAGAGCAGCATGTGAAAATGCCAGCGGCAGACTGTTGGCAGATGGTGCTTCACCCAAGGCAACCAACATCCGGTAGCTCAGGGGCGTCAAAGGTGTCGGAAGTGCTTCCATTGGTTGGTCTTCATGTAGCTCCGGGTCGAGGAACCGTGCCAACAACGCATCATCAGCCGTGTTCAAAACGCCCAAAGCACGCGCGGTATCAAGGCTAAGGGCCGCCGCCGACCAGTCATTCCCACGCGCCAAACAAAAGACCCGCGCCGAAAAAGTGGGCGCAATATCAGGGGCCGCGCGCATTACGGCACAGGCGCGATCTTCGTTGCCTGACAGAAGGCTCGTGTCGAACCAACGCCGAAACAGAGCGGCTTCCGTTGGTCCCGCGCGTTCAAGAAGTGCCTGGGCCTGCTCAAGTGCGCCAAAGCGCAGCAACGTATCAACGCGAGCAAGAAACAGGGCATGATCGCGACCTCCATCAACAGGAGGGTTCAATTCGGCAAGCAAAATTCGAAATAGCAGATCGCGCGCGGGGCCGGGCATATCAGTGCTCTGATCAGCAAGCAAAGGGATCAAATCCCTCACAGAAGTGGGGCCCCAGAACGCCGCTGGAAGACCGGTCACACGCGTTGGCAACAGCCCGACACCGTCAATGGCAAGCGTGTCAAGCGGAGCAATATCAATGGCTTCTGTTGTGATTTCCTCGGCCACGGGCGCGCCGTTAAAGGGGGCAGCTATGCGCGGCTCGATCACCGTATTGGACAACCAATCAATGGCTGATAGCGGCGCTTCGGTCGCGGGTGTTTGCGCCATTGTTGGCATCGCAAAGCCCGTGAAAGCTGCAATGAACAACGCGCGCCTAATCAACGGACACCTCGATTTGTTGGACAAATTCTGTTTGCGGTGGCGCGAGATCGACCAAATAGGCGTAGCCCACCAGACCAATGCCGCCGAGCAGCACCACCAATCCGAAGAACTTGAATAAAAACCCGATCATATGCCTGCCTTATTGTTTACTGCATGATTGCCGCGCATCTGCCTCACGATTTGTTCGGGCGTCGCACGATCTCTGTCGCACTTGGGCCCGCTCGCAAGATAGCATGACCCAAAGGTATTGTCGCTGCCCAGCCTGCATGCAAGGGAGGGACGACAGATTTCAATCGGAGTGGCAAAGCTTGGCCTATCACCTGCACAAAACAGTCGTGCTTGTCGGGATGATGGGATGCGGCAAGACCGCAATCGGGACCGAATTGTCTCGCCAGTTGAACGTGCTGTTCCTAGACAGCGACGCCGAGATTGAGGCTGCCGCAAACGCCACAATTGCCGAGATTTTTGCACGCGATGGAGAAAACTTCTTTCGCCAAAAGGAAGCGCAAGTCTTGGCGCGGCTTTTGACTGGCGCGCCTTGCGTCTTATCAACTGGGGGCGGGGCATTTTTGCGCGAAAGTAACCGCGCCTCAATCGGCCGCGACGGAGTGTCGGTCTGGCTTGATGCACCTGTCGAATTGCTGTGGCAACGCGTTCGCCATAAAACCACGCGACCGCTTTTGATGACGGGCAATCCGCGCAGGACGCTAGGCGAGATTTTTGCAGCGCGCACACCGCTTTACGCAATGGCTGAATTGCGGGTCCCAACGCGACCCAACTATTCGATCTCTGAAATGACCGACGCGGTGCTCGAAGCGCTTCGTGGGAGGCCAGATATCGTCACCGACCTGGAAACAAACGCTTAAACGCAAGGACCTATATAGGATGACCAACATACATTCGGTCAGCGTGCCTCTGGAAGGCCGAGAATATGAGGTTCGCATTGGCGCGGGGCTGATCGACCGGGCCGGGGCGGAAATCGCGCCGTTTCTCGCGCGTCCCCGTGTGCGCATTGTCACTGACGAGAACGTCGCCGCACTCCATCTAGGCCGTCTTCAAGCCGCACTGGCCGCTGAAGGCATCGAAAGTGCGGCGCTGATCTTGCCTGCAGGTGAAGCCACCAAAAGCTGGCCGGAATTGACCCGCACCGTTGATTGGCTGCTGTCTGAACAGGTGGAGCGCCGCGATTTGGTTGTCGCGTTTGGCGGAGGTGTGATTGGCGATCTGGTGGGGTTCGCCGCTGCGATCCTGCGCCGGGGGGTGGGTTTCATCCAGATCCCCACGAGCCTACTGGCGCAAGTCGACAGCTCCGTCGGGGGCAAAACCGGCATTAACGCGGCTCAAGGCAAAAACCTTATTGGTGCGTTTCACCAACCTCGCCTTGTGCTGGCAGATATCGATGTGCTCGGCACGATGACGCGGCGCGATCTGCTTGCGGGCTACGGTGAGGTCGTCAAATACGGGCTGCTCGGGGATGCTGACTTCTTCGACTGGCTGGAGGTCAACGCACCAGCCCTTGCGCAAGGCGATAATGCAGCCCGCGCTCATGCCGTGCGCCGCTCGGTCGAGATGAAGGCGGAGATCGTGCTGCGCGATGAGACCGAACAGGGCGACCGCGCGCTGCTGAACCTCGGCCACACATTCTGCCACGTGTTAGAAGCCGCAACCGGCTATGGCGACCGCCTGTTGCACGGAGAAGGCGTCGCGATTGGCTGCGCGCTGGCGTTCGAGTTGTCCGCGCGCCTTGGTTTTTGTGCGCAAGAAGACCCCAGCAGGGTACGGGCGCATCTGAAGGCAATGGGAATGAAAACCGACCTCAGCGATATCGATGGCCCATTGCCAGATGCCGAAGCGTTGGTTGCCATGATGTCCCAAGATAAAAAGGTGAGCGCCGGCCCGTTGCGCTTCGTGCGGGCGCGCGGCAGCGGCATTGCCTTTGTGACCGCCGATGTGCCGCGCGACGCTGTTGTTAGACTGCTGGAAGACGCATTGGGCGAGACGCGCGCCTAGAACGGGATGTCATCATCCAGATCAGAGCGTCCACCGCCGCCGCCACTGCTTGGGGCAGATCCACCGCCGCCGCCGCCGCCGCCATAACCGCCATTGTCGCCGCCGTAGCTTTCACCACCACCGCCGCCACCGTTGTTGCCGCCATATCCACCGCCGCCTCCGCCGCTGTTCTCGCCGCGACCGTCGAGCATGGTCAGAACGCCGTCAAACCCTTGCAGCACAATTTCGGTCGAGTAACGATCCGCGCCCGATTTATCCTGCCATTTACGGGTTTGCAGCTTGCCTTCAACATAGACCTTTGAGCCTTTCTTCAGGTACTGCTCGGCAATCCGAACCAGACCCTCTTGGAAGATCGCAACCGAGTGCCACTCGGTCTTTTCGCGTCGCTCGCCGCTTTGCTTGTCTTTCCATGTCTCGGAAGTGGCAATGTTCAGGTTGCACACCTTACCGCCGTTCTGGAACGACCGCACTTCGGGGTCACGCCCCAGATTTCCGATGATGATGACCTTGTTAACTGATCCTGCCATGTCGTCCTCCAGCGCGATTCTCGAAGCAATAATGATGTCTGGGTACCTCACCCGAACAGGGTTAAGAACCCATAAACCCCAATTACCGCACGGACCGGGGGCTGGTATAGGGGCGATCTACGACTTATACACAAGATAACGGTATGAAGGAGAGCCCTGATGACCCGAACTGCCTCACTTGTCGCCCTGATCGTAGGTTTTGCCAGCGCTGCCAGCGTGGTTCCGGTGTTAGCCGAGACCTCTGCTTCCAGCCGTTCGCGCGCTGCAATCTTCGAGAACCAATCACGGTTGCTCGACGGGCGGCTCAGCCAGCAATATCAGTTCTCTGCGCGCCTGCGCCCTCAAACAGATATCGAGATCATCCCAAGTTTTCGCGGCAGCTATAGCGGGCCGTATTTGGCCGTCGCGCGTGCTGCGGCTGACCGCAACGGAATTCCGCAAGACCTGTTCTTGCGGCTCGTGCAGCAGGAAAGCGGCTGGAATACGGAAGCTGTGTCAAACAAGGGTGCCATCGGTCTCGCGCAGTTGATGCCCGGCACCGCTGCCGATCTTGGCGTCGATCCGACTGACCCATCTGCGAACCTCGATGGTGGAGCGCGCTACTTGGCCACACAATATCGGCGGTTTGGTAACTGGCGCTTGGCGCTTGCGGCATACAATGCTGGCCCCGAGGCTGTGGCCCAACACAATGATGTGCCACCCTTTGCCGAGACGCAAACCTACGTCCGCCGCATTTTGGGGCGCTAGAGCAACCGCTCAGACGCCCCAATAAGTTACTTCTCGGGTATCAATCCGCGTGGGCTAAACCTCAGTACCAGCAACAAAATCACGCCCATGGTCAGCAAACGCATATGTGCTGCACTGCCAAGAAGGTGATCCTTCAACCAGTAGCCATCGGCCATGCCAGCTGTGATCACGCCCATCAGCCAAAGCCCCATCGGTTCGACCTGAATCCACAGGAAATAGATCAGAAAGCCACCAAGCACTGCGCCCCAATTGTTGCCGGACCCGCCCACGATCACCATCACCCAGATCAGGAAAGTAAAGCGTAGGGGCTGGTAAGACGTCGGCGTTAATTGCGCATCTAAAGTCGTCATCATAGCGCCTGCAATCCCGCACACGGCACTTCCCAATACGAAGATATGCAGGTGACGTTTCTTGACGTCCTTGCCCATCGCCTCTGCCGCCGTCTCATTGTCGCGGATCGCGCGCATCATACGACCCCAAGGGGAGTTCAGCGCCTTTTCAGCCAACCAAATAAGAATCAGCAATACGACGATGAACAGCGACCCATACAGCAACTTCACCGTCACCGACGAGGCCGTCACCGGATCTGCGCCGAGCGAAGCCATGCGCTCAAGAAACGCAGGGCTGTTTTGCAGGTCGATCTCATAGGGGACAGGGCGGGGTAGGCCGATGACGTTTTTGACACCGCGCGCCATCCAGTCCTCGTTTTTCATCACTGCGATGACAATCTCGGCTATGCCAAGTGTCGCGATCGCCAAGTAGTCGGACCGCAGACCCAATGCAGTCTTGCCAATGATCCATGCGACGCCTGCAGCAAGCAGGCCACCGACGGGCCAGGATAGGATGATAGGTAGGTTGGCACCGCCCAAATACCCGGTGGAGGCAGGGTTAACGCCCTCAATCGCGGATTTCGCCGGGTCAAATACGAAGCGGTAGATCAGGAACCCGACGAGTAAGATCGCCCCAACAACGAGGGTTCGATTTCGGCCAGCAGGCAGTTTGGAAAACGCGAGAATTCCGCCCACGATCGTTGCCGCGCCGCACACAAGGCCGAGCAGTAAACGCAAACCTCCGGCAGCCCAAGCCTCCTCTACAGGCGGCATCGATATCAGCACTGCGGCCAGGCCACCAAGTGCGACAAAGCCCATGATCCCGACATTAAACAGGCCCGCAAAGCCCCACTGCATATTTACTCCAAGCGCCATGATCGCGCTGATCAGGCCCATGTTAAATATGGTTAAGGCTACATTCCAGCTTTGCACAAAGCCGGTGCCGATAATCAAGGCACCGACAAAGGCGAAGAGGAGGATGTTTTTGACGTTGATGGTCATACCGATTTCCCCCGGAACAGGCCCGTGGGCCGGATCAGAAGCACGATCACTAGGATCACGAAACTGACCGCGAATTTATAGTCTGTCGACAAAAGTTGGACGAGGCTGTCTGGCGCAAGACTATCAGGCAGAAGGTACCCGAGCACCTTCTTGAACGCATAGGTCACGCCAACTTCCGAGAACGCGATGACGAAACCGCCGACGATGGCCCCCAGCGGATTGCCGAGCCCGCCGACGATGGCGGCAGCAAAGATCGGCAGAAGAAGCTGGAAATAGGTGAAAGGTTTAAATGACTTATCAAGCCCGTAGAGCACACCAGCGACTGTCACGAGTGCGGCCACGATCAGCCATGTATACATAACAACCCGCTCAGGGTTGATGCCCGAAAGCAGCGCGAGGTCCTCATTGTCTGAGAATGCGCGCATGGATTTTCCGGTGCGGGTGTTGTTCAGGAACCAGAAAAGAAGCGCTACGGCGATAATTGCCACGACGACAGTCAAACCTTGGCTGGTCCGAATGGCCAACCCCTCTTCAAGCCCGGTCATAGCCTTGAAGGTCCGCACCGAGATGATGAACCGCTCGCCATCGGCAAACTGTTGGTCATTCGGTCCGATCACAAATCGCACGAGCCCGTTCATGATAAACATCACACCCAATGAGGCGATCACATAGATCACCGGGGCGGCTTTCTGTTTGCGGTAGAACCGGTAGACGAGGCGGTCGGTGCCAAGCATCAGAAGCGAGGTTGCTATGATCCCGAAGGGCAGGGCGAGCAGAGCTGTCGGCAGTGGTCCCAGGTTCCAGCCCCAGCTTTGGAACAGCCAAGTGAACAGGATCGTAACCATCGCGCCAAATGCCATAGTGTCGCCATGGGCAAAATTGGAAAAGCGCAGGATGCCGTAAATCAGCGTGACACCAAGTGCGCCAAGCGCGAGTTGCGCGCCATAAGCGGTCGCAGGCACCAAAACGAAATTTGCTAAAACGATGAAGGCGTTAAGCGGGTCCATTACGTGCCCCCCAATGTATGATCTGCGTCATATATTCAGCCCCCCAAGAAGCTTTTGCGCACTTCTGGGTCTGCCAGAAGTGCTTTGCCTGTGTCAGTAAACGCATTGCGCCCCTGCACCAGCACGTATCCTTTATCCGCGATCTCAAGCGCTTGACGGGCGTTCTGCTCTACCATCAGGATCGAAATCCCACTGCGCGCGACCTCGATGATCCGGTCAAACAACTCGTCCATCACAATCGGGCTGACGCCTGCGGTCGGCTCATCCAGCATCAAGACTTTCGGCTGGGTCATCAGCGCGCGGCCGACTG
>JAWUXZ010000003.1:0-8590 GCA_034111085.1 Dinoroseobacter sp.
GGCGAGGCGGCGCGCCCCGGCGCCGATGCCGACTTGGGCGCGGAAACCTTCGTTGCGGTGAACGGTGGTGTAGATCGCGACGCCGATTTGCTGGCGGCTGACGTCATAAGTACGGGTGCCTGAGCGGTAACGCTCGGCGGCACTGGCGCGGACTTCAAGTTCCAGATCGACCTCTCGATTGCCGATATGAGTGCGGTGACCGATTGCGAGACCTGCCGACAGCGTGCGCCCCTGAGCTCTATCGCGGATGCGGCCCGGCGCACCTAGGGCCTTGGTGTCGAATTGGTGGCTGGCATATCCGACGCCGATGGAAGGCGCGATGTAGAAATCGGCGCGCGCCTCGGTGCCGGTAAAGACGAGAGCCAGCAAGCCGAGCGCGCCGATGCGGCGCAATTTTACGTTAAGTTTAGTGGTCATATCCGCACCCGTCCGTTTAGCCCCCGAGGACTGGGATAGGCAGACGGGCAGGATCGCGGCACCCCATAGGTAAACGATAGGTTAACGCAGGCAGGCTTGGGCCAGAAAAATGGCGCAAGGTCAGAACCTTACGCCATTAAGCAAGATTTTAGATAAATGCGCGTCCCTTAGCGGTAGAACGTCTCAAGGCTGAGTTGTGCATCGCAAAGGGTCCCGTCATAGGTCCCGACCCAGACATCAATCCGGCCATTGGCGGGCCGTGTCAGACTGATGCGCGCGTCTGCGTTGCCGTTGTCATCATCGTCGTAATACCAGCTCGTTGTCCCGGTATTGATCAACAAAACACTGTCGCATTGGCTGATAACACTCATGACCAGCGTATAGCGGCCCATCCCCGACAGGCTAAAACTGAAATCGGGGCTGGAGGTGACGTAGCCGTCGCCGCGGTCGGTGCGCGGTCGTACGTTGCTGCAATCGGTGATCCGTTGGTCGCCGCCTGCTTGCAGGTTGTAGGATTGCTTCTCATACAGCTGAGCGCCCGTCGCGGCATAGGTGCCGTAGTTGTCGGCCAGATTGGGGTTAGGACAGGCTGACGCTGCGGTGCCCATACCAAACGAAGCTGCCAGCCCTAAGGCCGCCATGGTCATCTTAATTTGAGTGTTCATCTTGTTCTCCTCTCGTCCAAGTGGAACGATATACGCGGACTTTGCGATTGAGAAGAAGTATCTGACCCGCACTTTGGGCGTGAGCACAAGAAAACGCCGCGCTTTGAGGGCGCGGCGTTTCAATTCTTCGATTGGCGAGAGGCGCTTACGCGGTCTCTTCGTCCTCGGAAGCGGCGGCGGGCGCACGTGCCTCGCCGTCATCATCGTCGTCCATGCCAGCAGCACCGATTTCGTCGAACAGCTCGGCAATCTCGAACTCGGCTTCGGCATCTGCCTCGGCTGCGAGCTCTTGGATCGATTTACCGGAGGCTTGTAATTCGGCCTCCTCAGTGGAGCGGGCCACGTTCAACTGGATCGTCGCAGAAACCTCGGGGTGCAGAACGACGGAGACGTCATGCAGACCCAGATCCTTGATCGGCGTGTTGATCACGACCTGCTTGCGGTCGATCGAGAAGCCTTCGGCAGTGGCGACATCGGACGCGTCACGGGTGGTGACAGATCCGTAGAGCGCGCCTGCGTCAGAAGCCGAGCGAATCACGATGAACTGCTGACCATCGAGACGCGAAGCCATATCTTCGGCCTCTTTCTTAGTCTCAAGGTTGCGGGCTTCGAGCTGTGCTTTTTGCGCTTCAAAGGCTTGGATGTTGCCTTTGGAAGCCGACAGCGCTTTGCCCTGGGGCAGCAGGTAGTTGCGCGCGTAGCCGTTTTTGACGGCGACTACATCGCCCATCTGGCCGAGCTTTGCGACGCGTTCTAGAAGGATAACTTGCATTGTGCTTTCTCCTTACCTGACGGCGTATGGCAGCAGGGCGAGGAAGCGGGCGCGCTTGATCGCACGGGCCAGCTCACGCTGCTTTTTGGCGGAAACGGCGGTGATCCGGGATGGGACGATCTTGCCCCGCTCGGAAACATAACGCTGCAACAGACGCACGTCTTTATAGTCGATCTTCGGCGAGTTTTCACCGGAGAACGGACAGACTTTGCGACGACGGAAAAATGGTTTGGTAGCCATGACTTACAATCCTTTCTGGGCGCTGATCAGCGGCGCTCGCGGCGGTCGCCACGATCTCCGCGCTCATCGCGCTTTTGCATCTGAACGGACGGACCCTCGGGGTGCTCGTCGACCTTAATGGTCAGCACGCGCATGACGTCGTCGTGCAGACGCATCAGGCGTTCCATCTCCTGCACGGCAGGTGCCGGTGCATCGGATTTCAGAAAGGCGTAATGGCCTTTGCGGTTCTTGTTGATCTTGTAGGCCATTGTCTTGAGGCCCCAGTATTCGGACTCGACCACCTGGCCACCGTTATCGGCCAGTACGGTTCCGAAATGCTCAACCAGACCTTCGGCTTGTGTATTCGAAAGGTCTTGGCGGGCAATAAAGACATGCTCGTAAAGCGGCATGCGGTATCCTTCGTATTCGGGCGGGTTTCACTGGGCGGCATGCGAAGGTCTCGGACCGCCTTCGAGGGACCACGCGGGATCAATCAAGTCGAGACAGAGCGGGCTATAGCGGGTTGGCTCGTGGATGCAAGCGCGGATGCACCTTATGATGCAAGACTGCGTTGCGAAAAGAGGCGCGGCACGGTATCGCCAGCGGACCAGTTTTGACGGCAGAGGGGCTGATTTTCATGCGCGCATTCGTATTTCCGGGGCAGGGTGCCCAGACCATTGGCATGGGCAAGGCGCTGGCGGAGGCCTACCCGGTGGCAGCGGCGGTGTTTGAGGAAGTGGATGACGCGCTCGGCGAAAAGCTGAGCGCGCTGATCTGGGAGGGCGAGGCGGATCAGCTGACGCTGACGGCCAATGCACAGCCAGCGTTAATGGCCACGTCCCTCGCGGCGATGCGCGCACTGGAGGCGGAAGGC
Organism: Dinoroseobacter sp.; assembly: GCA_034111085.1. Lineage (GTDB taxonomy): Bacteria > Pseudomonadota > Alphaproteobacteria > Rhodobacterales > Rhodobacteraceae > Dinoroseobacter. The sequence goes on from JAWUXZ010000003.1 coordinate 2,948, forward strand.
TTTGCGGTGACGGACGCTGCGTTTGTTGCGGGCCATTCACTGGGTGAGTATTCGGCGTTGGCGGCTGCCGGGTCTTTGAGCGTTGGCGATGCTGCGAAGTTGCTGCGCGTGCGCGGTGACGCGATGCAGAAGGCGGTGCCTGTTGGTGTGGGCGCGATGGCGGCTTTGCTGGGTCTTGATTTTGAGACGGCACAGGCGGTGGCTTTGGAGGCCGCTGAGGGCGAGGTCTGTCAGGCGGCCAATGACAATGATCCCTCACAGGTGGTCGTGTCGGGCCATAAGGCGGCGGTGGAGCGCGCGTGTGTGATTGCCAAAGAGCGCGGCGCGAAACGGGCCTTAATGCTGCCTGTAAGCGCACCGTTTCATTGCGCCTTAATGCAGCCAGCGGCCGACGCGATGGCGGAGGCGCTGAGCCACGTGATGTTTAACCCACCTTCGGTGCCTTTGGTGGCGAATGTATTGGCGCAAGCGGTTGATGATCCAGCGGTCATTCGGTCTTTGTTAGTGGATCAGGTAACGGGGTCTGTGCGTTGGCGCGAGAGCGTTGGGTTTATGGCCGCCGCGGGCGTGACGGAGATCTGGGAGATCGGTGCGGGCAAGGCTTTGTCGGGCATGATCAAGCGGATTGATCGGAATGTTGCGACCAAGGCGGTTGGGACGCCTGCGGATGTGGCTGCGATTTTGGCGGGATGAAAACTTTCTAACCAGAATTTTGGGATAGATTTAGGGGATTGAGCATGTTTGATTTGAGCGGAAAGAACGCGCTGGTAACGGGCGCATCGGGTGGCATCGGCGCGGATATCGCGCGGCAATTGCACAGCGCGGGCGCAACCGTCGGGCTGTCTGGCACCCGCGTGGAGCCGCTCGAGGCCTTGGCTGCGGAATTGGGCGCGCGCGCGCATGTGCTGCCGTGCAACCTGAGCGATGCGGATGCCGTGGGCGCGCTGCCAAAAGCGGCCGCTGCTGCGATGGGATCAGTAGATGTGCTGGTCAATAACGCAGGCATCACCCGCGATAATCTGTTTATGCGCATGTCAGACGATGAATGGTCGAGCGTCTTGGAAGTCAATCTGACCTCCACCTTTCGGCTGTGCCGGGGCGTGTTGCGCGGCATGATGAAGGCGCGTTGGGGACGGATTGTGAATATCAGCTCCGTCGTGGGGGCCACGGGAAATCCCGGACAGGCTAATTATGCGGCCTCTAAGGCGGGTATGATCGGGATGTCGAAGTCCTTGGCCTATGAGGTTGCCTCGCGCGGGATCACCGTGAATTCTGTGGCACCGGGCTTTATTGCAACCGCGATGACTGAGAAGCTGACCGATGACCAAAAGAGCAAGATCTTGACGCAGATTCCGGCTGGACGCATGGGCGATCCGAGTGAAATCGCGAGTGCTGTGTTGTATCTGGCAAGCCCTGAGGCGGGTTATGTGACCGGCACGACCCTGCATGTGAATGGCGGCATGGCGATGCTGTGAGGCGAGGTTTCGCCGGCGTTCCCTTTCGTGACCAATGTCGTGTTGAAGCGTGTTGCCTTTCCTGACCCCTATGCTATAGGCGGCGCACATTCAGGCCGGGGGCGCCCTCGGGGCCGTCTTGACGTTTTGCAAAATGCAGACCATCTGGGCGGGAATGAATATATACAGGGCGTTGTATGGCCCGGAAATCGGAATGAGGATTTGAGATCATGAGCGACATCGCAGATCGTGTTAAGAAAATCGTGGTGGAACACCTCGGCGTTGAAGAAGATAAGGTCATCGAGGCCGCATCTTTCATCGACGACCTGGGCGCAGACAGCCTCGACACCGTGGAACTGGTCATGGCTTTTGAAGAAGAGTTTGGCATCGAGATCCCGGACGACGCAGCTGAAACCATCCAGACCTTTGGCGACGCGGTTGGCTTTATCTCAAAGGCTTCCTAAGCTCTCCTGAGGGCTTGTAGAATTTTCAAACGGCGGCTCTTTCGGGAGCCGCCGTTTTGCGTTTGCCTGGCGTGAATTTTGAGAGTGAGCGGTATGTCAGGGCTTGGGAAGATGTTTGGCGCGGGCGATGTGGAGACGTTCTTGTGTTGGCCCAAAGCGACGGTCTCGGAATTGGGCGGCGCGCGGATTGCGCTGTTCGGTGCTGCCACAGCGACGCCAAACGCAACGGTTGGAGCTTACTGAGCAGGCGGGCCTGCGGCCATTCGGGCGGGCGCAGCACCCTATGCGGCCAATCGAGAGCATTTTAACTTTGATCTGAGCGGGCCGATTTTGCACGCTGGCGTGATGGTTTCGGATTGAGGCGATCTGGCGGTGCCGCTTAAAGGTGGCGCAGACGCGCGGGGTTTGATTGCCGAGGCCGTGCAGCAGGTGCGCGCCCAGGGGGCGGTGCCTGCGTTGATGGTGACTTTGGCGGAGTTCATGCCCGAGCGCGATATTGACGGACAAGGCGCTTTGCTGGTCTCACAGTTCCTGACCGCCTTGATTGGGGTGATCGCGCGGCAGGTTTAAGCTGGCAAACCTCTATATATGGGGCTTGGGACTTGCACCGCGCCTAGGGCCGCGTGTATTAGGCGAGTTGAGCAGGCAGAGACCTTTTTTGGGATCGATGGGAGCAGACATGCGGCGTGTTGTGATTACGGGTCTGGGCGCAGTTACGCCACTTGCCTCGGGCGTTGAGGCGACTTGGGCGCGGCTTTTGGCCAGGCAGTCCGGCGCAGGCGCGATCTCGCGCTTTGACGCCAGCCATTTGGCGACGACCTACGCGTGCGAAGTCCCGCTTGGCGACGGCACCGACGGCACGTTCAATCCCGACGATGCGATGGCCCCGAAGGACCGGCGCAAGGTTGATGATTTTATCCTCTATGGCATGGCTGCGGCTGACCAAGCTGTCCGCGACGCAAACTGGATGCCCGAGGATGAAGAGGATCGGTTGCGCACGGGCGTGATGATCGGCTCTGGCATTGGCGGCTTGTCCTCGATTGCTGAGACAGCAGTGCTGTTGAAGGAAAAAGGACCGCGCCGGGTATCGCCGTTCTTTATTCCGGGCGCGTTGATCAACCTCGTGAGTGGTCAGGTATCCATCCGCTACGGCTTTAAGGGTCCGAACCATGCGGTTGTGACGGCCTGTTCCACGGGCGCGCACGCGATTGGCGACGCCGCGCGCTTGATCCAATGGGGCGACGCCGATGTGATGATTGCAGGCGGAGCCGAGAGCCCGATTTCCGAGATCGGTATTGCGGGCTTCAACGCTTGCAGGGCGCTTTCGACGAAGCGCGGCGAGACGCCGGAGCAAGCCTCCCGGCCCTATGACGCAGACCGAGATGGGTTTGTCATGGGCGAGGGCGCTGGCGTTGTTGTGCTGGAAGCGCTTGAGCACGCCCAAGCGCGCGGCGCGAAGATTTATGCCGAGGTGCTAGGATATGGCATGTCAGGCGACGCTTATCATATCACGGCTCCCTCAGAGACCGGAGATGGAGCCGAGCGGTCGATGCGCGCGGCCTTGAAGCGGGCTGGGCTTGAGCCGAGTGCGATTGACTACATCAATGCGCATGGCACCTCGACGATGGCCGACACGATTGAGCTGGGCGCTGTGGAGCGGATGCTTGGAGATGATGCTGGGCGGGCGACGATGTCTTCCACCAAGTCGAGCACCGGACACCTTCTGGGCGCTGCAGGTGCTGTTGAGGCGATCTTCTCGGTCCTCGCGATCCGCGATCAGGTGGCCCCCCCGACGATAAATTTGGACACGCCTGCGGTGGCCACAAAACTGAACCTCGCGCCCAATGCCAAACATGAGCGGGAGATATCAGTCGTTCTGTCAAATTCGTTTGGGTTTGGTGGCACGAATGCAAGCCTCGTTCTGGGCAAGGTGACGGACTGATGTGGAAGAATATTGCTTCAAATGCGCTGACCTTATCGATTGTCGGGCTGATTTTTGCGCTTGGTTTGATCAGCTGGGGGCAGCAGAAGTTTAACGGTGCTGGCCTGCACGGCGAGACGATCTTCTTTGAGGTCCCGCGCGGCGCGACCCTGACACGGGTCTCTAATGCGCTGGAAGAAGCGGGCGCGGTCTCTAATGCGCGGATATTTCGGATTGGTGCGCAATACACGGGCAAGGCCGAAGACCTGAAGTTCAACAACTATGAGCTGCCTGCGGGCGCATCGATGGAGCAGATCCTCGACATCATCACGCAAGCCTCGGCCCCCACGTTCCGGTATGTCGCGCAATACACGATCAGCGAGGGGCGCGGCGAGATGCGTTTGCGCGAGCGTGTGAACGGCGAATTGGTCGAGATTGCGAAGTTCGCCTATGCTGATGGGTTGCCGGAGGCTTATGCGTCGTTGATCGATGCAAATGTCCCGATCAATTACCGGATCACGGTGGCCGAAGGTGTCACGAGCTGGAATATCGTGGAAGCCTTGAAGGGCGCGGATTTCTTGACGGGAGACGCGCCTGAGGAACTGCCGGCAGAAGGCGCGCTGGCGCCGGACACCTATGAGGTTTCAAAGGGCACGGCGCGGGTGGATGTGATTCGCCGGATGGTCAGCTCGCAGGAGGCGATTCTGGCGCAGGCTTGGGCATTGCGTGTGGAAGGCTTACCAATTTCGACGCCGCAAGAGGCTTTGATTTTGGCCTCTATTATCGAGAAAGAAACCAGTGTCGCCGATGAGCGGCGTCTGGTTGCTGGGGTGTTTATCAACCGCCTCAACAAGGGCATACGCTTGCAGACCGACCCGACGGTAATTTATGGCATCACCCAAGGCCAAGGCACGCTTGGTCGGGGGCTGAGACGGTCCGAACTTCGACGCTCAACCCCTTGGAATACCTACACGATTGATGGCATGCCGCCGACCCCAATTGCGAACCCCGGAAGAGCTGCGATTGAGGCTGCACTGAACCCTGAAGACAGCGACTATATCTTCTTTGTGGCAGACGGCACGGGCGGACACGTGTTCACTGTGACCTATGCCGAGCACCAGGTTGAGGTTGCCAAATGGCGCGAGATTGAGCGGCAGCGCGTGAGCGAGTGATCAGAGAAATGCGCACAACCTTAGGTTTAGTTGTTGACATTGCGAACGCTCTAGAGTAGAAAAAGTGCAAGCTGGAAGAAGTGGATAGGGCGGCAGGGCGAAGGCCCGGGCCGCTTTTTCTGTGTCTGCTCGGTCGGGCAGGATGAGCGTCGAACCTAGCCAATGACCAATCAGGTGAATGAGGGTGTCGCAGGGCCTGACCTTGCGATTGAAGATTACCTAGACCGTATTATCCAAAATTTATCTCGGCAGGGCGCGCTTCTCGAAGCGCGCTGTGAGGCTTTGGAGGCAGGGGACTTTGATGGGTCTGTCAACCTAGCGGAATTGCGGGCGCTGACACAGGCGGTGCAGGGGTTTCTCAAGGAGGAAGGGCGGCTGCGCGATGAGTTACGCAAACGGCGGGATGCCGATGGAGGCGCTGGGATTGATCTTGATGCCGCCCGAGGTGAAATCGAACGCCGCATGGCTCTCTTGCGAGAGCGAAGCAGCGCAGACCGAATTGCTGCGGAACTTGAAGCCGGATGAGGTCGCGGCTTTGCCGTGGCTTTGGCGGTTCTGGGCATTTCCGCACCAACTACCACCTGAAGGGATATGGCGCACTTGGGTTGTGCTGGGCGGGCGTGGGGGGGGGG
>JAWUXZ010000004.1:0-12097 GCA_034111085.1 Dinoroseobacter sp.
ATGATCACAGCGTCGATGACGTGGATAACACCGTTGGAAGTCTCGATGTCCGCCGTGGTAACGTTCGCGCCGTTCACTTTTACGCCGTCCATCGTGGTGATGGTGACTTCTGCGCCATTCACGGTTGCAGCCATCATGTTGTCGGAGAGGTCGGTGCTCATCACTTTGCCTGCAACAACATGGTAGGTCAGGATTGCCGTCAGGGTTGGGATGTCTGCCAGCAGCTCTTCAATCTTGCCTTCGGGCAGAGCGGCGAACGCCTCGTCGGTTGGTGCGAACACGGTGAATGGGCCTTCGCCTTTCAGAGTGTCTACAAGGCCAGCAGCGGTCACAGCGGCGACGAGGGTGTTGAAGGTGCCTGCCGCAACAGCGGTGTCGACGACATCCATGGAGTGGCCGTCAGCGAATGCTGCGCCCGAAGTCAGGGTCGTTGCGGCGGTCAGTGCGATAAAGGTTCTACGAAACATTGGGTCATTCTCCGTCGTGTATGACTGTAAAGTCGGCCACCACTGCGGTGGCGTGCAGGGAGAACGGGCCAAAAGGTGTATTGGATGTGTATCAAAAAAGCGTTGGCAGGCTTGATCGCATGCAGATTCCAGCTAAGCGCAGCGCCTGTGGAATTTCCAATCACAGACAAGTGACGTTTTGTGAGAAATCCACCTCGATTTTTTCACGGTTAGTTGCACCGAATGCCTCTCGCGCTTGACGCCGCCGGACCGTAGGCTTCCCGCTAGCGAAGGGAAATGCGCGTTTAATGGCTCGCCCCTGTTCACGGGGGATGCTGGATCGGGCGAAAGCAATATCCGACGTTGGATCATTGAAAATGATTGGCTTGATGCGATTGTCGCCCTGCCAGATCAAATGTTCTACAATACCGGGATTTACACCTACATCTGGCTTGTCACCAACCGCAAACGCCCCGAACGGCGCGGAAAGGTGCAGCTGATCGACGCGACCAAAGACTACCTCAAAATGCGCAAAAGCCTTGGCAACAAGCGCAACGAGCTGGGCGACGGTGAGGATGGAAAACCGGATCACATCGGTGAAATCACCCGGCTTTATGCCGGGTTCAAGAACGACAACACATCAAGGGTGATCATCGACGGTAAGACAAAGGAACGGATCTGCTCAAAGATGTTCGACAACCGTGATTTCGGGTATTTGAAAATTACCGTCGAACGCCCGCTGAAATTGAACTTCCAGGCAGACCCTGACCGTATCGCGCGTCTGCAAGGCGACACCGCTTTTGCCAAACTCGCCCAAAGCCAAAAGCGCAAAGATGCAGATGTGATTGCGGCTGAGGAAGCCGAAGGTAAAGAGATCCAGCGCCAGATCATCAAGGTTTTGGAGGGCATGCCAATCTCGCTGTTCAAAAACCGGGATGATTTTACCAAAGCTCTAAACGCCGCGTTCAAAGGATCAACGGTTAAGCTAGAGGCCCCAATTCGCAAGGCGATCATGAACGCACTGTCAGAGCGGGATGAGACAGCCGATACATGCACCGACAGCAAAGGGAGGCCAGATTAAAAGCAATTACCCCAGCAGCTTCGCCTCGACCATGGCCATGGCCTTTTGGTGGTCTGGCGATGGGAACAGATGCCCATAGCGTTCCATGGTCATCTGGATCGAGGAGTGGCCTGCGAAGGTCATGATCTCCTTGATCGAGAAGCCCTGCTCTATCCAGAGCGACACGGCGAAGTGGCGCAGGTCGTGCCAGCGCATCGTCACCCCAACGTTTACCAGCAGCTTGCGAAAGCGGTCCTGCGTTCGGGTGTGCTGAAGGATGCCGCCGCGTGGAGCGGGGAAGACCAGCCCAAGTTCGCTTTTCGGGCAGCGCAGTTTCCAGCGGCGCAGGGCGTTCAAGACCATCGGCCCAGCGGGGATGTCGCGGAACCCTGCCCGCGATTTCGGCTCACCCATTTGATTGTAGGCGTCGGCCCGCTGGCGGATATAAATAAAGCCCTTGTCAAAATCCAGGTCCTGCCAGCGCAGACCTCGCAGTTCGGAGGCACGCAGCCCGCCGAGCGCCGACACGATCAAATGCGGTTTGAAATCTTCGCCCGCCGTCTCGATCAGGGCGCGGATCGCCTCCTTTGATGGAACCGGCGCTTTGTAATCGATCCGGCTGGACTTGATGATGCGCACACCTTGGGCAGCGTTGGCAAACAGCTGGCCGTTGTCGATGGCATGGTCGAGGATCAGCTTCAGCACCGAAATGGTGCGGCGTGTCAGGTGTTCTGACCGCCCAGCCAGCAGCATCCTGTCGCGGAGCTCATTCACATGGCGTCGAGTCAGATGGGCCAGCAGCTTGTCGCCAAGGCCGATCTCGGGATCCTTGAGGTGCAAACGCACTTTATCGCTATAGTCGCGCAGCGTGGCGCGCTCCATCCGCCGCCCGGTTTTGCAGCGCACCTCACAATGGTCGAGCCAGCTATTTGAAGCCTCGAGCAAAGTCAGGCTTTCGCTGTCAGCCAGATAGGTGTGGTTGGCCACCAGCGAGCGGACCTTGACCAGATAAACATCGGCGTCTTTGCGACGCGGAAACAGCTTAGACCTGCGCTTGCCGATTTGGTCAGTAAAATCCACTTGCCAGCGTACCAGCCCCGAGGGCAGCGTCCGTTTGCGAATAGTTGCCATGATCTCCCCTAAATTCAGTAAGAAACGGGAACGGTTGCTAAAGCCAAGCTCTATAGATATGAACCATATCGATAGCACTAGCAACGGATTGTATCTTGTGTAAGGCATCGGTCATGACGGGAAAAGTTAACAATGACAGCCAAGGAATCGGGAGATCCGGCAACGGACGCGTATGGCGACCCAGAAGCCTCTGCGGGATCGGGTGTGCCGTTGCCCAGCTTGCGCGTCCTTCAATCGGCCGGCGCAATTCAGTCACAAAAGCTTGCCAAACCCCACGGTGGGTTTCGCCGCGCATGGCCCGAACAGGAAATCCTGAAGGCGTCCGTTGCAGCCGCGATGAGCGAGCATTTTGCTTGGAATATCCGGGTCGTATCAGAAGCGATGGGCAAAACATTTGGCGGCACATGGGATGCCTTGGTCACGATAGCTGTCGCTTGCCAGCCACCTTTAGAAGCGCAAGCTACAACTCTCATCAGGGCATCGGACAAAGACTGGCAACTGGAGCTGGTGGATCGGAAGTTTCTGTTTCTTCGGGTTTCGGGCACCGCTCTTGCGCTCCTGCCAAACGCGACCCTCGGGCGGAAAGAGCTCGTTCTTGGCATGGTCCGAAAGGACGGCTTCGTGCCCATCCCTTGGGCCTTAGGCTCACCCAAGGGACGCCAAGACATGAAGTCCACCCTCGGGGCCGTTGGATATCAGGCAATGGAAAAGCTGTACCGGGTGGCGATGGCCCCCCACGGCAATTTTCTCAGCAAAGCGACAGTCAACGCCAGCATGCAGGTCCGGATGGCGTCACATCGGTTGCATGGCCGCAAGGCGCACTTCGTTCAGGAACTGATTTCACCCGAGAAGAGAGAGACTGACCAATGAAACACTTCATTGACACCGCAGGCGCAGAGGCCGCGACCATCGCTGATGACCTGCTGCACGGCGCGGAAGCCATCGCGGTCTTCGTCTTTGGCAATGTTCGCCATCGTCGCAAGGTCTACTACTACGCAAGCGACGCCAAGGTTGGGATGCCCATATTCCGGATCGGGAATGTCATCTGTGCTCGCAAAAGCAAACTCATCGAGTGGATTGAACTGCAAGAGCGTGAGCTGTGATCAGCACCCCAAATTCGGTCAACAATCCCCTCAAGCAGCCCGTCGTGCCAAATCGAGCTGGCGGTGAGCCAACGGTTACAAGCAAGGCATTAACAACGCCCATGTGAAAGGTGCGCTGCAGATGACAAAAGTGCAGAGCCCTCGAGATTTCCACGGCATCGCAAACGCGCCGGTGCGCCAGCTTTCAGCACACCTCTCGGTTGCAGACCTGGCTTCGCGCCTTAACAATCGCATGGCCGACCTAGCGCAATCGCTGCTGGGCTAACCCAATTCAAGCCACTCGACGAGAGCCCAACTGCGCTATGGCAGCAAGGGTAGCATGGCCATCGAGGTTGCAGGCCCACGCGCCGGGCGCTGGTATGACCACGAAGCCGGGATTGGCGGCGATGGACTTGAGCTGATCCGCCACCATCTGAGCCTGCCAGATACAGAAGCCTGGCGCTGGGCGCGCGACTGGCTTGGCGACATTCAGCAGCAACCCGCCAAAACTGCTGTCTCGGCACCAAAAGCCATCGAACGCAAAACTACTGTGGCAGAGATCGTCGCCAGTTCCAAAGGCATTGAGGCGAGTGCTGCAGAGACCTATCTGCGCAACAGAGGCATCACCGCAATGCCTCCCGCCTCCATTCGGTTTCGTCGTTTTGCCGCTGGCCAGCATGGCGCGCTGGTTGCCCTAGCGACAGATGAGGCCGGAGATGTCCTGGCTGTTCAGCAAGTCTATCTCACCGACGATGGTCAAAAGGCCCCGGTGAACATCGTGAAGCGAACCAACAAAGCTGTGGATGGTTGGTCGGCTCGCGCTGCCGTCCGCCTGCCAGGCGTTGAGCCGCTGATCCTGTGCGAGGGCGTAGAGAACGCCCTGTCCATTTGGCAGGCCACGGGGCAAGAAACTTGGGCCTGTCTTGGCATTTCCAATATCGCGCGCGCACCGGTCCCTGCAGGCAAACTCGTCCTGATCGCTGGCGACGGTGACGCACTGAATAGCAAAGCCCATCAACAGCGCCAGAGCGCAATCACAACGCTCCGCGCACGGGGCCATGACGTTGCGGTTGCAGAACCGCCATCAGGCTCGGATTTCAACGACGTGTTGCGCGCCGAGGAGATCAGGCAGTCCGTGACCTGATCCCGCGATCCATCCCTACTGCCGCAATTTCCACCGACTGGCGCGGCAATCTCTTGGTCAACCGGGAACGCGAGCCCAGGTCCGTCCTCGCAAACGGCATTCTGGCTCTGCGCACAGCGCCAGAATGGAAGGGCGTCTTGTGGCATGATGAATTCGCAGCCACCACTGTCGCACGCAATCCGCCGCCATGGCACACTGAAGGGTGCAAATGGCAAGGCAGCGAATGGTCCGACCGCGATGACCTGCTGGTTACCAACTGGTTGCAGCATCAAGGTATCCTGGTCCCAGCTTCTGTTGCGGGCCAAGCCGTAGAGGTTGTGGCACGCGACCGGCTTTTCCATCCCGTCAGGGAATATCTCGACGCCCTCGTGTGGGATGGCGCGCCAAGAATCGAGGCATGGCTTTCCACCTACCTCGGTGCGGAAGGCAATCCCTACACCCGCGCCGTCGGTCCACGCTGGTTGATTTCCGCAGTGGCACGGATCTACCGCCCCGGCGCAAAAGTAGACTGCGCCCTGATCCTGGAAGGCCCTCAGGGGATCAAGAAATCCAGTGCGCTGCAGATCATGGGACAGCCATGGTTCACAGACCGATTGTCCGACCTCAGCAGCAAGGATGCCGCGATGGAAACAAGAAGCGTCTGGATCATCGAAATTGCTGAACTGGACACGATGTCGCGCGCCGAGGTCGGCACCATCAAGGCGTTCATCAGCAGAACCACTGATCGCTTCCGCCCGCCCTATGGAAAGCGATTGGTCGACCTACCGCGCCAATGTGTGTTTGCAGGCAGTATCAATCCCGAGGGTGGATATTTGAAAGATGCCACCGGCGGTCGACGTTTCTGGCCCGTGGCCTGCGATGCCATCGACATTGCCGCTATTGAACGCGACCGCGACCAGCTATGGGCCGAAGCCTGCGTGAGGTTTCGTGCTGGCGATCCCTGGTGGCTGGACAACGACAATCTGGAATCACTGGCAGCAGAGCAGCAGGCCGATCGTTATCAGGGTGACGCGTGGGACGGACCGATCCGCCGCTATCTCGAACACATCACAGAACAGAACGAAGGTGTGACCGTCGCGGAGATCCTTCAAAAGGCGCTGGGCATGGAAAGGGCGCGCTGGACGCAGGCTGATCAGAACCGGGTCGTGCGCACCCTCACCAGCATGGGCTTCCGGCAGTACCGCGCCCGCGTAGGCGGCCACGGCAACAGCGCCCAGCGCGAACGTCGGTATCGGCGCAACAGCCTCGGGCGGGACCAGACAGCGTGATTGGGTCCGGGTCTGCCAGCTTTGGGTCCGGGTAGGGTCCGGGTCTACACCTCTAAAATAATCCAACAAAATCAATGCCGGGTCCGGGTGGGGCCGGGTGGTCCGGGTCTTTTACAGAAAACTTATCAGGGGGGAAACAAGCAGACCCCCTACGAAAAGGTAGTGAAAAGACCCGGACCTACCCGGACCACCCGGACCCACCTAACAATTTCAAGGGGTTATAGCGTGCCATATACCCGGACCCTACCCGGACCCAGATGAGCGCGACCCGGACCCAGCTTCATTGACGGCACATGACATACCACGCTGAATGCCACCGACAGTGCCTTGCGCGAGGACGGACACGCCACATGATCATTTGCAACCACCACAGATCAGCCCGTTACTGGCGGGCTTAACCCAGTAGAAGGCACCGCATAGGCTTACAGCCAAAAGCGTTGATCCGCGCAAGATCAACCCATTTGGTCCAAAGTCACTGCTGGGCCAAAACTGCTCGGATGGCCGCACGGCCGATGCAGAATTTTTTGGCCAAGACGGCAGGCTTTGCATCCACGGCGACCGACGCCCGGACGAGACTTATATGGGAGCGTTTCAGATCATGTGCCATGCTGTCAGCCTTAAGATGTCGAGTTGATGAGCGTCTTGGCCGCATTCGCAGAGTCAGCTTTTGCCAGTAAATTCTAGCGCTGCATTTTAGATTTGGCGGCACTCAGAAGTTTTTCCAAATCGTCATCAGACGGGTAGCTCTGTGTAAGGCCAATATTACTTATCAGAAACAAATACTTGCATCAGTCAGCTCAATAGGCCTAGCAGGAACAGGCTTCTTCTTTGGTTGGAGGGACAGCGTTTGAACCTAGGAGCTCATGATTATGAGCCTATGAAGGCGAAATTTCAATAACGCATGAAAATCAACGACTTATGCGACAAGCCTTTGATTTCACAAATTTTCGATCCTGACATTGACCGACATTGACCTGTTTCCACCGCTAAAACCATGCGCAAAATGACGTACGCTCGTTGACATGGCGTTGACATAAACGCCCGCCAACTCGTCCAGAGATAATCGCTTTACCATCGCCCAGCGGGCCATTTTCCTCCCGACCCGCGGGCACCGCTCATGCCCAGATGCGGCCTCCCAGGAACGGCGCAGCGAGAGATCGGTCAGCCCCGCGAACACCATGGTGCTTCCTCGGTCGGCTTGACCAATCAGCGGATTTGCAGGCTGGCGCTGGGCGGGCGAAAAAGAAAAGGGCAGCGTCAGTTCGCTCCGCAGCACTTCTTGTACTTGCGGCCAGACCCACAGGGGCACGGGTCGTTGCGACCGATCTTTCGGGACGAAACCAGTGGAGCGGCCATACTGGCGGCGACCATCGACGGGTGCGGGTCCGCCTGCCGCTGTGTGCTTGTCCAAGCTTGGATGTTGAACACAATGTTCGCAATGAGATTTGGCACGTCGGTCGTGATCGCCGCTGTCTGGTCTTCGGTCAGTTCACTGGTCCCGTCACTCAAAGCAGCAAGTTCGAGCATCATGGCGACCGATAGTTCCACGTCTTGAGGCGGGGTGCCTTCCGTCGCCTCGGCAATGTCGGCCCAGGCATCAGGGCGCAGGCGCATGGCGCGCTCAAAGCCGCTCACCCAAGTTTCCCAGTAGGGCTCGTTGGACCGTTCATCGTGGTCATAGACCGGGGAGAACTCCTCATCGGGAGGCGACAGGAGACTGACCACCTCATTGTGGTGCTCCATTATCAGATCGAGCGCATGTTGCAGCGCCTTGGCGCTCTGAAACGCCGGCGTGCTGCCATCGCCGCCCCAGACAACCGACAACCATTCGCTCGGCAGGATCATCTCCGGGCCGATGACCAAGGCCGTGCAAAAACCATCGAACTCCGCCAGCAACAAGCCGTCGTCTTCGTCGGTCATCTCCGCAAGTAGCCGGTCGAGCTCGGCGAGGCGTTGGTCTGGTGTCATACCCTACTGATACCCACGCTTGCGCTTGACGTCCACCAGGTCCGCCAACGCGTCCACAGCCCGGTCTTCGTCGGGATGGTGGTTAACTCGCAGCTTGCCCAGACGGCCCCACTCTCGACAAGGACGGCGGGAAGGAGACGTTCGCAGCGCTCTGCACCTATGCAATTGCTGCATGGCGGCATTGGCGTTGCAGCCATTGTGCAGGTGCAGCATTTCCCTATCTTACACCTAAGTGGATCGGTAGCGCTACCAGCAGCGCACGGTACGCACCAATGAGTAATGGAGTTTCAGAGATGACCTATACTGCAGACTTTCTTCACCCCGGAGTTCGGCTTCGCGAATGGTTCGAAACAGGCAAAAAGGCAGTGATAGAACGCCGTTCGCGGCGCAGCAGCTATCTTCAGACACTGTACGAACTTGAATGCTCGTCCGACCGCGAACTTGCCGATCTCGGCTTCTCTCGGTTGTCGATCAAGGAAATCGCATACGAGACAGCATACGGCGATCAGAGTTCACAGACAGTAAACCCGCGGACATAGGTATGTCTTGCTCGGGTGCTTCCGAGTTGGCACCCAAAAATAGATGAAGGGCTAACCCTATGAAAAACGATATCAGTGCGATCGGAATTCCGAACCTCTGGCCGCAATTGCGGCACGCAGGACACCGTGTCGGATCGTTCAGCATAATGTGCGCGTTCACGTTATACAACGGCGTGGCGGGTTTTATGACTAACCTACAGGTTGGCCGGATGGAGTCCGTCCTGCGCGGAATGTCAGACAAAGAGCTGACGCAAATTGGGATCACCCGAAGTGAAATCAAGCGTCATGCTAGATTACTGGTCACATATGAATATGACGGTCTTTGAACGATACATTGCGCGCCATGCGCGCAACCATTCACAGAGCTGATGCCCGCCCATGGAGGGTGCATGGCAACGTTTCGGAGCTCGCTCCTCCCAGAGTGTGCCATATACTGAAGCTTTAGGTCCGCCCTCCCTGAGCCCGCTTTGCTGAGCCTGACATCTTCACTTCCTCCCGAGGATGCGGGTCCTTTTTTCTTGTGAGCGTCTATTCAGCCGAGGTCCGCCGGATAACCGAACGCATTGACCCTCGTCGATTGCGGCCGCACGGGCCGCCGAAGGGTGGCACCTAGCAATAGAGAGCTAGAAGCTGCTGTTAGCCACGATATCCGCGAAGGACTGGTTAAGCCCTGATACGTCTTGGTGGCCCTGATTGGCTTCTTCGGTACGTCAGTAAAAACGACGTCGGCCAAGCAAGTTTGGCACAATATTTGCGCAAGCAGTGCCTCGATGACCGGAAATTCCATCATCCCGCTGACTGCATAGCCGCGTTGCAGCATTTATGGTTGCTGCAGTGCAGAAAATCCATCTATACAGCGGGACAGATTTAGTGACGGTCTTTCTCCTCCCAGAGACCCCGGCACGATCTCGCAGCAAGCTTTCACCTCCTCCCGAGAGCATGCTGCAACCTAACAGGTGCGCTGCAGTTCCTACTGTGGTACGTGCATATTTAAGCGGTGCGCTCACCTCCCGAGTGCACCGTTTTTTTTCGACTGAACTCGCCAAAGACCGAACTGAGCGGGAGTGGCGGGTTCTGGGACGCAGCCATGAGCGTTCTGATCTCGACCAAGGTCTTGTCCGAGCCGTCAGCGGCCACCGTCAGTAGGGGGAACCGGGCCTTCGCTGCGTTTTGCATAGAGGTCTGCTGTGCAGTCAGAACGGGCTTTAGCTGCGGTGGCTCCCAATGGCAACTTTGGCTTGCCGAAATGATTCCCAACTGCATTTCCTGCACGGTCCGTTCCGCTCGCAACGGATCATCTGCGTGCCTGTTGCTGTAACCAGGTTGTGAACGCCTGAAGCCTAGGGTTCGGGTTCGGCGTCGCCTCGGAAACTACATGGAGACCTTGTGGACGTTCGACCATAATCTGGCTTAACCGAACGAGGCTACCGGCGACCACGTCCGCTGCGGTCATTCTCATATCGGCAAGGATCACTGCTTGCCCCGACAGAGCCGCGTCAAACATGAATGCACGGCTTTCATATTCGATAATGTTCTCTGGATTGGCAATTTTTGCCCCCGAAGCCGTTGCCCAAGCGAGCCAGTCTTCGCGCCACCGCCCACCACAGGCCAGTGGCAGGTCCAAAACATCCTGGGCTGACAGAGGCAACTGACGCCCATATATCAATTGCGGCGCACAAACAGGACTGACGACATCGTTGCATATGAGAACGCTGGACATGCCGTCCCAATCGCCCGCGCCATAACGGACTGCGGCGTCAAAACCGGAGTTTCTGAGGTCAACATAGTCGAACGAAAGCGATGGTATTACCTCAATGCCGGGATACCTTTTGTGAAACTCAGCCAGACGCGGCAGTAACCAACGATTGCCAAAAAACGGTGCAATCGTGATTTTCAATGTTCCATTCAGGTCGGATTTACGAGTCTGAGCGACGGCATTTTCAATAGTATCCAACGCCGATTTCAATCGTTCGGCTAGGGCACGACCCTCTTGCGTCAGTTCGATTTTTCGCGTCTTGCGCCGGAACAATGCCGTGTTCAACTCAAGCTCCAACCCCTTGATTTGATGCCCAACAGCAGCGGGAGTCACACACAATTCTTTGGCCCCCATTTTGATGCTCTCATGGCGGGCAGCGGCCTCGAAGGCACGCAGTTGGTTCAGGGGCGGTAGGCGTCTGGCCATGAACTATACCTTAGAAAATCTAAGCTATAAGTCAATTTATGATCGTTTGTCAGATGCGGCAGGCAATACCTACACTGTATTCACGCGTCCATTTGACGCCAAAGGAGCATAAAATGACCCGCACAACTCCCCGTTTGCCACATCAGACGACCGGCATATTTTTGACGGATGGCGGAACCGAGACTTGGCTTATGTACAAGCGCGGCTTCGAGCTTCCGGAATTCAGCGCCTTTCATCTGTTGAACGATGAACGGTCAGCCGCAGCGCTGCGAGAATACTACACCGCCTTTGCCCAAGTTGCCGTGAAGCTTGGAACGCCTTTCATCTTCGACAGCCTAACGTATCGCGCTAGTCGGGACTGGGGGATATTGCTTGGTTACTCCACCCAAAGTCTCGCTGAAATGAACCACAGGTGCTTCGACCTCTACCGCGAGTGCGCCGCACAGGCCGGATTGGCAGAGGAAAACACCGTTATCAGTGGCTGCATCGGCCCAAAAGGGGATGCCTACAAGACCAACCTGAACCTGACCGCCGAGAGTGCTAGAGCCTACCACGCAGAGCAGATAGAGACGTTCAAAGCTGCAGGGGCCGATATCGTCACGGCGCTTACCTTGAATACAACGGACGAGGCCATTGGCATTGCCCGGGCCTCCGCCGAGACGGGCATCCCATCAGTTATCGCGTTTACGATTGAGAAGGACCGCAAACTGCGCAGTGGTGAAACGTTGAAGCAGGCGATTGAAAAGGTCGATGCCGCGACCTCGAACGCACCTGCCTACTATATGATCAATTGCTCGCACCCTGTCGATTTTGGCCCCGCACTTGCCAGCGAGCCTTGGGCGAACCGCATCCGTGGACTCCGGGCAAACGCGTCTTCTTTGGATCATGGCACTTTGTGCCAGTTGGGCCATCTCGAAGAGGGCAATCCTGACGAGTTGGCGAGCCAATACGTGGATATACGGGCGACTCATCCAAAAATGAACGTCTTCGGCGGGTGTTGCGGCACGGATTATGTGCATGTTGAGAAAATCGGACGGGCGTTGCTGGCGGCCGCTTGAGCCCCCTCAAAAACACACTTGAGGCCATATGGGTCGGTCAATTCTGGACTGACCCATATTCGTCCTTTTCGAATGCAGAGCAGCTCTCTGTCTGTGGTTAAGTCAAGGGTGTTAGGTTCTGTGTCTTCCGGGTCCGTGGTTCTCTACGAGGTCAGGGATTATCCTGCCTCCTGATGGCGTACGGGACTGATCTGCCAAAATGTCATTCACGAGGTTGGG
>JAWUXZ010000005.1:0-83747 GCA_034111085.1 Dinoroseobacter sp.
TTTGTGGCGGGCCGCCTTTTCATTGTTCCGAATAAATCCCCGCCGGAGGCACCGCCACTGGCCGAAAGGTGCCCCCATGTCCGACGCCCACTCTCTGATCATCGTCAACGAAGACATCGCGCAGCAGGTGGTCTCTGAGGCCATCGCGTTTGACGCGGTCCACGACATTTTTGCGGCGATGGCCAAAGGCGACGCCTACAACTTTCCGGTCATCCGCGAGGCAATCGGCTACGCGGACGCGCTTTATGGCTTCAAGTCGGGCTTTGATCGCGCGGGCAAAAGTCTCGGCGTCAAGGCTGGCGGTTACTGGCCCGGCAACATGGAAAAGGGCCTCACAAACCACCAATCCACGGTCTTTCTGTTTGATCCTGACACAGGCCGCCTCACTGGCCTAGTTGCGGGCAACTACCTGACAGCCGTGCGCACAGCCGCGTCATCCGCCGTATCCATCGCGGCCCTTTCGCGCAAAAACTCCAAAGTCCTCGGTATGGTCGGCGCAGGCCACCAATCGACGTTCCAGTTGCGTGCGGCCGTGCGACAGCGCGACTTCGAGAAGGTCGTGGCATGGAACCACCATCCTGAAATGTTGCCCCGTCTAGAAGCCGTCGCGACAGAGCTTGGCCTCGCGTTCGAGGCAGTCACCCGTGAAGAGCTGGGCGCACAAGCCGACGCGATCATCACCATCACCAGCGCATTCGCGCCGCTGATCGAGGCCGACTGGATCAAGCCCGGAACTCACATTGCCTGCATGGGAACCGACACCGTTGGCAAGCAGGAGGTCGCCTCCGCCCTTCTTGCAAAATCCACCGTTTTCACTGACGAGGTCGCGCAGTCGATCAGCCTTGGCGAAGCTCAGCACGCCATCAATGAAGGCCTGATCAAGCAAGGCGACATCACCTCTATCGGTAAAGTGCTCATCGGCGATCATCCGGGCCGCAGCAGTGAGGACGAGATCACCTTGTTCGATGGCACCGGCGTTGGCCTCCAAGACCTCGCCGTTGCTTCCGTTGCCGCCAAAGAGGCCCGCGCAAAAGGCCTCGGCACGATTGCGGCGCTCTAGATACCGTCTAGCAAACCACCCTCGTCTGCCAAGGGCGGGGGTTGGACATGCGCCTCGATATGGGCGCGCATGTCCTCCCAATGGGTCAACGCGATGCTGACAGCGCGATTGGCGTTGCGACCTATGATGGCCTCTACCAAGCTTTCATGTTCGGTCATGGCCTTCTCGATGCGCGCGCTGTCGGTGCCCGAAGTTGTTAGCCAAAACTTCTGGCTCATTCGGGTCTGGTCGACCAGCAAGCGCTCCAGCGATGGTCCGATATAGGGATTGGCGGAGACCTGACACATCGTCCGGTGAAACTGATAATCGGCCAGCGCCATGGAGGCCGCATTCCGCGCCACCCGCGCCCGCACGACATTGGCCTGCGCGGTGCGCATGGCGATATGGCCCTCTGCACTCGCGCCCTCGGCGGCTTGGCGCGCCACAACACTGTGCAGCAACGGCCCGCTTTTGAAAAACTGCCGGATGCGCGATAGATCCAAAGGGGCCACTTCCGCGCCGCGCCCTGCCTCAAGTGCGACGAATCCCAAGCCCGCAAGTCGTTGTAAAACCTCGCGAAGTGGGGTGCGAGACAGGCCGTACAAGGCACATAACGGGGCCTCCTCCAGCCCGCTGCCGGGTGCCAGATCCAGCTTGAGGATACGCGCCTGTAAATCAGCAAGGGCGGCGTCTTTTTTATTGAGGGTAGGCGTCATGGCAGCGATTCCTTCGAAGGGATACCACCTGTATACGCCGCGCGCCTCTTGCCCGCTGATCTGAAATCACCCAGCGCTGAATTGCGCAATAATGCGCCTGTCGATCCGCCCTTGCACCTGCGGGCAAACCCACGCACAGATACTTAAATTGAATACCAATGCAGAGGCCCGATGACCGATTTCCAAAGCTCTAAAGATGTTGTGCGCGCCCATTACAGTGCACTCGCCACCGCCACGCCTGACACGGTGGCGGCCATACTTGCGCGCCACGCCACGCCTGAGTGTACTTGGCGCGGGATGCACCCGTTCAACGAACAAACCGGGACAGACGCGATTGCGAGTGCGTTTTGGGCGCCGCTGTTAACCGCCATGCCCCGGCTGCACCGCCGCGAAGATATATTCTTTGCGGGCCTCAACGAGATTGATGGCTTCACCAGTACATGGGTCGCCTCCATGGGTCACCTTGTCGGCAATCTCGACGCGCCGTTTCTTGGCATCCCTGCGACAGGAAAAATGGCCTTCCTGCGCTATGCCGAATTCAACCGTGTCGAAGGCGGCAAAATCGTCGAGACTGCGCTTTTCGTGGATCTGCTGCACCTTATGGAACAAGCGGGCGTCTATCCGCTGCCACCCCAAACAGGCGCGCATCTGATCCAGCCGGGTCCGATGACCCATGACGGTTTGCAGCGCGGTGCGCAGGACCCAAGTGCCGGCAAGACCACGCTGGATTTGATCAATTTCATGATCGGCGATCTGCAAGCCTCTCGCGTTGAAAACCTGTCGCCCGCCCAAGAGCTCGCCCGCTCATGGCGTGATGACATGATCTGGTGGGGGCCAGCCGGGATCGGCGCGTCTTACACAATCGAGCGCTATATCGAGCAGCACCAACGGCCCTTCCGCACCCACCTGACCGACTATGAGTTCAACGGTCACCTCTGCCGCATGGCCGAGGGCAATTTCGGCGGCTTCTTTGGTTGGCCGAACCTGCGGATGCGCAACAAGGGGGGCTATCTTGGTCTGCCTGCCGGGGCTCCCACGGAAATGCGCGTCGTCGATTTCTACCGCCGCGATGGCGATAAACTGGCCGAGAACTGGATTTTCATCGACATGCTGCACTTTCTGAAGCTGCAAGGTCTCGATGTTCTTGAGCGTCTAAACACTCTGCGCTAACGGCGCGTTTGCGCAAATCCCGTGTCGGCGCTATCCATACGCCTATGGACGCTTGCCCACCCAAACGCGGCCCAGGCCGGCCACGCAGCTTTGACGAGGCCACCGCCTTGGACGCCGCCATGCGCTGCTTCTGGGCGCAAGGCTATGCACGTGCGTCGATCGAAGACCTGAGCCGCGAAATGCAGATGCCGCGCACCAGCCTCTACGCGACCTACGGCGACAAAGACGGCTTGTTCCTCGCTGCGATTGCGCATTACGTCGAGACCCGCAGCGGCACGGCCATCGCGCACCTGACGGGGCAGGGCGATGCGGTCGCCGAGGTCAGCGCGTTCCTGAGCGCCATGATCGACATGGTTACGTCCGACCCTGCCACGCCGGGGTGCTTGATCGCGTGCGTGTTGTCGGAAGCCGCAACCGCGCATCCCAGCTTTAAAGCAGCCTTGGCCGCGCGCACCGAAGGGCTAGAGCACCGGCTTTATGCGACCGTACATGCCGCGAGCCCGATGGAATCGAAAGATGATCTGCACGCCAAAGCGGGGCTTCTAGCCGCAACTGCGCGCGGTATTTCAGTCAGTGCACGGGCCGGAGTTGATGCAGGTACTTTGCGCAAGACCGCCGAAATGGCCGTCCGCCTGACGTGCGCTCGCGCACAGACCCGTTGATCACGCTTGCGTAAACACGGGCCCGTGACCGCTTGACCTCGCGGGCCCCGACTGGTCTGTCTTAATTTCAGAACGATCAGTCAGAAAACCAAGAGGGACTCTAACATGACCTTTTCTCAACTCATGCGCACCAGTGCACTTGCGGGCGTCGTCGTGCTTGGGGCGAGCGCCACATATGCGGAAACCTTCCGCTGGGCCTCGACCACCGACCCCCAAACCATGGACCCACACGCGGTGAACTCCGCGCCGGTTCTGTCCTTCCTCAATAACGTCTACGAGGGCCTCGTGCGCCGTGGCCGTGACATGTCCATCGAAGGCTCGCTGGCAGAAAGCTGGGAGCCTCTGGAAGGCGAAAACGGCTGGCGCTTCAACTTGCGCCAAGGCGTGACATTCGCTGACGGCTCGGCGTTCAATTCCGAGGACGTGATGTTCAGCTATCAGCGCGCCTCGAACGAGGCCGCAGATGTGCGCTCTTGGTTCGCGCCTGTGACCGAAGTGCGTGTGGTGGACGAGTTTACCATCGACTTCATCACCTCAGCGCCAAACCCGCTGTTTCCTGACAGCATCGCCAACTTCATGATCCTCGACAAAGACTGGGCCGAGGGCAACGATGCCGCTTTGCCTGCGCGCGATGCCGAGAACTTCGCAACTATGAACGTCAACGGCACCGGTGCCTTCACGCTGCAAAGCCGTGATCCCGGAATCCAGACCGTACTGGTGCCGAATGCAGCATGGTGGGGCGAGGTCGAGCATAACGTGACCGAGGCTGTGTTCACACCTATCGGCAACTCCGCCACAGGTCTGGCAGCACTTCTGTCCGGCGAGATCGACTTCATCCAGCCGATCCCGTTGCAAGATGCGGCTCAGGTCGAAGAGCGTGACGGCTTCAAAGTTCTTGAGGGCGAAGAAACCCGCGTCATCATGTTCGGCTTTGGCCATGAGCACGATGCGCTGCTTTATTCGACCGACGTCACCGACGCCAACCCGTTCCAAGACGTGCGTGTGCGTCAAGCAGCGGCCCATGCAATCGACATTGACGCCATCGACCGGGTTCTGTTCCGGGGCAAGATTGAGGCGGCATCGCAGCTCGTTCCAGCAGGGATTTCGGGCTTCTCGGAAGCCAATTCCGACCGTCCAGCCTATGATCCTGAGCTTGCAAAATCGCTCCTGGCCGAAGCTGGCTATCCAGACGGCTTTTCGTTCGGTCTGAAATGCACAAATGACCGCTACATCAATGACGAAGCGCTTTGCCGCGCGGCGGCCTCGATGTTTGCTGCCGTGGGTATGAATGCCGATCTAAGCACCGGTCCGGTTCGTGATTACTGGCCACAGCTGCGCGAGGACGACTTCGACATGTACCTGCTTGGCTGGTCGCCCGGCACGTTCGATATGGAGCACCCGATCCGCTTCCTGATGCACACCCAAGACGACGAAAAGCGCCTTGGATCGTGGAACTTCGGCAACTACTCGAACGCGCGTATCGACGAGTTGCTGCCAATGATTCAGCAGGAAATTGATCCGGCTGCACGTCAAGCAATGGTCGATGAAGTGGTGTCAATTTCGCAAGACGAGATGGCCTATATCCCGCTTTATACTCAGCCACTGATTTGGGCTGCGAAAGATGGTGTGGACCTCGTTCAGCGGGCAGACAACTTCTTCATGCTGCGCTGGGTAACGGTCGAGTGATCGGAGCTTAGATAAAGAAAATCAGGCGATGGTGTATTTCATTCTCAAACGACTGGTTCAGTCCGTTTTTGTGATGCTCGCCGTCGCCTTTTTGGCCTTCTCGCTGTTTCGCTTTGTCGGCGACCCGATTAGCCAGATGACGGGGGTCGAGACTTCCGTCCAAGATCAAGAGGCGCTGCGCGATCAGCTTGGCCTCAACGACGCATTTATTTTCCAGTTTTACCGCTTCACTTCTGACATGGTTCAGGGCGATTTCGGCTTTTCGTATCGCACCCGACAACCCGTGGCCGAGATGATCGCAAGCCGCATTCCCGCAACACTTGAGCTGGGCATCGTGGCGCTAATGATCTCGCTGATCGTGGGTATTCCGGCGGGGGTCTACACTGCACTCAGGCCGAAGGGCATCGCCACCCAAGTGATCCTCATGACGACGCTCGTTGGCGTTTCTATCCCCACATTTGTGATCGGCATCGTGCTGATTTTCCTGTTTGGCGTCCAACTCGGCTGGCTGCCCACCTTCGGGCGCGGTGGCACGGTTGATCTGGGCGGCTGGACCACGAGTTTTCTGACCATAGACGGGTGGCGCGCGCTGATATTGCCTGCTGTGACGCTCGGCGTTTACCAACTAACTCTGACAATGCGACTGGTGCGCGCCGAGATGATGGAGGTCATGCGTTCCGACTATATCCGCTTTGCGACCGCGCGCGGCATCCCGTATCGAAGCCTGCATTACCGCCACGCACTCGCCAACACGATGGTCCCGGTGATCACGATCATTGGCCTGCAATTTGGTGGCGTGATCGCATTTTCCATCGTCACCGAGAGCGTCTTTCAATGGCCCGGCATGGGACTGCTATTCCTAGAATCGATCCGCTTCGTCGATATTCCGGTTATGGGCGTTTACCTCGTTGTGATCGCGTTTTTCTTCGTCGTGGTTAATTTGCTCGTCGATATGCTCTATCTGCTGATCGACCCGCGTTTGCGCGTGAAGGAGGCAGCGTGATGCTGGGCCGCCTGTTCCGCTCGGACGCTGTTTACTATTTCTTACGCTCGCCCGCTGCGATTGTGGCCGCGATCGTTGCAGTTCTGATCATCGGCGGTGCGTTCGCGGCGCCTTGGCTGGCAACCTCCAACCCCTATGATCTGGCGAGTTTTTCGCTGATGAATGGTCTGCTGCCCCCGATCTGGGAGGGGGGCGATCCGCGCTTTCCACTGGGCACCGATGATCAAGGCCGCGACATGGTTTCATCGATCCTCTACGGCGCGCGGTTGTCGCTGTTGATCGGCATCATGGCCATGGCAATCGCGACGGTGCTCGGCGTCGGCCTCGGCCTAGCAGCGGGCTATTACGGCGGTCGCTTCGATGCCATCGTCATGCGCATTGCCGACATTCAGCTTGCCTTGCCGGCCATCCTGACAGCGCTTCTGATCGACGGTATATCGCGCGGCTTGCTGCCAGCGGCAATGCAACAAGACCTGCGCGTTGCGGTGCTAACCCTCGCCATTGCCTTGTCATTATGGGTGAATTTCGCCCGAACCGCGCGTGCGAGTGTGTTTGTCGAGCGTAACAAAGACTATGTTCAAGCCGCGATGATCATGGGCCAGCATCCTTTGCGCGTCATGGTCCGCCATATTCTGCCCAACATCATGGGACCACTTCTGGTGATCATGACCGTCGATCTGGCCTCTGCGATCTTGCTTGAGGCGACGTTGTCATTCCTTGGCATTGGCCTGCCCGCAGACAGCCCGTCGCTCGGCACCTTGATCCGCATCGGGATGCAGTTTCTGCTGTCGGGCGAGTGGTGGATCCTTTGGGTGCCGACGATCTTTCTTGTCGCTCTCGTTGTGTCCATCAACGTGCTTGGTGACTTCCTGCGCGACGTGTTCAACCCGAGGCTGCACTGATGCTGTCGGTCAAAAACCTTACCGTTCAATTCCCCGGACGCCATGGCACGTTCACGGCCATTGAGGACGTGTCGTTAACCGTTGCGGCAGGCGAAATTCACGGGCTGGTTGGCGAAAGCGGGGCTGGTAAATCCACTATTGGCGCGGCGATCATCGGTTTACTACAACCACCGGGATTTGTTGCGAACGGCGATCTGTATCTTGAGAACACTGATCTGCGCGCGCTCAGCGCCTATGATGCCCACCAAATGCGCGGCGCGCGGATCTCGATGATTTTCCAAGACCCGCAGACCAGCCTGAACCCTTTGATGACCATCGAGGATCAACTGATCGAGACGGTTCAGGCCCATGAGGACGTCAGTGCCGCCGAGGCGCGTGACCGTTCCGTCGCCCTGCTAGAAGAGATCGGGATCGAGGACGCCGCCAAGCGTATCAAGGCCTATCCGCACCAGTTTTCCGGCGGGATGCGCCAGCGCGTCGTCATCGCGCTGGCACTGTGCACCAACCCCGAACTCATCATCGCCGACGAGCCGACCACGGCACTTGATGTAGCGGTCCAATCCCAAGTTCTCGACCTGATCCGGCGCCTTGCCGATACGCGCGGCATTGGCTTTTTGCTGATCACCCACGACATAGGCGTGATTGCCCAGATCACTGACAACGTTACCGTGCTGCGCGGTGGCAAGGTTATGGAAACCGGGCCGACGGACCGCGTCCTGAAGACCCCCGAACATCCCTACACCCAAAGCTTGATGAGCGCGGTTCCCCGCCTTGACGTCAAACTTGACCGCTTCCTTGTGCCCGACAGCGACACGCCCAAACTCGCCGCCCCCGCCGGTAAATCCGCCGCCGATGCCGAGGCTTGGTTGCGCGCGGGCGAACAGGCGCTGGGCGAGGGGCTGGGGATGGACAACATCACCGTGCGCTTTAGTGGTCCGCGCGAAAGTCTGTTCCGCAAGCCCGACGCCTTTACCGCGCTTGATGGTGTGTCGATGCAGGTCCGCCCGGGCAGCGTTATGGGCCTTGTCGGTGAAAGCGGGTCGGGCAAATCGACCATGGCGAAGGTGATCACTGGCCTCGTGCAGCCCGCGTCCGGCACCTTGAGGCTTGGCGATGATCCGCTGCCACTGGCTCGGCAACGCGGGCGCAAAGATCCCTCGCGCCGCCTCGTGCAGATGGTGTTCCAAGACCCCTATAGCAGCCTCAACAGCCGCCACCGGATCGGCGAAATCCTGACTGAACCCCTGTGGCTTTACGGATTAGAGGCGGATGCGGGCAAGCGTCGCGACATCGCCGCCGCCATGCTCGATCTCGTCGGTTTGTCAGCCGATGCGATCAATCGCTACCCGCACCAATTCTCCGGCGGTCAACGCCAACGCATCGCAGTTGCGCGCTCGCTTTTGGCCCGCCCGCGTGTGTTGATCTGCGACGAGCCGACCAGCGCGCTGGATGTGTCGATCCAAGCCCAAGTCCTCAATCTACTCAAAGACCTGCAATCGCGCTTCGGCCTTACCATCTTGTTTATCAGCCATAACCTCGCCGTGGTCCGGCAGATGAGTGACGACATCACGGTCCTGAAATCCGGCAAAGTGGTCGAAGCCAGCGCGTCTGAGGCCTTCTTTATCGCCCCTCAAGCCGCGTATTCCAAAGAGCTTTTGTCGCTGACCCCCGGTTTTGGCGCTTAAGAGCATCTGCATATTTGGAGGCACGAACAGGCCCAGTTCGGCAAAACGGATCGTCGCAGTGCGGCCAGCATCGCAATCGGTGCTTGCCCGCTAGAGGGCGCCGCCTGCACGCAGGACAATCTCGACGCGGGCCCCGTAGCTCGACTGCCCGACCGAGAATGGAAATTCTGCCAGCGCCGCCTCTGGCAGAACCGCCGCCCCATCCGTCAGCGCGTTGAACCCGGGCCAGCCGTCGCGCATCCAGACCGTGCCTGCAGGGATGCGTTTGATGACCTTCGCCACAGCCTCAAACCGGCCGCGCCCGTTATGGATCACGATGGCGTCGCCGTCGCGGATACCGCGTGCGTCAGCGTCCGAATGTGCGATCCACAACAACGGCTCGGTCTCACGCGCAGCAAGGCTCGGCAACGCGCGGCTGTGGTCATAGAAGGCGTGGAAATGCGCGAAAGTGCGGCCTTGGGTCAGCGTCAAAGGATAGGCGTCCAGAGCCGTTACCGGTGCAGTTGGCAAGGCAGGCAATCCCATCTTCGCGGCGCGCTCGGATCGAAACTCGATCTTGCCTGAGGGTGTCGAGAAGGCCCTTGTCGGATAGCTGAAATGGGACACCTTTAAGGCAGCCCGCCCGCCATTCGCCCGCATGCTTGCAACCGTCGCATGGCCCGTCGCCGGATGGTCGAGGACCGCATCAACCGCCGCCTCCTGATCCGTCCAAGGATACACATCCGCAACGCCAAGCCGTGCTGCAAGCCCCTGATAGAGTTCATAGACCGGGCGAGCTTCCCCCACAGCAGGCAACGCGCGATCTGACAAATACACATGGGTATTGGTTGATTTTGCGCCAATCTCCTCCAGCCAGATCGTCCCCGGCAGCGCGATATGCGCGACCTCGCGCAGGGTCTGGTTCATAAAGATATCGTAGCCCACAATCATCTCGGCGTGCAGCAAGGCCGCGCGCATCCGTTCGGTATCTGGAAACGAGGACAAGATATTGGCGCCCAGACAGAACAGGACTTTCACGCGGCCCGTCTCCAGCGCCTCTACAATCGCCTCCATCTGGTTCGCAATATAGTCGCCGGGCACGCGCCGGTTCGCCGCCGACACCTCCACAAACCCCACCCCATGACTGCGCGCGCCGTGCCTCGGGCCAAGCCCGCCACCGGGCACGCCGTAATCGCCGACCAGCGCTGGCAGGCACGAGATTGCGCGCGCCGCCTCCCACCCATTCGCGCCCTTATGCAACGAAGATCCGCCCATCACGATCATCGCAGGGCGCGTGGTGCCATAGGCGCGTGCGAGCGCCACGATCACCTCCTCGGCCACTCCGGTCTCACCGGCGGCCCAAGCCGGTGTGAACCCGTCCACATGGGCCGCCAAATCCTCAAACCCGACCGAATGTGCGTCCACGAACGCCGCGTCCCATAGCCTCTCAGCGACGATCACATGCATCATCGCCAGCGCCAGAGCGGTGTCCGATCCGGGCCGCACCAGCACCACCTCATGGGCCAGCGCGGATATCTCTGTGCGCCGCACATCGACCACAACGACCCGTGCGCCCCTGGCCTTAGCGGCCTCCACATAGCGCACGGTGTTGGCCTGACTGACGCTGTTGACGCCCCAGAGCACGATCATCTGCGAATGTGCGCCCATATCTTCTTTGGTGGAGGCCTCAATCGCGCCGGTAAGCCCTGCGCCAAACGCCCCAAGCCCCCAGCAGATCATCGCCGGGTTCCAGTGCTGGCAGCCATACAGATTGCCAAACCGTTCCATCTGCGCGCGCTTCAGCCCAAAGGCATAATCGTTGCCCCAGTTGCCATGGCTCTGCCACAGACCCACCGCTTCACGCCCAACCGCCTGCATCTTCGCGGCCATCTGGTCGAGCACATCGTCCCAACCGACTTGCCGCCACTCGCCCGCACCAGCCTCATCGCGCATCTTCGGGTGCAACAGCCGCGCCGGGTTTTCCACAATCTCGTGGGCCGCGTTCCCGCGCATGCACAGATAGCCTTGGCTGTCGGGGTTGTCGGGATCGCCCTCAATTCCCAAAAGCGTCTCGCCGTCCACCTGCACCTTCATCCCGCACAAGGTCGGATGGCAGTTCATCGGGCACATGGTCTGGACAGTTTTCGGCATGATATCCCCTTTGGCCTCATGCTGACCTGCGCTAGGCTCGCCCGCAAGCAAAACGCCCAAAGGACTGCCCCGATGACAATCGCTGCAAAAGACGGCTTCACCCAGATGATCGACGACAGCAACGCGTTCTTTACCGAGCTGGCGCGCAACAATACCAAGGACTGGTTTAGCCCGCGCAAAGAGCACTACACCGTCAATATCAAGAAACCGGCCGAGTTATTTGCCGAGATTTTGGCCGAGGATTTTAGCCAGCTCAGTGCTGCCGCCCACATGCCCAAACTGTTCCGCATTTACCGTGATGTGCGCTTTTCGAAAGATAAGACGCCGCTAAAAGCGCATTTGCACATCCTATGGTCCCAAAGCTCGGATGCGCCGTTCGCGCCTGCATTCTTCTTCGGGTCTGACCCGTCCGGGATCAGCGTCGGCACTGGGATTATGGGGTTGCAAGGTGAGGCGCTGACAAGGTTTCGTGCTTTCGTGGACAACTGGGGCGATCCGCTCGACGAGGCGATTGCGGCCTCGAATCTTACGCCTTCCGAATGGGGCCCACCCGCCTTGAAGAAGGTGCCAAAACCCTACGATCACGACCATCCCCACGCCGCGCATCTCAAGCGCAAAAGCCTGATCATCAGCGGGCCGCTCGATCCAGATTGGCGGAGCCATAAGGCCGGACTGACCGGGGCCGTCAAAGACGCGTTTCGCAAAGCACAAGCGTTCCGCACGCTGCTCGACGAGCGTTTGGGCTAGCCCCTCGGGTCTCAATCAACACCAGTTTCAGTGAAACAGAATAGCTGCTCGCGCGTCATTGTGGCGTCTTGCGGGATAAAACAGGCTGTTTCTACGTCTTCGCTTGATTGCGCAGCTGCCATTCATCAGCTTCCTGCGACGAGGCCGTGATGCACGTGAATTTTCGCGTGGGCTGTATGGCACTCGAACATCCGGGGGATTGAAAATGCAAGCGAGAGAGATGTTGAAGCTGGGGGCGTATTACGCACTCGGGGGTGCCACGCGACTTCGGGCAGTTGTCGATCGGGAGCCCTATTTTTCGGGCGCGTTCCCGACGCTAGATCTGGCAATCGAAAGCCTGCCCGACGAGGCAAAATCCGGATATGACAGCGACGAGATGCCCGAGGTCGCCCTCGACATGATGCTCGGAATGCTGGCGTGGGACTATCCGGTGACATTCTGGCTGGACCGTTTGCAGCGCCAAGAAGGCAGGCTGTCGCTTCTTGACGCTGGCGGTCACGTTGGCACCAAGCACAACGCCTTCGGGCCATACGTCGATCTGACCAAGGTGGACTGGACCGTTTGGGACCTGCCAACCCTGCTGCGGGCCGGGCGCAAGGCACAAGCGGACGGTCTGGTCTCAAAAGACATCTCTTTCGCCGAGACCCCAGCCGACGCAGGGGAGGTCGATTTGCTGCTCGCCTCCGGCCTCATGCAATATCTCGACATCTCGTTCACGCAGCTTGTGGACAGAATGACCGTGCGCCCGCGTTGGGTACTGCTCAACAAGGTCGCGACCCGACCGAGTGACGACCTCGTGACTTTGCAACTGATCGGCAAGAAACGCGTGCCCTACCAGATGCGCCACAAGGGCCGGTTCGAGGACGAGTTGCGCGCTGCTGGTTACGAGATCCGCGATACCTGGAGCATACCCTGCTTAGCGCACCGGATCGGTACCCATCCATGGCTGGGCGAAAGCGAGAGCAGGGGCTACTTCCTAGAGCTGGTCTAGGAAGTACTACTCGTCTCAACGCGTCTTGGAATGCCAAAGCGCGTTGAGAAGCATGGCTGCTCACTGCCAAAACCGCGTCGAAGAATTTTCAAGGAAAATACGCTGGTAGTCCCTAGGGGAATCGAACCCCTCTTTCCAGGTTGAAAACCTGGCGTCCTAACCGATAGACGAAGGGACCACTCAGCGTGAGGGCGTATTTAGGAAAAGCGGTGGCGACTCGCAAGGGCTAAATTGCCTGAACGTCACGCAAATGCTGCATCTTCCAGTCTAAGCTGCGGTGAGGAGCGCCCACCCCAATGATTGATCTCCAGCCGACCGGCCAAATGGAAGCGTTGCCCGGCATGTCCCATGATCGCCTCACCGATATCGCTATCGAACGCGCCGAACGCGATTGCGTTGATTTTGGTGCCTGTGCCTGCGTGAAACGACAGCCGCAAATGCGTCTCGCCCACGGGTTTGGCGAACGAGATTGCCACATCTGGAAACACAAAGCGCGGGGCAGGGGCACCTGCGCCAAACGGGCCCGCGGCCTCAAGCCGCTCGATCAACTCGGTGCTCAGCGCTTGGGGATGCATAATCCCGTCCAGACGTAACGCCCTTGGCCCCGCATCTGCCGATCCTTGCTTGGCCAGTAACGCGCCGAGGCGCTCCATCGCGGCCTCAAGCCCAGCTTCCGTCAGCGACAGCCCAGCGGCCATCTTATGGCCTCCGCCCTTCTCGATCAGCCCCTCTGCGGCCAGCCTTTGGATTGCAGCGCCAAGGTCCACGCCCGACACGCTGCGCCCTGATCCTTTGCCTTGGCCACCCTCAAGTCCGATCACCACTGCTGGCCTGTTCGTGGCCTCCTTCAGGCGCGCGGCCACGATGCCGACAACGCCCGGATGCCAGCCCTCGCCTGCTGCCCAGACAAGCGGTCCGTCAAGTCCGCGTGCCTCGGCCTGTTCCATCGCGGCGCGGCGCACGTTTGCCTCGACCTCGCGGCGCTCGGCGTTCAGCAGGTCCAGTTTTTCGGCCATAGCACTGGCCTCGTCAGGATCAGCCGTCGCCAACAACCGCGCGCCCAAATCAGCCTTGCCAATCCGCCCGCCCGCATTGACGCGGGGCCCGAGCACAAAGCCGAGGTGATAGGGCGTTGGTGCGGTATCCAGCCCTGCCACATCCGCCAGTGCCACCAATCCCGGCCGCGCACGCCGCGCCATCACCGTCAGGCCTTGGCGCACCAAAGCCCGGTTTGCGCCGATCAGAGGGGCGACATCTGCAACCGTAGCCAGCGCCACGAGGTCGAGCATCCCCATCAGGTCCGGGCCTTTTTGGTCAGCGGCGCGCAACTGGCGGTTTGCCTCTACCAGCATCAAGAACACGACGCCCGCAGCACATAGATAGCCCAGCGACCCGTCTTCATCGGCGCGGTTCGGGTTCACGACTGCCAGAGCCGGGGGTAACGTCTCGCCACCCAAGTGGTGATCCAGCACCACAACATCCGCAGCCTTGGCCGCAGCAATCGGGCCATGCGAAAGCGTGCCGCAATCAACGCAAACGATCAAATCATGGTTTGCCGCCAGTGCTGACATCGCCTCGTCATTGGGCCCGTACCCCTCGTCAATCCGGTCGGGGACATAGAGCGTCGCGGTCCTGCCCATCTGACGCAACCAGTCGATCAGGAGGGCCGCTGATGTGCCGCCATCCACGTCATAATCTGCAAACACCGCGATCTTCTCACGCGCAGATACCGCCGCCAAAAACCGAGATGCCGCCGCCTCCATATCCTTCAGCGCGCGAGGATCAGGCAGTAAATCCCGCAAGGTCGGGGCGAGATAATTCTCGGCTGCCTGCGCGCCAACGCCCAGACGCGCCAAGACCTGTGCCACAGGCTGCGGCAGGTCGGTGTCTTGCACCAAAGCCTGTGATGCGCGGTCTAGGGCCGCAGACGGACCTTCCCAGCGGCGGCCAGACAGCGATGTCTCGACCCCGAGGTAAGCTTTTTCGGTCATATCTTTGGACATGATGGCGCGACATATAGAGGGTTAAGCATCCCTCAATCCTACATGCAGCGCCACGCGTTGGAAAGCCTCAGCTTGTGGGGTTGCGATATGTCATGTGCCGAACCGACCCTGTCTTCGAGCGCATCAGGATCGTCTCGGTCGTCAGATAGCCAACCTCGCGCTTGATGCCTGCAACGATCGATCCGTCGGTGACACCTGTCGCCGCAAAGATCACATCGCCTGTGACCAGATCATCGCGGGTATAGACGCGGTTGAAATTGGTGATGCCGGCTTTGGTGGCGCGCCCGCGCTCGTCGTCATTGCGAAACAGCAGCTTGGCAAACATCTGCCCGCCCATACATTTCAGCGCGGCTGCCGCCAGAACCCCCTCAGGTGCGCCGCCTGAGCCCATATACATATCGATCCCGGTCTTCTCGGCTTCGGCGCAGTGAATGATGCCCGCAACGTCGCCGTCTGTGATCAGCCGGATCGCAGCGCCCGTGGTGCGGATTTCCGCGATCATGTCGACGTGGCGGTCGCGGTCCAGAACGCAGACCGTGATATCCTCGGTCGAACAGCCCTTGGCGGTGGCAAGTGCGCTGACGCGCTCAGATGGGGTCATATCCATCGTCACGACGCCGGTGCGAAATCCCGGACCAATCGCCAGCTTGTCCATATAGACATCCGGTGCGTGCAGCATCGACCCGCGTGGACCCATTGCGATCACGGTCAGGGCGTTGGGCATATCCATTGCCGTCAGTGTCGTTCCTTCTAGCGGATCAAGTGCGATATCCACCGCTGGGCCTTTGCCGTTGCCGACCTCCTCGCCGATATAGAGCATCGGTGCTTCGTCGCGCTCGCCCTCGCCGATCACCACAACGCCCGCGATGTCGAGTTTGTTGAGCTGCTCGCGCATTGCATTCACCGCCGCTTGGTCAGCCGCTTTTTCGTCGCCTCGCCCAATCAGTTTAGCACTGGCAAGTGCGGCGGCTTCCGAAACACGGGCAAGGCCCAAGGACAGCATGCGATCATTAAAATCGAGGGACGTAGACATGGGGACTTCCTTTGCGGGCGGGTTGCAAAGGTCTTGCCCCGTGGTTTGCCGCGTTACAAGCTAAAGCCCAGCAAGGTTGCGCTAACAGAGGCTCCGTGTCGCGCATATCGCCTCGTTCACGCCGGCTCATGGGCTTTGATCAGCGCGATAACTGCATCATGGGTCGGTGTTGGCACCCCGTGCTGGACGCCCAGACGCGCCACTGCGCCGTTCAGCGCATCG
Organism: Dinoroseobacter sp.; assembly: GCA_034111085.1. Classification (GTDB taxonomy): domain Bacteria; phylum Pseudomonadota; class Alphaproteobacteria; order Rhodobacterales; family Rhodobacteraceae; genus Dinoroseobacter. The sequence continues at coordinate 15,990 of JAWUXZ010000005.1, forward strand.
ATCACGGTGGGGCGTCCTGCCTCCATGTCTTGGACCATAGACGAGCGGTGCCCGGACCCATGGGCAAGCACCCGAGGCACGAGATTGTCGCGCGCGTAGCTTTCGCCGTCCGCGAAGGGCGCAAAGCCGCTCTGCGCCGCAAAAACGGCCAAGGTCTCGTCGGCGAGTGCCTTGATCAGCCCAAGGGTATGCAGGCTTTCGACAAGCGCGCCGCCAGCGTCACGTCTTGACCCGCTTTGGCGAGGCTCGCGGCGACCGCAAGCCCCACGGAGCCTGCGCCAATAACCGTAATTGTCAGAGCGGTCATCTCGATACCCTCTTGGTTAGAGGAACCCTAGAAAGGCTGTATCACTCTGGCAAGGGGGTCAGACTTCCTCAATCCGCAGCGCAACTGGCGACCCCTCGACCACGCCAGTGCCCGGTAAGACCGCGAGCGCTGCGTCTAACTCGACGCGTGCGCAGGGGTGGGTGACGATCAGCACGGGGGCGGCGTTGTCTTGGTGGCTGTACTGGCGCATCCGGTTGATCGACACACCTGCTTCGCCCAAGGCGGCGGCGACTTTGGCAAGCGCGCCGGGTTTGTCTTGCAAGGCCATGCGCAGGTAGTACGGCGCAGGCGTAACCGACTGGCTGGGCGTGGCCTCGGCCAGAGTATCTGCGGCTTGACCAAACGTTGGCAGACGGAAATTGCGCGCCACATCGATCAGATCCGACAGCACCGCACTCGCGGTTGGACCCGCACCAGCGCCAGCGCCGCGTAGCACGATCTGGCCGACTGCATCCCCTTCGAGCACGACCATATTGGTGCCGCCCTCTAGCTGGCCTAGGGGCGAGCTCGCAGGCACAAGGCACGGCATCATTGATTGCTGCAAACCGCCTTCGGTCAGTTGCGCGACACCCAGCAGCTTGATCCGGTAGCCCATATCGGCGGCTTGGCGAATATCCTCGATGCTGATCCGCTCAATCCCCTCAAGCTGCATCTGGTCGAACGCGACCCGCGTGCCAAAGGCAATCGACGCCAGCAGCGCAAGTTTATGCCCCGCATCAATGCCGCCCACATCCAAGTTCGGATCGGCCTCAAGAAAGCCAAGCGCGTTGGCCTCCGCGAAGATCTCGGCGTAGGCCAACCCGGAGGTTTCCATCCGCGTCAGGATATAATTGCAGGTGCCGTTCATCACGCCCATGACGCGGGTGATCTTGTTGCCCGCAAGGCCTTCGGTCAGCGCCTTGACCACCGGAATGCCACCTGCGACCGCCGCTTCAAACCGTAATACCGCCCCTGTGGCCTCGGCCGACAAAGCCAGCGCTTGGCCGTGGTGGGCCAGCATCGCCTTATTGGCGGTCACAACATGCGCGCCGCGTGCGAGTGCAGCTTCCGTCGAGGCTTTCGCCGGGCCGTCTGAGCCGCCCATCAACTCGACGTACACATCGATGTCTTGGCGTTTGGCCAAGGCGACCGGATCGTCTTCCCAACCGTAGGGCGACAAATCCACGCCGCGATCTTTGTCACGCGAGCGTGCTGAGACGGCGACAACCTCGATGGGACGACCGGCGCGCGCGGCAATCATCTCAGGCGCGCGGGCGAGGATGCGGACAACCTCAGCCCCAACGGTGCCAAGTCCTGCAATCCCGAGACGTAGGGGGGTGGTCATGGCGGGCACTCCGAAGTTGGGTTCTGAAACTGCGCTGTCCCTAGCCAATGCGAGGGCAGGGTGCAATGCGGTTGCCTCAAAGGCTGTTGGCACGGGCCTGTAGTCGAGCGGCGCGGGCGCGCAATTGCTCAGCCGTCATCTCGTCGCTTTCGCCTGCAAGTCCGGCCTCGCTCACCGGCGTAATCGGGGCCAGCGCCGGAAACGGAGCGGTCCGCGCTGCAGGCGTGATGCGCGCGTCCAATTCAGGCACATCGGCGCAGCCTGCGAGCAGGGCCAGAGCGGGCAACATGAGAATTAATGCACGAGACATGAAACAAGCCTTCCAGAGATAAGCGCACCCTAGGCTTGCCCGGTTGGGCTAGGCAAGGGGCGCCACCTTTCGTATCACGGGCTCATGGCGCGCAAACTTGGCTCTCACTCGGATATCACTGGCCCTAGGGTCACGGCAGCGGCGACGCGCCTGATTGCGCGGCACGGCTTTGCGGCGGTCTCGATGCGCCAGATCGCGGGCGAGGTCGGGGTGCAGGCCGGCGCGCTATACCTTTATACGCCTGATAAGCAGACGCTTTTGTTCAACATTATGCGCGCCCATATGGAAGAGCTGCTTGAGGCCGTCGGCGCAGTTGATCTCAGCGGCCCAGCCCCAAACGCGCTGGAGGCCTTCACGCGCTTCCACATCAACTTCCACCTCGACCGGACGGAGGCGGTGTTCATCGCCTATATGGAACTGCGCAACCTGTCCGAGGACAACTTTGCCGCCCTAGAGGTCATGCGCAAACGCTACGAAGCGGTGCTGCGCGAGGTGCTAGAGCGCGGGATTGCAGGTGGCGAGTTTCGCGCCCAAGCGCCGCAAGTTACCACGCGCGCTTTGATTGCGCTGCTGACAGGTTTGACGGTGTGGTATCGTGAGGGCGGAACACTCGACCGGGCCGAGATCGCCGATCAGTATTGGGCCATGGCGGCGGGGGCTGTGGGTCTGAAAATAGGTCAGCAGTGCTGACGTATTGTTTCGCATGCGAAACAATGGGGCCGTTTCGGACCTTAATATTATGATTTTGTTAACTTTTTAGGCTAGCAGCGCGAGCGTCAACAGGCTCAGCACGCTCGTCCATACAATGATTTGCGCCAGCGCGTCCGTGCGCACCCCGTGCAGGATCGCCAGCGTGAATGTCATCACGCCCGCTGGACCCGCTGAGGCCAAAAGGAACTGCCGCACCTCGGCGTCTTGCGGTGCCAGCACGCTTAACCCAGCCCAGACCGCGAGCGGAAATGCGATCAGTTTGATCACCGCGAAACTTGCCACCACCCGGTCCATCTGGAACTGCGTCTGGCTCATCACCACGCCAATGCCGAACAAGGCCACCGGGGCCGCTGCCACGCCGTTAAAGTCAAGGAAGGTTTGCACCGGGCTTGGGATCGGCACCGCCAGTAGGCTGAACGCCAAACCGCCAAAAATTCCCCACTGCATCGGCGTTTGCGCCATGCCGCGCAACAATGCCAGCGGTGCGATGCGTCCCGACTGCAAGGCCTGAAGTGCGATCATCACGCCCGCAAACGGCACGATCGAGTCGAGCGTCACAATAGAGGCGACCGGAACCGCGCCCGCCTCGCCGTATAGAAGCACCGACAAGGGCAGCACGTAGAGCGCGTTATTGGCAAAGACGCCCGCCCAAGCCAGCAAGACAGCCTCCACCGGGTCGCGCTTGAAGATGCGGGTGGCGAGTATGTATCCGGCGACAAACAAGACCAACTCGGCCAGCCCATAGGCCAGCACCGGCAAGGGCGAGAAGCGGTAGACGGGTGCGTTGGCGATCAGATCAAAGATGAAGATCGGCAGTAGCACCGTCATCGCAAAGCGGTTGATGACGCGCGCATCTGCAACGCTGATCTTGCCCGCGCGGCCCAGCACAAAGCCGAATGCGAGGATGGCAAATACTGGCAGGATTGGGTCCGACAGGACGCGCAGAATGTCCAAGGGGCAGGGACCTTTCGTTGGCTGCTTCTAGGCGCTCGCGAAAGGGAAGGTCAATGTGCGGGGGCAGGCCCAAGTCTTCGAGGTTGCGCGCGGTGTGCTGCGCGGTAAAGTTGCGCCATGACACAAAACCACACCGGAAGATGCCTCTGCGGCGCGGTCAGCTACGTCGCAATAGGGCCGCCCGTCATTGTCGCCCAATGCCATTGCGAGGCGTGTCGCAGATTAAGTGGAACGGGCCATACGGTGGGGGCTATGTTCCGCTCTGACGCCGTCCGCGTGACCGGAACCTTGGGCGCAATAGCTATGTGTCGGATCAGGCCTCAGAGGTGACGAAGGCGTTTTGTGCGGTCTGTGGCAGTCCGGTATATGGCAAGAATACTCGAGTGCCGGATCACCTGACATTGACGCTTGGCACCATGGATGACGCCAGTGGGCTGGAGGTTGAGGTCGTGGTTTTTGAGCGTGATAAACCGCATTGGGACCAGCTTGGGCCAGATGTAGCGTCCTTCGCGACACAGCCTGATTGGACGCCTGAGAGTTGAGAGAAACGCGGCAACGCCAGCCCCACTACGGCCCGCATTTGCGTTGATTTCAAGGATTGACGCGTTTTGTACCAAGCCCAGAACCTGATCGAGAAGAGGAGCGCGCCTTGCCCGCCACCAACATGCTGTTTGAGACCGATCGGCTTGTCGTTCGCGGCTGCTGCATCAAAGATGCTGCGGCATTAACGGGCCTGATGACGCCGCAGATCAGTCGCTGGGTCGCCGCTTGGCCTGATCCGTTGTCGCTTGAGGATGCCAAACAGATCATCACCGCCAATATCGACGCGCGCGAGGCCGGAACGGCGGTGCCTTGCGTGATTGTCGAGAGGGCAAGCGGGGCTGTGGTTGGCTGGCTCAAGATCGAATTCTCAGATGCGGCCCAGACGCTTGCAGAGCTGGGCTATTGGATCGGCGAAGACTTCCAGCGCAAAGGCTACGCGTTCGAGGTCGCCACTGGTGCGCTGGCTTTCGCGTTCTCAAACCCGAGGGTCGAGGTGGTCCGCGCGGGCGCGCAGCTTACCAATGAGGCATCGCAAAGGCTGCTCGCCAAGCTGGGAATGACCGTTGAAGGGAAATGGGACGTATGGGCCTCAGCACGTCAGCGGTTTGAACAATGCGCGTTTTGGCATCTCAGCGCAGCGGAGTTCGGCGATCTTTAGGGGCGCAAACTTGACGTTGTGAAGCCCCCTGTCGTTGGGATAGCAGGGCAGGTGGCGGGTTATCCTCGCGCCTTTGATCTAGAAAGCCGGCCCATCTGATGTCTGATCCTTGCATGAAACTGGTCTTGGTGACGCCTGAAATTCCCTACAATACCGGGGCGATTGGGCGGACCTGTTTGGCGCTCGATCTAGAGCTGATCTTGATCAAACCATACGGTTTCTCCATCGAAGAGAAAGCCGTGCGGCGCGCAGGCATGGATTACTGGAAACATGTTCATCTGACTGAGTATGACGATTGGCAGAGTTTTCTCGAAGACCGAAGCCCCGCGCGCGAAAGTCTTTATTTCTTCGAAGAACACGGCGCGCAGAGCGTTTTTGCTCCGGTCTACCAACCGGACGCATACCTCGTTTTCGGGTGCGAAACCAAAGGCTTGCCAAGGGACGTCCTGGACGGCATGGACGACCGCGTTTTCCATCTTCCGATGCGCAATCCACGTGTGCGATCCCTGAATTTGGCAAACGTCGCCACAGCGGTGGTCTACCAAGCAATGCGCACACAGCTGGGCGGGTGATGCCCCCGCAGCCGTCCAAAACCTAGCTAGTGTGCGGGCTTGATAAACGTCCCGTTGTTCAACTCAGCTATTGCGGTCTTCAGCTCCGCTTGCGTGTTCATCACGATCGGGCCGTGCCACGCGACGGGCTCGTCAATTGGCGCGCCTGAGATCAGCAGGAACCGGATGCCATGCTCTGCGGCTTGCACAGTTACCTCGTCGCCTGTCCCGAACTTGATCAAGGTGCGGTCCCCGGACAGATCGCGGATGTTGACCTCTTGGCCCGCAACCTCTTTTTCCAACAGCACACCGGTGGGCCCGGACGCATCGGCGAACATGCCCGCCCCCTCGAACACATAGGCGAACGCGCGGCGGTAAGTGTCGACCTTGAAGGTCTTTTTGACGCCCGCAGGCACGGTGATGTCGAGGTATTGTGGATCTGCCGCGATCCCGTCAACCGGGCCGGTCTTGCCCCAAAAGCTGCCCACGACAACGCGCACAACGGTGCCGTCATCATCGGTGACCTCGGGGATGTCTTGGCCCGCAACGTCCTGATAGCGCGGCGCGGTCATCTTCAGGCTGCTCGGCAAATTGCCCCATAGCTGAAACCCGTGCATCTGCCCCTTGGCGTTCCCTTGTGGCATTTCCTGGTGCAGGATTCCCGACCCGGCGGTCATCCATTGCACGCTTCCGGGGCCGAGTTTGCCGGAATTGCCCAAGCTGTCGGAGTGCTCCACGCTGCCTGCCAGCACATAGGTTATCGTCTCGATCCCGCGGTGCGGATGCCACGGAAACCCGCGCATATAATCTTGCGGATGATCGTTGCGGAAATCGTCAAACAGCAGAAACGGGTCCAGCTCGCTTGGGTCTTGGAACCCGAAGGCGCGGTGAAGATGCACGCCAGCACCTTCCATCGTGGGCTGGGCGGCGCGGATCTCGGTGACGGGACGGATGGACATGGGTGAACTCCTAGATTTGCTTTCCACATAGATAGAGCGCTTAGGGCTCTTGCACATCTGCAAGTTATCTCACGGGGTTGGTGCGCAAATGCACAGATCACTTTGCCCCTCGCGCGCAAGGTCTGTTTCAGTCTATTTGGCCCCATGAATGATGCATATAATGAAGACGATGACACACGCGTGCTGGCCGAGTTAAGCCCGGCCCCGGCGCGCTGGTGGTTTGGTATTGGTATCCAGTTTCTGCTGGGGGTCTTGCTTTTGTATATCGCATTCATGTTCCCGCCGCGCGAATTGGTGTTCCAAGTGCTGCTTCTGGTCATTGCAGGCAGCACGATCTTGCTGGCCGAGCGCGGGCGCAGGATGCGCTTTGTTACGGTCTATCTCAGCCGTGAGGGCCTGTGGGACAGTGAAGGGCGCTGGCTGGCGCGGATGAACCAGATCACGGGCGTGGACCGGGGGGCCTTGGCGTTCAAACCGTCGAACGGATTTCTTCTGCGCCTGACCGATGCACCCGGCCGGGTCTGGATACCGGGCCTGTGGTGGCGGATTGGCAAGAACGTTGGAGTGGGCGGCACGACCCCTGCGGGGGCCTCGCGGTTCATGGGCGAGTTGGTAGCGACCTTAATAAAAGAGCGCGAGCGGTCCTGCGATGAGCCCGAGGATCAGGGTTAAGTCGAGGCTTCGTCAATAATCTCGATCCGCTCGACCAACATAATCTCGCAGGCCGAGAACCCTCGGTCGTCGCGACTCGTCGAGCCTTCCCATATCAAACCGCGCGCGCCCGACACTTTCATCAGGTAGCCGTGCAAACGCACGCGTTGGCCCGGCTGCAACGCCTGTGCTGCATCGAGCACCGCGTCCGAGGCTGGGATGATATGGGTGTTCGACCACAGCGACATGATAGGCCATGGGTCTTTGGTCGGATCGGTGCCCCGGATATGGACAATGCGCTTGCCGCCTGTAAGCGCGAAATTGTCGCGTGTTTCGGGCGTTGCCATAGCGCCCCAGCCGATCGCGAGGTCCAAGGGCGAGATCTCGGCTGTCGCGTCCCAAGTATAGGGACGGCGCAGCAGAACCTGACCTGCAATGGTGTAGCGGTGAGTGGCGATGCCCTGAAAGCCGAAGCCGAGGTCGACTGTGAAGGGCGTAATCTCGGCCTGAACTGGCGTGGACTGGGCCGAAATTTGCGGGCGCAGCGTGGGCAGTATCGGGGGCAGATTGGCGCTTGCAACCGACACCGCGCGATCCTTTGGCCCCTCCAGCGTCGGCACCAGTACTGCGACCCCGATAGCGAGGATCGCGGCGATCAGAAGGCCCTCTTTGTCCATCATACCGCAGGCGCGCCTAGTTTTTCGCCAGCATCGGCGCGAAACGGGGGCTGGTCGGCACGAAGTTTTCAAAATTAATCGTTGGACTGAGGCCCACATCGAACGCGGGCGTGTAGCTGGTGAAACTTTCGACCAGCAGCACGCGCTCGCCATTTATCATCGGTGGCAGACGGTGCGAGATCCCGGCCATATCAGCGTCGAGCAAACGGGTCGAATTGTTGCCGTCGGTGGCATAGGACCAATCAACCCGGTGGCGGTTGTTACTGCCCTGCCAGCGGATTTGCGTGACACGCAGGTGGCTTGGGTTGCCGCCGAAGGTCAGGAAATCGAACACATCCGATAGCCCTTCCAGATACGCATTGTCGATCGCGTTGGTCTCGCGCGATAGCATGTCGCCGATGGTATAGGCGGCTTTGACGTTTTGGTTGTGGGTGCGAAAGCCGTCGAAAATCACGAAAGTGGCGACGTATACCCACAGCAAGATTGGCATGATAATCACCGTCTCGACCGAGACGGAGCCTGCATCGTCGTCGACTAGGAACTGGCGCACGGCATGGGTGAAGCGGGCCAGCATCACGGCTCAGCCACGTAAGCGGACACGGCGATCATCTGCACACCGCCCGAGGCGTCTTTGGACAGCGACAGCCCGAGGCCCGTCAGCGGGAACATCGGATCAACCACCGCGCAGGCCCGGATCAGCATCAACTGGTTGGCCACACCGTGGGTCAGCGTCACCAAGGGCGGCGACGTCGCGGCGCGGTTGACGCAAGGGGCGTTGGAGGCGGGCATGTTGAAGGCGGGTTTCTGGATCGGTGTCAGCTCGACAATCAACGCATTCGAGCAATCCTCGATCATGTTCGTGTATTCGCAAATTCTGTCGCGCACCTGGGCATGGGTTGGCGCTGTCCCGGTTGTCAGGCGCAAACCGCGCACGGTCAGGTCGAGCGCGCGTTCCATCATCGTGTAGCGTGTGGTCAGCACTGCGGCCTCGAACACCGACATGAACACAATCATGATCAGAGGGAACATGATCACGAACTCAATCGTGGCGGTGCCGTCCTCGCGCCGAAAAAAGCGGTGAAAGAGACTTCGCATCACTGGGTTAACCTCAACTGATTGATCGAGCGGGCGATGGCGCTGAAGGCCTCGGAAATCTCAACGCCGTCCACGTCGAAGTAATGCGACGGCGTGGCCGCACAGTCGCTCATGAGGTTCTGACCGCTTGTGGGGGCCTCGAACCCGATGGCGAAGACCACAATTCCGGCGTTACGCGCTTGGGTGCATAATGCGCGGGTGCGGCGGTCAGCTTCGGTCCCACCAACGATGGTTGTGACCGCGTTTCGGTAGGCTTGGTATTGGTTGTTTGGGTCAGGCGTCTGGAAGAAATGGCTGGCGATATAGCTGTCTGAGTAGCGCGCAAATAACTCGGCCATGCTCAGTTGCTGCGACTCGCTACCGCGGTGGGGTCGGTTGCGGTAGCGGTCTGGCCGATGTGGATACCAATAATCGTCCCGTGTTGGGGTGTAGACCGAATAGCGATCTCTACTCGCATTCCACCAGACATTCGACATGCCGGACTTGAATTCGGGCCTGAGGTCTTTTTGGGACGTATTCCTACCATCGGTCATCAGCACGATGACCTTTAATGTCTCGTTATCGCTGTATTCAGCAGGGCGGTCGCGCAGTTCGGAATCGATGATACCGTTATCCTCAAGCCCGTTGATCGCGCCGCGTGCATCCGGGTCCACAAGCGCCACGCCCCATTTCAGGCCCACGTCAATGGCGGTGTTGCCGCCAGCCGATAGGCCGTTGATCTTGTTTTTCAGGTCCGTGCGGCTGACCGAATAGGCAATGATCGATTCTGTATCGCCGGTTTCGCAGTTGGGGCGGGTGATCGGACTGTTCGTGCGGCTGCTATCCTCGAAATGCGCCATGCGGTCCAAGGTTTGGGTCGTGGTAATCCCGGTGCTGAGATAATCGTCGTACTCGAACACCACGCATTGCGAGAAGTTATGCGCGCTGCTGAGGGTGAACTCGTCGCCTAAGTCATCGCCGATATTGACCATGGCCTGATAAGGGATGATCGACAGCGAGGTGATGCCGGTGGCCTGATTGGCAGCAGGGGCTGTGGCCGAGATCACGGTGTCGATAAATTCGTTTGCGGCGGCCTTCAGGTTTGTCATCCGGCTGCCACCCATGGAGCCGGAAATATCCACGACCAAGCTGATTTCGACGTTCTGAATACGCTCTTCTGCGGTGCCTGAACCCGGCGCGGTCATCGTCTCAATCCCGACCATGTTCAGGAAATACATATCCAAAGTTGCCGCCGTTTGCGCGCTGACACTGCGGTAGTTGAGGCCTTCGTCCACATCCACATCGATCAGGTATTGGCGCAAGCCTGCCGCATCGAAATAGCCATTCACGACGTCTTCGGCATCTGAGAGCTGATCAAGATCAGCGGCCGCAAGCACGGCGCGGTCCACGGTATTTTGCAAGATTACGCGTGCATTTTCGCGGCGCATCAGATCGATCGCCATGCCGCCCGCCATCAGCATCAAGATAAACATAATCAGCGAATAGGGCAGGATCGCGCCATCCTCGCAGCGCCCAAATGCCCGCACATGGTGCTTGGCAAGCGCAATGGAGCCGGAAAACACCGAGGGTGCTTTGGGCAGTGCGGTCTGTCTGGGGCGCATGGTCATACTGGTTCCCAACCGTTTACGTGTTCTACGCGCGGCACTATTTGCCAGGTCCGCGCAGACGGAATTATCCGACGGAATGTTTGACGACAGGTTGCGGCTGAAATGGGGCGAAGCTGTGGGGAAAGGGGGGCGCTATTGCCGGACTTGAGGCAATCCGGGCGCATTCCTGAAATCTGGTCCATTTTCTGCACAATACTTAAGCAAACTCGTTACAGTCTAAGGATAGACAATGTGTAAACGTCGAATTTTGGGCAGTTTCTGGGAGGAAATAGGATGGAACCGATAAAAGAGCCGGGCTTTCGCGACTCGGTGAACGTGATGTTTAATCGCGCTGTGGGCCTGCTGGACCTACCGAAGGGCCTTGAAGAGAAGATCCGCGTCTGCAACGCGACCTACACGGTGCGCTTTGGTGTGCGCCTGCGCGGGGACATCCAGACCTTTACCGGATACCGCTCGGTCCATTCAGAACATATGGAGCCTGTCAAAGGCGGCATCCGCTACGCTTTGTCAGTAAACCAGCAAGAGGTCGAAGCGCTCGCAGCGTTGATGACCTTCAAATGCGCGCTGGTTGAGACGCCGTTTGGTGGCTCAAAAGGCGGGCTCTGCATTGATCCGCGCGCGTGGGAAGAGCATGAGCTAGAACAGATCACCCGCCGCTTTGCCTACGAACTGGTCAAGCGCGACCTGATTAGCCCATCCCAAAACGTACCCGCCCCCGACATGGGCACAGGCGCGCGTGAGATGTCTTGGATCGCCGATACCTACCAACGCATGAACACCACCGACATCAACGGCAAGGCCTGTGTAACTGGCAAGCCCGTGTCTAATGGCGGTATTCAGGGCCGGGTGGAAGCGACCGGGCGGGGCGTTCAATACGCGCTGCAAGAGTTCTTTCGCTACCCCGAAGATATCGCCAAGGCGGGTATGTCGGGCACACTCGACGGCAAACGTGTGGTTGTGCAGGGCCTCGGCAATGTGGGCTATCACGCAGCCAAGTTCCTCAGCGAGGAAGATGGCTGCAAGGTCATTGCGGTGGCCGAATGGGATGGCGGTATTTTCGATGAGGGCGGGATTGATATTGAAGATCTGCGCGAATGGATCGGCAAGCATGGCGGTGTGACGGGCTATCCCAAAGGCACCTTCGTCAAGGAAGCGATGACCTTGATCGAGGAGGAGTGCGATATCCTGATCCCTGCGGCAGTCGAGGGTGTGGTCAATGCCGAGAACGCCGCGCGCGTCAAAGCGCCTTTGATTATCGAGGCCGCAAATGGTCCGGTGACTGCCAAGGCTGACGAGATTTTGCGCGCACGTGGCACGGTGATCATCCCTGATCTGTATGCTAATGCGGGCGGTGTGACGGTCAGCTATTTCGAATGGGTCAAGAACCTAAGCCATATCCGCTTTGGCCGAATGCAACGGCGCCAAGAGGAATCGCGTCACCAATTGGTGGTCGACGAGTTGGAGCGCCTGAGTTCAGATAGCGGCATCGGCTGGCAGCTCAGCCCGAACTTCAAGCAGAAATACCTGCGCGGGGCCGGAGAGCTGGAACTGGTACGCTCGGGCCTCGATGACACCATGCGCACGGCTTACCAGTCTATGCGCGAGGTCTGGCATACCCGCTCGGATGTCGAAGACCTGCGCGTGGCAGGATATCTGGTCGCAATCTCGCGGGTGGCTTCCAGCTACGAGACCAAGGGTCTGTAGGCGACCACAGATACGGATATTTGAGGAACAATGAGAGGCAAGGCGCGCCTTGGCTTTCATTGTTCTAAAAATATCCGCCTTCGTCCTTTCGTCGCAGCTATGCAGCCGGATGTCGGGAACTGCCTTGCAGTCCGGCGCGAGGCTTGGTTTGGTTAACGCGACCGACCAAGAGGCAAACATGCGTTTTTCCGCACTTCGTATTCTGAAAGAGGGCCTGACCGGCAACAAAGGCTGGGGCCCGCTATGGCGCACACCCGCGCCGAAGCCGAGCTATGATGCCATTGTAATTGGTGGGGGCGGGCACGGGCTGTCCACGGCCTACTACCTCGCCAAAAACCACGGCATGACCAATATTGCGGTGATCGAGAAGGGCTATCTCGGCTCGGGCAACATTGGCCGTAACACCACGATTGTGCGGGCCAATTATCAGATGCCGGGCAATACGGAGTTCTACTCGCACTCTCTGAAGCTCTGGGAAGGCATGGAAGCGGACCTGAATTTCAACGCCATGCACTCCCAGCGCGGTATCATCAATCTGTTCCATTCGGACGGCCAACGCGACGGCTATGCGCGGCGCGGCAATGGAATGATCAACCAAGGCGACGATGCGATCTTGCTGGATCGTAATGGCGTGCGTGAGATGCTGCCGTATCTCGATTACGAGCAAACCCGCTTCCCGATCTATGGCGGTCTCTACCACAAGCGCGGCGGCACTGCGCGCCATGACGCGGTGGCATGGGGCTATGCGCGCGCCGCCGACCAGCTTGGCGTGGATCTAATACAGCAATGCGAGGTCACCGGGTTCTTGATAGAGAACGGCGTCTGCAAGGGCGTCCAAACCACGCGCGGCGATATTCGCGCGCCCAAAACTGGCATGGTTGTGGCCGGACGCTCGGGCCAAGTCGCCGAGATGGCAGGTTTCCGTCTGCCGATTGAAAGCCACGTCTTGCAGGCTTTCGTGACCGAAGGCCTCAAGCCTTGCCTTGATAAGGTCGTCACATACGGCATGGGGCACTTCTATATCAGCCAATCGGACAAGGGCGGTCTGGTGTTCGGCGGGGACCTCGATTTCTACGCCAGCTACGCCCAACGCGGTAACTTACCGATGGCCGAGCACGTGATTGAGGCGGGCATGACGCTGATGCCAATGATCGGCAAAGCCAAGATGCTGCGCAGTTGGGGCGGCATTATGGATATGACGCCTGATGGCAGCCCCATTATCGATAAATCCCCCGTTGAGGGCCTCTATGTCGATGCGGGCTGGTGCTATGGCGGCTTCAAGGCGGTCCCGGCAAGCGGCTGGTGCATGTCGCATTTGATGGCGACGGACCAGAGCCACGAATTTGCCAAGCACTACCGTCTGGACAGGTTCCGAACAGGCCACGTTCTTGATGAGGAGTCGACTGGCTCCCAACATAACCTGCATTGAGGGGACCCAACCAATGCGCATAATCTGCCCCCTTTGCGGCGACCGCGACCTGCGCGAGTTCTCCTATACCGGCTCGGACGACTACCTGACGCGGCCGGATCATGAGGCCTCTATTGATGCGCTTGATGCCCACTTGCACCTGCGCAATAACCCGGCGGGTGAGACGCGCGATTTGTGGTATCACGACGCCTGCGGTGCCTGGATCGTAGCCGAGCGCAACACAGTGACCCACGAGATACATGCCACCTCGCTGGTGGCGGAGGCGGGCGCATGAGGCTTTCCCAAGGTGGCCTAATTGACCGCGACAGCAGCATTCGGTTTCAATTCGACGAGCGGTGGTATCGCGGGCACGCAGGCGACACGCTGGCCTCGGCGCTGCTGGCAAATGGCGTCGGCCTTGTTGGGCGCAGCTTCAAATACCACCGTCCGCGTGGAATATTGACCGCAGGCTCGGAAGAGCCGAACGCGCTGGTGCATATCGGCAAAGGCGCCCACAAGACGCCAAACATTCGCGCGACGACGCAAGAGTTGTATCAAGGCCTCTATGCAACGTCGCAGAACGCTTGGCCGAGCCTCAAGTGGGACGTGATGGAGGCGAATAATTTGCTGTCCCCGTTCCTTGGCGCGGGCTTCTATTATAAAACCTTCATGTGGCCGCGCTCATTTTGGGAAAAAGTGTACGAGCCGTTAATTCGCCGCGCCGCTGGTCTTGGAGCGCTGTCAGGCCAGCCGGACCCGGACCTGTATGAGAAGGCCTTTGCCCAGTGCGATCTGCTGGTGATCGGTTCCGGACCGACCGGCCTGATGGCAGCACTTACGGCAGCACGCGCGGGCGCAGATGTGATCCTCGCGGATGAAAACGAACGGTTCGGCGGGCGGCTGTTGAGCGAGACCGGAACGCTGGACGGGCAAAGCGGTTCCGATTGGGCCAGGTCAGTAATCGCTGAGTTATCTAGCATGGACAATGTCCGCCTGATGACCCGCACCACGGTCACGGGGGCCTATGATGGCGGCACATACGGCGCGCTAGAGCGTGTGTCTCATCACCTTGCAGCCGCACCCGAGGGCTTGCCGCTTGAGTGTTTCTGGCGGATTGCCGCGAAACGCACAGTGTTGGCCGCAGGCGCGCTAGAGCGCCCGGTTGCGTTCGCGAACAATGACCGTCCGGGTATCATGCTCGCCTCGGCCGTGCGCAGCTACGTGAACAGATACGCCGTTGCGCCGGGCAAAAAGGTCGCCGTCTTTGGCAATAATGATGATGCCCACCAGACCGTGCGCGACCTGCAAGCCGCGGGTGTTGAGGTCGTCGCTTTGATCGACAACCGTGCAGGCGCGGGCGCCGGCCTTGATGTGGCGACTTATGCTGGACAGATGGTGACGGGCACTAAGGGGCGGCTTGGCCTCAGCCAGATCACCTTGTCGTCGGGCCAAAACATTGAGGCAGACTGCCTCGCTGTCTCGGGTGGCTGGAATCCGACTGTGCATATGACTTGCCACATGAACGGGCGTCCCGAATGGCGCGATGACATCGCCAGCTTCGTGCCGCGCCCGAACATGGTGCCGGGGATGATCGCGGCTGGCGCGTGCAACGGCGACTTCTCCACCACCGCGTGCCTGAGCGCCGGGATCGCGGCTGCGAAATCCGCGCTGGGCGATCTGCGTATGAGCGCGCCCGACATCGACGTGCCTGAGGCCGAAAACGCTGCCTACGCGCTAGAGCCGCTCTGGCAGGTGCCGGGCAAGGGCCGGGCATGGCTCGATTTTCAGAACGACGTGACCACCAAAGACATCAAGCAGGCCGTGCGCGAGAACATGATCAGCGTCGAGCATATGAAGCGCTACACCACGCAAGGCATGGCAACCGATCAGGGCAAAAACTCTAACGTCTCAGCGCTTGCGGTGCTGGCCGATGCGACCGGACGCGGGATCCCTGAGACTGGGACAACGACCTTCCGCCCGCCCTATGTTCCCGTGGCGCTCAGCGCACTCGGCGCAGGGGCGCGCGGCAAGGGCTTTGCGCCCGAACGCTTGACCACATCGCACGCCGCGACATTGCAGATGAGTGCACCGATGATGGAGGCGGGTCTGTGGTATCGCCCCAGCTACTTCCCGAAAGCCGCCGAGACGACATGGCGGCAATCATGTGACCGCGAAGTTGGCTATGTGCGCGAGGCAGTTGGGGTTTGCGATGTCTCCACCTTGGGCAAAATCGACCTGAAGGGGCCGGATGCAGGGCGGTTCCTCGACTTCGTTTATGCCAATATGTTCAGCACCTTGAAGCCCGGAAAAGTCCGTTACGGCCTGATGCTGCGCGAAGACGGGCATGTGATGGATGACGGCACCACCGCGCGGTTGGGCGAGGATCATTATCTGATGACCACGACCACTGCGGCGGCGGGGCAGGTGATGAAACACCTCGATTATGTCCAGCAGCTGCATGCGCGCGATATGAAAGTACGCTTTACCTCGGTGACGGAACACTGGGCGCAATTTGCGGTTGCCGGACCCAAAGCGCGTGCACTGATCAGCGCGCTGGTGGATGAACCGATCACCGACGAGAACTTCCCGTTCATGGGCTGCGCGCCCGTGACTTTGGACGGTATCCAAGCGCGCCTGTTCCGCATCAGCTTCTCGGGCGAGCATGCCTACGAGATCGCAGTGCCCGCGCGCCACGGCGACGCGTTGTTCCGAGATCTGGTGGCACGCGCCGAAGCCTTGGGAGGCGGCGCATACGGAATGGAGGCGCTGAATGTGCTGCGCATCGAGAAGGGTTTTATCACCCACTCGGAAATCCACGGGCGCATCACCGCCGACGACATCGGATTTGGCCGCATGGTCAGCGCAAAGAAAGACTGCATCGGCAAGCTCGCCAGTACCCGTCCGGGGCTGCACGGGGCTGAGCGCGAGCAGTTGGTTGGCTTGAAGCCCGCAGGCGACGTGAAGATGATGCTGGCGGGCGCACACCTGTTCCGCCAAGGGGCCGAGGCGGTGCGCGCGAACTCTCAGGGGTATATCACCTCTGCCGGGTTCTCGCCGACGCTGGGGACCAATTTGGCGCTGGGTTTTTTGAAAGACGGGCGCGCGCGGCATGGCGAAGTCATTGAAGTCGTTGACCATTTACGCGAGGTGAAGGCTATGGCCGAGGTTTGCGATCCGGTGTTCTTCGACCCAGACGGAGGGCGCGTGCGTGGCTAAATTGACCCCAAAGAGCGCCGCTGACGGTTTACTGCCCCTCATTGTGGGCGACGTGTCCTTGACCGAGGCCTCGACCCGCCAAATCTGGTCGATCCAACCCTATCCGGGCTCGGAAGCGGCCTTGCACGACGCGCTATCGAACGGCTTTCCGGCCCCAAACCGCACCTCTGGCAAGGAGGGCGCTCGGTTGCTCTGGTCTGGCCGCGCGCAGGCATTCTGGATCGCAGACAGCGCGCCGGACGCAGCCCTCGCCGCTCATGGCGCGCTGACCGATCAAACCGATGCTTGGTGCGTGTTGCGGCTTGAAGGCGTTGGTAGCGCGGATGCCCTCGCGCGCCTCACTCCGCTTGATCTGCGGCCCAGTCAGTTCAAACGCGGCCACACCGCGCGCAGTCTTGTGGGTCATATGGCAGCCCAAATCACCAAACTGCCCAAAGGGTTCGAGGTTATGGTGTTCCGGTCCATGGCGGGCACCGCAGTCCACGAGTTGCAAGTTGCGATGCAAAGCGTAGCTGCCCGGCGCGCCTTAAGTAATTAGGTCCGACAAAAACCACCCGGTTGCCCACAGGATAATGCTGGGCGGGCCTTGGCAAGCACGTCTGAGCGCGCACATACTAGTGCATGTCGCTTCCGCCGGGATTCCTTGATGAATTGAAAACACGCCTTCCGATCACGCAAGTGGTCGGGCGAAAAGTGGTGTGGGATCAGCGCAAATCGAAGCCGCATCAGGGCGATATGTGGGGGCCGTGCCCGTTCCACCAAGAAAAAAGCGCCTCGTTTCATGCGGTTGACCGCGACGGGTTTTATAAGTGTTTTGGCTGTCAGGCCTCGGGCGATGTGATCAAGTTCGTTCAGGAAACCGAAAACGCCTCGTTCATGGAAGCCATTGAAATCCTTGCCACTGAGGCGGGGATGCAGATGCCCTCGCCGGACCCAAAGGCGCGCGAGAAGGCCGATCTGCGCACGCAGTTGTTTGAGGTGACAGAAGCAGCGGTGCAGTTCTTCCGCCGCTCGCTGGATACCGGAGCCGGTGCCGCGTCGCGCGCCTATCTCGACAAGCGGGGCGTTAAGCCTAAGACCCGCGAAACATTCGAGATTGGCTATGCCCCCGGTGGGTTTCAGGCGTTGTTTGACGCGATGACTGCTAAGGGGATCAAGCCCGAGTTGTTGATGCAGGCGGGTCTGGCGAAGGCGTCCCAGAAGGGCGGCAAGCCTTACGACGTGTTCCGCGACCGCATCGTTTTCCCGATACGCGACGCGCAAAAGCGCTGCATCGGCTTTGGCGGTCGCGCGATGGATGCGAATGATCCGGCGAAGTATCTGAACTCGCCCGAAACGCCGTTGTTCGACAAATCACGCGCGGTCTACAATCTTGGCCCGGCGAGGGCCGCAAGCGGTAAAGGCGGGCAAATCATCCTTGCCGAAGGGTATATGGACGTGATCGCGCTGGTGGAAGCCGGGTTTGAGACCGCATGCGCGCCCATGGGCACCGCGATCACCGACGCGCAGTTGGAAATGATCTGGGCCGCCTCGCCTGAGCCCGTCTTGATGATGGACGGCGATACTGCGGGCCAAAATGCAGCGCACCGGGCGATTGCTCGCGCCTTGCCGCTGCTTAAGCCTGGGCGGTCGTTAAGGTTTGCGGGGCTGCCTTTGGGCACTGATCCTGACGATCTGATTCGCGCTAAGGGCACGGAGGCAATGCGCGCTGTAATCGACGCGGCCCGCCCGATGATTGCGCTGATGTGGGAGCGCGCCATTGAAGGGCGCAATTTCGACAGTCCCGAGCGGCGCGCGACGCTGGATGCGGACCTGCGCAAGCAACTGGCCCAGATTGGCGATCCGTCGATCCGCAACCATTACGGGGCTGCGATCAAGGACAAGCGGGCCGAGTTGTTTGGCTTTGGCGCGCGTCAATCTGGCGGTGGGGCCGGGATGCGCGCGCGCCCACCGGGCAGCTTCAAAGACGGACGCTGGCAGCCCGCGCCGCTGCCGAGTGCGGAATTGCGCGCGTCTGCTCTGGCGCACGAAAGCCCCGACGGGCCGAACATGCTAGAGGCGGTGATTCTTGGGGTGTTGGGCAGTTTCCCGGCACTGATCCCAGACTATCTCGACCTTTTGGAACGGCTGGAGCCGAAAGATCACGTTCACGAGACCCTGCGTCTGGCGCTGCTGATGACGCCTGAGGGCGCACAAGGTGAGGCTTTTCAATCACATCTGGAGGCAGCGCGCGCAGGCGAGGCTCTTGAAACCACGCGCGCGCGCCGCCATGTCGCTCTCAACCCCTGCTTTGGTCATGGGCGTGGTGGCGTGATGGACGCCGAGGCCGCGCGCTTGGCGTTGCAGGAAGTTGGGGCAAAATTAATGGCGCGCCGGGGATGGGACCGAGAAATGCGCGACGCGCAGGACGAGATTCACGACACTGCAGATGAAGGACTGACATGGCGGCTTGGCCAAGTGGCCGAGCGGTTGCAAAAGCCCGAAGGCGACGGAGAAGAGGCCGTGGCCGAGGTTGTGACAGCGCCGAATGGGCTAGAGTTAGACCGCAATGCACTGGAACAGTCCCGTGCGTTGTTAGACGCGATAAAATTTGAAAAGAAATCCAGACCGGGCAGGGGATGACCTCGGTTTGAAAACTGGATACGACTGATGTAATTCCGGAAAACGAATCACCGATTCGCACTTTCCGAATCGCCCACCGGGGCGGCATGCTGGATCGCCCCCCAGTTTGCCCAAGCCCCCCGGACGCAAGGATGAGCTTATGGCCGCTAAAGATACAACTGACGACGCCAAGACCGAAGATGCCGATGGGGAAATGTCCCTCGACATAAGTCAAACCGCCGTCAAGAAGATGATCGCGGATGCGCGTACCAAAGGCTACATTACCTACGATCAGCTGAACAAAGCCTTGCCACCTGAGCAGGTCAGTTCCGAGCAGATCGAAGACGTCATGTCGATGCTATCAGAAATGGGCATCAACATCATCGAGAACGAGGACGCCGAAGATAGCGAAGACGAAGATGGCCCAACCGGCGCCACCGACCTCGTCCAAGTCGCAGGCACCCGCGATGTTACCGTCTCCACCGCGACCACCGAAAAGCTGGACCGCACCGATGATCCCGTGCGCATGTATTTGCGCGAAATGGGCTCGGTCGAACTGCTAAGCCGCGAGGGCGAAATCGCCATCGCCAAGCGGATCGAGGCTGGCCGCAACACGATGATCGCGGGTCTGTGCGAAAGCCCGCTGACCTTTCAGGCGATCACGATCTGGCGCGACGAACTGCTCAGCGAAGAGATTTTGCTGCGCGATGTGATCGATCTTGAGGCCACCATGGGTGACACCATGGGCGAGGAAGGCGAAGACGCCACCACCACGCCCGGTGCGACGCCTGGTGCCGCGCCGGTTGCAGCCAACACGCCCGGTGCCCCGAAGGCCGGCGAAGAGGCCAAGCAAGAACTGGACGCCGACGGCAATCCGATCCGCGTGGAAGAGGACGACGACGAGGACGAGGACGAACAGGCCAACATGAGCTTGGCCGCCATGGAAGCTGCCCTCAAGCCGCAAGTTCTCGAGACCCTCGAAGTGATCGCGAATGACTATGCGAAACTCAGCGATATGCAGGATCTGCGGATCTCGGCCGCGCTGAACGAGGACGACAGCTTCAGCAAGAAAGAAGAGGCGGCCTATCAAAAGCTGCGCTCGGAAATTGTGCTGCTGGTCAACGAATTGCACCTGCACAACAACCGGATCGAGGCGTTGATCGACCAGCTTTATGGCATCAACCGCAAGATCATGTCGCTGGACTCTGCAATGGTGAAGCTTGCCGACCAAGCCCGCATCAACCGCCGCGAATTTATCGAGGCCTACCGCAATTACGAGCTCGACCCAAACTGGCTGGAGCGGATGTCCGAGAAGCCCGGTCGCGGCTGGCAGGCGCTGATCGAGCGCTCAAAAGACAAAGTCGAAGAGCTGCGCGCTGAGATGGCCCAAGTCGGCCAATATGTGGGCGTCGATATCCCCGAATACCGCCGCATCGTTAGCCAAGTTCAAAAAGGCGAGAAGGAAGCGCGTCAGGCCAAGAAGGAAATGGTCGAGGCCAACCTGCGCCTCGTCATCTCGATTGCCAAAAAATACACCAATCGCGGTTTGCAGTTCCTCGACCTCATTCAGGAAGGCAATATCGGCCTGATGAAGGCGGTCGATAAGTTCGAATACCGTCGTGGCTATAAGTTCTCGACCTATGCGACATGGTGGATCCGTCAGGCGATCACGCGAGCGATTGCCGACCAAGCCCGCACCATTCGTATTCCAGTTCACATGATTGAGACGATCAACAAGCTGGTGCGTACCGGGCGTCAAATGCTCCACGAAATCGGCCGCGAGCCGACGCCGGAAGAGCTGGCCGCAAAGCTGCAAATGCCGCTGGATAAGGTACGCAAGGTGATGAAAATCGCCAAGGAGCCGATCTCGCTGGAAACGCCAATTGGCGACGAGGAAGACAGCCAGCTTGGCGACTTCATCGAAGACAAGAACGCGATTCTGCCTTTGGAGAGCGCGATCCAAGAGAACCTCAAAGAGACGACAACTCGCGTGCTGTCATCGCTGACGCCCCGCGAGGAGCGTGTGCTGCGAATGCGGTTCGGGATCGGGATGAACACCGACCACACTTTGGAAGAGGTAGGCCAGCAGTTTAGCGTGACGCGAGAGCGGATCAGGCAGATTGAGGCGAAGGCGCTCAGGAAGCTGAAGCATCCAAGCCGGTCGCGGAAGCTGCGTAGCTTCTTGGATCAATAGGGTAGGGCGGGATTTATCCCGCCTCTCCATCCCTGAAAACATAGCAATCTACCCCGATACACACGGATCGGCGTCAAAATTCTGACGATATTGGTTGCTATGCTTGGGTCTATGGAAAGCATTCTCTCTCTAAAATTGACACCGCTCACAGTGCTCGTGGGCGTCATCGTTGCCATGAACCTACTCGCCTTTGCGCAGTTTGGGATCGACAAGCGTCGGGCCGTGCGAGGCCAGTGGCGTATTCCCGAGGCAAAATTGCTGCAATCAGCCTTCTTCGGTGGCTACATCGGGGCGAAGGCTGGCCAAGCCATCTTCAGGCACAAAACGTACAAACAGCCCTTCGCAAAATACCTTAACCGCGTCGGCGTGATGGGCATGTTTATCATTTCCATACTTGCGGTGCCAACCTCTCGGGACGTGGTCATTGAAGTCGCTAGCTTTGCCCTGTCGGCCATCTCTGGCGAGACTGTGCAGGCCGCTGACAATGCGCCGAGAGTTGTGAGGTTGGTAAATAGGTTTTGAGGCTGGTCCGTCGTGTTTCGATCTTTGCCTGTTTCCGTACACAGCTTCACGCTTATGGCCGGATAAATCCCGCCCTACGATCTTGGCACCCTATCTTGCCTAGCGCCCCATCTTGCACCTCCGCCCAACAACGCTATTCTTCGTGCTATGTCATTTCTCTCAAAACTCTTCGGCGGCTCCGCCAAGTCCGAGCCAACTGCGCAAATCCATAACGGCTTTCGCATCTATCTCGAGCCGGTCAAAGACGGCGGTCAGTTCCGCATCGGGGCCCGGATCGAGAAGGACATCGACGGCGAGCTCAAATCCCACATGATGATCCGCGCAGACAGCTTTGCGTCGGCCGAGGCCGCCTCAGAAGCCTCGCTGCAAAAGGCAAAGGCGCTGATTGACCAGCAGGGCGAGCAGATTTTCTAAATAGCGCGCCCGCGTCGTTGACCTTTTAGCCTAGATTTGACCAAGGCTGTCATATGCACCGACGCCATGCTGATCGACTATGGCTTGCAAAATAAGGTGTTTGGGCGATTTTGGCTGGCAAGCGCACACAGCGTTACCCTTTGCCCCAAAACCCTATGTCTAGCGGCGCAAATTCCCCCCTACCCAATCCCTAGCGTCTCGCCTATACTTACTGTGGATAATTCAGCGATACCCCGAGGATCAGCCCATGCGTTGCCCATTTTGCGGAAATACTGATACGCAGGTGAAGGATTCTCGCCCCGCCGAGGACCATGTTGCCATCCGGCGGCGGCGCTTCTGCCCGGCCTGCGGTGGACGCTTTACCACCTATGAGCGTGTGCAACTGCGCGACCTCGTTGTGGTGAAAACCAACGGAAAACGCGAAGATTTCGATCGTGATAAGCTGGAACGCTCGATCCGTATCGCCATGCAGAAACGCCCGGTCGAGGCCGAGCGCTTAGATCAAATGATCTCAGGCATCGTGCGACGGCTGGAGAGTATGGGCGAGACGGATATACCGTCAAAAGCCATCGGCGAGATCGTGATGGAGGCTTTGGCCCGCATCGACACCGTCGGCTATGTGCGGTTTGCCAGCGTTTACAAGAACTTCCAGGCGGCTGACGATTTCGAAGACTTCGTCTCGGAACTGCGCCCCCCCACACAGGAAAGCTAAGCCCGATGGGCGCGGACCGCGAAATGCGGTTCATGTCGCTTGCGCTAAGCCTCGGGCGGCGCGGGCTCGGAAACGTGTGGCCAAACCCCGCCGTTGGTTGCGTGATCGTGCAAGACGACCGGATCGTCGGGCGCGGCTGGACCCAACCCGGCGGGCGTCCCCATGCTGAGGCGGTGGCGTTGGCCCAAGCGGGCGCTGCGGCACGCGGGGCCACAGTCTATGTGACTTTGGAACCTTGCGCACATCACGGAAAAACTGCGCCCTGCGCGGAAGCTCTGATCGCCGCTGGCGTTGCACGCGTTGTGGTCGCACTTGGTGATCCCGACACAAGGGTGGCAGGGCGAGGGCTAGATAAGCTGCGCGCAGCGGGTATCGAAGTTATTGAAGGCGTCGGATTTTGCGAAGCCTCACTGGACCAGCGCGGCTTCCTGTCTCGGATCAATACCGGCCGGCCAATGCTGACCCTAAAGCTTGCAACTTCCCTTGACGGGCGCATTGCGACGGCCAGCGGCGAGAGCCAATGGATCACCGGACCAGCTGCGCGCCGCCAAGGCCACGGCCTGCGCGCGACCCATGACGGAGTGCTTATCGGGGCGGGTACGGCGCGCGAGGACGACCCGACATTGACGGTGCGTGACCTCGGTGTGCAGCGCCAGCCTGTGCGAGTTGTAGCCAGCCGAAACCTCGATCTGCCGGTGCCGTCACGGCTGACGCAAAGCGTGGATCAGGGGCCAGTTTGGACGCTTCACGGGGCGCCTGCGCCGGAGGCCCGCAAGGAAGTTTTGCGCGGTGCCGGGGTGCGGTTGCTGGAAAGTCCACTTGGGGACGATGGCAGTCTTGATCCGGTGGCGATGCTGGAAACCCTAGGGCGCGAAGGCCTGACGCGGGTGTATTGCGAAGGCGGTGGCGCGATTGCTGCAGCACTTCTGGGGGCTGGCCTTGTCGATGATCTGGTGCTGTTCCAAGCGGGCGTCGCGCTCGGCGCTGAAGGGCGTCCGGCGCTTGGCGCAATGGGGATCGCCGCACTGGCCGAGGCTGAGCGGTTTGCGCTGGTCAGCACCCGCCAGATTGGTACGGATTGCTTGTCCGTTTGGCGCAAGCCCTAGCGCCAGAGCCAGCTTTGACTGGCAAAAATACCCTGCAATTTCGATAGCATTCGGTGGCCGGGCGCAGGTGGGGGCAGTGCACCGCTGGCCAACAGATCGACAATGACCTCAGGGCTGCACGGCGATTTGGTCACCGGATCGAAGTAGCGCGGATAGGTGATCAGGGCTGCATGAACCAGCGCGTCGAGGCTGGGCTGAGTGGTTCGTCGCAAAGCCGCCTCAGCATGTAAATCGCGGTCCTCGGTCAGGCCCCATCCGGCATAGAAGGGCGTGCCGAGCGTGGTCACAGGCACCTCGCGCATCAGCGCCTCGAATCCAAGCGCCGAGGTCATGGTCCAGACGCGGGTCGTGATTGCCAGCAGGGCAGTTGGATCGCTGTGGCGCGCGATATGGTCGGCAGGGGCCTCGTCGGGCACGCTCAATTTTCCGGGGCGCAGGCCCGCTTCGACGTCAGGATGTGGTTTGTAAATCACGTAGGCATTCGGATGGGCGGCGCGCGCGGCGGCCAGCAGATCGGCGTTTCTGCGGATTTTGCCAGCGCCAAGGCGGATGGAGGCGTCGTCCTCGACCTGACCGGGCACGAGGATAACTGTGCAGCCTGCGGCCACGTCAGGCAGGCTTGCGGCGGTCGTTAGGTTATATTTACTCAGGCGCAGTTCAACGATCCGTTCACGCAACGCGCGCGCGCGGTTCAATGCCTCAGGGGGGGCCTTGGCTGCTTGGGAAATTGCCTGTTCAAGATCGCTGGGCGCGGTCGGATCGTAATAGATGCCCGTGCGATCGCGAACCAACGACAAGGGCGCGACTAATGCTGCCCCTAATCCTTTGGAGCGTAGAAACCCGTCTTCTACCCGGTGCAGCGGCACGTTTGCGACGGCGGCGTCGCGCACAAGGCCGTCCGTGACTTTTCCGGCCCAGACCATCAGCGGTTGACCCCGCGTCTGTGCCGTTTCAACAGCGCGCTTATCGTCAAACGTGATCGGCCCAAACACCCGTCGTAAATGCCCGCGCTTCCACAGCCGCATTCCCATCGCGACCGACCCTTGATGATCCTCGCGCCAAGCCCGCGCGCTTGCTGATAGCGCTCGAAAGCTGTCCTCAAACGTCCCGAGGCGGTCGCGCGCGGGATCATACCAAGTCGGATAAAGCAGCATTGCGCCGGCAAAGAGCTGGGCCTTCGTCAGGACGCGCGCCCGTCGCGGCACGTCAATACGGTCCTCGGTTAAGCCCCATCCGGCATAAAAAGGCTGGCCAAAAACCTGCGGGCGGTGGCCTGTCAGCACTGCCTCGAACCCCAATTGCGAGGTCACGACATAGACTGCAACAGCCCCCTCCAGCAGTCCCCAAGGCGAAACCGGGTCGCTGAGATAGCTGATGCGACCTTGTGCATCTTCGGGCCCGAAATAGCCTTTGCGGAAGCCTGCGCGGGTTTCGGGATGGCCCTTGATGACAATGCGCGCATTGGGGTGCTCAAGTTGCGCCTCGGTCAGCATTTCGGCGAAATGGAGCGCGTTCGCCCCACCTAGCCGGATCGAGGCGTCGTCGCGGGCTTGGTCAATGACCAGCACATAGCCGGGATCGGGCAGTGCGGCGGTAGGATCGAAAGCGTTGTATTTGCTGATATGCTCGGTGCGTAGCGCGTGGATGCCAGCGCGCGCGCGGTTCAGAAGATCGGTTTGATCTAACGGATGTTGCGTCAGCAACACCTCCAGATCGCTGGGCTGGCGCGCATCATAGTATATGCCGCGTTTGTCGAGGATCAGGCCGATGGGAGGCTCGCCCGCGCGACCTGGATGGATCGAGCGTAGGAACGCATCCTCGATCCGGATCAGCGGCGCATCTGTACGCGCAGCCAGTGCCTCGCCACGTTTGGCGGTCGGACGGTGGCCCCAAACCGCGATTCCGTCGCCCGCACGCGGCCAACCGAAGCGCAGATCATATCCGGCAAGCGCCAAGATGCGCCGCAATCTTCGGTCGGTTACGTGGCTGAGCGAGGTCAGACACAGGCGCTGATACGCGCCTGCCTCAGACATATCAGTTCCCGTTGAGCGCGCTGACTGCGTTCGCTGTGCTGAGCGACCCGGTGATCGACGTGAGGGTCTTATCCCAGACCGCAAACGGGGCCTCGGTCACATAGACGGTGTCCTGATCGCGGATCACGAAGTCACGCGCATGAAACATCCCCATAGGCCGCGTCAGGTCCAGCACATAGACAAAGCGCTGGGTGCCCGTAATGTCCGTGCGGCCAAGGATTTGCTGGGCAATTTCCTCTGGCTCGTTGCGGAACACGAAGACGCCTGTGGGATCGGCGAGGTTGGTGTTCAGTCCACCAACCTGTGCGATGGCCTCGATGGCCGATAGAGTTTGCGCGGTGAACGGCACACGGTTCTGGGTGCCGGTCGCACCCAAGGCGGTAAATGCGCGGGTGTCTTCGGCCAGAACAATGCGGTCGCCGGGGCGCAGCGCGATGTCCAATTCCGGGTTTTCATACAGATCCGAGAGCCAAACTTTGCCCGTCGCACCGCCCCTGTTCAAGGTTATGGTTGTGATCTGCTGCTCGCCAACAATTCCACCTGCGCGCGCCAGCATGGCGGTCAGGGTGCGGGTTGGACGCTCAATCGGGTAAATGCCCTGCTGGGCGACGCCGCCAACAATCGTGACAGTCGAGCCGTCTCCGGCAAGCCTGCGCACTTGGACCTGTGGGTCGGGCGTTTGGGTGTCCAGCTGGCGTGTGATTACGCCGCGTAGCGCTTCGGGCGTATTCCCTGCCGCGCGTATACGACCTGCATACGGGATAAAGATAAAGCCCGCGCCGTCGACCTGAACCTCTTCGAGCACGGCCGCATTCTGGCCGGTGCCGACAAGCAGTCCGTCTTCAACATTCTCCCAGATCGTCAGGCCCAGCGTGTCGCCGGGGCGAATCGTGTCGCTACCGATCTGACCTGCACTCAGCAGCGATTGCGGGAAGCCGAACGCCGGGGCGACGGCTGTGGCGCGTGCCACTCGGTCGGTGACGGAGACGACGAACGCATCACCTTCCCGCTGCACCGAGCTGGAGAAAATCTCACGCTTGTTGGGGCCAGAACGGGGCAAGCCACAGGCCGCAACCGTGCTCAACACAAGTAGGCTGAGGACACCCACTCGGGCTCCTGTCCAGATGTTCCGCGATGTCAAAGGCTAGCTCCTTGCTCGAATTCTGCCTTAAGTTTTTCTTTTAATCCTACAGGATTGTTGGACTTATTGCCAGTGGGCATATGCTTGAGTGGTGATCTTCGCTTCGCATACCACATCTGGTTTCTACGTTGGGACGACCCGCAAATGGTGGCGTGGAGGTGCGGTTCCGAGGGTCAGCGCGTCATAGGGATCTTCGGGGGCCAGCATCATATCGACGACTTGGCGCTGCAAGCGACGACGCGCTCTGGCTGCATAAAACCCGCCGGTGATTTGGCTACTTTCCATTAAGAAGTGACGGTAGTCTCGGTAGGCTTTGCTGTCGGGGCGCTGGGGATGGGCGAAGAAAGCGGGCAAGGTTTGGTCAGACACAAACTCGGGCTTGGAATAGACCGCTTTGCCAAATGCCTTGATCGGCAATCCGCGCCAGAGCGCTTGTTGGGCGGCGGTGGAGTTCACGGTGACGACACTGCGGGTGTGATCGAGCAGCTCGGCCAGCTTGCCGCCGCGCACATAATGCACCCGGTCCGATATACCGTGGGCCCGCGCCAGTCGGCGAAGTGCGCCGGGAATGCCTGCACGTCCGTCCTCTAGTGGGTGGGCTTTGAACACGAGGTGATGGTGATTTTCCGCACCCTCGGCAAAGCCTTTGACCACGGTTTCAAGGAAAGCTGTCATCGTCTTGAAAGGGCCGTGCATCTGGAAGGACGCGTCATGCTCCAGTTGCAAAAGCACCAAATGATAGGGAAAGCCGCCATGCTTGATGCGCTGGGTGGCGATGACCCGCTCGACCGCTTGGAGGGGCATCAGAAGCAGGCGCTGAATATAGAGGCGGAATTCTTGCGCCACCGTTAGGCTGCGGTGCGGTTGGAAGTTGCGGTAGCCGTGGTTGGCAACCAAAATGGCCGCGTGATACGTCGCGCCGTAAAACACATGTTGGCGCAGATCGCCCCAACGCGCGGGCGGGGCTGGAAGCTCGAGGTCGATTTTCGCTAGGGCTGCCTGCATCACCTCCAGCGGTGTGTCCATCAGCTTGGAAAAGCCGTTCGAGCCGCCGCGCTCATAGGTGACCCAATGGGGGCGCAGGTAGCCTTCCTCGAAGACATGCACCATCACGCCTTGGGCGCGGGCAATCTCGATCGCTCGGGCGTGAACGGGGCGGGTGTCGCCATAAATAACGATATCGGTGATCTTGTTGTCGGCGATCATCTTGGTAAAGGCGTCGGGCCAGTCTTCGGCTCTGCCTTTGAAGGGCAGATAGCCGCCGCCCGTCCAGAACATGCGGTCGCCAATATTGAAGCCTACGCGGAATGTCTCGGCCCCGGTCTTGCGAAGCTGACCGGCGACTTGCGCGAAAAATGGCCCATGCGGTCCTTGCAGAAACAAGAATGCGCGGCCTGAACCTTTACTCTTACCCATGACGTCCGTTCTTCTATTGATAACGACGCCCCCCGGCTCTTGGTGTTAGACCGTGATCCGGCCGGAAAAGTCATTCTAATTCTGTGATGTTATTCACAGGATCAGGCGAAACTGTGTCCTCAGCGGCACAAATCGGTGCCGAACAGCGGAAACTGTGGATAAACTAGGGGTCAATTTCGCGCTTGTGGCGACTACGAGGGCGATTAGATTACCAGTTAGGCGATACAGCGAGGCATCATATGTTCACCGGCATCATCACCGACATTGGCACAATCACCGAGCTTGAGCAGCGCGGCGATCTGCGCGCGCGCATCGATAGCAGCTATGTGGCGAGTGGCATCGATATCGGTGCCTCGATCGCCTGCGATGGTGTGTGCCTGACGGTAATTGCGCGCGGGGCGTCTGATCGCGGCGCCTGGTTTGATGTTGAAGTGTCTGCCGAGACGGTCTCGAAAACGAACCTGCCGGCATGGAACCTCGGCGCTCGGATCAATCTTGAGCGCGCTTTGAGGGTCGGCGACGAGTTGGGCGGCCATATCGTGTCGGGCCATGTGGACGGGGTCGCGAAGGTGCTGAGCCTGACCTCGGAGGGCGACAGCACGCGGGTGTCGTTTGAAGCGCCTGAGGGGTTGGCGAAGTTCATCGCCTCCAAAGGCTCGGTGGCGCTGAACGGAACGTCCTTGACGGTCAACGAGGTTGCAGGCCGCACTTTTGGGATCAACATGATCCCGCATACGCGGCAGGTGACAAACTGGGGCGACACCGCTGAGGGCGATTTTGTGAACCTCGAGATCGACACATTGGCGCGCTACGTCGCACGCTTGGCGGAAGCTGGCTGAGCGTATGTCTCGAAACGAGGCAACAGGGCGGTGTGACGGTCGGTCCGTCTGGTCATTGCAGGGCGCTTGGGCTAACTGACATCGCGAGAGCCGCGCTGCCCCGAGAGGATGCCCCAATGACATTTGAAACCCCAGGTCCGGTGGAAACCGATTGGAGCGATGCCGTGTCTTCGATTGAGGAGATCATCGAGGACGCGCGAAACGGACGGATGTTTGTTCTGGTGGACCATGAGGACCGCGAGAACGAGGGCGATCTGGTGATCCCGGCGCAGATGGCCACGCCCGAGGCGATCAACTTTATGGCGATGTACGGGCGCGGGCTGATTTGTCTGTCACTGCCCGGCGAGCGGGTTGATGCGTTGGGCTTGCCCTTGATGGCGTCGTATAACTCGTCGCGCCATGAGACAGCGTTTACTGTGTCGATTGAGGCGCGCGATGGTGTGTCCACAGGGATTTCCGCCCATGACCGCGCGCGCACCGTGGCCGTTGCTATTGATGCAGGCAAGACGGCGGCGGATATCGCCACGCCGGGCCATGTGTTTCCGCTGCGCGCCCGTGATGGCGGTGTGCTGGTGCGGGCCGGGCATACTGAGGCGGCGGTAGATATCGCACGCCTTGCGGGGCTGAACGCGTCGGGTGTGATCTGCGAGATCATGAACGACGACGGATCGATGGCGCGTTTGCCGGATCTGGTCGCGTTTGCCCAAAAACACGCGCTGAAAATCGGCACGATCAGCGACCTGATTGGCTATCGCCGCCGCCATGATAACTTGGTGAAGGTGGCCCAAGAAACGTTGGTGACGTCCGAGTTCGGCGGCGAATGGACGATGCGGATTTATGCCGACGAGACCCAAGGCGCGGAACACATCGCGCTGATAAAAGGTGATATCTCGACGCCCGAGCCGGTTCTTGTGCGGATGCACGCGATGGACCCGATGCTTGATGTGATCGGCACTGGCGGCAAAGGGCGCGCTGACGAGTTCGGTGATGCGATGCAGCTTGTGGCCGAAGAGGGGCGCGGGGTTGTCGTGCTGCTGCGCGATACCACAATGAAGATCGTGGCCGAGGATTCGGTGTCACCTCAGACATTGCGCCAGTACGGGCTTGGGGCGCAGATCTTGTCGTCGCTTGGGCTGTCGGAACTGATCCTGCTGACCAATTCGCCAACGCCAAAAGTGATCGGGCTTGAGGCTTACGGCCTCAACATCACCGGCACTCGCAAAATTCCAGTTCTGAAAGGCTGACCCATGGCAGGCCCCGCCCATCACGTCCTTGAGACGCCGAAAATGGACAAACCCACCAAGCTGCTGATCGTGGTGGCACCTTATTACAAGGACATCGCCGATGGACTTGTCAGCGGTGCGCAAGCGGTGATCGAGGCGGCAGGTGCAACACATGATCTGATCGAAGTGCCCGGCGCGCTGGAAGTGCCCGCCGCGATTGCGACCGCGTTTCGGATGAGCAACTTTGACGGGTTCGTCGCCCTCGGCTGCGTAATCCGGGGCGAGACGACGCATTATGATACGGTGTGCAATGACAGCTCGCGCGGATTAACGCTGCTGAGTTTGCAGGGGGCTGCCCTCGGCAACGGTATTTTGACGGTCGAGAACCACGATCAGGCATGGGCGCGCGCTGATCCGGCGGGCCAAAACAAGGGCGGTGGGGCTGCGGCTGCGGCGCTGCATTTGATCGCGCTGCAACGTCGTTGGGCGCAGACGACAAAGGGCGTGGGTTTTAAGCCAGCGGCTGAGACAATTTTGATGGCGGAGAATAACCGGGCATGAGCAAGCCAAATCAAGACGAGAAGCGGCAGATGAAGTCAGCTGCGCGGCTCTATGCAGTCCAAGCGCTTTTCCAGATGGAAGCGGGCGAGACGGCTGTCGACAAAGTGCTGCGCGAATTTGAAGATTTCCGCTTCGGTGTCGCCCAGCATGAGGACGGCGATGAAATGGCTGAGGGCAACCTTGAGCTGTTCCGCAAGCTGGTACGCGATGCGGTGAACTGGCAGGCCAAGATTGACCAGATGACGGATCGTGCGCTGGTGGCCAAATGGCCGATTGCGCGGATTGATCCGACGTTGCGGGCGCTATTTCGGGCAGCCGGAGCAGAGCTGAGCGAGGGCGATGCGCCGCCAAAGGTTGTCATCACCGAGTATGTGGATGTGGCGCGCGCGTTTTTTCCCGAAACCAAAGAGCCGAAGTTTGTGAACGCGGTGCTGGACTTTATGGCGCGCGAGATAAAGCCGGAGGCATTTTAGGGCAGGCGGTTCGTGTTTGAAGAAATGCGGGCGTTTTGCGTGTTTAAGGGCCCAATACGCCAAGGTTGCTAACC
The DNA here is from genome assembly GCA_034111085.1 of Dinoroseobacter sp. Classification (GTDB taxonomy): domain Bacteria; phylum Pseudomonadota; class Alphaproteobacteria; order Rhodobacterales; family Rhodobacteraceae; genus Dinoroseobacter. Next base: position 47,995 of record JAWUXZ010000005.1, read on the forward strand.
AAGCCCTTGTTCTGTTTGCTGCTGCCCCCAAATGCTAAGGTAGCCGCATAAGAAAGCCTTACCACATGCCGAAACTAATCGCGCTTTACATCAAGAACGTCGCCTTTGGCTTTGCTCTAGCAGCGGTTTTTGTGGGGCTCTTGTTCTGGTTTAACGTGGCCAACCTCTGGCACCTCGTCTCGACCAGCCCGGTCGGCTGGGTTGCCGCGATGATGCTGTTCATGTTCAACGGCATCATCTTCGCAGGTGCGCAGTTTGCCTTCACGATCCTGCGTATGGAGGAGCCGGAAGCGCCCAAAGGCGGCACCCGCTCCCCTGAGCCAGTGCATTCGTTGACCCCGATTCCGATTATGCAGGACGACCGCTAGTTCGTCACGATCCTGTACTCGGCCAATTCGTCTTCGATGAAGATGTAGATATCATCCGGCCCGGTCGCCAAAGCATGTTGCATCAACCGCACATCGAGGCCCATCGCATCCAGATGCGCCATTACTTCGGCCTGACCGCGCTGCACATCTTCGACGGCTAGGAACGCGGGCAAGAGGGTGTTTTCGCCGAAATAGTGCTGGTGCACGCCAAGCGCGCCGTTCTCGGCGACGTCTCGCGCTGCGCCGCCTGCAAAGATGTAGGGACAGGCCGACAAACAGATGTCGCCGTTTGTGACACGCGTGTTGACGTCGGCTTGGCGCAGGTAGCGCCCAAGGATCAACGCGTCCATGACCGACCCACCGGGGGAGTTGAGATAGAGCAGTTCAGGCACCGAGCGCCCGAGCTCGGTGATGATCCGGTCCGCGTCGCCGGGACTAATCATGCCGATCAAGGCAAGGGCGTCCGCGTTGCCCTCGACCGGCTCCAGCGACAAACGCGACGGCAACCCGGCGGGCATCTCGTAGGGGCGGTTCGGGGCGGTGGGTGCGTCGCGGGTGTAGCGCCGGGTCTGGTCGCCGGGGCGCACGGGTGCATCAAAGCTCGGCGCGCGTGGACCGTTTGCGCCCGAAAATGACACACCCGCCTCGCCAATCAGCATCAATCCCGCCAGCACCAATTGCAGGATCAGCACGCCTTTGACCGCGCCTTGGACAGTCAGTGTCATGGATCGCGCCTTCGCCCTTTGATGGGATCGGTCAGCAGGGCAGGGCGGTGCGCTGCCTCAAACTCTTCATCTAACTCGCGCGCGGCAGCAACTGCGGCGCGCATCTCAGCCACCGTCATCGTGTGCTCGATACTGAGGCCGGTGCGTCCGCCGCGAATGGCATGCTGGGTGACGGCAACAATTAGCACCAGAACCGCAGGCAACAGGTCAATCGCGATAGCGCCCGCCCAGCTTGGTATGAAATTACCCGCATATTTGATAACCGCATCAGCGGACGAGATCGGCGTATAAGTAGATTCGATCGGGGGCGGCATGGCGATGACCTCGTCTGCCGCACGCTCCAAAGTCTCAGCACGTTGGCCCAGAACGCCCAGCACTGAAGTAATCGTGCTTTGCTGGTCCGAGCGGATTTGCGATGTGCGCCCGTCGAGTTCCGGCAACACGACCGAGGCCTCCAAATCCTGAGCTGCGCGCTTGACCAGAGGCGCCACAGACAATTGCCGCAACTCGGCGATCAAGCCCGCAAGGCGCACAGATTCCTCGGAAAACGCGACCGAGCGTGCGCTCACCGGGCCTTGCTCGACGGTCAGCGCCCGCATCCGGCTGAGGATGCCGTTGCCTTGATCGAATGCTTCGGCGACCAGCTCGTCTTGGGCCACGATCTGGCGTTCCAACACCGCGAGTTCTTCAGATTTCTGTCGCAACACCCGAAACACCGCGCCGCGCCCCGCGAGGCCTGACAGATTGCCGTTTGCTTCCTGCTCGGACAAATCCTCGAAGCTCTGGCGCACGCGGGCGACATCGCGCCCCAGCGCTTGGGCCGTGATGGCGATCTCATGGGCTTGCTCAAGGCTTTTTTGGTAGTCCTGCACAGTCACAGCCAGATGCTGTTCCACCGCCGCAGCACCCGCTAAAGCGGCGGCGTTCAACCAAGAGCTCATTGCGATAATCGCCAGCGATCCCAGTGCCATAGACAGCGCCAACCCCAAGCGCCCGCCCGCACTGCGCATGGCAGGCAGCAGGCGCATCAGGTAAGACCAGAATACGAAAATGGCGACAGATACTGCGACAGAATAGGCAATCGCGGCAATGAAGCTGAGCGCACCGTTGTCATCCAGAAGCGAGCTAACGCCAAGGTAGGTATAGATGCCCGATGCCACCGCCAGCACGCCCAAAGCGGCCCCGGTGAAGCTGTCGAGCCATTCCAGATGGCGTTCCAGCTCGCGTGCGTAGGCCGAATTTGGGCCACTTTCGTCGATGTCGTATAGGTCTGAGTCGCTCATAAGGCCCCCTTGCTTGGAAGCAATATAGAGCGCGAGGCCGGTAGGTGTAAGCGGCGGGACCACCACGACCGTCTCGGCGTTGATTCCCGAGGACCTGTTATATACAGGTGGGCGCCAGATAACCGGACCAGGGCCCGGACAGAGCCAGCTCCCTCGGAGTTGCGTAAGGCCACTGGAATGCTGACGATAACGAAAAGGGCAGAACCCGCCGCTGTTTTAGGTAGGGTGTGCGGCGGGCATCGGCAAGGGGATTAGGCCGAATTCGTGCGCAACTGCCCCAAATGACGGTCCCATCCGGCGTCGAATGCACTCAGCAATTCGAACGGGGCGGCACCTGCCGGAAAGCCGGAATGCACTAAGCGCAGCCGGGTGCCTGCCTCGACACTCTCAAGGCGCCAAACAACCTCCGTTACCAGATCACCCATGGGGCGCGCGGTGAAGCTATAGGCCAAGTGTGTCGTTGCATCTGCGGTATGGACCGTGCCCCAGACAAGGGGGGCGCCATCCTCGCCGGGCATCTCATAGGCCTCACCGGCGGCCAGATCGGCGGTTGGTTTATGAAACCAGCCAGCCAAGGCCTCGGCCTGGGTCAGGTGACGCCAAACAGCGGCAGGCGGTGCTGCGATGATGAGGGTTTTTTCGATGGAATGGGTCATGGGGCAGTGTCCTTTTCTATGGCGGATTTGAGTGCAGACAGGCGGTCGTCCCAGAATTGATCGAAGACGCCGAGCCAGCTTACAGCGGCCTGAAACCCGACCGGGTTGAGGCGGTTGATGCGTTCGCGTCCCTTGGCGGTCACGGTGATCAGCTGGGCGTCTTCCAGCAGGGCGAGATGCTTTTTCACCGCTGGACGGGTCATGTCGAAATGGCCGGTGATATGGCCGATGGTCATGTCCTCGCGGGCAAGCAAGCCGAGGATATCGCGGCGGGTCGGGTCAGCGAGGGCGCGGAAGACGGGGGCAGGATCATGCATTCTAAAGAGACACCGTTTGGTTTCATATGCATCAATACGATACTAAATAGTTTCATGTCAAGCGCTGCCGGCATTGCGCCATGTTTATGTTTTGTTCATACTGCCGACCATGGATCTGACCACAGCCCCACCCGCTGCGCTTATGCCCGGCCAACTTCTGGCACGTGGTGTCAGCCGTCATCTGACGCAGATCGGATTTGCATGCCTTGAAGAGTTCACGCCTTCGCGCGGCTTGCGGGTCGATGTAATGGCGCTGGGACCGAAGGGCGAGATGTGGGTGGTGGAATGCAAATCCAGCCGCGCCGACTTCCAAAGCGATCACAAATGGCAGGGGTATCTGGACTATTGCGACCGCTTTTTCTGGGCGGTGGACTGCAATTTCCCGCAGGAGTTGTTGCCAGAGGGCACGGGCCTGATTCTTGCCGATAGCTACGGTGCTGAAATTCTGCGCGATAGCCCGGAAACAAAGCTCGCACCCGTACGCCGAAAAGCCCTGACCATAGGTTTTGCGCGATCTGCGGCCCTGCGCTTGCAAGGTTTCCGTGACCCCACGGCCCATTTGGGCTAACGCCCGCTTTCCAGCCCGCTGTCGCCTCGCTAGGTTAGAGCCGGGACGACGAGGGGAATTTAAGTCATGGCGGAACCACAGGTTTTGACCACGCCGCAAGGGCGGCAGATCGCATATCACCTGACCGAAGGCGTCGTGCCCGGCGTTGTTTTTCTGGGCGGCTTCCGCTCGGACATGGACGGCACGAAGGCGCTGCATCTTGAGGCATGGGCGAAGCGTACCGGGCGTGCCTTTCTGCGCTTCGACTACTCCGGGCATGGCAAGTCGGGCGGCGATTTTCTCGACGGTTGCATCGGTGATTGGGCGGAGGACGCGGGCCAAGCCATTCAGACGCTGACACGCGGGCCGCAAGTACTGGTTGGCTCGTCCATGGGCGGGTGGATCTCATTGCTGATCTCGAAGGCTTTGCCCAAACGGATCTGGGGGCTCGTGACCATCGCAGCCGCCCCAGATTTCACCGAAGACAGCATGTGGGCTGGATTTAGCGAGGCTCAGATCGACGAGATGTCAGACAAAGGTGTCGTGCATCTGCCCTCGTCATATGGCGATCCCTATCCGATTACGTGGAAGCTGATCGTGGAAGGGCGCAAGCGCCTCGTGCTGCGCGACGAGCTGCCGTTGCCATTTCCCGTGCGGTTTTTGCAGGGCACAGCGGATGAAGATGTCGGCCTCAGCACAGCGTTGCGCCTGATGGAACGCGCCGATTGCCCCGATATGCAACTGACCCTCGTGGACGGCGCAGATCACCGCTTTTCCACGGCCGCCTGCCTTGATCAGATTGAGGTAAGCGTCACTGACGTTTTGGTGCGCGGAGGCCCCTGAGACATGCAAACATTCGGAAAATGGATGGGCCGTCTGCTGGTCTTGATCCTCGTGCTGGTGCTGTTCATCTGGCTTGGCCCACGCGAACGGATCGAAGGTGTGGCCCGCGCGCCCGATTTGCCGGGTGCCTTGGCACTGGACCCATGGGTGGCCGAACGCGAAGCCGCAGTGCCAAACCTGCGCGCCGATGCAGCCAAGCAGATCACTTGGGCGGGCGCAGTTGGCGCTGTCACGCCGATTTCCATTGTCTATCTTCACGGCTTCTCAGCCAGCCGAAACGAGATTGCGCCAGTGCCCGCCAATGTCGCGGCCTCCCTTGGTGCAAACCTGTTTGAGACGCGGCTTTCTGGTCATGGCCGCGACGGCGACGCGATGGCCGAGCCGCGCGCCGAAGCTTGGCTGGATGACACCGCTGAGGCGATGGCGATTGGGCGCGCGATCGGCGACGCGGTGATCGTGATCGGCGTCTCAACAGGCGGCACCCTTGCGGTCTGGGCCGCCACGGACCCGGCGATGGCCGAGCAGCTTGCGGGCGTCGTGATGATTTCGCCCAATTTTGAGGTGGTCAATGCGGCCGGGGCTTTGCTGGAATGGCCGTTTGCGCGCAGTTGGGTGCCGCTGATTGCAGGGGCCGAGCGTAGTTTTGAACCACAAACCGAAGATCAAGCCAAGCACTGGACAACGGCCTATCCAACGGTCGCGGCGGTCACCATGGGAACGCTCTTGCGCGAAACCCGTGCGGTGGATGTTGGGGGCGTGGACGCGCCTGCGTTGTTTATATACTCGCAACAAGATTTGGTTGTGAAGGCGGATGCGACCCGCGCCGTTGCCGCAAAATGGGGTGCATCCGCCACGCTAGAGGTGCAATCGCCCGGACCCGGCATCGACAGCTTTAACCATGTGCTCGCGGGCGACATTCTCAGCCCGGCCAATACCGCGCCCGCCACTGAGCTGATCGTAGGTTGGATCCGGGATCTTCCCTAGAATCCTGACCCCAGCGCCAATTCTTGCATTCGATTGCAATGAATCGATTGAGGCAGGCGGTGAATACGGTATGGTGGCGCTTGCATAAGTATTCATTTCCTTGGGGAGGGAGCGGCATGGCCGAATATCTCAAGCGCGGCAAACCAGCCAGCGAACGAGCGGAAGACGACGCCAAAGTGCGTGCCACTGTTGAAGGTATCTTGGGCGATATCGAAGCGCGCGGGGACGCCGCCGTGCGCGACCTGAGCGCCAAGTTCGACAAATACGAACCAAAGGCCTTTGTGCTGACGGCGTCCGAAATCGAAGCTGCGATGAGCCAGGTCACCACGCGTGAGATGGACGACATCAAATTCGCCCAAACCCAGATCCGCCGCTTCGCCGAAGCCCAACGCGCCTCCATGACTGATATTGAGGTCGAGACGATGCCGGGCGTTTTCCTGGGCCATAAGAATATCCCCGTAAACTCCGTTGGCTGCTACGTGCCGGGCGGCAAATTCCCGATGGTGGCAAGCGCGCATATGAGCGTACTGACCGCCAAAGTAGCGGGCTGTAAGCGTATCGTCGCCAGCGCGCCGCCGGTGAACGGCAAGCCACACCCGGCGATTGTCGCGGCCATGCAGATGGGCGGGGCCGACGAGATCCTTGTGCTCGGCGGTGTCCAAGCCGTTGGCGCAATGGCGCTTGGGACTGAAACGATCAAGCCTGTCGATATGCTGGTTGGGCCGGGCAATGCGTTTGTCGCCGAGGCCAAGCGGCAGTTGTTCGGCAAGGTTGGGATTGATCTGTTCGCAGGCCCGACTGAAACCTGCTTGATTGCCGATCAGACCGTCGACGGCGAGCTCTGCGCGACCGATCTGTTGGGTCAAGCCGAGCACGGCTATAACTCGCCTGCGGTCCTCATCACCAACTCGCGCAAGCTGGCCGAAGACACGATGTCCGAGATCGACCGCTTGCTGAAAATTCTGCCCACGGCAGACACTGCGCGGGTGTCTTGGGACGAATACGGCGAGATCATCTTGTGCGACAGCTACGACGAAATGCTGGCTGTGTCCGAGGACATCGCGTCCGAGCATATCCAGGTGATGACCGACCGCGACGACTGGTTTTTGGACAACATGACCAACTATGGCGCGCTGTTTCTGGGCCCGCGCACGAATGTTGCCAATGGTGACAAGGTCATCGGCACCAACCACACGCTGCCAACGAAGAAAGCCGGGCGCTATACGGGCGGTCTTTGGGTCGGAAAGTTCATCAAAACCCATTCGTATCAGCGCATTGTGACCGACGAGGCCGCAACGCTTGTTGGCGAATACGGCTCACGCTTGTGTATGCTCGAGGGTTTTGTGGGACATGCCGAGCAGTGCAATGTGCGTGTTCGTCGATATGGTGGGATCAATGTGCCCTACGGCGAAGGCGCGCCTTACCGGGATGAGAGCTAATTCGTAGGGCGGGGTTCAACCCGCCTTAACCATACCTGACCTACATTTTACGCGACATATCAAGCGATCCTCGCTAGCTTCATGCCATGGACCAACGCATCTCCCTCATCACACTCGGCGTCACCGACATGGACCGCGTGGCGGCGTTCTATGAGGCGCTCGGCTGGGCCCGTGTCGAGACCCAAGACGGTGTTGTTGCATTCGATCTGATCGGCCAAACCCTCGGGCTGTACCCCCGTGCGGCGCTCGCTAGCGAGCTTGGCTTGCCGGAAGACAGCCTTGGGAACAGCGCAATTGTGCTTAGCCATAACGTCGCCGACAAGGCCGATGTCGCCATACTTCTGGCGCGCGCCGAAGCCGCTGGTGGTAGCATCCTCAACCAAGCCAAGGACGTGTTCTGGGGCGGCCATCACGGCCATTTCCGTGATCCCGAAGGCACAATCTGGGAGGTCGCGCATAATCCGTTCTCAGCGCTTGGACCCAAAGGCGAGTTCCAGTGGAACGGGGTCGATGCGCCCTCCTAAAAGCTATCTCAGCTTGGAAGAGTTCGGTCGCGTCCGCCTGTCGCGCCACTTCCAGATGCGCAACTTTCTCTACTCTGAGATATCCAATTTCTATGCCCAGCCCAACCTGCCAAGCGATCCAGACCTCGCCATTTCTGTCGGACAACATCTTGCGCAAGACCTGCTCGACCCTCTGGTCGAGACGTTCGGTCCCATCGATATCCGCTCGGGCTACCGCTGCGAGGCGCTGAACCACTATGGCGCAACCCAAGTTAAACCGCAGAAGATGGCCGCGAACCCCAAGAACTATGCGGGCCACATCTGGGACAGACGCGATAACAAGGGCCGGATGGGCGCATGCGTCTCAGTCGGTATCCCGTGGTTCTCGGCGCGCTACGCTCAAGGGCGCGACTGGCGCGATCTGGCGTGGTGGCTGTTTGACCACCTCGACTTTCACGAGCTCTATTTCTTCCCCAAAGATGCCGCGTTCAACATCACGTGGCGGGACGCGCCCGAGCATCGCATCTTGTCCTACATCCGGCCCAAAGGCGCGCTGTTTCGCAGGGGCGACACGCCCGACCCGATGCGCAGCCAGCGCTACGCTGACTTCCCAGCCTTCCGCGCGATTGCATACCCGCCCTTGCCCCTCGACACCGAGACCGCAGACGGGTAGGCCTTTTGCATAAATATGCAAAGGCGCTGCCATGACCCTGCCCAAAACCCCGTCCTTTCGCCTCGATGGCCGTCGCGCCTTGGTGCCCGGAGGGTCGCGCGGTATCGGGCTGGCCTGCGCTGTGGCATTGGCCGAGGCAGGCGCGCATGTGGTTCTGGCCGCCAGAGGGCGTGCCGAGTTGGATAGTGCGGTCGCTGCATTAGTTGGGGCCGGCCATAGCGCCGAAGGCCACACGCTCGACGTTACGGACCTGGCCGCACAGGAGGCATTCTTTGCTGCCCATGGCCCGTTCGATATTTTATGCAACTCCGCAGGTCTCGCCCGCCATTCGCCTGCAATGGCAACGACGGAGACCGACTATGACGCTGTGATGGCCGTCAACGTTAAGGCCGCGTATTTCCTAGCCGTCAATGCTGCCAAGGGCATGAAAAACGGCGGAACGATCCAGCATATCTCTAGCCAGATGGGCCATATTGGCGGCATCGACCGAGGCGTTTACTGCGCCACAAAACACGCGGTCGAAGGCATGACCAAAGCCATGGCGATAGAATTTGGCCCCCGCAGTATCCGCGTCAATACCATCTGCCCGACCTTTATCCGCACGCCCCTGACGGCAGCCACGTTTGCCGATCCGGAAAAGCGCGCATGGATCGAGAGTAAGATCAAACTGCCCCGGATTGCCGAGGTCGAAGACATCATGGGCGCGGTGCTGTTTCTCGCATCCGACGCCTCGGCCATGGTCACGGGCACAAGCCTGCTGATCGATGGCGGCTGGACGGCGGGCTAGAGGATGGCGCGGGCAAAGATTACCTCGACAGACGTGGCGCGCCACGCAGGTGTCAGCCAATCGGCAGTCAGCCGCGTGTTCACGCCGGGCGCGTCGGTGTCGGAAAAGACCGCCCAAAAAGTGCGCGATGCCTCCGCAGTGCTCGGCTACCGCCCCAACGTCCTTGCGAGATCGCTGATCACCGGGCGGTCAAAAATTATCGGACTGATCGTTGCCTATCTGGACAACCAGTTCTACCCCGACGCGCTGGAGCGGCTGTCAAAAGTCCTGCAAGCCAAGGGGTATCACCTGCTGGTGTTCATTGAGTCGGGCACCGGCACGGAAGTTGATAAAGTCGTGGACGAGTTGATGGACTACCGCGTTGACGGCATCATCACCGCCAGCGTTGCTATGTCCGACGAGATCGCCAATCGATGCGGCGATGCTGGCATTCCTATCGTGCTGTTCAATCGCGGGCAGGATGATGTGCGGCTGTCGTCTGTAACCTCGGCCAATATTACCGGGGGGCGGCGGATCGCCGAGTTCCTCGTCGCAGGCGGGCACAAACGGATTGCTCATATAACTGGCTGGACCGGGGCATCGACTGGCCGCGACCGCCAAGAAGGGTTTATCCAAGGACTGGCCGCCGCAGGAATGGCACCCGTCGCGATTGAGGATGGGCATTACCGCCGCAAAGACGCTGCCGAGGCCGCCGCCAAAATGTTTGAGGACGGCCACCAGCCCGACGCGATTTTCGTGGGCAACGATCATATGGCGTGCGCTGTGATGGACGAGTTGCGCGGAAAGATGGGTCTGCGCGTGCCCGAAGACGTGTCGATTGTCGGGTATGACGACGTGCCGCTGGCGTCGTGGGGCGCATATGATCTGACGACGTGGCGACAACCGAGCAATCAGATGGTGGAGGCGACCGTAGAGTTATTGCTGGGCATGATCAGCGACCCAACCCGGCAACCGGAGAAGCTGGAAATCGACGGCAGGTTGGTTGTGCGCGGTTCGGCCAAGGTGCCAGAGGCCGCTGCGGACTAGGCTTCAAACGCTGCCGTTTTAGCGTCCTTTTCGATCAGCACTTTCGCAACAACTAGTGAGCCCGCGCCTTTAAAATAGGGCGATTTGCGCCAATTGCCCGACACCCGGTCGGACACAGCGCGGCGTGCAACCTCGCGCACCACCTTGGCCATGCCGATATGGCGCTTGCCGTCGGCCTCCGTGCGGTAGACCTGCGCTTTGATCGGACCAACGACCTCGGGTATTGCAAGGCGATTCACAAAGACGCTGGAAAACCCGATGCGCGGGCTTTGCGGCACAACCGAAATCGCCGAATTGCAGCAGGTTGCATAGATGCGGTTGCTGCCTTTGGGGCTGAGGTTCAGCGAGGCGAGCAATTCAAACCCGGTCTCATAACTGATCAAATGCCCAGAGGTTAGATAAACGTCGACATTGCCAACGGTTTGTCCTGTCAGGTGTTTTACCGCTGCCCTGCAACTGGCACACCCGCATGTAAGGCGCGTGCCTGTCTTGAGCGCTTGGCCCGCCAATGTCCCCGTGACCTTCCCACAAGCGCAAGCAAAGGGAAGATCACCGGACATATGGGTTACTCAGCCGCGGTTTGGTGCTTGGCCGGGGCCGCGCTGTTGGCGTCGATAAACTCTAGCACCAGGGGCCGGATATTGTTGCGCCAAGACTTGCCCGCGAAGATGCCGTAATGGCCTGCGCCGGGCTCAAGATGGGCCGCTTTCTTCGAATCGGGCAATCCCGTCAGCAGATCAAGCGCCGCAAGACACTGACCGGGGGCCGAGATGTCGTCTTCCTCGCCTTCCACGATCTTCACTGCAACGGTGGTGATCTTACCAGCGTCACACAGCTTGCCGCGCACGGTAAAGATATTCTGGGCAATCTCGCGCGATTTGAAAATGCGGTCCACGGTCGACAGATAGAACTCGGCCGTCATGTCCATCACCGAGAGGTATTCGTCGTAAAAACGGTTATGGGCATCGTGATCGGACGCCTCGCCCTTGGCCACGCGCATCACTTGGTCAGAAAATGCCTTGGCATGACGCTCGCCGTTCATCGCTATAAATGACGACAGTTGTTGCAGACCGGGGTATACCATTCGACCGACGCCCGGGTGTTTGAAGCCCACACGTTGCAGCACCGTTTGCTCTAGCTGGCCCATGGTGACGCTGTTGCCGAAGTCCGTCACTTCCGTTGGGTTCGCCTCGGGATCAATTGGACCGCCAATGAGCGTCAGGCTGCGCGGCTGCGCTTCAGGCTCTTCGGCTGCGAGATATGCAGTTGCCGCTAAGGTCAGCGGGGCAGGCTGGCACACGGCGATAACGTGAATGTCAGGGCCAACTTCTTTCATGAAATCAACGAGGTAGTCGGTATAATCCTCAACATCGAACTTGCCGTCGGACACCGGGATATCGCGGGCGTTGTGCCAGTCGGTAATCCATAATTCGCAATCAGGAAGCAGCGACTTGACGGTTGAGCGCAGCAGCGTTGCATAATGCCCCGACATCGGTGCGACCAGCATCACCCGGCGCTTTTTCTCGGTCCGGCCCTGCACATGAAAACGGATCAGATCGCCAAACGGGCGCTCGACGGTCTTCTCAACGCTAACGGTATGATCGCGGCCATCTTCGCCCACAACAGTTCCGAGGTTCCAGTCAGGCTTGACTGCCATACGCGCAAAACTGCGTTCGGTGACTTCTCCCCAAGCCGCCATGTTCTGAAAGAAGGGGTTGGGGATAAGCCCAAACTGAGGATATGATCCCATGGCTTGTGCCGAAGCGCCTAACCACTGATTTGTAATCCTTAGATTTTCCATCATGTCGTACATCACGAGGTGTCGCATTCGCACTCCTTAAAGACCCCGGGGAAGCCCCGGTTCAATTAGTCGCTTTGCCTCCCCGCGTCGGCGACGATATTCTGCAAGTGCAAACGTTAAGAGGGTTTCGAGTTCATGACAACCAAAGACACTCAAACTGGACCGGATACCGAACCAATGGGCGAGGACTTAGACCAGTTGAACGCCAATGTGGCAAAGATGGAAGAGCTGTCGCAGCGTCTTGTCGCCGCGCTGTCGAGCAAGGGCAGTTACGACAAAGGCCTGCAAGGGCCCGGCAATGACGTCTATATGAAAGCCGCAAACGCCTATGTGGCCGATATGATCGCAAATCCAGCGAAAATCATCGAAACGCAGGTCAGTTACTGGGGCAAAACCGTCAAACATCTGGTCGAAGCGCAACAAGTGCTCGCCCAAGGCAAGATGGAAGCGCCCGCTGACACCCAAAGCGGTGACAAGCGCTTCAAGGACCCGCTTTGGGAATCTCACCCCTATTTCAACTTCGTTAAGCAACAGTATTTGATCAGCGCTGAGACAATCAACGACGCGCTGGGCGGGCTGGAGGGCCTCGACGACAAGGACAAACGCCGGGTGGAGTTCTTTACCCACCAGATCGTTGATCTGTTCTCGCCTTCAAATTTCCTGAACACCAACCCCGAAGCGCTGCGCCGTGCGGTGGAAACCGAAGGCTCATCGCTGGTTGTGGGTCTCGAAAACCTCGTGCGCGATATCGAAAAGAACGAGGGCGATTTGCTGGTCACCTTGTCAGACCCCAATGCCTTCATCGTTGGCAAGGATCTGGCGACCACCGAAGGCTCGGTCGTGTTCCGCAATCGCATGTTCGAGTTGATCCAATATGCGCCCAAGACCGACAAGGTGCATAAAACCCCTCTGGTGATCTTCCCGCCGTGGATCAACAAATTCTACATCATGGACCTGACCGAGAAGAATTCGCTGATCAAATGGATCGTCGATCAAGGCTTCACGCTGTTCGTCGTCTCGTGGGTCAACCCCGATAGCAGCCATTCCGATGTCAGCCTCGATACCTACGTCGATGAAGGTTTCCTGACCGCGATTGAAGAGGTTAAGAAGATCACCGGCGAGGATCAGGTCAACACTGTTGGCTACTGCATTGGCGGCACGACCCTGTCTGCGGTGCTGGCGTTGATGGCCAAGCGCAAGGATAAGTCTGTCCGTTCGGCCACGTTCTTTACCACGCTGACCGATTTCAGCGATCCCGGCGAAATGCAGGTGTTTCTAGACAATGATTTCGTCGATGGGATCGAGCGTGAGGTGGCCGAGAAGGGCTATCTGCATTCGTTCTTCATGGCGCGGACGTTCTCGTTCCTGCGGGCCAATGATCTGGTCTACGGCCCAGCGATCCGCAGCTATATGATGGGCGAGCATCCGCGCGCCTTCGATCTGCTGCACTGGAATGGCGACAGCACCAATCTGCCGGGGCCAATGGTTGTGCAGTATTTGCGCCATCTGTGCCAAGGCAACGAGTTGTCCAAGGGCACACTTCAGCTATGCGGCGAGACCGTGTCGCTGAAAGACGTCAAAACCCCGCTCTATTCCATCGCCGCCGAGACCGATCATATCGCAGGGTGGAAGCAGGCCTATGTTGGCTTCAAGCAATACGGCAGTCGTGACAAGCATTTCCTCGTATCCCAGTCGGGCCATGTCGCGGGCATCATCAATCCGCCATCAAAGAAGAAGTATGGGCACTACGCCCTCGAGACTGGAAACCCCGCAACGCCCGATGCCTGGATGGAAGCCGCAGATTTCCACGAAGGCTCGTGGTGGCCGCGCTGGGCTGAGTGGTTGGCGCGCCGGTCTGGGGCCAAAGTGGCACCACGTCATCCCGGCGATTCGACCAATGAAGTGCTCTGTGCTGCCCCTGGGACCTATGTGGTGGCCGAGAAATCTGCCTAAAGGCGTGGATTCCCAAGGGGCTGAGAGTTAATGCTGCGGTGCAGCACAAATAGCTTGATATGCCGCAGCGCAGCATGTATACCTTTTGGCAGACGCACAGAGCACCCGGTAATCGGGCGCGGCGAGACCTAGCCCGGTTCGGGCAACCAAGGAGAAGACCCATGGCAAAAGCCGATGATTTCACCAAGTACATGTCCGAAATGATGCAGTCGCTGCCGCTTGATACCGCAGCCATTCAAGACGCGTTCAAGAACCAAGCCGCAATGGGCGAGAAGATGTCCAAAGTTGCTCTTGAAGCCGCTGAGAAGTCCTCCGAGCTGTCCGCCAAATGGACCAAAGATGCCTTCGCAAAGATCACCGAAGTTGCATCCGCCAAGAGCGAGCCAGCCGACTATTCCAAGTCGATGACTGACTTCGCATCCGCATCTGCCGAGATGGCTGCTGAGAACATGGCTGCTTTCGCCGAGATCGCGAAAAAAGTTCAGATGGAAACTGTTGAGATGATGCTTGCCGCCGGCAAGGACATGCAGGACGAAACCACTGCGGCTGTCAAAAAAGCCACCGCCGAGGTAACAACTGCTGCCAAAAAAGCGACCGCTTCTGCAAAGTAAGCTGGTTTAGGGAAATCTAACATCGGCCTCCTCCCGGCTGGTGGAAGATTGAAGGGCAGGTCTTCGGGCCTGCCCTTTCCTTTTGTGCTGCGCTGCAATAGTCTTTTTTAAGACCGTCATGCACGGGCAAGCACGCAATTGGGGAGGGCGAGCATATGGCCGAGACAACTGGCGGGAAACTGCTGATTAAGCGGTACGCATCACGCAGGCTCTACAACACCGAGACCAGCGATTACGTCACACTCGAGACAATCGCGCAGTTCATTCGCGACGGGCGCGAGGTCCAGATTGTGGATCTGAAATCCGGCGATGATCTGACCCGCCAATTCATGCTGCAAATCATTGCCGAGCATGAGAGCCGTGGCGAAAATGTCCTTCCGATCAACGTGCTAACCGATCTTGTACGCAGCTACGCGCCCACGGCGAATGCATCTATGGTGCCGCAGTTTCTAGCCTCATCGTTTGAGATGCTGCGCGAAAACCAGTCCAAGATGGTCGAAAAAATGACCCATATCCCAACCCCGATAGCGACTATTCCGGGCATGGATCAGTGGCGCAAGCAGCAAGAAGCCTTCCTCAGCAACATGATGGGTGGCTGGACAGGTGGGGCCACGGGAGCTGCACCTGAGCAAGCGACTGAGGCCAAACCGGCGGCAGAGGCTTCGGTCAAAGACAGCGAGATCGAAGAGATTAAGCGCCAACTTGCTGCACTGCAAAAGCAGCTCGGTGCCAAGACCTAGGCACAGCTTGGCTGGCGTACCTTGAGTGCGTCCGCCAACCACGCCCCGACCGCCAGCTCGCTTGATGGCAGGTGCAACATCGCCTCTGCCGCATCAACCATCGCCGTCTCCAGCTTGCCCAACCCGCGAAAATGGACCACGTAATCGGCCAGGATCGCTGGATCAATTTCAGGGTGCGGTTGCAAGGTCACGCAATGGTCGCCGATGCGAAAGCCTGCAAAGCGGCAGCCGTCGTTTGATGCAATAACCTGCGCCCCGTCAGGCAAGTCCAGCACCTGATCTTGGTGGCACGCATTCAGGTAGACCTCGCCAAGACCGTCGACGGCGTAGCGTTGGCGCCCGAAATTCCATCCGCCCTCGAACTTCTCGACCCGACCACCCAGTGCGGTGGCGATGATCTGGTGCCCAAAGCAGATGCCCACGAGCGGGGCCTTTGCAGCGTGCACATCACGAATGAATGCCTCCAGCGGCGCGACAAACGCATGATCCTCGTACGCGCCGTGTTTTGATCCGGTGATCAGCCACGCATCGGCAGCGTCCGGGCTGCTGGGAAACGACAGGTTCTCCACATCCCACGCCTCAAGCACAAAGCCGTGCGGGGCCAAGAGCGCTCCAAACCATTTTAGATACTCGCCGTGGTTTGCAGACACCACTTCAGGCGCGCGTCCACATTGCAGAATGCCCAGACGCCTCATCGGATCATCTGCATCCGCATTTTGAGACGCGACCGCTGCGCAGGTGCGATATGTCGGTTCAGCCGCCGGTTTGCCCAGCCAAACAGCAAGATAAGACACAGCGTTAACGTCACGAAATACCCTGCAACGATGGGGTAGGGGATGAACGGGTTGAACGTGCGGTCGGCAAAATAGCTTGCGTAGTAAAGCGCGTCACCGCGTTGCTGGAAGGCCGGGAAGCCCGAGAAGAACACCAGCGTTGTGGCGTGAAACAGAAAGATCGCCTCGTTGGTGTAGCTCGACCATGCCAGCCGCAGCATCGTTGGCCATGTCACGCGGCGAAACTTGGCCCAGCCCGACAGCCCGTAAGCATCAGCAGCCTCCAGATCGCCCTTGGGGACCGAGCGCAGCGCGCCATAGAAGATCTCAGCCGTATAGGCGGCTGTGTTCAAGAACAGCACCACCAGCGCACCCGCCGCCGCCGAGGTGAACATATCAAACACCCCCGATTGCTGCTTCAGCGACAAAAACAGGAAGTAGGCGAGGAAGAACTGGATAAACAGCGGCGAGCCTCGGAACAAGAAGATGAACCATTCGGAGGGTTTGTGTAAAAGCGGGTTGGCGGCGTTCTTTCCCATGGCCAGAGCTGTGGCGAGGAAGAATCCGAACACCAACGCCAGCGCCCCGAAATAGACGTTCCAGATCATGCCTGAGCCGATCAGCACGACCTGTTCGCAAAGGGTAATATCCCCACGCGGCAGCAGCCGTTCGCCGTAGCCCAGCGAGCGCAGCGCGTAGTCTTGAATGGTTTGGGGGCAGCTCATGCTTTGCGCAACGCCTCTCCGCCCATGGTGGCTTGGCCTCGGCTTAATCGGCGGGTCAGGCGGCCCAGATAAACTTCCGAGATTTTTGTCATTGCCAAGTAGAACACCAGCAAAAACAAGAAATACCAGATCCGCCAGTCAGGATGCGGGTAGGCGGTGAATTGCGGGGTTTTCGATCCGCCTAGCTCGCGCGCCCAATAGACGATGTCCTCGACGCCCAGCAGAAACAGCAACGGCGTCGCCTTAATCAAGATCATCCACAGGTTCGACAGGCCGGGCAGGGCATAGACCCACATCTGCGGGACCAGCACGCGCCAGAAGGTTTGGCGGGTGGTCATACCGTAGGCCTCAGCCGTCTCAATCTGCGCGTGTGGGACGGCTTGCATCCCCCCGAACAGAACGTTTGCGGCGAACGCCCCGAACACTATGGCGAAGGTGAATACGGCGAGGGTGAAGTTATAGGCCTCGTGCCAGACCTGCGCTGAGCTCGACAGCGGTAGCTTGGCCTCGGAGCAGACCAAAAAGTCCGCGCCTTGGCGGATCGGGTCGGTCCAGTCGGGGCAGAAGGCTTGGTGACGCAGCCACTCAAGTCCTTGATCCAGCGCGATTACAAAGAACAAGAAGAACGCGATATCGGGAATGCCGCGCACCATGGATGTGTAGGTTTTACCCAGCAGGCGCAGCAGGAAAAATTCAGACCGTGAAGCTGT
The DNA here is from genome assembly GCA_034111085.1 of Dinoroseobacter sp. Taxonomy (GTDB): domain Bacteria; phylum Pseudomonadota; class Alphaproteobacteria; order Rhodobacterales; family Rhodobacteraceae; genus Dinoroseobacter. The sequence continues at coordinate 65,459 of JAWUXZ010000005.1, forward strand.
GGCACCAGCAAACCCGAACGCCAAGGCACAGGGGGCGGTGACGGCCAGCAAGCCCAGAACGGTCACAAATGACCAATAGAAATTCATGTGAACGCCCGTTGTCAGATAACAGGCAAGCCAAGGCAGGTTGGTCAGTTCCGACGGGTCAGTGCAAAATTCAAACATGACAGGCAAGGGGCGAGCGCTTGGCCCGCCCCTCTCGCAATCTTAGTAAACGGCGGCGTCTTCGCCGAACCACTTAACGATCATGGTGTTCAACGTGCCGTCTTCCTTCATCGAGTCGATCGCCGCGTCGAACTTCGCTTTCAGCTCGGTATCGCTTTCACGCAGACCCATGCCAACGCCACCGCCAAGTTGGACGTCGTCGCCTGCAAACATCATATCGGCCTCAGCTTCCACGATGGGGGCAAGGTAGTCCTTATCGGCAAACACTGCGTCAGCTTCACCGTTACGTACAGCGGCCACAGTCTCGTCAGGCGTTGCAAATTCCAGCAAAATCGCGCCGGACTCGGCCACATAGCCTGCCTGAATGGTGTTAGTTTGTGCCGCAATCACACCGCCCATCAGGTCCACGTCACCCGACATTGACATATAGGCCGAGGCCGCTGGCGGGATGTAGTTCTGGGTGAAGTCGATGACCTCGTCACGCTCGTCGGTGATCGACATGCCTGCGATGATGGTGTCGTAGTTGCCGGAGGTCAGGTTCGGGATGATGCTGTCCCAGTCGTTCTTAACCCACTCGCAGGTCAACGCGGCGCGCGCGCACAGCTCGTCGCCCAACTCGCGCTCAAAGCCGTCAACCTCGCCTGCGTCATTGATGAAGTTATACGGAGGGTACGCACCCTCAGTGCCCATGCGCACGGTGTCGGCCAGTGCAAAAGATGCGGTTAACGCCAGTGCGGCAGTGCCGAGTAGAATGGTTTTCATAGCAGTAACTCCCAAGTATTCAGCTATTGTTTATCCCCGCCCGTCAATTCTGACTGTGACTGAGGAACTGTTGCAGGCGCGTAGATTTTGGCGCGCCAAAGACCGCTTTAGGCGGGCCTTCTTCTTCGACCAGACCTTGGTGCAGGAACACAACGTGGTTCGCCACATCCGCAGCCAGTCGCATGTCATGGGTCACGATCAACATCGTGCGCCCCTCGGCGGCGAGGTCTTTGATAACCTTGACCACCTCTTGTTCTAATTCTGGATCGAGCGCGCTTGTCGGCTCGTCAAACAGCAGCGCTTTCGGTTGCATTGCCAGCGCGCGCGCAATTGCTGCGCGTTGTTGCTGGCCGCCCGATAGTTGCGCCGGATAGACATCGCATTTGTCGCCGATACCGACTTTATCAAGCAGGGCACGCGCGCGCGCTTCGACTTCGCCCGCGTCCTCGTTCAGCACCGTCACCGGCGCTTCCATGACGTTCTGCAAGATCGACATATGCGCCCAGAGGTTAAACTGCTGGAACACCATCGACAGATTCGTACGGATGCGGGTGATCTGGTGCTTGTCGCCGGGACGCCGCCCGAGGCCTTTGCCCTTCCAGGTCACCGGCTCGCCGCAAAACACAACATCGCCTTGCTGGCTGTCCTCAAGTAGGTTGGCGCAGCGCAAAAGCGTGGATTTACCTGACCCTGACGACCCGATCAGGGCAACAACATCGCCCTGCTTGGCTGAAATGCTGACACCTTTCAGGACCTCCAGCGCGCCGTAGGCTTTATGCAGATCGCGGATCTCGATGACGGGCGAAGTTGGATCAGGCACGATTATCCACTGGTTAACACTAAACTGTCTGGTACTAGGGCGCAGAATGGACCCATTTACAAGAGCGGACGCTAGGGAAGTTGCCTTTTCATGAAGCAGGTGCCCCAATTATTGGCGCCGGAGGGGTCGGAATGGCCAGATATGTAGCGGCTGGAATTGCGACGACGGCTTTAATCCCAATCGCTTGACGATGCTCGGGCGACAGCGCGGCGATGGCTGATGTGATTGCTGCGCGGTACGGGGCGGGGTCTTGGCGCGCACGCGTAATGAAGCTGAGGCCGGGCGATTGGTCAGTGCGCCCGACCGAGATCAGGCCTTCCGCAAACGCCTCATACCGCTGCAAAAGCCGCCATGTCACCGCATCAATCGTCGCAATATCGGCGCGCCCTTCGGCTACCGCACGCGCGCTTTCCAGATGCGCGCCGGTCTGCAAGCTGGCTGGAAATGCAAACCCGCGCGAGGCCGCCCAGTTCTGTGCGCAGGCCCAACCCGATTGGCTGAGCCCTTCATTATAGGCAAACCGCGCGCTCGCAAAATCCTCGGGCCGCTTGCCCGCATCGCCGCTGCGCACCACGAACTCGCTGTAATACTGGCCGTGCGCAGCCCCGTCCAATCCGTAATCCGCCGCACCGATCAGGGTCACTGCGGCGTGCAGGCGCGTCCGGTAAGGCATGTTGCAGGTCTGACTGAAGCACAGATCTGGGCTTTCCCATGCGTCCCAAACCCCGATCTCGAGGTCCAGCAGATCGGGTGCACCCAACCCGCGCGCGCGCAACCCATCGCGAATCTGCACCCAGAACGCGTCATTTGCGGCGCGCAACTCGGGGCGCGTATACATCGGAAGGCTGGCAATCATTGAGGGTCTATCCACGTGCCTCGATGCGTTGGCGGGCATGGGCCGAGTCACGGTCCGACACGCCCAGCAAGTTCGCGGCCAACCGCATCAGGCTGTCTTCCTCGTGGTCGCGCACGCCGTCTGCCAGCACCACGTCCCAAAGTGCTTCGATCACGCCCTCGCGGTCCTCGTAATCCACACCGTCCTTGATGGCACGGGTGAAGCGCACTGTGTCGGGGGCTTGGGTTTCAAGTTCTTCGGCCTCACTGCGCAGTTTGCTCGCCTCAAACGGGGTGAGGCTATGTCGCTTTGCCAGCACCTTATCGATGCGCGCGACTTCAGATTCGGCATAGTCGCCATCCGAGCGGGCAAGCCGCACCAACAGCGCCGCAAGCGCAAGGCGGACATCCGGTTCAGGCAACCGGGGCGTTTCGGGGGCCATCAGGCTCTTGAGAAGATCACCAATCATGAGGTGTGATATATGTGGGCGCGCGCAAAAGAAAACCCGCGTTGCTACTCATATCCTTCAACAATCACCAGATCAGAGTCTGAAGCCCCTGCGCGCAGCTCTTGTGCCGCTTGATAACCTGCACTTGCGTAGCACGCATGCGCGGCCTCAATCGTTGGAAATTCCAAAATAACTGTGCGCGGCTTTGCCTCGCCCTCGGTCACGACCTGCGTGCCCGCCCGCACAAGGAACTTCGCGCCGAATTCGGCAAAAACCGGACCATTGGCTTTGCGGTAGTTCTCGTAGGCATCCGCATCGTGAACGATCACGTGTGCGATCCAGTATCCCTTTGGCATGTGACGTGCCTCCCTTTTGAGGGCACGCTACCTTGCACCGCGACCCGCGAACACCCCTGCGATCCGAGCGGCTTCCTCGGTAAGGCCGTAAGGCGGGTTCACCACGACCAGACCACTGCCGACCAAGCCGTGACCGGGGCGTGCAGGCGCAAAGCCAACTTCGTGGATCAGGGCCTGCGGGATCAGTTGCGCAATCTCGCGCTTCATCTCCAGGTGGCGCGCATCGGCCAAGATCGGATACCACAGCATCAAAACACCGACGTTCCAGCGCTTGTGCAGGTCCGACAGACGCTTGGGGGCTAGGTCATATTCAGTCTTCACCTCCCACGAAGGGTCAATCAACATCAGCCCCCGGCGCGGGGTCGGTGGGGTGCGTGACATCGCCATCGCCCAGCCATCTTCTTTGAGGACAGAGGCCCCAAACGGCGAGAGCGTCGCGTCGAGATGTGCATGCTCGCCCGGATGTAATTCGGCCAGATGCAGTTTGTCAGTGCCGCGCAGCAGCGAGGCCGCAATAAGCGGTGAGCCGGGATAGGCGTCGGTGCCAAAGCGCGTTTTCGTCTCGGACAAGGCGCGAGAATAAGCATGATCCGCGCCAAACCCATCCGCCAGCCGCATGATACCCTGCGCCGCCTCGCCAGTTTTCACCGCCTCTAGTGCGCCCAGATCATAAAGCCCACGCCCCGCGTGCGTCTCTAGATAGGTTAGCGGTTTGTCCTTGCGGGTCAGATATTCAAGCGTCCACGCCAACAGCGCGTGCTTATGCACGTCTGCCGCGTTTCCCGCGTGAAAAATATGTTGGTAAGAGAGCATCGTCTAAACCTTCGCCACGCTACGCGCCTAAACCAACCGCGAAACTTCTTTCGCCGCCCGCACGAAATCCTTGAACAGCGGGTGCGGCTCAAAGGGTTTGGACTTCAACTCAGGATGGAACTGCACCCCGATGAACCACGGGTGATCCTTAAGCTCGATGATCTCGGGCAGGCGGCCATCGGGTGACAGGCCTGAGAAGACCATGCCCTTGTCCTCAAGCGCTTCGCGGAACTTCATATCCACCTCATAGCGGTGACGGTGGCGTTCCTCGATCGTCGTTTTGCCGTAAATCTCGGCCACTTTCGCCCCTTCGGCAAGCACCGCATCATAGGCGCCACGCCGCATGGTGCCTCCCTTGTCGTCGCTCAGTGTGCGCTCGATCTTATGGTTGCCTTGGACCCATTCTTTCAGGTGGTAGACCACAGGTGTGAAGCGCTTCTTACCCGCCTCGTGGTCGAATTCCTCAGATCCAGCATCGCCCATATTCGCCAAATTGCGCGCGGCTTCGATGACGGCCATCTGCATGCCCAGACAAATCCCCAAATATGGGATGTTGCGGGTGCGCGCGAATTCGGCGGCCTTGATCTTGCCTTCGGTCCCGCGCTCGCCAAATCCGCCGGGCACGATGATCGCATGCAGGCCCGCTAAATACGTGGCCGAGTCCTCTCGATCGAAGAGTTCCGCATCGACCCATTCGATCTTCACCTTAACGCGGTTTGCCATGCCGCCATGGGTCAGCGCTTCGACGATCGACTTATAGGCGTCCTCAAGCTGGGTGTATTTGCCGACAATCGCGACGCGCACTTCGCCCTCGGGGTTGTTGACGCGGTCGGCCACATCTTCCCAGCGAGTGAGGTCTGGCTTGGGGGCAGGGCTGATCTGGAACGCGTCCAGCACGGCCTGATCCAGTCCTTCGCGGTGATAGGCAAGCGGGGCCTCATAGATCGACTTCAAATCCTGCGCTGCAATTACCGAATCCGGTCGCACGTTACAAAACAGCGCTAGTTTTTCGCGTTCCTTGACCGGTATCGGCCCTTCCGAGCGGCATACAAGCACGTCCGGTGCGATCCCGATGGAGCGCAGTTCCTTAACCGAGTGCTGGGTCGGCTTGGTCTTCAACTCGCCGCTCGCCTTCAAGTAAGGCAACAGCGTGAGGTGCATAAAGATACACTCGCCGCGCGGCTTGTCTTGGCTGAACTGGCGGATCGCCTCGAAGAATGGCAGGCCCTCGATATCGCCAACGGTGCCGCCGATTTCGCAGAGCATAAAGTCGACTTCATCCTCGCCGATGGAAATGAACTCTTTGATTTCATTGGTGACATGGGGGATGACTTGGATGGTTTTTCCCAAGTAATCGCCACGCCGTTCCTTTTCCAACACGTTGGAATAAATCCGACCCGAGGACACAGAATCCGTCTTGCGCGCAGCCACACCGGTGAAGCGTTCGTAATGGCCCAGATCAAGGTCGGTTTCGGCCCCATCATCGGTGACGAACACCTCGCCATGCTCAAACGGGCTCATCGTGCCGGGGTCAACGTTCAGATATGGATCAAGTTTACGCAGCCGAACCGAGAAGCCGCGCGCTTGCAGCAACGCGCCAAGTGCGGCCGAAGCGAGGCCTTTTCCAAGGCTAGAGACCACGCCCCCGGTGATAAATACAAAGCGTGCCATCGGGCCAGGGCCCCCCATAGATTTGATCAAATTTGGTGTGAGTTCCCGCCTCCGTCGCAGCTATTTCAAGCGCGTCGGACCGCATCTCCACGGGATTGACCCATTAAGGGATTCGGCGGCAAATGGCAACCGAACCCCGCTAGGTCTTGCGGCAAAATACGTAACCGCGACTAACTGTGGCGTTAATCCGCGCGTGGCGGCGTCAAAGGTGCGTCGCTGCTGGCCGGTGGCAGTAGCGAATCTGCGCCCGGTAGCTCTGGCGTGGATACCGGTGCAGGGCTGTCAACGATCCGGTCCAGAACCGAAGTGTTTGACGAATTCTGCGCCGCGACAATCGTCAGTGTGATCGAGGTTGCGATAAACGCGATCGCCAAACCCCAGGTCAGCTTTGCCATTGGCGAGGTCGACGCTCGCCCACCACCATTGCCGCCGCCACCGCCCATGCCGAGACCGCCCCCTTCGGAGCGTTGCAAAAGCACGATACCAATCAGCGAAATCGCCAAGATCAGATGTACGACGAGGATAACATTTTCCATGCAGCGGGCGTCCTAATGGTGGTTGCGGGGCTATCTATGCCCTCGGGGCGCAGGGCGCAACCCGCGCAAACCCGGCAGTGATTTCGCTTATTCGTCTACATCGTCCATATCGTATTGGCCCGACAGTTTGCGGCGCACAATCGACCAACTCAGGCCGATGCCCAGCACAATCGATAGTGCGAAAATACCCAGCCAAACTTGGGCCGAGCGGTTCTCAAGATTCAGCAAACCAAAGTCATACAGCACCCAAACGAGGCTACCGACGAGGGCCGCTACCAAAAGCATCCCGAACGGTCCGATCGATCGCAAAGTGGCCCGGAAGTAGATGATATAGCCGACCAGCAACAAAAGGCCGAAAAACACGATCAGAGGTTTACTGCCATCTGACCAAGTCTCAAGCGCCCAACGGCTGTAGTTCCAGTTGGTCGGGTTGTAGGTCGCAACCAGCAAAACAAAGGCAAATGCCCAACGCATACCGAAATCTACCATAACCAACTGACCTTTCGTTTCTTAACCTGAGGCCGCAGTGCCAAAGCCTGCGCCCCCTGTCCAGTGCTCAGTCTGTAACACTGCGGCGAAAAGTTGGTTTCCGCGCGGTTCCTGCAACGCTATAGGGAGCGCTGTTTGTAGCCAAAGGCGGGATATAACATGGCGAATGTGGTGGTGGTCGGGGCCCAGTGGGGCGACGAAGGCAAAGGCAAGATCGTCGATTGGCTGAGCGAGCGCGCAGATATCATCGCGCGCTTCCAAGGCGGTCACAACGCGGGCCATACGCTGGTGATCGACGGGAAAGTCTATAAACTCAACGCTCTACCCTCTGGTGTGGTGCGCGGCGGTAAGCTGAGCATCATCGGAAATGGCGTCGTTCTTGATCCTTGGCACCTGCTCAAAGAGATCGAGACAATCCGTGCCCAAGGCGTCGAAATCTCGCCCGAGACGCTGATGATTGCCGAAAACACGCCGCTAATCTTGCCGATCCACGGCCAATTGGACCGTGCACGCGAAGAAGCTGCAAGCAAAGGCACCAAAATCGGCACCACCGGGCGCGGCATTGGACCTGCTTATGAAGATAAAGTCGGGCGCCGCTCGGTCAGGGTTGCGGATTTGGCCGATATGGCCACGCTAGAGGCCCGCGTTGACCGCGCGCTGCAACACCACGACCCTCTGCGCAAAGGCCTCGGCATTGAGGCAATTGACCGCGACGCGCTGATCGCACAGCTGCGCGAGGTCGCGCCGGCCATCCTCGAATACGCCGCCCCGGTTTGGAAAGTGCTCAACGAGAAGCGTAAAGCCGGAAAGCGCATCCTCTTTGAAGGCGCACAAGGCGCGCTTCTGGATATCGACTTCGGCACTTATCCGTTCGTGACCTCGTCGAACGTCATTGCAGGCCAAGCAGCAACAGGCGTCGGCATTGGTCCGGGCTCCATCGATTACGTTCTCGGCATCGTGAAGGCCTACACCACCCGCGTTGGTGAAGGCCCGTTCCCGACCGAATTGCAGGATGCCGACGGTCAACGCTTGGGCGAGCGCGGCCATGAGTTTGGCACCGTCACAGGTCGCCAACGCCGCTGCGGCTGGTTCGATGCTGCCCTCGTGCGCCAGACCTGTGCGACCTCTGGTGTCAACGGTATCGCTCTGACAAAGCTTGATGTTTTGGACGGGTTTGAGACGCTGAAGCTGTGCGTTGGGTATGATCTGGACGGGGAACGCCTCGACTACCTGCCGACCGCCGCCAACCAGCAAGCCCGCTGCACCCCGATCTATGAGGAAATGGACGGCTGGTCCGACAGCACCGAGGGCGCGCGCTCATGGAACGACTTGCCCGGGGCTGCGGTGAAGTATGCGCGCCGGATTGAGGAGTTGATCCAATGCCCGGTCGCCCTACTGTCCACCTCGCCCGAACGCGAGGACACCATCCTCGTGACCGACCCCTTTGCCGATTGATCGCGGGCGTTTTGTCCAGATGCAGGAGATAGACCATGGCTCTTAGCTACAAAGCCCGGCGGCGCTGGTCGCTGTTTATTCTGTTGGTCGGTTTGCCAGTCTATGTGGTTATTGTCGCAAACCTGATGACTTTCATCGGGCGCCTTCCGCTCGCGTTGGAACTGCTGGCCTATATAGTGCTTGGCGTGGTTTGGGTTCTGCCGTTCAAGTTCGTGTTCCTTGGCGTCGGTCAGGCAGACCCGAATGCCAAAGCAGACGACAGCTAAGGTCTGCACCCAAGACAGCAAAAAGCAGGCCTAAGCCTGCTCTTTGTCCACGCCGTGACGCGTTCGGGTAAGTCTAGGATGCGTAGCGCGAGTCCTCGTGGATGGCGAATTGGCCATGGTCCACTTTCTGGATAGACCCCTTACGCACGAGGCTGTCGAAACTGCGCAGACTGTCTTCGCGGGTGAAGTTTTTACCGCGTTCTTGACGCAGCACCATGTGCATAACCTGCGGGCGAGTGAAAGAATCCGCGCCTTCCACAAGGTTCAGGTAGGCCGCAGCGGCCTCCATCATCTCGCCTAGATCTGCGGCTCCCATCTTGTCGGTATAGGCCGCAAAACCCTCATCGGATTCCTTGCGTGAGCGCGGCTGTTGGGCTGTATCCACCCGGCGCGGGCGCACTGGGGCGTTGGATCTGGCTTGTAGGTTTGCTGCGGGCTTGGCGTCCCGGTCTGCGACCAGAACCAATGGCGCGGGCTTCGGAGTGGGTTGCGCAGCAGGCTTTGGATGCACGGCCTTGGCAAGATCTGCACGATACGCGCTGTCTGGATCGGCTTCTTCCGCACCGTGATCCTCGTTGGCGTTGCGGTCGGCCATGGTTGCGGCCACGGCAGCTTTCAGATGCGACAGCGAGGCGCGCTTTTGTTGCACATCGCCGTCGGTCAGCTTGCTGTTGGTTTTAGCCAGCAATCGGTCAAGGGCCGCTTCCTCGCGCTCTATCAGATCGGATTCCAGCAGCGCTTTGCCGTCTTTGCCTTTGGGCGCGTCGCCGTCATCTTGCAACGAGGCCAGTTCGGCCAGCAGTGCCGCTTCATCCTCGTCCGACAGATCCGATTTGCCCTCGTTCAGGCTGTCGAGGTCGTCGCGGAACGCATCGGGACGCTTGAGCGCGCGTGTTGGCGATTGCGCGGCAGCGGCAGCAATGTCTTCGTCACTCACCTGCGGGGTACGCGGGCGGCGCTCTTGGCTGTCAACAGCGATCCGGGCGGCTGCGAGTTTGGCAGCAATTGCCGCGCGCGGATCATATGCGGGTTTTGGCGCAGGCGCAGGCTCGGTGGCCTCGACGTCAAACAAGTTGCCGTCGTCCTCGTCGTCCAATTCCAGCGGTTTGTCGTCATCGATCCCGTCCAGCAGAAAGGCGAGTTCGTCGTCTTCGTCTTCATCCATCGGCGTGGCCCTTGGCGCAGCAACAGCATTCACGGCGGCAGCAACGACCGGGGCGGCAGCAGCAACAGTCGCGGCGGCAGCAACAACGAGCGGCGCAGCAGCGGAGGAGACAGCGCTGGCAGGTTCCTGCACATCTTCATCCACAACAGTCTCGACGTCCGCTTGTGTCAGACGCAGTCCGTTGTCCTGAATATGGGCTGCAACAGCGCGTGGGTTATCATGTTGTGCAAGCGCATGCAGATGCGAGACATCTGGCGTTGGCGGTTCCGCTCCGAAGAAGCGATCCTCCGCCGCGAGATCGCGGAAGTACTCCGCAATAGATCGCATTGTGTTGAACGGGTCGTCAAACCCTTCCAACGTGCACGAAAACGTCCCGTAGGAGACAGTGAGTATTTTACTCGCACCAACCATTGTCAGCTGCCTTTCTCCCCCGAGACCCAGCTGAGGACAGATTACCCTGTAAGATTTCCTAATCACAAACAAAAACGCGATTTCGGCATTGATTTCCCTGCACTTTAGGTGCGCTTTGTTTCGCCTATGGAGGTTAATATTTGATGCAGAGCCCGATTGTTCACGCCCCCACAGTTTTGACACTTTTGGGTGGCGGATCAGTCACTTCCGAGGAGTTGGCAATCGCGCGCAAAATCGCGCCGATTCTGGTGGCCCTCGATGGGGGCGCGGAAATAGCGTTGCAACATGGGATCACACCCGAGGCGGTGATTGGCGATTTCGACTCACTCTCACAGGCGTCGGCAACTGTTATTGGCGCTGCTGCACTGCACCAAATCGACGAACAAGACACCACAGATTTCGAGAAAGCGCTCGCCCGCGTTGACGCCCCCTTAATGCTGGGGGTTGGTCTGACGGGCCTGCGCCGCGACCATGAGTTGGCCGCATACCACGCGCTTTTGCGCTTTGCCGACAAGCGGTGCCTCTTGATTGCCCAGTCCGACGTGATCGCGCTGTGCCCACCCAAGCTGACGCTCGATTTGCCCGCAGACACACGCGTATCGCTGTTTCCGTTGACCTCCGTGGTGGCAGATGCCACCGGGCTGCGCTGGCCTCTGGACGCGTTGGCACTGGCACCCGGCAAGCGCATCGGCACTTCCAATGCGGCCTCCGGCGGCGCGGTCGAGATCAGAGTTGATGCCCCTGGCCTGCTGGTGATCTTGCCTGTGGATAAGCTGGATGCGTTGATCGCAGGTTTTCAGGCCAATCCCGCGGGTTGGGCGCGCCAAGTGTGACCGATAACATTTAGCCCTCGCACCCGAGCCCGAAACCCCCTAATTTGGTTCCGTAAATAGACCGGAGATTAACCATGTCGGGCGAATTGTCCCCCATCGACCGCGCTAAGTTCATCGCAGCCAAGCGTGCCGTGCAATTCGTCGAAGACGGGATGCGGGTCGGTCTTGGTACTGGCTCAACCGCAGCTTGGATGGTGCGGTGTCTGGGCGAGTTGGTGCGCCAGGACGGCCTGCAAATTACCGGCGTGCCGACATCTATGCGCACGGCCAAGCTGGCCCAAGACGTCGGCATCCGCGTGTCGACCTTGGATGAAGCCAAATGGCTGGACCTGACAATCGACGGCACCGACGAGTACGACGCCAACCTCAACCTGATCAAAGGCGGGGGTGGGGCGCTGCTGCAAGAAAAGATCGTGGCCACCGCGTCTGACCAGATGGTTGTGATTGCCGATATCTCTAAGCAGGTTGAACAACTCGGCGCGTTTCCATTGCCCGTCGAGATTATTCCGTTCGGTTGGCAGACCACAAAGACGCTGATCGAAGAGACATTGATTAACCTCGATGTCATGGGCCGCTCTAGTGCGCTGCGTCTGGACCGCGATCGGCCCTACCGCACTGACGAGGGCAACTTTATTCTCGATCTGCACCTGCGCCGCATCGGCAATCCGCGGCAGGTCAGCCTCGTGCTGAACCAGATCCCCGGCGTCGTAGAAAACGGCCTGTTCATCGACATTTGCGATGTTGTCATCATCGGTCACGGCGATGGCACGGTGGAGATGCGCGATATCAACAACGGAACTGTGACCCAAGACCGTATTGAAATCGTCGACTCCAATAACCTTTTCTCAGACATGTAAGACCGCGCAGGCCAACGCCGCGCCAACCTGACATCAAGGAGCCCCGATCCATGAGCTTTGACTATGATCTGTTTGTGATCGGAGGGGGCTCGGGCGGTGTGCGCGCGGCCCGTGTCGCGTCTGCTGAGGGCGCGAAAGTTGCACTCGCCGAGGTCAGCCGTATGGGTGGTACATGTGTGATCCGGGGATGCGTGCCGAAAAAGCTAATGGTGTTCGCGTCGGAATATCGCGAGACATTCAAGGACGCGCAAAGCTACGGCTGGGACGTCACGGCAGGTGATTTTAACTGGCCGAAGTTTCAGGGCCATTTGCACGCTGAGTTAGCGCGGCTGGAACAGGTTTACCGCAAAATGCTCGGTGGCTCGAACGTCGAGATTTTCGATGCGCGCGCCAAGCTGGTGGATGCTCATACCGTGACGCTCAGCACCGGCGAGCAAAAGACTGCCAAGCATATCTTGATTGCCACTGGTGGTCGCCCGGTGCGCCCTGACATGCCAAATGCGCATCTGGGCATCGTGTCCGACGACCTTTTCGACCTCAAAGAACTGCCCAAAAAGCTGCTAATTATCGGCGGTGGCTACATTGCCTGCGAGTTTGCCTGCATCATGAACGGCCTCGGGGTCGAGGTGACGCAGTATTACCGCGGCGCGCAGGTGCTGCGCGGGTTCGATGACGAAGCGCGCGGTCTTGTGGCCGAGATGATGAAGGAAAATGGCGTCGGCCTGCACCTTGGTACCAACGTGGTCGAGATGTGCGCGGCCTCAGACGCCCCGGAGCAAGGCATGGGTACGCCCGTGGGCGAGAGGATCACAACCAGCAGTGACGCAGCAGGTGGTCCGGTCTGGGTCAAAGCCACCAATGGCGACGAGGCCGTCTATGATGCGGTGCTGTTTGCCACCGGGCGCGCGCCCAATACCTATGACCTCGGGCTTGAGGAGGCCGGTGTGGAAGTAGGCCGTCGCGGCGAAATCGTCGTCGATAAATTCAGCCAAACTGGCGTGCCGTCGGTCTATGCGATTGGCGATGTGACCAACCGCGTGCAGCTGACACCTGTTGCGATCCGCGAGGGCATGGCCTTTGTCGAGACGGTGTTCAAAGGCAATCCAACGGCTGTCGATCACGAGCTGATCCCGTCGGCAATCTTTACGCAGCCTGAAATGGGCACGATTGGATTGTCCGAGGAAGCCGCGCGCGATCAAGAGCCGGTCGAGATTTACTGCTCGTCGTTTAGGCCCATGCAGACGGCGTTTGCCGGGCGCAGTGACCGGGTGCTGATGAAGCTCGTTGTGTCCAAGGCCAGCCGCGTGGTTCTGGGCTGTCATATTGTCGCTCCGGGGGCTGGCGAAATGATCCAGCTTGCAGGGGTTGCGATCAAGATGGGGGCCACCAAAGAAGACTTTGATCGGGTTTGCGCAGTCCACCCAACTATGTCAGAGGAACTGGTGACGATGAAAACACCGATGCGCAGTGCATAGATTGCGTGCGAAAGCGCGCAGCACGGCTTGATTTTGGGGCGCGAACGCCCACTTTAACTTTAACTATTCACGATAATGACGAGGAAATCGGATGGCTGGAAATAACGGCGGACCCTGGGGTGGCGGTGGCGACGATCGTCCCGGCGGCGGGGACAATCGCGGAAATGGCGGGCGACGTCCGCCCAACAACGGCGACGGCCCGCAGATCCCAGAAATCGATGAGATCATGAGAAAAGGCCAAGAGCAGCTGCGCGTCCTTATGGGCGGGCGTGGCGGCGGAAATGGCGCAAATGGCGGCGGCGGAGGCGGTGACGGCTTCAAGATGACCCCGCGCGTTTGGGGTCTCGGAGCGGTTGTTGTGTTGGGCCTTTGGGCGTTCACCAGCTTTTATACCGTGCGTCCTGAAGAACAGTCGGTTGAGCTGTTTCTCGGTGAATACTACGCCACCGGCAATTCCGGTCTGAACTTCGCGCCTTGGCCCGTTGTGACTGCCGAAGTTATCGCAGTGACCCGAGAGAACACCGAACAGATCGGTCTTGGGCGCGCAGGCGATGGCTTGATGCTGACCACGGACGAAAACATCGTCGACATCGACTTTGAGGTGGTCTGGAACATCAACGATCCAGCCAAGTTCTTGTTTAACTTGCGCGATGCGGAAAATACGATCCGTGCCGTGTCTGAGGCTGCGATGCGCGAAGTCATTGCTGCCAGCGAATTGGCCCCGATCCTGAACCGGGATCGTGCGTTGATCGCAGACACCGTGCTTTCGCTGATCCAAACGACACTCGACAGCTATGATGCTGGCGTGAATGTCGTGCGTCTGAACCTTGACCGTGCTGACCCTCCCGGTGAGGTAATCGACGCGTTCCGCGAAGTGCAAGCCGCCGAGCAGGAACGTGACCGGTTAGAACGCACAGCAGACGCTTACGCCAACCAAGTGCTCGCAGGGGCGCGCGGTGAAAGTGCGCAGTTGCTGGAAGAAGCCGAAGCCTACCGTGCGCAAGTCGTAAACGAGGCCGAAGGTGAAGCATCGCGCTTCCTCGCGGTTTTGACCGAATACAATCTTGCCCCAGAAGTTACGCGCAAGCGTCTCTACATTGAGACGATGGAACGTATCTTGGGCAACGTTGATAAAGTCATCCTCGACACCAATGGAGAGGGCGGTCAGGACGTTGTGCCATATCTGCCGCTCAATGAGCTGCGCCGCGGCGCCAATCAGGCAGGGAGCTCGAACTAATGAAAAAAGCAACTTTCCTTCTGCCCATCGTTTTCGTTCTGGGCCTGCTGGGTCTTAGCTCGGTCTACATCGTGGACGAACGCGAAACTGTGCTCGTTCTGCAATTTGGCCAGATCGCAGCCGTCAAGGAAGACCCCGGTCTCGCCTTCAAGATCCCGTTCATCCAAGAAGTCGTGCGCTACGACGACCGGATCTTGTCGCTCGACACCGCTGCCATCGAAGTTACGCCTTCGGATGATCGTCGTTTGGTTGTGGACGCGTTCGCGCGCTACCGCATCGCGGACGTTGTTCAGTTCCGTCAGGCCGTTGGTGTGGGTGGTCTTCGCGCCGCTGAGGACCGCCTTGAAGGTATCCTCAACCCGCAAATCCGGGCCGTGCTCGGTTCTGAGGGTGTGACCTCCAACACGATCTTGTCGCAAGACCGGGCCGGGTTGATGGTGCGGATCACCGAGCAAGCGCGCCAGCGGGCTTTGCCCCTTGGTCTCGAAGTGCTCGATGTGCGTCTTAAGCAGACCAACCTGCCAACGCAGAACTTGGAAGCCACATTCGCACGGATGCGGGCCGAGCGTCAGCGCGAAGCCACAGACGAGATCGCACGCGGTAACGAGGCAGCACAGCGTGTTCGCGCCCAAGCCGACCGTACTGTGGTCGAACTTGTGTCCGAGGCGGTGCGCGAAGCTGAGATCACCCGAGGTGAGGCCGATGCGCGAAGAAACAACATCTTCGCAAGCGCGTTTGGTCAAGACCCTGAGTTCTTCGAGTTCTACCGCTCGATGACCGCGTATGAGCGCGCGCTTCAGGGATCGAACTCGACCATGGTGATTACGCCAGACAGCGAGTTCTTCCAGTATCTCGACGGCAGCATGGGCTTGGCGGGTAACTAAAGTGTTTCTTCCAGAAGTGCTTTAAGCCCCTATGCTGAGCACAATACTTACGGGATTGGCCCTTCTCCTTCTGGGGGAGGGCCTTTTCCTTGCGCTCTGGCCTGCGCGGTTCGGGCCCAGCGTGATCCAACAGCTATTCTCCATCATCCCCGACGAGCTACGCCGCTGGCTCGGACTAGCCGAAGCCGCGTGCGGGGTAGGGGTGTTGTATTGGGTGTTCGGGTGAGGGGAGGGATGGAGGCTTGGTTTGCAGGACGAAGCTGCCGTTCATGTCAGCTTCAACTAATCAAACCGACGATCTGAACGCGCGAAATATAACTGAGATTTTACCAATTCTGCCGTCTCGCCGAGCGTTACACTGTCGGCACCGGACCTGATCAACGCAAACACCCCAATCGCAGTTGTGGTCAAAAAGGAAGACCAAGCATCGACGTCAAATTCTTCGGGTAGTTCACCAGAGTTGCGTGAATTGTCCAAAGGTTTAGAAAATGACGCCTTTATTGCGCCATGGTATCGTTGGGCCAAGTCTCTGACCGTCTTGTCTTCATTGGCCATTTCTAACGAAGCGTTGCACAAAAAACAGCCCTTGCGAGAGCCCTTTCGGCTCGCGGCCCCTGCAAAACGGTCAAGCGTGTCAGAAACTGCGCTAAGGCCAGCGTCGGCCGCGTTCAGAGCAGCGAACCGTTCGGGAACCACGTTAACGAGATAACGGTCCAACGCTGCGTGGAATAAATTTTGTTTACTGCCAAATTCTGAGTAGATGCTCTTTTTGTTGACGGCCATTTCATCAACTAGCATCCGCGTCGACACACCCCTGTAGCCATGCAACCAAAACAGTTGCATGGCTTTTTCAAGGATGTCGTCACGAGAATATTGTTTAATTCGTCCCACGGGAAAGTTCTAAACCAATCCGGCAGTCAGTTGCGAGCATGGACAACAAGATTTCATTGTCCGCTGACAAAATTCTCGACATGCAAGCGTGCGTTTTGTTGCAAACCTGAATGTCCGTCAGCCATGCGATCAAAGTCAACTTCCAGTACACGGGCAACACTGTCTCTGATTTGTGCGTAATTGTCGGCCGTGGCTTTTGGTATCTCACTCACATGATCGCCCCGGCTCACGATTGAATCGCCGGAGAACAAGGTGTTTCTCCAGACGTACATTGCGCTTCCAAGGGTGTGACCTGGCGTGTGCATTGCCCGGATGATTGTGCCGTCGATGACGATATCCTGACCGTCCTCGAACTCTATCATATTTGGCAGATTGGGCAGCGTTGATCCCATCATAAAAGTCGACATTCTCGCCATCCAGCCACCGGGTTTGATCTCGCCTCGCATCAAGGCACCCTCACCTGGCCCAACATATATTGGAATGTCCTTATATACCGCTAGTCCAGCGGTGTGGTCGAAATGACCATGCGTTATCAGGACGGCATGAACCGTCCGGTCGCCGATTTCTGCAAGGATAAGCTCGGCGCCTGGTTCGCTGCCTGCGTCAACAAGAACAACGCCAGTTTCAGTTGGAATTATCCAAGAAAGGGACATCCCAGCCTTCAGGCCGACCAGCCCCTCATGTTCCATGCGATCACCCTGGGGGAAGGGCATTCTGGCGGCAATGGGCGCGAACACAACGCCCGCTAACAATACAAATCCTAGCCCAAGTGAGAGGAACTTTGTTCTGGTTCTCATCGGTCATTCTCCGTTTGCGACTCAAGTTCACAATAAGTAACCGATCGGTTTAATATTAGTCAACATGATTGCCGTGCTTTGGAATGCGCACCATCAAAACGAATGTGCCTTCGGGCCCGGATCCCCCCCCCAAGTACGCGGACCCTCGGCCACCATAAATTGCCCCGAACCCGCGCCGCGGCGCCACCCCACGGGCAAGCGCTCGCCGAAACTTCCCCAACCCGCCCCCTTTCACGCGCAAGTGACGCCCCCGCGAGGAGGTTAACCTTGAAACAGCGCGACATCGGACGAATATCATTGGTACACTTTGGCAACGAACCGTTCCTAAGGAGGACCCCAAGCGTGACCTCAATGACCCGCGTACTCGCCCCAACGCGAGAAGACATCAAATCCAACAAGACCCTATGGCGTGGCACCGTTGCCCTGCTGTCAGGGTTTACCTTGCTGGTCGCAACCAGCCTAGCGGCCCAAGCTCAATCCACGCCCGCCAGCTTTGCTGATCTGGCCGAGGACGGCAGCCCGGCAGTCGTCAACATCACCACTGCCACCAATGTCGCAGGCCCCGTCGGCCCGCGCCCGGTGGTGCCCGAAGGCTCGCCGCTTGAGGACTTCTTTGAAGACTTCATGGAACGCCAAGAAGACGGCCAGCAAGGCGACCGCCCCCAACGGCGCAACAACGCGCTGGGATCGGGTTTCGTGATCTCGGAAGACGGCTACATCGTCACCAATAACCACGTGATCGAGCAGGCCGATGAGATCATGATCGAGTTCTACTCAGGCGAGGAACTGGAAGCCGTTGTTGTCGGCACAGATGCCAACACCGACCTCGCACTGCTAAAAGTCAAAAGCGACGCGCCGCTGCCATTCGTCAGTTTCGGCGAAAGCGACGAGATGCGCGTTGGCGACTGGGTCATGGCTGTGGGCAATCCGCTTGGCCAAGGTTTCTCGGTCTCCGCCGGTATCGTGTCGGCGCGCAACCGGGCTTTGTCAGGCACCTATGATGACTTCATCCAGACCGACGCTGCGATCAACCGGGGCAACTCGGGCGGGCCGCTGTTTAACATGGATGGCGACGTCTTCTGAGGTTTTCTCTTTACTTAAACCACACAAAAACATCACTTAT
>JAWUXZ010000006.1:0-33259 GCA_034111085.1 Dinoroseobacter sp.
CGTTGGGCGCTTGAGCGTCTTTCCAAGGCCATCCAACAGGCGTAGGCAAGCGGTATGCGCTCTGCTCCGAACACCGCCCGCGCCATTGCGCTGAAACTAATGTCCGTCTCCTGTTTTGTGGTGATGGCGAGCCTTATCAAGGCGACATCGGATGCGGTGCCGCCGGGCCAAGCGGTGTTCTTTCGGTCCTTTTTTGCGATGGTTGTCATTCTCGGCTGGCTGGTCGCGCGCGGAACGCTCCGCACCGGCCTGAAGACCGCCAACCCCATGAGCCATGTTTGGCGCGGGGTGGTCGGGACGGTCGCAATGGGGCTGATGTTCACCGGGCTTGGTTTGCTGCCGCTGCCTGAGGTCACGGCGATTGGCTATGCTACGCCCTTGTTGGTGGTGGTTCTGGCGGCGATGTTTCTGGGCGAGCAGGTGCGGTTCTTCCGGCTAAGTGCCGTGGCGCTGGGCTTGCTCGGCGTGATGATCGTGCTGTCGCCGCGCCTGACTGCATTGCAGGGTGGTGCTACGGACCGTGAATTGTTGGGGGCCGTGGTTGTGTTGACTGGGGCGGCTTGCGCGGCGCTCGCACAGGTTTTCGTCCGCAAGATGGTCGAATATGAGGAAACCAGCGCGATCGTGTTCTGGTTTTCGGTCACGTCTACAGGGCTAAGCCTGCTGACGCTGCCCTTTGGCTGGCAAGTTCCCTCCCTAGAGGTCGCAGCCTTGTTGATCCTATCAGGCTTGCTGGGCGGCATCGGCCAGATCGGGCTGACGGCGGCGTACCGCTATGCCGATGCGGGTCTGGTAGCACCGTTCGATTACTTTTCGATGCTACTGGCGCTGCTGATCGGATATTTTATCTTTGGCGAGGCGCCCACACTTACCGTTCTCGGCGGGGCCACGCTTGTGATCGCGGCTGGCATTTTGATTATCTGGCGCGAACGGCAACTGGGTCTGGAACGCGCGCTTCAGAAAAAAGCGACCCAGCAAAAGGGCCTCTAGAGCGCGGGTCCGGTTTTGAAGGTCAACGCGGCCCAATCGGAATGCCAGACCTCATCTTTGGTGACATCGACGGCGGTTCGAGGCTCGAGAATAACGGCATCCACTAGGTATTCAGTGTCGGGCAACATCGGCAGCAATGTCGTGCCATTGGCATCAGTGCGGTGTTTGGTGATGGTGACCGCGCCGTCTGCATCTTTGGCAAACAGCTCAATCTGCGTATCTGCCAGCGGTGCATCGCCCTTCCACAACTGCACGGGCATGCCGTTGCTGAGGTCGTCGGTATAGGGGTTGGCGAGGGCGACGAGCTCGAAATCCATGCCTATGCGTTCGTCCGCACCCGCACCACCGCCAACGGCGATCAAGGTCTTGGCATGGCGGCGGTAGGTTTCGCGGAAGTTGAACTCTGGCAGACCGCGCGCAGCATGCTCTTCGACCGCCCAAGTGAAGTCTTTATGGGCGGCAAAGGCGATGAACTTGTTGAAGTCGCGGTAGGTCAGCACGGAATCTGTGCTCTCGTGGATCAAGACCACAAGACCCTCGGGCGCATCGGGACTGGTGACAGCAGGTTTGTCGCCGATGCGGCCCGGCACGGGCGTCAGTCCCGCAGAGGTCAGTTGGTCAAAACGATCAAACCGCGGGGGCATGAACGCGTAGGTCGAGCCGCCGAAATCTTGGCCCACACGCAGGTCAGCCAATATGGCCTCTCCCGGCGCGATGCGATACGCCTGCGGGGAAATCCAGAACTCATGCGCAGCCAAAGGGGTGGCACTGAGCAAGGCGAGAAGCGGGGCGAGAATGCGCAAGATTGAGGTCATGTTAGGCAAAGTGCGCGTGGGGGCGGTTCTGTCAAGGGCGCTGGCGGTGTGGCTCACGCTGGCGTGTGCGGCGGGGGCCCATGAATTGCGGCCCTCAATTGCCGATGCAGAAGTGTCCGCGATCGAGATCGTGCTGGAATTGGAAGCAGCGGTCGAACCGATGCTGGCAGGCATCGATCAGTCGGCGGTTCTGGACACCAACGACGCGCCCCAAGCCGACGCACATGACGCGTTCCGTGTGCTTGCGGCTGCGGATCTAAAGGCTGCCTTGCGTGCGACGTGGCCTGAGTTGGCGGCGGGTTTCAACGTGATGTCAGGCGGGGTTGTGATCGCGCTAGAGTTGGGCGCCATTGAGGTGCCAGAGGTCGGCGATGTGGATTCCCCACGCGACACGCGGCTGGTTCTGCGCGGCGTGCTGCCAGAGGGCGACGCGCCTGTTACAGTTGGCTGGAGCGCGCGGTACGGCGCGTTGGTGCTGCGCCAAGGCGACGCTGATACAGGGTATTCCGGGTATCTGACCAATGGCGATGTAAGCCTGCCTTTACCGCGCGATGCGGTGGCGGAACTGAGCCTAAGTGCTGCTTTCGTGAACTATATCGCGCTGGGCTTCGAGCATATCGTGCCCAAAGGCCTTGATCATATCTTGTTCGTGTTGGGGCTGTTCTTCTTCTCGCTGCGCTGGCGGCCTTTGCTGACACAAGTGACGGCCTTCACGGTGGCACATACAGTGACCTTGGCGCTGGCGACCTTAGGCTTTGTCAGCCTGTCGCCCGCAATTGTGGAGCCGCTGATCGCGCTGTCTATTGCCTATGTCGCGGTGGAGAACATAATTTCAGGCGGACCAGACGCGCGGATCGGATGGCGGCGCACAGCCGTAGTTTTCGCGTTCGGTTTGCTGCACGGGATCGGCTTCGCCAGTGTTCTGGGCGAGATTGGCTTGTCACCCGGGGCGTTCCTGTCGGGGTTGATCGGGTTTAACATCGGCGTTGAACTGGGGCAGCTAGCGGTGATCACGGTAGTGTTCTTGCTGCTGGGCATGCCGTTCGGACGCAAGCCGTATTACCGTAAATTCGTGGCAATACCGGGGTCAGTGGCGATTGGTGCAGTGGGCCTGTGGTGGGCGATTGAGAGGATAGTGGGATGAGCGACGATCAAGAGGCCCATAAGGCCAAGATGGAAAAGACCCAAGCCGAGATGAAGGCGAAGCTGGCCGAGAAGGAAGACGCCGGGCGTGGCCTCGTGCTGGTGCATACCGGCAAAGGCAAGGGCAAGTCGTCGAGTGCTTTTGGCGTGGTGGTGCGGGCGCTGGGCTGGGGTCAAAAGGTGGGCGTCGTGCAGTTCATCAAGGGTAAGTGGAAGACGGGCGAGCGGATCTTCTTCAAGAAGCTCGGTACCGTAGACTGGCACACGATGGGCGACGGATTTACGTGGAATACACAAGACAAGGCGCGCGATATCGAGGCCGCACAGGCCGCGTTCGCGAAGGGCTGCGAGATGATGGCGAGCGGGGAATACGACCTGATCGTGCTCGACGAGATCAACATTGCCATGCGGTACGACTACCTCAGCACGGAGCTGGTTCTTGAGGGGTTAAAGGCGCGGGCCGAGAAGACGAGTGTTGTGCTGACCGGGCGCGATGCGAAGCCTGAGCTGTGTGACTACGCCGATCTGGTGACGGAGATGACGGAAGTGAAGCACCCGTTTAAGGCGGGGATCAAGGCGCAGCGCGGGGTGGATTTCTAGGGTGCTATCCTAAAACCTGGCTAATCATCGCACTCGTTAGCCTGTGCGAAAACTCGCACAAGCCAAGTTTTCGCGCAGGCATGGGACTCTAGCTCCGCACCAACCGATCGTAGCTCTCGGCCACATCGCGGGTTAGCGCACCGACCTCGAACATGTAGTCTCCGATTTGGGCCACAGGGGTCACCTCGGCGGCGGTTCCGGTTAGCCAGCACTGCTCAAAGCTTTCCATTTCCTCGGGCATGATGTGGCGCTCGATAACGTTGACGCCTTTCTCCTTCAGCATCTTGATGATCGTCTGGCGCGTGATCCCGTTCAGGAAGCAATCGGGCAGTGGCGTGTGGACCTCGCCGTCCTTGACGAAGAAGATGTTGGCCCCGGTCGCCTCGGCCACATAGCCGCGGTAGTCCATGAACAGCGCGTCGGAGCAGCCCTTGGCCTCGGCCGCGTGCTTGGAGATCGTGCAGATCATGTAAAGACCGGCGGCTTTGGCATGCACAGGGATCGTCTCGGGCGAGGGGCGCTTCCACTTGGAGATGTCGAGTTTTGCGCCCTTCATCTTTGCGTCACCATAGTAATTGCCCCAACCCCAAACGGCGATCGCCATGCGCACCGGGTTCTTGGACGAACTGACACCCATATCATCGCCCGCACCGCGCCACGCCAGCGCGCGCACATAGGCGTTGGTCAGGCCGTTGGCCTCAAGCGTCGCGTATTTTGCGGTCTCGATTTCGTCTACGGTGTACGGGACAGGCATGTCGAGTTGGGTGCCGGAATAGATCAGACGCTCTGAGTGGCGGCGGCTCTCGAAAATTTTGCCGTTATAGCAGCGCTCGCCCTCAAACACGGAGCTGGCGTAGTGCATGGCGTGGCTCAGAAGATGTACGTTGGCCGCGCGCCAGTCCACCAGCGTGCCATCCATCCAGATGGTTCCGTCACGATCATCATATCCACCAGCCATTGCCGTATTCCTTCAGTTTTGCATTTGTTGCGCCAAATGGGTCCGTTTCGAGCATAATATTTCGCCCAAGCTGCGATTCGATAGCAATGAGGTATAGAAATGTCAACAATGCTGACGTATTATTGGGCAGTGGTACTGACCTATATGGGGAAGATTGGGCAGATGGCGGATGTGGCCCCTTCAGGAAGCCGAGGCGAAAGCCTGCTGTTTCTGACCGACGAACAACTGCGCAAAGGGATCGAGGCGATGTTCTTTGCCTATCGCGGTTTCACGGCTGATCCTGATCGCATCCTGGAGGATCAAGGTTTTGGGCGCGCCCACCACCGTGCGATGCATTTTATCAACCGCACACCGGGCACGACGGTGAACAACCTGCTGGATATCCTAGCTGTCTCAAAACAATCGCTGAACCGTGTGTTGCGGACGCTGATTGCCGCCGGGCTCGTCGAAGTGCGCGTGGGTGAGAAAGACAAACGCGAGCGGCACCTGTTTTTGACCGAAGATGGCGGAGCGCTTGAGCGGACACTGAGCGAAGCACAACGCGCGCGAATGCGAGCTGCGTTTCGCGAGGCAGGACCAGATGCCGTTGCAGGGTTTCGCACAGTGCTAGAGCAGATGATGGACGGTGAAAGCCGCCGTCTTTTTGGTGATCTGAAAGACGAGGCATGAGTATGAACGGTATGGCCGAGGCACATTTGCTGGTTGTCGATGACGATGAACGGATAAGGGGACTGTTGCAGAAGTTCCTGATCCGGCATGGGTTTTGGGTGAGTGTCGCGCGCGATGCGGCCCAAGCGCGGCGGCTTCTGGCAGGGCTTGAGTTCGATATGATCGTGCTCGACGTGATGATGCCGGGCGAAGATGGGGTATCGCTGACGCGCGATTTAAGGCGCGAGATTGCAACGCCGATCCTACTGCTGACTGCGAAAAGTGAGACGGTGGACCGGATTGCCGGGCTGGAGGCGGGCGCGGATGATTATTTGGCCAAACCGTTTGAACCAAAGGAGTTGCTGCTGCGGATCAATGCGATCTTGCGGCGCGTCCCAAAAGAGGAAGCCGCTTCCGTTGGACCGCGCGTCCTCCATTTGGGCGCAGTGAAGTATGATGTCGATAAAGGCGAGATGTGGCATGGAACTGAACCAGTGCGCCTGACCGCGACGGAAAGCGCTTTGATGCGGATTTTCGCGACCTGTCCGGGCGAGGCGCTCAGTCGCACGCAGTTGGTCGAAGATCTGGGGCGTGATGGAGATCAATCCCAAGAGCGCGCTGTGGATGTCCAGATCACTAGGCTGCGGCGCAAGATCGAGGCGAACCCGAAGCAGCCGCGCTATCTACAAACGGTGCGCGGGGCAGGATATATGCTCGCGACGGATTGAGGGATGCGCTGGACCGGTTTGCGGCGTTGTAATGCAGTAAAAGGGTAGTCCTTGAATGCGCAAATGCGTCTTGGGGCTGACCTATTGGCTCAGCTTGGGCTCTTCGCTCGCTTGCTCAGCGTCTCGATTCCCATCACGTGCAACACTTTCGCCTCGATATCTTCTGCGTTAAGCCCGGCCACGTCATACATATCTCGTGGGCCTGCATGGTCGATATAGCGGTCTGGCAATGTCATCGAGCGGAACTTTAGACCCTCGTCGAACGCGCCCTCATCCGACAGAAGTTGCGCGACATGGCTGCCGAATCCGCCGACAGCGCCCTCCTCAATCGTGATCAGCGCTTCGTGGTCAGCAACTAGCTGAAGGATCAGATCGCGGTCGAGCGGTTTGGCGAAACGGGCATCGGCAATAGTTGGCGTGATTCCGCGCGCCTCGAGCGATTCGCACGCAGCCATTACCTCTGCCAATCGCGTCCCGAAAGATAAGATTGCGACGCCCTTACCTTGGCGGATCATGCGGCCCTTGCCGATCTCCAGCACCTCACCACGCTCGGGCATATCGCACCCGACGCCTTCCCCACGTGGAAAGCGGAACGCGATTGGACCGCTGTCATGGGCAGCGGCGGTGGCGACCATATGTTTCAGTTCGGCCTCATCTGCGGCGGCCATGACCACCATATTTGGCAGGCAGGACAGGAAGGTCGTGTCAAAACTACCCGCATGTGTGGCACCATCGGATCCGACGAGGCCAGCGCGGTCTATGGCGAAACGCACAGGTAGGTTTTGCAAAGCAACATCGTGGACGATCTGGTCGTAGCCCCGTTGCAGGAAGGTCGAATAGATCGTGCAAAAGGGCTTCATGCCACCTGCAGCCAGACCCGCGCAGAAGGTCACTCCGTGCTGCTCGGCGATACCCACATCGAAGGTGCGGCTGGCGTAGCGCTTTGCGAACAGATCAAGGCCCGTACCTGTCGGCATTGCGGCGGTCACGGCAACGATACGCGGATCGCGCGAAGCCTCGTCCATCAGCGCTTCGGCGAAAACCTTGGTGTAGCTTGGTGCATTAGAGGCGGACTTCTTCTGCTCGCCCGTCACAACATCGAACTTGGCGGTCGCGTGGCCTTTGTCTGGGCGGTTTTCAGCGTAGCCTTTGCCTTTGACGGTGATCGCATGGATCAAGATCGGGCCATCGGCGCGGTCTTTGACGGTGCGCAGGACGGCAAGCAATTGCGCCATATCATGCCCGTCGATGGGGCCGACATAAGAGAAGCCCAACTCCTCAAACAGTGTCCCGCCGACGGTCATGCCTTTCAGCATTTCCTTGGCGCGTTTGGCCCCTTCCTGGAAAGGCGGGGGCAGCAGCGAGACAGCACCTTTGGCAGCGGCCTTTAGCTCTTGGAAGGGCGCACCTGCATAGAGACGGCTCAGGTAGCTAGACATCGCACCGACCGGGGGCGCGATGCTCATCTCGTTGTCGTTAAGGATAACAATCAGGCGTTTGCCGAGGTGGCCTGCGTTGTTCAGCGCCTCGTAGGCCATGCCCGCGCTAAGCGCGCCGTCACCAATGATCGCAATCGCATCGCCAAGCCCCTCGGGGCAGGTGCCACCCAAATCGCGGGCGGTGGCAAAGCCAAGCGCTGCGGAAAT
Source organism: Dinoroseobacter sp. (assembly GCA_034111085.1). Lineage (GTDB taxonomy): Bacteria > Pseudomonadota > Alphaproteobacteria > Rhodobacterales > Rhodobacteraceae > Dinoroseobacter. The sequence continues at coordinate 7,529 of JAWUXZ010000006.1, forward strand.
CGAGGTTGAACTATGGGCAGCGCCGAACGGGTCATAAGGCGACTCGGTGCGCTTGGTGAACCCGCTAAGGCCGTCCTTCATGCGCAACGTGCGGATGCGGTCACGCCGCCCGGTCAGGATTTTATGTGGATAGCATTGGTGGGACACGTCCCAGATAATCTTATCTTTGGGCGCGTCGAACACGTGATGCAGCGCAACGGTCAGCTCAACCACACCAAGCCCTGCTCCAAGGTGGCCGCCAGTAACCGAAACGGCGCTGATGGTCTCGGCGCGCAACTCGCGAGCGACTTGAGACAGCTGGCCGTCGCTAAGCCCCTTCAGGTCAGCGGGCGAGTGGATGCGGTCAAGCAGCGGTGTCGATGGTTGGTCGGTCATGATCGGTCTTTCTCAAGCATCACGTGTCACAATATAGCGCGCCAGATCGTGCAAAGTCTGCGCCTTATTGCCGTAGGGGCTGAGAGCGTCTTGGGCTTGGGTCACCAAATCAGCGGCACGTTTGCGGGCAGGCTCCAGCCCCAGAAGTGAGACGAAAGTGGCTTTGCCAGCCCCCTCATCTTTGCGCAGGGCTTTACCGGCCTTGGCGGCATCGCCCTCAATATCAAGGATATCATCAGCGATCTGGAAAGCGAGGCCAATGGCGCGGGAATAGGTCGCAAGCGGTGCGGGATCGCCGCCCCCGAGGATCGCACCTGCGGTCGCGGACCACTCGATCAGCGCGCCAGTCTTGCCAGCTTGCAGGCGAGTGACCTCGGCCAACGTCAGGGGGCGACCAGCGCTTTCAGCCTCGACGTCGAGGGCTTGTCCCAGCACCATGCCCTGCGCGCCTGAGGCTTTGGCGAGGCTAGACACCAAATTAATTCGAACCAAACTATGCGAATGCGTAGTATGCAAAGCCAAAATTTGGAAAGCCAAAGTTTGTAAAGCGTCGCCAACTAGGATCGCAGTCGCCTCGTTCCATTTTATATGCACGGTGGGCTGGCCGCGCCGCAGGTCATCATTGTCCATCGCGGGCATATCGTCATGGACCAGGGAGTACGCATGAAGTGCCTCGATCGCACAAGCGGTGTGGACGGACTGGGCACTTGGGACATCGAACAGTGCTGCGCATTCGAGCACCAGAAACCCGCGCAGCCGCTTTCCACCGCGAGTGGCATAGCGCATGCCTTGGGCAATATTATCGTCGCCAAATTCCGACAGATGCACGGTCATTGCCTGCGCAATCAGGTCCTGCGCGGTGGTCAGTCTTGCGTTGAAATTCACGTGTCGAAGGGCTTGGTGCCGGTGGGCGCGCCGTCTGCGTTTAGCGTGATCTGGCTGACCTTTTCTTCGGCCTCTTTCAGCTTTTCCTCACAGCGCTTCTTCAGCGCAGCTCCGCGTTCATAAAGCTTGATGCTGTCTTCCAGCGGCACATCGCCTTGTTCCAGCCGGCCCACGACATGCTCTAACTCGGCCATTGCGGCCTCGAAGCTAAGCTCGGTTACGGGCGTGTCGGTCATCGGGCGGCCTCCTGCAAGGAACGAACATGGGCGGTGGCACTTTCAGCCAAGGCCCTGAGATCATATCCGCCCTCCAAAGTCGAGACGATGCGACCCTTCGCGTGGGTGCCTGCAAGCTCGGCCAGCCGATCGGTAATCCACGCGAAATCGCTGGTCTGAAAGTCCAGATTGGCGAGCGGATCATTGGTATGTGCATCGAAGCCGGCGGAGATCAGGATCAGCTCGGGCGCATAGCTGTCGAGCAACGGCAGCACCTCACGCTCGTAGGTTTTGCGAAACTGGGTGCTGCTGGTGTGTGGTGCGAAGGGGATATTGGTGATCTGGCCATGGGCGCCGACCTCGTGGGCCGCACCCGATCCGGGCCAGAGCGGCATTTGGTGGGATGACACGAAGCGGACGTTTGGGTCATCCCAAAGCACATCTTGGGTGCCGTTGCCGTGATGCACGTCGAAATCAACGATAGCGACACGGGTCAGGCCATGAGCGCTGGCGGCATGTTTGGCGGCGAGCGCTATGGTGGAATAAAGGCAAAAGCCCATCGGTTTATCACGCTCGGCATGGTGACCGGGCGGGCGCATAGCGACGAAAGCTGACTGGGTTTGACCGCTCATGACCGCATCAACAGCAGCGCAGGCACCGCCAACGGCATGAGACGCGGCTGATAGGGTTCCCGGAGATAGCGTGGTGTCAGCGTCGAGAGCCACAAGGCCGGATGTGGGCTGCGCTTTGGTGAGCCTGTCGAGATAGGCGGGGTCATGACCAGTCTCAAGCTGCGCACGCGTGGCCTTGGCGCAGGTCTCCCAGCTGAGGTTTGGTAAGGTTCGCAACGCTTCCTCAACCGCTTGTACGCGGGCGATGCATTCGGGGTGTCCGTCGGGCATTTGGTGCGTGTGGCTAGAGGGGTGGTGGTAGATTGTGACGCTCATCTCTCGTCCTCCAGCAGTGCCTTGAGGCCGTCTCGGTAGCTGGCATAGCGCAGCTTTACCCCGAGATCTTCGGTGATGCGGTCGTTTCGCACGCGCTTGGATTCAGCATAAAAGCTGCGCGCCATAGGGGTGAAATCGGCGCTTTCAAACGCGATATCTGGGGGCACGGGCAGGCCAAGCAATTCGGCGGCATAGGCGATCACGTCTTGGGGCGGGGCGGGATCATCGTCGCAGACATTGTAGATCGTGCCGGGATTGGGCCGCGCAATACTGGCGGTCAGCACTTGGGCGATATCATCGACATGGGTGCGGCTGAACACCTGACCCTTCTTGATGATCCGCCGCGCCGTGCCACTACGGACCTTGGTGAACGGGCCTCGGCCAGGACCATAGATGCCTGCGAGCCGGAAAATATGCAGCGGCAGATCGAGGCTTTGCCACTGCGCTTCGGCTTTCACGCGCATTTGGCCGCGCTTGGTGGAGGGCGTCAGAAGCGTGTCCTCATTGACCCAGCCGCCCGCATGGTCGCCGTAGACGCCCGTGGTCGACAGATAACCGATCCATTGCAGGTTTGGCGCGTCCTCGATGGCGTCGGCATGGGCGAGAAAGACCGGATCGCCAGCCTCCTCCGGAGCGATGGACAGCAGAATATGGGTCGCGGTTTGCAAGGCCTCGGTCGGATCATTGCCGGGCCAGATCAGCGCGTCCGCTCCATCCGCGCGCAAAGCCTCGGCCTTTTCCGCGCTGCGGGTGGTTCCGATAATGCGCCAATCCGGCAGCAGCTTGGCAAGCGCACGCGCTGAGTAGCCATGGCCGAATGAAAGGAGCGTTTTGGTCATTTGCAAATGATGGAACGGGCCGCTGGGGTGCGCAACGAGTATTTTGGGAACCCTGAAGGCGATTTAAGTCGCGTAAGGATCGCCCTCGCTGTCGAGGATCAGCTTGAGTTCTGCGAGGTGGTGCTCTGAGGTGTCTGGGTAGGCCTCTAGCTGGCTCGCCGTTCGCTCGGCGATCTCGTCGCTGAGGTAGTTGATGGCTTGGCCGGTTTGAAGCGCGCGGATATATGTTTCGGCCGCGCGTTCGAAATAGTAGAGGCGGTCGAATGTGTCGGCTACGCTGTCGCCGATCACCATGACGCCGTGGCTGCCCATGATCATCACCTTCTTGCGCGGATCGGTGAACATCGCGGCACAGCGCGTCCCCTCGTCTTCAAACGCAAGACCGCCGTAGTCTTGGTCGATGATCTGGCGCTTGTAGAAAGTCGCGGAATTCTGGTCGAAGGCGGGCAGTTCGGCGTCCTTAAGGCAGGCTAAAACGGTCGCATACATCGAATGGACGTGCATGGCGCAGCGCGCGTGTGGCACATTGCGATGAACCGATCCGTGCAGCCCCCAAGCGGTTGGGTCTGGTGCGTTTGGGCCCTCAAGTGTGCTTGGATCATTGGCATCGACCACGATCATGTCGGAGGCTTTGACACGTCCGAAATGGACCTTGTTTGGGTTCACCAGAAAACGCGTGCCGTCGTCGCTGATAGACAACGAGAAGTGGTTCGCCACGCCTTCATGCATGTTCATCCGGTAGGTCCAGCGGAAGGCGGCAGCCAGATCGACGCGCTCCTGCCAGTGCTCGAGATTTGGACGCAGATTAGTGACGCTCATGAGGTTAGTCCTTGTCTTTGGGGCGCGACGGCACCCATGCGTAGCCGTTTTCGCACAGGATGTAGGCTTCGCGCAGGCCGTGGGGTTTGTCGGTGGGCGGTTGCAGGATCATGTCGCCGCGCGCGTTCGCCTTGGCTACGGCTTGATCTGGATCGATGTCATAAAGGCGAATTTCCAGTCCGGCCCCGCGCGGCGGGTTTTCGGGTAGTAGGCTCAGCAGCGGATTGGCATGATAAGTGGCGTCGCTGTGAAGTTGCAGCACAGTCTCGCCAAGCCGCATGATCGCGAAATCGGTGGTGGGCTGGTGGGCGGTGAAGCCGAACACGTCGCGCAGAAACGTAACCTCGGCGCGCACGTCGCGCACGAGCAGGTTCAGGCCGAGCCCTCTAAGGCTGCGCCCGAAACTATCTGCGTCGATCTGGTCGTAATCCATGAGGCTGACTGTGTCATTCTGACAGGGGCGCGCAAGTCTGTTGGCGACACGGACCTTGCATGAACGCAATTAACGTATATGTTAATTAACAGAATCAGAAAGCCTATGATGTCCAATCTTGTTCAAACCTTTGCCGCTCTTGGTGACCCGGTTCGCTTCGCGATTGCCGAGCGTTTGTTACGCGCGGGGCCCACCCATGCGGGCGCATTGCAAGATGTGGCAGAGATTTCGGCACCTGCAATCTCGCGCCATTTAAAGGTTCTGCGCGCGGCTGGTGTGGTGACGCAGAAGGTCGAGGGCAACAGGCGCATCTACGCAATAGCCCCAGATGCGGTCGCGCAGATCAGCACTTGGACGCTGGATCACAAAGCGTTTTGGGGCGGTAGCCTCGATCGCTTAGCGCGCGCTTTGGAGGAGGATGAGACATGACAACCGTCACGCTAGAGCGGCACTTTCCAGCGCCCCCCGAGAAGGTTTTCGCCTTTGTCAGCAAAACCGAGCACCTGCTTAAATGGTGGGGCCCCGAGGGGATGCATACGCCCGAACATGATCTGGCGTTTGATCAGACCGGCGCATGGTGGTCGGTGATGGTGAACGGAGAGGGGCAGCGGTACAAGGTTTCGGGCCAAGTAACACATGTGGATGCGCCCAATTCGGTTGGATTCACTTGGGCTTGGCATGACGAGAGCGATGCGCGCGGCGTGGAAAGCCATGTCACGATCCGGCTGGTGCCTGCGCAAAATGGCGGGACGGATATGACCCTAAGCCATGCGGATCTGCCGGACGCTGGGACGGCAGAGAACCACACAATGGGCTGGACCTCGTCGCTGCGCAAACTCGACGCGATGCTGCAAGATTAACCAAGTAGGGAGAGAGAGTATGCCTAAATTTTTGTTTTCTTATCACGGGGGTAGCGCGCCTTCGAGCCCAGAAGAGGGCAAGAAGGTCATGGCGCAATGGAACGCTTGGTATGGCGATATGGGCGCAGCCCTGGTCGATGGCGGCGGTCCGACGGGCATGTCGATGACGGTCAGTGCGGACGGAATTTCTGGGGATGGCGGAGCGAACCCGGTTTCTGGCCTGACCATTGTTGAAGCGGCAGATCAAGCGGCGGCCTGCGAGATGGCCAAGGGCTGCCCGATGGTCGGCGACGGGTCCGGCAGCGTTGAAGTGGCCGAGATGATCGAGATGTAGCCTTCGCCTAGAACGCAACGTCAGAAGGGCGGTGGCTGCTGGGTCTCCGCCTTTTTCATGGCCACCCCCTTGCGCCCGACCCCGCTATTCTGACAATTGGACAATGGAACACCCCAATAAATTTCCCGAATGGTCCGACGTTGCCGCTGATTTGATCGCGGTCGCTGCCGGACGTCTCCCTGCTGATCGTGTGATCGTCGGCGGCAAGTTAGTGAATGTGCAATCACGCGAAGTGCTGGATGGCTGGCAGGTGGCGATTGCGCGCGGACGCTTTGCCTATGTTGGCCCAGATGCCTCGCACTGCATTGGCGAGGGCACCGAGGTCATCGACGCTGGTGGCCGCTATCTGATCCCCGGCCTCGTCGATGGGCATATGCACATCGAAAGCGGTATGCTGACGCCCGCCGAATTTGCCGCTGCCGTGATCCCGCATGGCACCACAACGATGTTCACCGACCCGCATGAAATCGCCAATGTGCTGGGCCTGCGCGGCGTGCGCCTGATGCATGACGAAGCGCTGATGCAGCCCGTGAATATCTATACGCAGATGCCGAGTTGTGCGCCCTCTGCCCCCGGACTTGAAACAACCGGGTGGGAGATCACCCCCGAGGATGTAGCCGAGGCGATGGCTTGGCCGGGCATCATTGGTCTGGGCGAGATGATGAACTTTCCGGGTGTCGCAAATGCCGACCCCAAGATGCTGGCCGAGATTGCAGCGACCCAGCGCGCAGGTAAGACCGTTGGTGGGCACTATGCTTCGCCTGATCTTGGCGCACCGTTTCATGCCTATGTCGCGGGCGGTCCTGCCGATGATCACGAGGGCACCTGCGAGGCCGATGCGATTGCGCGGGTCCGTCAAGGGATGCGGTCGATGCTGCGGCTTGGGTCTGCTTGGTATGACGTGGAAACGCAGATTACGGCGATCACGGAAAAGGGGCTCGATTCGCGCAACTTTATCCTGTGCACCGATGATAGCCACTCGGGCACTTTGGTGCATGACGGGCATATGGACCGGGTTGTGCGCCATGCGATTGCGTGCGGCTGTGATCCGCTGGTCGCGCTTCAGATGGCGAGCATCAACACTGCGACGCACTTTGGGCTTGAGCGCGAGTTAGGTTCTATTTCGCCGGGGCGCCGGGCGGATGTGATCCTGACCTCCTCACTGACTGAGCTGCCAATTGAGCATGTTATTGCGCGCGGCGTGACGGTCGCGCGGGATAAGGTGATTGAGGTTGAATGCCCCCATATGGGCTGGCCGGATGACGTGCGCGGCACGGTTAATCTGGGTAAGATCCTGAACCTGCATGACTTTGAGATCGCCGCGCCTGAAGGTGCGAACCGAGTAAAGGCGAAGGTCATCGGTGTCGTTGAAAACCAAGCGCCTACCAAAGCGTTGACGGCTGACTTGCCTGTGCGCGACGGCATGGTTGAGGGCGAAGGCGGCGTTTGTCAGATTGCACTGGTGGAGCGGCATCGCGGCACAGGCGGCGTGGTCAACGGGTTCGTGTCTGGCTTTGGCTATGCGGGGAATATGGCAATTGCCTCTACCGTTGCCCATGACAGCCACCATATGATTGTTGTCGGCACCGATCGCTTGCTGATGGCGGCGGCGGCGAACCGACTTGGCGAAGTTGGCGGCGGTGTCACCGTCTGGAAAGACGGCGAGGAACTGGCGTTGGTGGAATTGCCGATTGCCGGGCTGATGTCTGACCAACCTGCCGCCGAGATGGCCGCGAAAGCCGATGCGATGGTGGCTGCGATGGCCGCCTGTGGCTGCACTTTGAATAACGCTTACATGCAGCATTCGCTGCTCGCGCTCGTGGTAATCCCTGAGCTGCGCATTTCCGATCTGGGGCTGGTGGATGTCACCAAATTTGCCCTGACCGACCTTTTTGAGAAAGACTGACCGACCGTGAGTACGACACCCATTCGCGCCCCTGAGCTGGGCGAGCCAAAAACTTTCACTGACCCCAAGGCCGCTGTGGCGGAGCTGACGCGCCTTTACGAGGCGAGCACCCTCTTTCTGCGCGACCGTTTTGCCGAGGTTGTTGCAGGCGAGCGTCCCAATTGCCGCTACCGTGCATTTTACCCTGAGATCAGACTGACCACGACGAGCTTTGCGAAAATCGATAACCGTCTGAGCTTTGGTCATGTCGCCGAGCCGGGAGTGTATTCGACCAACGTCACCCGCCCTGATCTGTTTGAGAAGTACCTGACCCAACAGATCAAGCTGATTACGCAGAACCACGATACCTTCGTTGAGATTGGTTTATCAGACACACCGATCCCGCTGCATTTTGCGATGACGGGCGAAGGTGGTGCTGTGCCGCATGACGGAGCGCTGACCTTCCCACTGCGCGATGTGTTCGATGTGCCAAATCTGGCGACGACGAATGACGACATCGTCAATGGCTACGGGTTCAAGCATGAGGATGGATCGGGGCCGCTTGCACCGTTCACAGCGCAGCGCATTGACTACTCGCTCGCGCGTTTGCAGCACTATACCGCGACAGCCGCCGAGCATTTCCAGAACCATGTCCTGTTCACGAACTACCAGTTTTATATGGAAGAGTTTGTGACGTTCGCCCGCGCCGCGCTTGCTGATCCTGACAGCGGCTATGACAGTCTTGTCGCCCCGGGCAACATCGTCATCACCGATCCTGAGGCGGATATCCCGCTTCCTGCCAAACAACCGCAAATGCCGACCTATCACCTGACCCGCGCAGGGGAGGCCGGGATTAGCCTCGTGAATATTGGCGTCGGGCCCTCGAACGCGAAAACCGCGACGGACCATATTGCAGTACTGCGACCGCATGCGTGGTTGATGGTGGGGCATTGTGCGGGCCTCAGAAACAGCCAAAGCCTTGGTGACTATGTATTGGCCCACGCGTATCTGCGCGAAGACAAAGTGCTGGATGATGATCTGCCCGTATGGGTGCCGATTCCGCCGCTCGCCGAAATTCAGGTAGCACTTGAGAAGGCTGTGGCCGAGGTGTCGGAACTGGAGGGATTTGATCTGAAGCGGATCATGCGCACGGGCACCGTAGCGACGCTGGACAATCGCAACTGGGAGCTGCGCGATCAAAGTGGTCCGGTGCGGCGGCTGAGCCAATCGCGTGCCGTAGCACTCGATATGGAGAGTGCCACGATTGCCGCGAACGGGTTTCGCTTTCGGGTACCTTACGGCACGCTTTTATGTGTGTCCGACAAGCCGCTGCATGGCGAGTTGAAACTGCCCGGCATGGCCTCGGAATTCTACAAAACCCAAGTCGCGCGGCATTTGCTGATCGGGATCAAGGCGATGGAGACAATCCGCGAAATGCCGTTGGAGCGCATCCATTCACGTAAGCTGCGCAGCTTCGAGGAGACCGCATTCCTGTAAGCGAAGACATAAACTAACGATTTGCTCAGGCTTTTTGACCTTTAGCGCTAGACTGAGGGCGATTTCCCCTGTTTATCTGTCGCACACACATTTGACGCGCTATGAACGCGCCAAAAGGACAGGGAGTTTCCAGATGGCTCAGAAGCCACTTACAAAGACGCAATTGATCGCTGCTGTTGCAGAGCAGGGCGACATGGATCGTAAAACCGCAGGTGCTGCACTCGACGCACTCACAGCTGTGATCACCTCGGAAGTATCCGGTGGTGGTGCTATCACGCTGCCTGGCATCGGCAAAGTTTATTGCCGCGAGCGGCCTGAGCGCATGGTCCGCAACCCGGCCACCGGTGAGCAGATCAAGAAAGATGCAGACAAGGTTGTGAAGATGACCGTTGCAAAAGCGCTCAAAGACAGCGTGAACAGCTAAACCCTCGGGTTTGAAGCGAATGGAATAAGGGGCCGCCACGTGCGGCCCTTTTGCTTGGAGGGACGGCATGGATCCGCGCGCGATTGTCATGGGACTTTTGTTTGCCCTGATGTGGTCTTCGGCCTTCACCTCGGCGCGGATCATCGTTGCTGACGCCCCGCCAATGCTGACGCTGGCAGCGCGCTTCTTCATCTCAGGTGGTCTAGCGCTCGGGATCGCGGCTTGGATGGGCCAAAGTTTCTCACTGAACCGGGCCCAATTGCGCGGCACGTTTGTCTTCGGGCTATGTCAGAACGCACTCTATCTTGGACTATTCTTCATTGCGATGCAGACGATCGAGGCTTCCTTGGCCGCGATCATCGCCTCGACCATGCCCTTGATGGTGGCCTTCGCCAGTTGGGCGTTCCTGCGCGAAAAATTGCCTGCCTTAGCAGTGGCCGGGATGGTCGCGGGCTTTGCGGGCGCGGCCTTGATCATGGGTACGCGGCTGAATGCAGGTGTTGACCTGTTCGGCGTGGGCATCTGCTTTGTCGGCGTTGTAGCGCTTGCCGTGGCAACGCTGAGCGTGCGCGGCGCATCGTCGGGTGGTAACCTTCTGATGGTCGTGGGCTACCAAATGTGGGTTGGCGGGGCGGCTTTACTGGTCGCCGGGCTGGCGTTTGAGACATGGGATGTGCGCTATTCTTGGACACTGCTCGCGGCCTTTGCTTACACCACGATTGTGCCGGGGCTGTTGGCAACGTGGATGTGGTTTGCCTTGGTGGAGCGGATCGGCGCGACGCGTGCGGCGACCTTCCATTTCCTGAACCCGTTTTTCGGCGTGGCGATTGCAGCAACACTTCTGGGAGAGGCTTTGGGACTGCTCGATTTAGTCGGCGTGACCATCATCACGCTTGGCATTTTGGCGGTTCAGCTGTCTCGTGCGCGCTCAAAACCTGTTACAGGCGCTTGACGCTTGCGTGAGGTGACACCGACGTGAGGTGACAGGCGTGCCGTCTTTGGGCTTATGGAGCTCATGGATTTGCTTCTTGGATACGCCGCAGGGCTTCTCACGCTGATTAACCCCTGCGTTTTACCGGTTCTGCCGATTGTGTTGGCGAGTGCTGTACAGTCGCACAGGTTTGGTCCTGTCGCTTTGGCGGGCGGGATGAGCCTTGCGTTTGTCGCGCTCGGGATCGGTATTGCGACCGTTGGACGCTCGTTTGGCTTGGATCAGGAAATGATCAGTCAGGCCGCAGCGATTGTTATGATCCTATTTGGTCTGGTGATGCTGGTGCCGCGCTTGAATGCGGGCTTTGCCACTGCAACCGCTGGATTTGCCAGCCGGGCGGATGGCGGGCTTGAGAAGGTTGATCAGACCGGGCTGCAAGGGCAGTTTCTGGGCGGCATGCTGCTGGGTGCTGTTTGGTCTCCGTGCATTGGTCCGACGCTTGGCGGCGCGATTGCACTGGCTTGGCAAGGCGAAAGCTTGCTTTGGGCCACGGGGATCATGCTGAGTTTTGCGCTGGGCGTGTCCACGATTATTCTGGCGCTGGGCTACGGCGCACGCGCAGCAATCATGCGGCGTCAGGCGGCGATGCGCGTTCTGGCCGCGAAAGCACGACCCATTATGGGTGTTTTGTTTGTCACCGTTGGCACCGCGCTGCTTCTTGGTGTGCATCACATGGCCGAGGCTTGGGCGGTGCAAAACTTCCCCGCTTGGCTGATTGATTTTTCTGTTTCTCTGTGACCCCTGAAAGGACTTCCCTCATGGACCGTCGTAACTTCCTCGCCCTATCAGCGGCAGCATCCGCTGCGTTTGCGTTGCCTGCCTCTGCTGGGCAGACGCTCGACTATACGCCCGGTCTTGTGGATGCGCAGCTGGCTGCTGGCAAAACTGTAATGCTCGACTTCGCGGCTAGCTGGTGCTCGACCTGTGCCGCGCAAGAGCGTGTTATTGGCGCGCTTAAGTCCGAGAACGCAGCCTATGAGGCGAATATCGTCTTCATCCGCGTGGATTGGGACGCGTTCCGCCGCGCCGAGATCACCCTGCGTCTGGCGATCCCGCGCAGGTCTACCCTTGTGGTGCTGAAGGGCGATGCCGAGTTGGGCCGGATTGTAGCAGGCACAGGCCGCGCACAGATCAAGCAGTTGATGGATTCGGCGTTGAGTGCAGCGACGGCGTAATGCTCTGATCAGAGCGCGTCTGGTGTGTTGGTTGAGGTCACGGCAACGTTGTCGATGGCCCAACTTTCGTCAGTGATGCTTTGATTCAAATTAGAGCCGAAACCAAGTTTAAGCTCTTCGCCCGGATCCCTGACCGTCACGCGCATTTCGTAGCTTTGATCGACCCAGCCGGAATACCCGATCTGGGTACGTTCGGTCGTAGGCTCGATTGTGACGGTGTAGTTATCGTCTGGGCTGGTCCATTCACCAACAACGCCCGCCTCGCGCCACGCGAATTGGTGTCCGCTAATCGGCGTGTCATCGACGAAAACGGTGAACGTCTCGCGGTCCCAACTGTCGATTGCGTGCAGGTCAAATACGGCGACGGCGTAGTCCTTATTGGTGTCCAGCTCAAAGATTTTAGATACGGTTTGCGCGCCATTGGTTCCGCCAAAGCGACCCAGAATGCCGCCGTAACCTGGATCGGTATTGTCGGTCACGCCCCCCAGCCAGCCGGCGGCTCCGTTTTCAAAATCGTCTAGAAACGTTAGCTCACCAAATGCAGTGCGGATCGACTGACTGCCCAATTGCACGGCCACATCGCTCGAAAGATTGGAAATACCGCCTGAGACGACGCCATATGTGGCGAGACCAAGGCCCGCGATGGCAGCGGTCATCACCGTCCAGTCAACTGTTACAGCACCAGATTCGTCTGAAATAAATGACGCGTTATTCATTTTTGGCATTCCTTAAACACTTGTCAGATCATTGGTGGAGGTGACGCGCACGTTGTCGACGGCCCAGCTTTCGTCATTGACGCCTTGATTGAGGGTCGAGCCGAAGCCCAGTTTGATACTGGTGCCGGGATCAGTAACCTCGATACGCACGGACACGGTCTCGTCATGAGTGGCGATATCGCCGCGCTCCCAATAGCCGAGCTCGCCACTGGTGGGCGTTGTGTAGGTCACCTTGATATTGGGATCATCGGTGCTGATCACGCGCTGCAAAGCGGCGTGACCGGAATGGGTAGAGAAGCTGCGCTGGCTGGCGACGTCATTATTGAGGAAGATCTTCAGATCTTCGAGATCCCAACTGTCGATGGCGTGCAGGTCAAATTCCAGCACTGCAAACCCAGCATCACCGTTGAGATCGTAGGACTTGTGAACCATCTGGCCCCCGCCTGTGCCGCCAAAGCGCCCGAGAATACCGCCATAATTGAGGTTTTCATCGTCGGTCGTGCCAACGCTCCAGCCCTCGGCGAGGCCGTTATCGAAGTTGTCGAAGAAGCTGGTATTCTGGAAATTGCTGTTGAAACTCGTGCTGATAGACTGCCTCGCGGTCTGATCTACGATCTCATAGGAAAGATCGGTGGTTCCGACCAGCACAGCCGCAGAGCCTGCCATTCCAACCCCGACGACAGCCGCAGTTAGCACCGCCCAATCAACGGTGACAGCGCCAGCTTCATCAGCCCAGAACGTATGTATCAGATCGCAGAATTTCACAGCAACCCTTTAAGATACGCCCCCAAGCACCGATAAGCCCGAAGACTCTGGCGCGAATATGGTCAATTTGTGTAAAATTCTTGCGCCCCGGCGTTAACCGATATGCCCGCGCAGCCCTTCACCGGTTTGCCCGCGATCCAGCAGCAGGTGATCGAGCAAGACACAAGCCATCATCGCTTCGCCCACCGGAACGGCGCGGATGCCGACGCAAGGATCATGACGGCCTTTGGTGATGATCTCGGTCGCCTCGCCCGACTTGGTAATCGTCTTGCGGGGGCTGAGGATCGAGCTCGTGGGCTTGACGGCGAACCGCACCACAACGTCCTGTCCGGTCGAAATTCCGCCGAGGATGCCGCCCGCGTGGTTAGAGCTATAGACCGGACCGTTCGGCCCCATGGCGATCTCGTCCGCGTTCTCGGTGCCTGTCAGCATTGCGCTCGCTATCCCATCGCCAATCTCGACGCCCTTAACGGCATTGATGCTCATCATCGCAGCGGCGAGGTCTGTGTCCAGCTTGCGGTAGATCGGTGCACCGAGGCCTGCGGGGGCACCGCGCGCGGTGACTTCGATGACCGCTCCGACGGATTGGCCGGATTTGCGCAGGGCGTCTAAGTAGGTTGCCCAATCTTTGGCGGCGGTCGCATCGGGGGTCCAAAACGGATTGGCCTCGATCTGATTCCAGTCAAAGCGAGCACGGTCGATGGAATGTGCGCCCATCTGGACCATATAGCCGGTCAGTTGGATATCGGGCGCAAGCGCGTTCAACGCAGCACGCGCAACGCCACCAGCGGCCACACGGGCAGCGGTTTCGCGTGCAGAAGACCGACCGCCACCCCGCGGATCGCGCACCCCGTATTTTTGCCAATAGGTGATGTCGGCATGTCCGGGGCGAAATTTCTCGACGATATCGCCGTAGTCCTTCGAGCGGTGGTCAGTATTGCGGATCATCAGCTGAATGGGCGTGCCGGTGCTGACACCTTCATAAACGCCTGACAGGATCTCGACCTCATCGGCCTCGCGACGCTGTGTGGTGTATTTGTTCTGGCCGGGTTTGCGCTTGTCGAGCCAGTGTTGAATCGCCTCTGCGCTGATGGGCACGCCCGGGGGACAGCCATCGACGGTGGCGCCAAGTGCAGGCCCGTGGCTTTCGCCCCAAGTGGTGACGCGGAACAGATGACCGAAGGTATTGAACGACATGAGGCAAGCCTTTCTTTCGCTATCGGGGTTAGCGCGGTGCGGCGATGGTGCCAAGGGGCCGATATAGGTCCAGATTTAGTTTAACGTTAAACCAGTTGGCTTTCGACTTGCGCTATTGCGGCGCTTCATCCTAAATTGGCATCACCTTGGGGTGCCCTGATAGGGCTGAGATGCATGATGCGTACCCATTGAACCTGAACCGGTTAAGACCGGCGGAGGGAAGGTTTCGAGCATCTCCTCGGCTTCACTTCGCTCGTCGCCATGGAGGATAGGATGAAAACATCCCTCATCGCTGCGGGACTTCTGACTTTGGCAAGCGCTGCCCAAGCTGAAACCCCAGTTCTTACTGTCTACACCTATGATAGCTTCGTTTCTGATTGGGGCCCCGGTCCCGGCGTGGAAGCGGCGTTTGAAGCGATTTGCGAGTGTGACCTGCAACTCGTTGGCGCAGGTGACGGCGCTGCGTTATTGGCGCGCTTGCAATTGGAGGGCGCTCGGTCTGATGCAGACGTTGTGCTCGGCCTTGATACGAACCTGATTGTGCGGGCGCGAGAGGCTGGATTGGTCTCGCCGCACGGCATCGAGGTGCCGCCGCTAGATCTGCCGGTTGCATGGACAGACGATACGTTCCTGCCGTTTGACTGGGGCTATTTCGCGTTTGTTCATAACGTCGACATGGAAAACGCTCCGACCAGCTTTGAAGAGCTGATCGCACTGCCTGACGATGTAAAAATCGTGATCCAAGACCCGCGTTCATCGACACCGGGCTTGGGCTTGCTGATGTGGGTGAAAGCCGCATACGGCGACCGCGCGGCTGAGATTTGGGAAGGCCTTGCCCCGCATGTGTTGACGGTAACGCCCGGCTGGTCCGAAGCTTATGGCCTGTTCCTAGAGGGTGAAGCGCAGATGGTGTTGAGCTACACAACCTCGCCCGCCTACCACCTGATTGCCGAGGAAGATGCCAGCAAGACTGCCGCTGCATTTACCGAGGGGCACTACATGCAGGTCGAAGTCGGCGCGCGCCTGGCTGGGTCTGACCAGCCGGAATTGGCGCAGGACTTCTTGGCTTTCATGCTGTCGGACGGCTTCCAGTCGGTCATCCCGACAACGAACTGGATGTATCCAGCGGTCGTGCCCGAGGGCGGTTTGCCTGAAGGGTTTGAGACCTTGATTCAGCCCGAGATCGCGCTGTTGAAATCGCCGGAGGAGGCTGCTGCGGTTCGTGACGCGGCGCTGGACGAATGGCTGACCGCGCTCAGCCGCTAAGCCTAATTGGCGCGGGCAGGGGCGTTGCGGCGGCCCTGCTCGTTCTAATTCTCGGATCGCTGATTGCTGTTGCTAGCGTCGGCGTAGAGGTGCCGCGCTTTGGTCCATCAGACTGGGCCGCATTGCGGTTCACGGTGTGGCAGGCGGTGTTGTCGGCGGTGATCTCGGTCGGCCTTGCGATCCCGCTGGCGCGTGCCTTGATGCGACGACGTTTTCCGCTGCGTGGGTTGGCGATCACGTTGCTGGGCGCTCCGTTTTTGTTGCCCGTATTGGTCGCGGTGATCGGCATCCTTGCAGTGTTCGGACGCAATGGCGTGTTGTCGCAAGGTCTCGTCGCCGTGGGTTTGCCCCCGATAGAGATCTACGGCCTGCAAGGTGTCGTCCTTGCGCATGTATTTTTTAACCTGCCGCTCGCAACGCGATTGATCCTGCAAGGTTGGTTGGCGATTCCGGCTGAGCAAATCCGTCTTGGGCAATCGTTGGGTTTCGGACCCGCCGAGGTTGCACGGCATCTAGAGCGGCCCGTCTTGCGCGCAGTTCTGCCCGGTGCACTTCTGGTGATCTTCTTGATTTGCTCAACCTCTTTCGCAGTGGCTTTGACCATGGGCGGAGGTCCCCGTGCGACAACGTTAGAATTGGCGATCTATCAGGCGTTCCGGTTCGACTTTGATCTGGCGCGCGCGGCGATGCTTGGCGGGGTGCAGGTGCTGTTGTGCGTCATCGCGGTTCTAGCCTTGCGCGCCGTGCCCGTAGCGGAAGTTGGGCTTGGCGGTCTTGACCGATCCCAACCACAGTTTCAGTGCGGCGGTGTCTGGTTGCGAGTGCAGGATATCGTGGTGATCGCGCTGGGCATGGGCTTCCTGCTGTTCCCGATCTTGATGATTTTGCTGCAAGGAGCGCCGCATGTGATTGCTTTGCCGAACCTTGTTTGGACTTCTGCCTTGCGATCCCTCGGCGTGGCGCTGCTGTCAGTATGTGTGTTGCTGCTGATGGTTTTACCTCTGGCAACGACGCTCGCGCGCAGCGACGCGCGGTGGACGCATTTTGCAGCCGCCTTGCCGATTGCAGTATCGCCTTTGGTGTTGGGCCTCGGTGCGTTCATTGTGCTGCGTCCTTGGTTTGATCCGTCAAGCGTTGTTTTACCGCTGACCGCCTTGGTGAACGCGGTGATGAGTTTGCCGTTTGTCCTGCGCGCCTTGGTCCCGGAGTTGCGCCAGATTGAGGTCCATCATGGACGCCTCGCGGTCTCGCTGGGCATGGGCCGCTCGGATTGGGTGCGGCTTGTGTTGCTGCCGCGCCTACGCCGCCCGTTGGGGTTTGGCGCGGGGCTGACGGCGGCATTGTCGATGGGGGATTTAGGCGTGGTTGCGCTGTTCGCGGATCCGTCGCGGGGCACGTTGCCATTGGCGATCTATCAGTTGATGGGCAGTTACCAAATGGATGCGGCGGCGGGTGCCGCACTGGTTTTGATGGTGCTGACGCTCGCGGTGTTTTGGCTTTTTGATCGAGGGGGGCGGCTGAATGCTGGCGTTTGAAGACGTGCACTTGGCGCAGGGCAGCTTTACGCTGTCGGCGGATTGGAATGTCGAGCGCGGCGCGAAGGTGGCGTTGATTGGTGGGTCGGGTGCCGGGAAATCGACACTGCTGTCAGCGGTTGCTGGTTTCTTGCCTGTCGCAAAGGGCAAGTTGCGCTGGGAAACGCGGGTGTTGAACGATCTTGAGCCAGCCGCGCGTCCGGTGACGATGCTGTTTCAGGACCATAACCTCTTTGGGCACCTGACTGTTACGCAGAACGTTGCCCTTGGGGTTTCACCATCCTTGAAGCTGAACGCCGCGCAAGAAACGCGTATTTTGCAAGTGCTAGAGCGTGTCGGTCTGGACGGCTACGGCGCGCGGCGCCCCGCAGGTCTGTCTGGCGGCCAGCAAAGCCGCGTGGCCTTGGCGCGTGCAATGGTGCGGGACCGTGCACTGTGGTTGCTGGACGAGCCGTTCGCAGCCCTAGGGCCGGGACTGCGTCAAGAGATGTTGGCGTTGGTCTCGCAGATGGCCGATGCGGCAGGCGCCACGGTCCTGATGGTCACGCATGACCCAGACGATGCAATGCGGTTTGCGGATCAGACGGTGTTTGTGGCGGATGGTATCGCGCGCGCGCCTGTGCCGACGAAGGCGTTGTTTGCGGATCCGCCAGATGCTTTGCGCGCTTATCTGGGGACATAAAAAAACGCGCCCCGGAAGGCGCGTTTTTCATGTGATTTAGTGAGGTTTACTCAGCTGCTTGACGCTTGGCCCGTGCCTTGACCGGCGCCCAGATGCGCTTGTTGGTCAGGTACAGAAGAACCGTCAGGATCGACAGGAAGAACACGGCGATGAAGCCGGTCTGCTTTCGGTGATTCAGCTTCGGCTCGGCCGTCCACATCAGGAATGCGGAGACGTCTTGTGCTATGGCTTCCAGCTCGGTTGAGGAGCCGTCCAGAAATTCCACATCATCGCCCCAAAGCGGAGGAGACATTGAGATCCAGCCGCCGGGGAACGCCGTGTTCTCGTACAAGACGGTTCCCGCTTCTTCTTTTTCCTCACCCGTGTAGCCAGCCAGCAAGGACGCGATGTATTCTGCGCCCCCCATGCCTTTGAACATCTGGTTGATACCACTGCCGTAAGGGCCGTGGAAGCCAGCGCGTGCCTTAGCCATAAGCGATAGGTCGGGTGCGTTTTCCAGACCGGACTCGGGGAAGAAGTCGTTCTCTGTGCGTGGGACCCATTCATCAAGATCAGCGTCGTAGATCTCGTAGAATGCTGCATAAGCGCGGACCTGATCCTCGGGGATCTCTGGGCCGCCCTTGTCGCTTAAGGTCCGAATCGGGACGAATTTCAGTCCGTGACAGGCAGAGCAGACCTCGGTGTAGACCTGCAAACCGCGTTGCAGTTGGGCAGTGTCGTAAGTGCCGAACGGGCCTTCAAACGGGAAGGCATAGTCTTCGACATGTCCGGCGCCGCCAGCCGCATGGACCGCGCCGCCAGAAAGCGACAGGGCCAATGCGGCGGTGAGTGCGAGTTTCTTAAACATCTTATTCTCGTCCTCTCGGTTCACTCGGCAGGATTGGCCGCAGGGGCCGACCCGGAGGCGTCAGCCTTGCCGTAGTGCGATTGAAAATCGTCTTCGATGGTTGCCGGCTGTGGCAGCGGCTTCTCGATCACACCCAGAAGTGGGAGGATGATCAGGAAGTAACCAAACCAGTAGGCCGAAGCGACAAGCGCGATGTAGGGATAGATGCCCTCAGCTGGCATTGCGCCAACCCAAGTCAGGACAAAGAAGTCCACGACCAATATCCAGAACCACCACTTGAACATCGGGCGATACTTCCCCGAGCGGACCGACGACGTGTCGAGCCAGGGTGTCAGTGCCATCACAACGATTGCACCGAACATCGCGATCACGCCGAAGAACTTGGCGTCGATGATCCCAGCGGTCAGGAAGCTGGTCAGCTGCACAACCCACACGGTGTCATCGAAGGCCCGCAGGATCGCGTAGAATGGCAAGAAGTACCATTCGGGAACGATGTGTGCGGGGGTCGCAAGCGGGTTCGCCTCGATATAGTTATCGGGGTGGCCGAGGTAGTTCGGCATGAAGCCCACGATGGCAAAGAACACCACCATAATCAGGCCCAGTGCGAACAGGTCCTTCATTACGAAGTAGGGCCAGAACGGCAATGTGTCGCGCTCGGCTTCTTCTTTGGATGTGCGACGCACTTCGACACCGGTCGGGTTGTTGTTGCCCGTTGTGTGGAAGGCCCAGATGTGGACTGCAACGAGCGCTGCAATCACGAACGGCAGCAAGTAGTGCAGGCTGAAGAAGCGGTTGAGCGTGGCATTGTCGACCGCTGGCCCACCAAGCAGCCAAGTTTGCAGGCCCTCACCGATAAGTGGGATCGCGCCAAACAGGCCAGTGATCACGGTCGCGCCCCAAAAGGACATCTGACCCCAAGGCAAAACGTAACCCATGAACGCGGTGCCCATCATCAGAACGAAGATGAGGATACCGATGATCCAGGTGATCTCGCGCGGTGATTTGTAGGAGCCATAGTAAAGACCCCGAAAGATATGTGCGTAGACAGCAACGAAGAACAGCGACGCGCCGTTCTGGTGCATGTAGCGCAACATATAGCCGCCGTTGACGTTGCGCATAATGTGCTCAACCGACGCGAAGGCCATGTCGACATGTGGCGTGTAATGCATCGCCAGAACGATACCGGTGACGATTTGCAACACGAGGCAGAACGTCAGAACAATGCCCCAGATCCACATCCAGTTGAGGTTCTTGGGGGTCGGGACCATAATTGTATCATACATCAGGCCCGCAATCGGGAGACGCTTATAGAGCCATTTCTCCGCGCCGGACTTCGGCTCGTAATGGTCGTGGGGAATTCCAGTCATTCTCTAAGCCTCCGTTAGCCGAGCAGGATTGTGGTTTCGTCAACGAATTCAACCGCTGGGATCGGCAGATTCTCGGGTGCTGGACCTCTGCGGATCCGGCCCGATGTATCGTAGTGCGAGCCGTGGCAGGGGCAGAACCACCCGCCATAATCGCCAGCACCATCACCGAGAGGCACACAGCCGAGGTGCGTGCAAACACCCTTCATCACCAGCCATTCGCCTGTCTCATCGGCGGCACGGTTAGCGTCGGACGCATCGGCAGTGTCATCGACATTGGCGTTGCGAGCATTGTCGTCGATCAGATCGCTCATTGATACGTCTTGCGCGGCGGCAATCTCATCTTCCGTCCGGCGACGGATAAAGATCGGCTTGCCGAGAAACAGCACCGTCAACTGCGTACCGGGCAGCACAGAGCTGACATCAACCCTAAGGCTGGAGGCGGCTTGAACGTCCGCAGACGGGTTCATTTGGTTTACCAATGGCCAGATCGCAGCACCGGCGGTAACTGCTCCTGCACCAGCAGTGGCAAAGTACAGAAAGTCGCGGCGAGTGCCTTCTGGGTCTTCTGCGTGGGACACGAGGGTCTCTCCTTCTCAGCGGCTGACATAGGTGCCAGCGAATGCGTCACAAAAGAACGGGCGCGCGAAAAAACACGGCACGCCAATTGGGTGTTGTTACAGGCGTGGGAGGGGGGGCGTCGAGGGGTCAAACGCGCGCAGGATTGCCGCACCCCGCAATATGTGTAGCGCTTATGGCGCAAAACTTCCCGGTAGGGATGGAACGCTTAAGAAGGGAGACACCACATGCGCGATTTCTTACGCGTTCCTCGTTTGCAAGTGGCTTGGCGTTTGCGGATCATTGGGTTGGTTTTGGTCGCTGTCATCGCGCTGTCGCCACAGGACCAAGACGGAAAAGGAATCGGATCGAATCTCCAGATTGCCTTGCCGTTATTGGCCTGGGGATGCGAGGCGATGAACGGCCGTGGGCCGGAATATCTCGCGCGGTATGTCGTGATGTTTGTCGGTCTGCACGCCACAAAGCAGGCTTTGGGCGACGCCGAGATTAACCGACGGCCCAATGGCGGGCTCGAGGGGTTTCCGTCCGGGCACACGGCCACGGCGGTTTTTGGCGCGAGTTCGCTGGCGCAATCTTGTCTTGTTGGGCACCCGGTGGCGCAAGGTGCTGTGATCTTGGCCGCAGCCTTTACTGGCACCAGCCGGGTTGCGAGCGGTTGGCACGATATCTGGCAAACGCTCGCAGGCGCGCTTTGGGGCTGGGCTGCGGCACAGGCGTTTCGTGGCAATGGCCCGGTGCGGCGCTGGATCAAGCTTTTGTTTCGGCAGGCCTAGTCCGGTCTTGTGTCCAGCATCGAAGGGCGCTGTGCGAAAATTGCCTCCCACTCCGCCACCTTGGGCGCTGTGTTGCGCCAGCCGCGTGCGTCATGGCGCAGATCAAGGTAGCCGAGTGCGCAGGCGAGCCCGATTTGGGCCATGTCGAGGGGGCCAGACAGATGGCTTAGCCAGCGCGCCTCAATCGCAACAAGGCTGCGCGTGACCTTCCGCCACTGGCCTTCGACCCAATCTGCGCTGACTTTATCGGCCTCGCGAAACCGGACCTCGTAAGTCATCGACACAGACGCGTCCATGATCGCCTCGGCGGTGGCCTCAAGCGTCAGAACTTCCCACAAGCGCGCCTCGGGGTAGAGGTTTCCGGCGGCATGGGCGTTCAAGAACCGGGTGATCACGCGGCTGTCGTAGATGGCAGGGCCGTCAGGGCGGGTCAGCGCGGGGATTTTGCCAGTAGGATTTGCAGCGATCAGTGCTTCGGTCACTTCAAGCACGGGCGAGGCTGTGACCTCGAGCTCCGTCACGGCTTCCATCAGGTCTAACTCGCGCACAGCAACGCGGGCTTTGCGTACGAAGGGCGAGGCGGGGGCAATCAGCAATTCCATAGGGCTACTCCGTTGGGTTCTGCGGAGCCTGCATCAGGGCGGCGAGCGCTGCAAGCTCGGACCCGGTGCCCGTTTGAACTTGCGCGGCGGCGCGCAGACGCACGTCGTCCGGTTTGTTCTGGCTCAGCTTCCAGGTGCTGTGCAGATCAGTGATCGTCATCCGGCATGGCACAATCATGCGCATCATCCGGTCCATCACGCCTTCGGTCATTTTGGACGAATGCCATGGCGTTTTCGGAGCAAGGCGGGCTTCGAAATGCGCGGATAGTCGCTCGAGAACGCCGTGGAGATCTTGATGCTGGATACGACGCAGAGTGCCTTGCAAGTGGACCGCGACGTAGTTCCACGTGGGGACCTGATCCGGCACTTCATACCAATCAGGCGAGATATACCCATCGGGGCCCATGACAGCGAGGATAGCGGGTTTGTCGTCGTCGAGCGCCTGCCAGATCGGGTTGGAGCGCATGACATGCAACTCAAGCTCGGTCGCATCATCGTTCACAAGGAACGGAACATGGGCGAGAACAGGATGCGTCGGTCCGTTCAGGCTGAGCGTACCAAATCCGCGTTCGCGCACGAAAGCGATTGAGCGCGCTGCATCGGTGCTTCGAAAGATCGGATTGGGATGCATGGGCGACGGGCCTTCGGCAAGGATATTGGGGGAACAATGAAGCCTCAGGCGCGGAGTTGTGTTTCCGTTTGCGACACGATGCGGGCGTCGATGATCTGGCCTTCGGGTTGGTCAGTCTCAAAGATCACTTCGGCAAACTGCGCGGTGCGGCCCATGCGGGTCGATTCCATAAGGACGCTGTGGGTTTTTCCGATCTGGGCAGCAAGATGGGTTTGAACCTGCGCCCCGCCAGCCATTCGCAAACGCGCTGCGCGCTCCTTGATCTGTGGCCCGGGCACGGCGGGCATCTTGGCAGCTGGCGTGCCGGGGCGGGGGGAGTACGGAAACACGTGCAGCCATGTCAGATTGCAGGCCTCGATAAGGTCGAGGGAGTTGGCAAACATCGCCTCCGTCTCTGTCGGGAAGCCCGCAATGATATCTGCGCCAAAGGTCATGTCGGGACGTAAGCGGCGCGCGTCTTCGCAAAAACGTATGGCATCGTCGCGCAGGTGGCGGCGTTTCATGCGCTTGAGGATCATATTGTCGCCCGCCTGAAGCGACAGGTGCAGATGGGGCATAAGACGCGGTTCGGTCGCAATCGCCTCCATCAGCGCCTCGTCCACCTCGATACTGTCGATGGAACTGATTCGTAGGCGCGGCAAGTCGGGCACGAGTTTTAGGATGCGTCGCACCAGATCACCCAAGGGCGGCGTGCCGGGGAGGTCCGCGCCCCAAGAGGTCAGGTCCACTCCGGTCAGCACCACTTCGTTAAATCCCTTATCCACCAGCCGCTTGATCTGATCGACCACAACGCCCGCAGGCACGGACCGCGAATTGCCGCGCCCATATGGGATGATGCAAAAGGTGCAGCGATGATCGCAGCCGTTCTGGACCTGGACATAGGCGCGCGAGCGCGTGCCAAAGCCGTCGATCAGATGGCCTGCGGTTTCTGTGACCGACATGATGTCATCGACCTGAATAGGCTCGCCCCCCAGCGCGAGACCCGCCCACGTGTCGGCCCGCATCTTCTCGGTATTGCCGATGACATGGGAGACTTCGGGCATCGCTGCGAAAGTTTCCGGCTCAGTTTGTGCTGCACACCCCGTTACGATTATCCGCGCGTTCGGGTTTTCGCGTGCGCGCTTGCGGATATCTTGGCGAGCTTTGCGCACTGCCTGAGATGTTACAGCGCAGGTATTGATGATGATCGCGTCGCCGATGCCCGCGGCGGTCGCTAGCTCCTTCATTGCCTCGGTCTCGTAGGCGTTCAGGCGGCAGCCGTGGTTGGAAAACTGAGGGGCTTTGTGGTCCATGCTAGACGCTTGCCAAGAATGCATCGGTGAAGGTTCCCGAGAACACATGCGCGGTCGGTCCGGTCATCCAGACACCATCGTCACGCCAGTCGATCTGGATATCGCCGCCATCCAGAGTGATTGTAACTTTGCGATCCGTCAGACCCCGGCGGTGTGCCGCCACTGCGACCGCGCAGGAGGACGATCCCGATGCAAGGGTTGGACCAACGCCGCGCTCCCACACGCGCATACGCAGGTGATTGGGCGCGATCAGGCTGGCGGCTTGGACGTTGGTGCGCTGGGGATACAGCGGATGATGCTCGAATGGGGCGAGCGTGTTGATGTCCGTCGCCTCAGCGTCCTCAACAAAGAACGTGCAATGGGGGTTGCCCATGCCAGTGGCGACTGGATCGCCCTCGATGGGCAGGTGCAGCGTGTCGAGCGCTAGGGCCAGAGGAACGTCGCGCCAGTCGAGCTGCGGTTGCCCCATATTGACGGATGTAAGGCGGTCGCCTGCATCCTGCGCAATCAACATGCCGCGATCGGTGGTGAGGGTTACGTCGGTGGTCCCAGTCTCGTCTATCAGCAGCCTTGCGATGCAGCGAGTGGCATTGCCACAGGCGGCAGATGTAGAGCCATCTGCGTTGTAGAACGTCAGATGCGCGTCGGCATTGGGCGTCGCTTCGATCGTCGCAAGCTGGTCAAATCCGACGCCGCAATGACGGTCGGCAATGGCGCAGACAATCGCCTTCGACAGCGGCACAGAACGCGCGCGCATGTCTATCACGACAAAGTCGTTGCCAAGGCCGTGCATTTTCAGGAACGGCAGGCCGGAGGGGTCGGGGTTGATCATCGGGCGGCATATAGCGCGGGTCCGCAGCATTTGAAAGGTTTGCGGTAAAAGGCGCTTGACCGCGCGGGGGGGCTTTTGTAGATGCAGCGCTCAGTGGGCCGTTAGCTCAGTTGGTAGAGCAACTGACTTTTAATCAGTTGGCCGCAGGTTCGAATCCTGCACGGCTCACCACTGTTTCTTTATAATAATCAATGCTTTGCGTGAAATCCAGTAGGGTTCGCGCAAACCTGATTGTTACGTTAGCAACCACCCAGCAACCACCCAGCATAGATCTACGTAGAAAACCGTAGAAATCTGGCTCAAGATGATCGCGCTACGCAATTGATGACGCACATCTAAACTGTTGTTATTAGACGTAAATTTGACATTTTCGCCGGACTCTGATACACTGTGTTCACGCAGTGGCTCGATTGCTGCTTTGCTCAAAGCGTCCCCTGTTGGACAGAGCATTCGCGTATCCGGCGGGCCTAAGCCGCCGAAACTTCATCAAACTCATTGAACTGAAAGGGCTATCCATGGCGGAGAGCACATTCGCAGAGCGCGCAAAACTGAATACTACAATGTCAGCTACTCAAAAAAACCGAGCATTGAACGATCATTTTCGGAAAACTGGAGAGGGCGGCGTCGTTACGCTGTCCATGGGCCTTCACAAACTAGGCCAAGCTGAAGTCGCCAATGTGATGCGGCAGCTAGCAGGTCAGGCAGGTGACGAGTCGACTGAGGATGAAAGTGAGCATGACATGGGAGAGATCCAAGTCGGCAATCGCACAGTTTCCTGGGAAATAAATTGCTATAATAAGGAACTGGACGACATATCAGCGGACTCGACAAACCCACAACAAACAACAAGATTCCTTACGTTGATGCTCTCAACGGAGTTTTAATCTCGGGGCCAGCTAAGTTCACCTTAGCGGGCGGCCACAAACTCTGTTTTGCGGGCTCAGACGGTAACCTTTGGATTGATTTTGACG
>JAWUXZ010000007.1:0-27781 GCA_034111085.1 Dinoroseobacter sp.
AAAACAGTTCGCGAATGCGATCCTGAAATTCTTTCGCGAAACCATCCAAAATGAGTGGAAAACCTTCCGAAGCCAAGTCTCAGACAATTTCCGCGTCATAACTCATGAAAAATTTCGGGTTTTGCCGTAGCTGCGGTATAAGACAGTTTTCCACGGCGGTAGGGATCGAACTTACGACCAATTGACGAACAGCGCGAAGGCTAGATCGATCCGCAATCGGTGTCGGAGGTCGTGCTCAGGTGGCGGATCGAGTGCGTGTGCTCCGGAACAACATGCCCAAGAGGGTTGAACAGAATGCTCAGCTGCAACAAAGTGGGATGGAAGGCTCTTACGTTGGGAATGTCTGTCTAATCATGAAGCGAATTATTCCATTCCTTATCTTGTTCATGTGGCTTCTCGCCATGAGCGCATCTTATAAGGCCGCTATCGCACCTGTGACGGGTACGGGCTTTGCCCGCGGCGCGGATCGAGTTGGTCAAGTGATGGGTTGGCAGGTGATGGCGACCGCAATGGCGGTGGCTCTTTGGCGAATTGGACGCGACTGGAACGTCGTTAAATCGTTGCGCGCCCTGTCTGTTGTCCCCCTGCTAATCGCTTTCGCTCTTGCACTCTATGCGCTTGGTCTCATTGCTCAGGCGCTTTTGCTTGGGGTTTGAGCCGTGACCTGCCGCCTGAGCATTACACGCAGCCCTGAACCGCGCTGCGGTCGTCGCTGAGCCCCACTAAAAACGGGGGGATTATCATCTCTGCAAAAGGGACTATCCGCGGCACTCCGTAGATTTTCTGGGGATAGGAGGCTTTCACAAACGTGACTTAGCGCCATTTCCGGCAGCCTCAGCTTAGATACGGTAGGATATATAAAGATCTCGGATCAACCAAGTGACTACCGCTAACGGGGACACCCGATGCTCGGCAAATCAAACACTACAAGTAGGATGACGTTAGGCTAAGGCCGAGCTCAGTAAGCTTTTCTCTTATAACAGAGCTCATAAGCATGAAGTGTTAGTGGTACCACCTCCTGGTCTCGAACCAGGGACCTCCTGATCCACAATCAGGCGCTCTAACCAACTGAGCTAAGGCGGCACTGCGCGGGGATTAGCGTGGCAAAAGCGAGTTTGCAAGGGGTTGAGCGGCCTTGAGAACAGATTTCATTGTGCAGATGACGCCCGGACTAAGCTTGCAGCGCCCCCTTTGAACCAAAAGCTTCGCGCACGGGACGCTGGCCCCTCGCATCGCCGGAAGGTATCCCGTCACGCACCTAGCGCAGTCTGACATCATCCGGGGTGCCGAGGCTTAGTTCAGAATGTTTCAACAAGCGAATAACGGTTTCGCCGTCCAACTGGACCTCCACCGCCAAGCCGTCCGCAGCATCGACAAATTCCAGGGGCAGCCGTTCAGGGGTGTCAGTAAGACCGCCCCTAATCCGCAAATTGTCGCCTTCATCGAAATTGAAATCCTCGATGATCGCAATCCCGCCTGCGCGCGCGTCGATGCGGAAGCTGTCGCCGTCCGCGCCGCCGTTTGCGATATCGCCATTGCCGAAAAACAGCGTGTCGCGCTCTGCTCCGCCAAACAGCCTATCCACCGCACCGCCCTCCAGCGTATCGTTCCCGCGCCCGCCATAGATACGGTCGCTGCCATCGTCGCCGAAGATGGTGTCTGCCCCTTCTTGGCCAAAGATCCGATCATCGCCGGTGCCCCCGAACGCAGTATCTGGTCCACGTCCGGTCTCGATCAGATCATCGCCAGAGCCACCAAAGAACTCAGTGCCTTGGGTTGCTGAATTGAAGCCTGTAGAATGAACATTTGGCTGCGCGAGCAGTCGGTCATCCCCCGGCCCCCCTCGGAAATCGCCCTCGCCTTGCAACAGGTCATCGCCGGGGCCGCCAAAAATGCTGTCTTCGCCGAGACCGCCTGAAAGCACATCGTTTCCGGCGCGCCCGCGCAGCTCGTCCTCGCCGTCAAGACCGCTGAGCGTATCGTCACCCGGCCCGCCTTCCAAAACGTTCGGCCCATCATCCCCGATCAGATCGAGCGACATTGGCTCGGCATCGCCAAGATCAACCTCGTCGCTGGTATCGGTGTTGTCGTCAGTATCGTCGTCATCGGTAAAGGCGTCATAGGCCACAAAGCCAATCGACAAAGGCGCAACAAGCGCAAGAAGAAAAAGTAACATACACAAACCCAGACCATGAACTCTGGCAATTACGGTAAACGACCGACTGACATCGCCCTAAGCGCGATTTGGAAACAAAGTTTTTCCGGGCCGGGCTAGCGCCTGGAGCGTCAATTCCCACGTCTGATTGTCATAGCTTTTCCCAAACGCGGGTGCCCGATCGCTGGCCACTTGGCAGAAACCGGCCTTCTGGTAGTGACGGATCGCCGCCGAAAGCTGGCCTTGGGTCCAGAGCGTGACGTGTGCGTAACCCGCCATGCGCGCGAACCCGAGACAGTGATCCATCAACGCGCTCCCGATCCCCTGTCCGCGCGCAAGCGGATCGAGGAAGAACAATCGCAGCTTGGCTGTGCTAGGGTCTTCGGTATGCATCAAGATGATGGAACCGAGGCGCAGACCCGCACGCTCGGCAATCCAGACGCGGTCGCGCACGGGATCATGGCTGTGCAGGTACTCGGACATGGCATCCAGAACGATCGCCTCGAACGTATGATCAACGCCGAACTCGTGGCGGTATAGCTCGCCAAACCGCATGGCGATCCAACCCGCATCACCGGGACCGAGATCGCGGTAGGTCACTGGAATGTGCGCGATGGTCTTGGGGGCAAGGTGGTGGCGCAGACGGCCAAGCGCCTCGTCGGTGACAGCCCCGTTCATGGCCGGGACTGTACCGACATATTCAGCGGCTTGGGCGCGCATCGCGACCACCATCTGCGCAACAAGCGCGCTACCCTTGGGCGTCAGGGTCAGGACACGGCGGCGTCTATCTTGCGCATCGATTGCCCGACTGCACAGCCCGCCACGCTGCAACCGCGTGACGATGCGGCTGACATAGCCTTCATCAAGCCCCAAATCTTCGGCCAGTGCACGGCTGGTCCACGGCACAAGGCCTACCTCATATAGCACCCGCAGTTCCGACAGTGATAACCCGGTTCCCATCATGTCGCCGCCGAGCACACCAAGGGCGCAGGTCATCTCACGCGTCAGGGCGCGAAAGTTGTCGATACGGTCCATTTGTGCCTCCGGTCTATTTACTTGCCTACAGCAAGCTTAATGCTTGCCAAAGTCAAGCGTCTTGGACTTGTCGAGACCGTGCCAAGCCCATAGATCAAGTCAAAGCGAAAGGACCGCACCTATGGGTATTAACAGCGACAACGAAAAACAGACGAACCTGCAAATCGGGCCAACCGATCAGGGGATGGTGCGCCTTTACATCGAGGGTGGTGGTATTGATCTGCCAATGGATTTCGAGCCCGACGAAGCGCTTGAGATCGCCGAAGAGCTGACGGCCTCGGCCGAGCGCGCGCGGGCGATGGGCAAGCGCAAGGGCGGCTAAGCGCCCACAATTTGAGTATATTTGGCTAGAAAAAGCAGGCGGCGTTGACAAGCGCCGCCCTTAGATTCATGTGAGCAACACACATAACCCGCAACCGGGCGCTCCGTGGGCGCCAAACCGACGAGGAGTGCCGATATGGCCCCTATTTCCTTAACCTTTCCCGATGGCAATGCGCGCGAATTCGATGCTGGCATCACGCCTGCTGAGGTCGCCTCCGCAATCGCGACCTCGCTCGGCAAAAAAGCGATCAGCGCAACCGTCGACGGCGCCCATTGGGATTTGGCTTGGCCGATCAATGCGGACGCCGCAGTTGCCATCAACACCATGAAAGACGAGGTGCCAGCGCTTGAGCTGATCCGCCACGACTTCGCGCATGTCATGGCCCGCGCCGTGCAAGAGATTTGGCCGGATGTGAAAGTGACCATCGGTCCGGTGATCGAGAACGGTTGGTATTATGACTTTGACCGCGAAGAGCCGTTCACGCCCGAAGACCTCGGCCAGATCGAGGCCAAGATGAAAGAGATCATCAATCTGCGCGACCCGGTCCGCACCGAGGTGTGGTCGCGCGAAGATGCGATTGCCTATTATGAGGCACGCGGCGAGCATTTTAAGGTCGAACTGGTCGGCATGATCCCCGACGACGGCCAAGCCATCCGCATGTATTGGCATGGCGAGTGGCAAGACCTGTGCCGCGGTCCGCACCTGCAATACACCGGGCAGTTGCCCGCCGATGCGTTCAAGCTGATGCGCGTGTCTGGTGCCTATTGGCGCGGCGACAGCAAGCGCGACCAGTTGCAACGCATCTACGGCGTCGCGTTCCAAAACCGCGACCAGCTGAAACAGCACCTGCACTTTCTTGAGGAAGCCGAGAAGCGCGATCATCGCCGTCTTGGGCGTGAAATGGATCTGTTTCACATGCAAGAAGAGGCCCCCGGGCAGGTGTTCTGGCACCCGAACGGCTGGACGATTTACACCGAGTTGCAAGACTACATGCGCCGCAAACAGCGCAAGGGCGGCTATGTGGAGGTCAACACACCTCAGGTCGTGAACCGCAAACTCTGGGAAGAGAGCGGCCATTGGGAAAAGTACCAAGAACATATGTTCGTGGTCGAAGTGGACGAAGAACATGCGCGCGAAAAGACCGTTAACGCGTTGAAGCCGATGAACTGCCCCTGCCATGTGCAGATCTTTAACCAAGGCCTGAAATCCTACCGCGATCTGCCTCTGCGCATGGCGGAGTTTGGCTCATGTGCGCGCTACGAGCCCTCGGGCGCGTTGCACGGTGTGATGCGCGTGCGCGGCTTTGTCCAAGATGACGGGCATATCTTTTGCCGCGAAGACCAGATCGAGTCCGAGACGGCCGAGTTCATCGCTTTCCTGTCTGAGATCTATAAAGACCTTGGGTTTGAAAACTTTAGCGTGAAATTCTCGGACCGCCCTGAGGCGCGTGCTGGCTCGGACGAGGTATGGGATAAGGCCGAAGCGGCTTTGCTGTCGGCCACCCGGGCTGCGGGGATTGAACCTGAGATGAACCCCGGAGAAGGTGCGTTTTACGGACCCAAGCTAGAGTTCGTGCTGACCGACGCGATTGGCCGGGACTGGCAGTGCGGAACGCATCAGGTGGACTTTGTTTTGCCCGAGCGGCTCGATGCGAATTACGTGGCCGAGGATGGTGCCAAGCACCGTCCGGTGATGTTGCACCGCGCGACCTTGGGCTCGTTCGAGCGTTTCATTGGCATCTTAATCGAGGAACACGCAGGAAAGCTGCCGTTCTGGATCGCGCCGCGCCAAGTCGTGGTTGCGTCTATCGTTTCGGATGCTGATGGTTTCTGTGCAGAGGCCGCCGAGGCGCTGAAAGCGGCAGGCGTGCGAGCCGAAGCTGATCTGCGCAACGAGAAAATCAACTATAAGGTGCGCGAACACTCCCTCGGCAAGGTGCCGGTGATCTTGGCAGTGGGCCGCAAGGAGGTCGAGGACCGGACGGTCACGATACGGCGCTTGGGCGAAAAGCAGACCACAGTCATGGCGCTGGACGAATTGGTATCGCTGCTGGCCCTCGAAGCGACACCGCCTGATATCAGGTGAATAGTGTGGGGCGGGACCACCCCTGCCCTACTTCGCCACATCCGCCCCCGGAGCGCCCAACACCAACGCCCCACCAAGCCCCGCCATCGCAATCGGGAACATCGTGAACACCCCGAACCCGAACGCTGCGGTCATCCCCAGCGCAGAGGCCAGCATCAAGGTGCCCCCGATAAGGCGCTGGGAATGGGCCATGGCCCCGCCCGCGATTGCGAGGATCGGTGCAATCAGGCCAGCAATGCGGACGACCTCAACATTCTCCACCTGCGCAAACAGTGTCTGCGCTCCGTCGACCTCGGCACTGATCCAATCGACGAACACAGCGTAGCCGGTGGAGAAGAACCCAACGAGCATTCCGACCAGTCCGGCGATGATTCCTAGAATTAGACCTGCATTGCGCATGGGGGGCTCCTGAATTGCGGTGTCTTGGAATCGATATAGGGGCTCTGCCGCGTTACAGGAGGTCTGACTCGAGGGGAAAGCGGAGTGAAATTCCCCACCACCGATCCAGACCGCGAAGCGTTGTTTCAACGATCTGACAGATCCGTGCTCGCAGGCCGTGGCGTGCTGACAGCGCCGTGAGAATTTCAGCCCTTCTGATCCAAATTTCTGTAACATTATGTCACACTTGTCACACACGCGTGCAGCACGGGCCTGTGAGTAGCACGTGATGGCCTTGAGGTGCTTTGTGGCCCCATCGCCTCGGGGCTGATCCCGGAGTGTCACACACTGCTTCAATTCGGAGAGACCCTTAAATGTCCGTCACTATCAAATCCCTGACCGTTGCTTCTGCTGTTGCTGCTGCCCTCGTTGGCCACGCCTCCACCGCCACTGCCCAAGCGCAGGAAAAATGCTTCGGTGTTTCGCTTGCAGGCGAGAACGATTGCGCCGCTGGCCATGGCACAACATGTTCTGGCACCTCAACCGTTGACTATCAGGGCAACGCTTGGTCGCTCGTTCCAGCAGGAACATGCGCCACGATGGAGCTTCCAGATGGACGCATGGGCGAGACGCTCGTGTCGCTGGAAGAGGCCGGTAAAGAAGGCCTTTCACGTGACCTGCCCGAGGGCACCGACACGTCCATGCTGAAGATGGTAAACATGTAATCCTCTACCGCCCCGGCCTACTTTTAGGGCCGGGGCACATTTTGCCGGAGACTGCGCCAATGCTGGACGCTACCCCCATAACCCCATTACCGCGCGCGCCCGGTGTCGGCTATAAGTCTAGCCATTTCAGCGCTTTGACTGATGATCCTGGTACTGTTTCGTGGCTAGAGATACACGCCGAGAATTACATGGGCGATGGTGGGCGGCCCTTGGCACAGATTGACGCGCTTGCCGCGCGCTTCCCAATTTCCGTGCATGGCGTGGGCCTGTCAATCGGCGGTGCGATGCCGCTGGATCGCGACCACCTGCGGCGCCTGCGCGCTTTATGCGACCGCATTAACCCTGCCAGCTTTTCCGAACATCTTGCATGGTCCACACATGATGTCGGCTTTCTGAACGACCTGTTGCCGCTGCCCTATACCAGGGCAACGTTGGGCCGAGTTGCGGACCATATCGACGAGGTCCAAGAGGCGTTGGGGCGGCGGATGCTGCTCGAGAACCCCTCCACCTACCTCGCATTTGCCGACACGGAGATGGACGAGGTTGCCTTTCTAGAAGCCCTCGTCGCCCGCACCGGCTGCGGCCTGCTTTTGGATGTGAACAACGTGTTTGTGTCGGCGACCAATCAGGCCACCGACCCATACTGCTATATTGATGCGTTTCCGCTGGACGCTGTTGGCGAAATTCACCTCGGCGGGCATGACGCCCAAGAAGATGAGCATGGCGCGCCCCTGCTGATCGACAGCCACAACGCTGCGGTCGCTGATCCAGTTTGGGCACTTTACGCACATACGGTTGCGCGCGGCGGAGCACGTCCGACGCTGATCGAGTGGGACAATGACGTGCCCGATTGGCCCGTTTTGCGCGCGCAGGCAGGCTTGGTTGCGGGCGTGTTGGCGGATGTCGCATGAGCTTTGATGCGGGCTTCGCTGCCGCCTTGTTGGATCCAGAGTTGCCAGTGCCAGAGGGGTTAATCGACCCCGTGGGCCGCCCTGCAGGCAAGCGCTTTGACGTCTACCGCAACAACGTCGTTGCCTCGCTGAGCAGCGCTTTGGCAGATGGCTTCACGGCTGTTCACGCGCTTGTCGGTGCAGAGTTTTTCGGCGCAATGGCAGGGGTTTACGTGCGGATGCACCCGCCGAGAGATCCGCGGATGATGTATTTCGGTGCAGAGATGCCTGCGTTTCTGGAGGGGTTTGGCCCGGTCGAGCATCTCACCTACCTGCCCGATGTAGCGCGGCTAGAGTTGGCCCTGAGGACAAGCTATCATGCCGCCGATGCGGTGGGACTGACAGCGGAACGCCTCGCCGCACTGCCCCAAGATCAGCTGGAGGCGACGTGCTTTGCGCTCGTGCCATCCGCGCGTTTGATCCGCAGCACCCATCCGGTCTTGTCGATCTGGCGGCGCGCGACTGACCCGAGCGCCCCTGCCCCAGTTGCGGAAGCCCACGATCTGCTGATCGCGCGACCGGAATATGACCCTGCGCCCCATGCGCTCGGCCCCGGTGCGTTCACGTTTTTCACAGCACTGTCAGCTGGCCTGACCTTGGCCGAGGCATCAGCGCATACCACAACTGAAGCCCCCGATTTCGATCTTTCTGCCGCCCTGTCCCTGGCACTCGCCACACAGACCTTACAAGCCCCGGAGCATCCATGAACCGTCTGATTTCCCTGCACACTTCCGTCTTTGGTGCGATTGAAAGCCAAGCCCCGCTGATCCTTCCGACGCTCGCGCGGACCGTCTTTGCCGGGGTGCTATTTGTGTATTTCTGGAACTCGGCCATGACCAAGCTGGGCGACGGGATTAGCGGGCTTTGGACCCTGTCGTTTGGGGCCTATGCGCAGATATTTCCTAAGACGTTCGAGGCGCTCGGCTACGACCCATCCGCCTTGCCGCTCAGCTACAAACTTGTGGCGCTTGCGGGCACCTGGGCCGAGATCATTCTTCCGATCCTGATCGTTATTGGATTGCTGACGCGCCTCGCCTCGATCGGCATGATCGGCTTCATCCTCGTGCAAAGCTGGGTCGATGTGACTGGCCATAACCTGAACGAGGCCGGGATCGGCGCGTGGTTCGACCCACTTTCATCGGGGCTACTGCTCGACCAACGCGCGTTCTGGGTGTTTGTGCTGCTGTATCTCGTGTTCCGCGGCGCAGGCCCAATCTCGGTTGACGCACTACTGGGCCGTCAGAGTAAAGCCGCTTTGGTATCAGCGCCGTAGCCCAAATACAGGGTTCCTGCCGCATCAATCACCGGACGCTTCATCAGCGTCGGGTGCTCGGCCAACAGCGCGTCTGGATCACGGGCGCGCTGCATCTCGTCCAGCCCCCGCCATGTGGTAGACCGGGTGTTCACAAGCGCCTCGCCAAAGGCCGCGAAAAAGCGTGCGCGCTCAGCATTCGTCAGCGGATCGGCGCGGATATCGCGCAACTCAGTCCCCAACTCCTTGACCGCTTTGCGGCAGGTGTCACAGGTTTTGATGCCGTAAACGATCATTCTAGGGGTCCTTTCTGTAAGTTATTAACCCCAGAATTCATTCGTTTTGCACCAGTTTCAAGGTGAAAACAGCGTCCGGCGTGCACAGCATAACGCCCGACACATGGCCGGGCGTTCTGGGTATTTCTCGTGGGGCGTCAACCTTAACTGCCGTCGCCCTTGATGCCTTCGGTATCAAAATACGTGGGCGAAACTTGGCGGCGCGCTTGGCCCACCCGATGCTGCATCATCGACGAGTAGCTGACATGCTGGTTCGGCACACCGCAACAAATCACACCCGCAATCGTCACAGGTTGCAGGCCTGCGGGGCAATAATTCACGCTGGCCGGATACGCATAGAGCGGGGCGGTGTGGCCGTCGGCAAAAGCCGGGGCCGCAAGTGTGGTCGCCAAAGCGGCAAGGGTCAGACGAAGAGACATACGCAAACTCCCATAAGCGGGTTAATCAGAATTGTGGATAACTCTATCGATATTTAGGGGGTGTGTGAAGAGGGATGCGTGTGGGTTGCGGTTTGTGGCAGGGATTGTGGTTTACGAGCGGACAATGGGGGTGTTGGTGGGGGATTGTGTCAGTTGGCGAGTGTCGTTGGGCGGGTGATCTCACAGATGGCGAGTTGAATTGGCTCGGCGGGATCCCCCCCCGCCCTACCGTCTCCCCTTTGACAGCAAATCACTTATCCTAAGGGGCGTTGCAGCGGTGCCATCTAATTTGATTAGTCACTCTTGGTGCGCTTAGTCACGCTTCCAGTATCAGGCCGACGAGCAGGACTGGACTCTTTGAAAGCGTTCGCTCTAGGTGGACGAGGCACGTTGGTTTCAACGCTTCGGCCAGGTATCAGACCGCGTCTAGACACAGATCCAGTCTCGGGTTTAGGCGGCTTCGGAGGTTTACGGTCAGTCATATTAATCTCCTATAAGAGCATCAACCAAGGAAGTATTTGTGCAAAACCGAGCATGATAGCCCAGAGCAATTGATTCTGAGCTTGGTTGATCATCTTCTCATTATCATTAAAGAACCAATCCCCATCCTCACTATACCTCCTAAAAAAATCTCGAGGCTTTAACTCAATCGATAACTCGGCCATTTTCTTTGTGTTGAACCCAAACGTGAACTCAAAACTATTAGCAACTACCAACGCAGACATAACTATTGAACCAGCGAACAACGAAAATAGCAAAATTGCCTCAAGGCTAAAGCCAAGGAACGCAGCGCCAACTATGCTGTTTCCAAGCTTCTCCGAACCAATCGCCGTAGCAAAGAACGTCGCGATTAGTCCAGTCATTGCAGCTACAATTGAAGCGCGGTTTCGAATGATCGCAAGATCTTCCCGTTGCGATTGAAGCTTCATTACCGCATGCTCAAAAGAGAGTTTGAGTAATTCGCACTTATTGGTCATCGGGAACCTCTACAGATCGTTTAATTTGGTTGCTTGAATTTCAGGCACCATTTATCCAAACACTCCCAAAAACTCCCGCCACTCGCCCTTGCTCATCCCCGATGTCTCTTGCGTCACTTCTTCGCCAGCCAACCGCCGCTTTATAGCCTCGACCCCTTTACCAGACAACGACACGCCGCCCATCCGGTAGTCCTCGAACGCTCCATAAGCGGCGGGCACCCAGTCGGCGACCAAGCGGCAGATCTCGTCGGCATAGACGCGGATTTCGTATTGCGCATGGGGATCGGCGCGCAATCGCAGGAAGTGGAACAGGTTGTGCAGATCGACCTTCCAGTACCATTGCGTGTAGATATTGGCGGGCAAGTTCATCCGCGCCAACTCGCGCGCAAGCCCTTGTTGGCCGTCTTGGTTAATCATTTCCTGATAGTGGTCATAGGCGCGGTTGCTGTCATCTTTGAGGTAGCGCAGCACGCGTTCGGCCTCTTCGCCGTTCAATGCCTCGCCGCGCCCTTGGTTGTTGACCACGGATTGCGCGGCCAGATCGTCAATGGCCGGGATGTAGAATTCGCGGTCGAGGATCGAGTAGCGCGCCGAGTATTCGTTCACATTCGCCGTCCGGTGCCGGGTCCATTGCCGCGCCCCGAAGCCGGGTAATTTTACGTGCAGCTTAATCTCGCACATCTCAAACGGTGTCGAATGCCAGTGGCGCATCAGGTAGCGAATGAGGCCCGTATCATCGCGCGCGGCCTTGGTCCCGGCCCCGTAGCTGACACGCGCGGCCTGCACGATGGCACCATCGTTGCCCATGTAATCGACTACGCGCACGAAGCCGTGGTCGAGCACTTTATGCTCGGTATACAAATGCTGCTCCATCCCCGGTGCGACGGCGCGCAGGGTGGGCTGTGCATTACTGCGCAAGGCGCTGATCTGGTCTTCGGGGGAGGGCGTGGCCTCAGCGCTCATGGAACTCGTCCTTTTTGTCAGCAACGTCGTGCGAGGCGGGTGGTTGGTCAGCCGCACCGATCATCCGCAAAAGGGCTGTCGGATCACCTGGGAATGGCACCGCCTTCCTTGGGGGCCACCCGCCTGCACACGCTAAATGTGGTGTATAGGGCGCGGCCGGTCTACCACGAAATGCGGTTATCCCCAGATATCGTAGGGTGTGATCCAGATGACAGGGCTTTCTTGGCGTGAACAGCACGTCTGGCCCGGGAAATTCGGTCGATAAGTGCAAGGCGTGAGCGCGCCGTGGCGAAAAACTGGCCGCACTTTCCACGAATGTAGCCAGCACATTATCTGGCTTTATCAGCGAGCACTCAAATTAGGGGCCGATAAAACCGCGCGCCTTCGATGATCACCTATGATCTTTACAAGGGCTAGAATGGCCGGGATCATCGGGAACAGGGCCGTATACATGCCAGAAGCATACTCATAGCCAATTCCAAGCATCTGCATACGAAGAATTGGAAA
The DNA here is from genome assembly GCA_034111085.1 of Dinoroseobacter sp. Taxonomy (GTDB): domain Bacteria; phylum Pseudomonadota; class Alphaproteobacteria; order Rhodobacterales; family Rhodobacteraceae; genus Dinoroseobacter. The sequence continues at coordinate 12,065 of JAWUXZ010000007.1, forward strand.
GACCAGAAGATGGGTCGGCTCGCCTAGTATCATCCCAACGATTAAGAACCAAAAGATGAAGTTCCCAATCGGCTGCTTGTTCCACAGGCTCCAAGCCGCAAAGAACCAGATGATTGGTCCGGCAAGCCCGATGAGCAACAGAAACTCAAAATCGGCCCACGGCACCCCTGAAATTTCAGAGATCATACCGTTGAAATCCGTCAACGCCTCTTCACCGACATGGATGTAGAAGAACGTCAACAAAAGTAGAAGCAGCGGGACAGACCATGATGGGTCGGCGGGGACACGCGACGTGGTGATCCACCACCCTATCAGGCCCCCCAGCATTGAGCCTACGATTATGAGCACGGGTAGCGGGCCTGCTTGGTTGAACAATATCACTCCGTAAATTGCTGTGGCCGCAACAAATAGCATGACCCATGAAAGGCGCTGTCGCTGGGACATCGGAGCGGGCTCGGGCACGGTTTTTGCTTTGCTCGCCAGCAACCTTTGAGCGATCAAAAGGCCGGTTCCGATCAGGCACAATCCAAGCAATGCCGCCAAGAGTGTGAAAGAGGTGGTCCCTTGAGAAAACCCCAATGTGATCTGGATGATGCCTTCGGATGCTGCGTAAACTGCGGTCCACCAAGCGGCAAATTTTCCTGCCGGCATGTGAATGCTGATCAGGTATCCCCCTAGCAGCGTCAGCGTAACTGGCGCGCAGACCATCAACACAAACCAGTTGGCATCCGTGAACGCAAATGTTGCGTTGAACCCAATAGCCTGATGCGCCTCGAGCAACTGCACCCATCCACCGGAATATCGTGCGGCACTCAGAGCCAGCAGAAGGGGCGGCACCAAAAGGTAGACCGAGAGAATGCTTGAGCCCGTGTCTTCGGAACGCTTAGTCGTCATAAGCCACGCCGCAAAGGCCACAATGCTGATCGCGGCAAACAGCAGCGCCGGGCCCAGTCCGACGAGCACAATTGTGGCCGCGAATATCGTGAGCGTACAGGCCATGATTGTAAGTATTGAAGCCAGTTTTTGTGGCTCAGTAGGGGTGTGGGGCGAAGATTCTATCATGCGAGTTGATAAAGGATCGGCATTGCTGCAGTGTTGTTTTTCTCAGAATTATCCAAGACAAATGCTCGGAAAGATTTGTTGAATAAACGTGCGGGCAGGATGTCGCGCAGCCCGTCCCTTCGGCAATGGTTTATGATCGTGTAGGGCATGTCGGAGATCTCATTTGGCAAAAGAATGGTGGAGTTATTGAGGCCTGTTTGATCTTGAAACCAGCCCGCCGTGTAGTTCCAAACCTGTAGGTTAATGTCCAAACTATCGGCGTAGAAGCAGGCGGTGATCAACCTTAACGGCGAGCATCAGGTATCCAGACTGAGCAGGCTCCATCAAGGTCACTTCGGGGAACTGATCCCTTGGGCCAACGATTTGGAGGGTGTTGGCTTGCGCGTTCATTGCACCTCGCCTCCTGCGCTGGTCAGAGTGCGCGCAATCAGCTCAAGATGGGCCAGTGCGAGCTTGGTGGCATACGCAATGTCGCCCTCAGATGCGTTGCCATTCAGAAACGATACACGGAGCGCAGACAGAGGTCCGATCACCTGCCAAATGGCGACATCGACCGAAATATCAGGCCGCAATTCGCCGCGGGCCTGCCACGCGGCGAAGGCTGGTCGTAATCGGGTCGACACTTCCTTGAGCGCGCTGCCTATCCCGTCGGGCCCCATGCGTAAGATCAGCGACGTGAAGGCTCTGGCGCGCGGCTGGGTCCAGGCCTCAACAATCTTGCCAAACATTTCGGGTATCGCCGTATGCGCCGGGTATTGGTCTAGCGGTTCGCCACCGACCACGGTTGCAAGCAAATCCGGTCCTGCCTCTCGCATAAGTGCGTCGAAAATCTCTCGCTTGCCTTTGAAATGGGAGTAGAGCGCCGGGTCACTTACGCCAACCTTTGCTGCAATCTGGCGTACCGTCGCCCCCTCGAATCCGCGTTCGGAAAACGCCTCGAGTGCTGCATCAAGAATGCGATCTCGCGTTGCCTGCTTGTCCGAGTGTGGCGGGCGACCGCGCCTTGGTGTTCGACTCGCTATCATGATTATTAATTAGCGCTTATTAATTTACTCCACAAGCGCAAACCTGAAATGATCTCCGCTGCATTGAAGTGGTGCGCAGCGCGCGAACGCAGGCGAGAAAATCTGGCTGCTACCGACACTTCACATTGCCAATGTAATTTCATTTCGCTATCAAAATGTAATGAAATGCGCTTCGCCTCCATCAGATGAAATCGCTGAACTTCTGGTTCATATCGGGCGCTCGTCGCGCGGCGAAGATATGCAGTCGCCGCTGACGGCAGCACAATGGACTTGCCTGAGGTTCTTTGCGCGCGCCAACCGCGTCTCGCGCACTCCATCCGCTTTCGCAAGTTTCCAATCCACGACACGAGGGACTGCCTCCCAGACGATCAAAGCGCTCGAGATTAAAGGGTTTCTTACGAGGTTTCGTTCCGAACAGGACGGCAGGAGTATCCGCCTGGAGATCACTGAGCTGGGTCTTGAGGTCCTCGAATCCGATCCGCTCGCAGAAATGATTTCGGTCATAGATGCCCTCGAAACAAAAGAATGCGGGGCGTTTCTAAGAACCCTTTCGCACGTGTCCGGGACCCTTGCAGAGCTGAGGGGCGCGCATGCCTTTGGTACTTGCAAGGCCTGCACATATTATGCGCAATCCGACGGCGGAGGTTATTGCGCCTGTATCGCCGCTGAGCTGGCTCCTGAGGACTTCGGCAAGCTCTGCGTGAACTTTGGCGGCGCCGGTAACTCGTCGCGCCAATTGACGAAAACCGACAAAGGCCAACCGCAATGACACAACACAACCCGCATACAGACGCAGCACAATCCGGCGATGGGGCCAGCCAAAACGAACGCAAAATGATTGCGATTAGCAGTGGAAAAGGCGGCGTCGGGAAATCAACCGTGACCGCCAATATCGCGGTCGCTATGGCCCGAATGGGGCTGCGTGTGGGTGTGGTTGATGCTGATATCTACGGGCCCTCGATTCCGGGCATGCTTGGAATTGCGGGCAATCGACCACCGGCCATGTCACCGGATAAAAAAGTGATCCCGGCGGAGGCTTTTGGCGTCAAAGTGATGTCGATGGCAATGCTGTCGGACGATGACAGCCCCGCCATTCTGCGCGGCCCAATGGTGACCAAATACCTGCAAATGTTTGTCGGGCAAGTGAATTGGGGGGAGCTGGATGTTTTGCTCTTGGACCTGCCTCCCGGCACAGGTGATATCCAACTGACGCTTGCACAGGCCTTTCCGCTGACAGGTGCGGTCGTGGTCAGCACACCGCAGGATGTAAGTTTGAAAATCGCGCGGCGCGGCCTGCGCATGATGCAACAGGTGAACGTCCCGATCCTTGGGATCGTCGAGAATATGAGCGGCTTTGCCTGCGGGTCCTGCGGAGAGGTGACGCATATCTTCAGCAAAGGCGGCGGCGAGGCGATTGCCAGCGAAATAGGCGTGCCCTTCCTCGGTGCCGTTCCGATTGAGCCGGCAATCGTGGATACGGGCGATGCAGGGACACCGATGGTAATCACCCACCCGGGCAGCCCCGCAGCAGAGGCTTATGTCAAGATCGCCGTGGCGCTGGTTGGCAGCGGATCCGCAAAGGGCGGCCTTGCGTTACCCTTCGATTGGAACCTCTCTGAGGGCACAGGCAAACCCGAGGACACAGCACCCGTCGAGGGCGGCGCGGCGGATGTAATCGTAGCGCTTGCTCATGACGAGATCGGGCTGAACATTCGCTGGCTGGACGGGCACGAGCAGCTGTTCGGTTCGCGCGATCTTCGGCTGAACTGTCGCTGTGCCGCCTGCCGTGAGGAGATGACAGGTGCGCCATTGCTTGTTCCGTCCAGTGTTCCGCAATCCGTCACGCCAACGCGGATCTGGAGCCTTGGGAATTACGCGCTCGGGATGGCGTTCAGTGACGGACATAGCTCGGGCATCTACACATTCAAAGCCCTGCGCGACATGCAAGGTGTTGAAATTGAAGATGTCTGATGCTCCGGTAGCCCGCCGTATTCGGGTGCAAACCACGCCCAAAGATCCGCTCACCTTGCGCTTTATTCTTGATTTACCTGTGCAAGGCCAAGCCTCGGCGCGCTACGAAGACGCCAGTGCGGATGCCCCGCTCGCGCGCGCACTCTTCGCCATTTCCGGCGTGCGAAGGGTCGAGGTTGACGGTACGTTTATACATGTCAGCCGCAGCCCGGACGAAAATTGGGCAACGATGAAAGCCCCAATCGCGGCGGCGATCCGCGACGTGCTCGATGAAGACGCCCTACCTTTGGGAAAAGGCTCGGACGCGCCGAAAGACGCAGATGCGCTACTTTTGGTCGCCGTCGGTGATCTGCTTGACCGCGAGGCCAATCCGTCAATCGCCAGCCACGGCGGTAAAGTCTCGGTCGAGCGGGTCGAGAACGGCGATGTCTATTTGCGCATGTCAGGGGGATGTCAGGGATGTGCCGCATCGGCTGCCACTTTGCGCAACGGTATCGAGACCATGCTGCGCGCCGCCCTTCCTGCAATTCGCGAAATCATCGATCTGACAGACCACGACGCAGGAACTAAACCATTCTATGCGGGTGCATCAGGCAAAAGCCCGACCCTGAACCGGTGGCTGCCCCCCGATGCTATCGGTTGGGAAGACGATCAGATCATAATCGATCCCGACTATCTCGCGCCGCGTCTTGGGTTAACACCAGACACCCTACGGGCTGGGTTGCGCAGTGGCGAAATCGTCAGTCTATCCGAGCGCGGTTTGGATGCGGATGCCGGAAAAATAAGGGTTACAGTGCGAACGCCCTTCAGGGCTTGGTCGGCAGAGATGTTTACCGATGGAACAGCGCGCGAAGTTCCGCCGCTGCGCAAAACGTCCAGTCATTCGGATGGCGAAGAAACGCTGGCTGACCAAGTTCGGCGACAGCTCAAGGATCTGCCCGACGACAACGTGCTCATTTCCTATGAGAAACTTGCCCGAGCGCTTGGCCATTGGGCGCCGGGTTCCATTGGACGCGTGACCAAGGCACTAGAGCAGACCATGCGCGAGGATGCTGCGACCGCAACACCCTTCATTGCAGTGCGTGCCGTCAGCCGTGGTGAGGACAAGCTTCCCGGCAAGGGTTTCTTTGAATTGGCCCGAGCGCTGAAACGAGGGCCCGTGGATGGTGAAACGGACCGGGACCTCCACGACCGGCTTCTCGATGAAGTCGATGCTTTTCTGGACGGCAATCAGCAATCCGCTCCGGAATAGTGGCGCGAGCATCGGAGTGTTACGAAGGTAAAGGTCATCGCTGGCTCTGCATCGAGGTGTAGCTGTTCACCGTGTGCCGGATCGCCCGGCCCTCAGGAAATGGTGCCCCTCGCAAGTCTGTGCTTGCCTTCGAGATATCTCCGCTTACGTGGCGCATTATGACAAAAACACCAGACCTTCCCGAAGATCACGTTAGCGAAATTGTCCAAATGGCATTGTCGGACCACGTCAGCTTTGCCGATATAGAACGCGAATACGGGATTGGTGAGAAGCACGTCAAATCCTTGATGCGCGACACGCTTAAGACCGGCAGCTACAAAGCTTGGCGAAAGCGTGTGCGCGTCTTCGGGGACCGGCGTGCCCATTATAAGTAGTCTGTTGCCAAGACGGAGTGCTCTGTTGTGGCACCCACTTCCCTTCAGGCGTTTCAAATGCAAAAAACGGTTATGTCCAAAAAGACCCTGAACATAACCAATCTCGAGGCTTTGGGCGCGGAGCAACTTGCCGCGCTGATGATGGAGATCAGCACCGGCAGCGCCGACATCAAGCGTCGCCTGCGATTGGAACTCAGCCATAGCATTGGCGCTTCCGAACTGGCGCGAGACGTGCGCAAAAGGCTGATGTCACTAAGAAAGTCGACCAGCTTTGTAGGTTGGCGCAAACGTAAAGCTCTGATCAAGGACCTCAACACACAACTGGCAATGATTGCTGAGAAGATCGCGCCAGAAGATCCGACCATCGCGTTCGACCTATTGTGGCAGTTCATCGAAATCGCCGCTTCGATCTATGAGCGTGTGGATGACAGCAAAGGCGATGTGGGTGATGTCTTTCGCGCGGCACTGGGGCTGTTTGCGGACATCACGCCACGCGCAGATCTCGAACCCGAAGCGCTGGCGGGCCGGGTTTGGCTCGCAGTCCAGGATAACGGATATGGGGAATGGGATGGGATCATTTCGCTCATGGGCGCTGCGCTCGGGGCGTCTGGTCTGGCGCGCTTGAAAGCCAAGGTGGTGACCTACGCCGAGGCCGATATGGAGACCGGACCAGAGGATCATGAGGCAATCCGGTTCCTGCGCCGATTGCGCGGGGGCGACAGCTACGCCAGAGACCGCCAGACCCTATTCGTCAGACGGTGCTTGCAAGAGATTGCGACTGCCGCAGGCGATACGGATGCCTATATCGCGCAGTATTCCGAAGAGGATCTGCTGAGGAAAGATGTGGCGGCGGAGGTCGCTTTCCTTTTGATTGCAAAGGCGCAGCCTGAGCAGGCTTTGGAGCTGCTGCTAGCCGCAGATCATGAAGGCCATAGTTTGGGACAACAGGCGTGGGATGCGGCCTATCTCGAAAGCCTCACGGCCCTCGGCCGGAGTGAGCAAGCCCAAGCCCACCGCTGGGCCAGTTTTGCCGCTACGCTGAACGAGACGCATCTGCGCGACTACCTCAAGCTATTGTCGGATTTCGAAGATGTGGAGGCGGAGGAGCAGGCAAAGAGGCTTGTTCGTGCGTTCCCAGACGTGACAGCCGCGTTGAGCTTTTGCCTCAGCTGGCCGGACTTGCTGACGGCTGCCGAACTGGTCGAGAGCCGCACAGATGAAATCGATGGGGATCATTACGGTCTTCTGGCACCTGCGGCCGAGGCGCTGCGCCTAAGACATCCGCTCGCCGCAGTCCTGCTCTGGAGGGCGATGATCGACGATACGCTCGAACAAGGGAAGTCAACGCGCTACGGTCATGCCGCCGAACACCTCGCAGAATGCGCCTCGGTCGACGCCGAGATTACAGATTACAGCGCGTTCGCTGGCCATGAAGACTACCTTCGGATGCTTCAAACCGAGCACGAGCGGAAGTCTTCCTTTTGGGCTAAAGTGCGCTGAGGGGCGTGCGGTTTGGCCCTTCTGGCAAGTCTTGTGGACGCCGCAGGGTTAGCCGCAGCAGCGGTGGCACTGTCAAAAGGGTCAGGAACGCCGACATTGACAGGCCCCCCACAACAACGGCACCGAGCCCTCGGTACAGCTCGGACCCCTCCCCCGAGAAGATCACCAGGGGCAGCATCCCCATCACGCTGGTAAGCGTCGACATGAAGATCGGCCTGATCCGGTTTCGCGTCGCTTCCTCAATTGCATCAACGGGGTCCATCCCTTCTTCACGCAGGTGATACAGCGTTTGGTGCACGATCAGGATCGCGTTGTTCACCACGATGCCCACCAATATGACGAACCCTAGAAGGGTCAGCATATCAAGCGGTTGGGTCTGGAACGTGTTCAGCAATGCAAGTCCACCAACCCCGCCCGCAGCAGCCACAGGCACCGCAATCAAGATCACGAGGGGCAAAACGAAGCTTTCAAACAGGATCGCCATCACCAAGAACACAATGATCAGGGCCACGATCAGATTGATCTGGATCGCCGACCAGGTTTGGCTCAGCTGGTCCGCCGTGCCCGACACGCCCAGTCGAATGTCCGCGGGCAGGCCTTGTTGTTGCAAGACGGCGACGACCTCGGTTTCCAGCAATGTGACCGCGTCCTCAAGCGGCAGGTCGTTGGACGGGCGCACCTCGAGGGTGACGGTGCGCAATCGCTCTCGGTGTCGGATTTCTGTTGGACCAGAGGTCAACACCACCTCGGCCAGCGCTGAGACAGGCAAGATCTGTCCGCTGGGGGTCACCACCGGATAATTGCCAATGTCTTGGGTGCGCGCGGCCGCAGTAACTGACGGATCGCCCTTCAAGACAAGATCGACCCGGTCAGACCCGATGGTAATCTGCGCCACACGCAAACCGTCATTGAACGCGTCCACTGTCGCGGCGAGCGCGGAGCTGTCCAAGCCTGCATCGGCAAGCCGCAAGCGGTCGGGCAGCAATCGCACCTCTGGCGCGCCTAACTCAAGCCCGGGAATCGGTCGGAACTGGTGGCCTTCTGAGCGAGGCAACAGACGCGAGACAAGACCTGCGGCGCGCCCCGCAACCTCCAGAATGTCATCCAGGTCTTGGCCCGAGACGTTCAGCTCAATCGCGCGCCCGCCACCAACGCCGCGCCCAAAGAGTGACGGTTGGGTCATGAACCCGAATGTGCCGGGTTCAGCGAAAATCGGACGGCTGAGCACCGGGATCAAATCGCCCGCGCGCTGGGTATCGACAGCACCTGCACCGACAAACGAATTACCCGGTGTAGCCACGAAGAAAAAGCTGTCGATGGTGGGCGTGCCATCTTCCATTTGCGCTGCGGGTGCCGCTTCCCAAAGCGGCTGTGCAACCTCTTCGATACGCTGCGCGATCGTCTCAGTCGTCTCGAGATTATAGCCGGGTGGTGGAATGATCAGACCAAATACGAGGTTGCGATTGCCTTCGGGCAGATACTCGAGCCGGGGCAGAAACGCCCAAGTCGCCACGGCCGCGCCCCCGGCAATAAGCGCAACCATCATGATCCCAAAGGTCCGGAAAAGAAGCGTCAAACGCACGTAAGCCATGACCCCACGGTGGAAGCCCGACGCGATTTGATCGACGCCCCAAAGCCGCATTGGCTTTTGATCACTATTGCTTAGCAGCCTGCTCGCAAGCGCCGGGATAACCGTGATGGCCACCAACAGAGACAGCATGACCGAGACCGAGATCGCCACAGCGATATCACGAAACAGCTGCCCCGCCTCTAGCTGCATGATCAGGATCGGAATGAACACCAGCACCGTTGTCAGGGCCGACACGAGGATTGCGCCCCAAACTTGCTTGGCCCCCAGATATGCGGCTTCGCGGCGGCTATAGCCCGCTTCGCGTAGTCGGTAGATATTCTCGAGCACCACGATAGACGCATCGACGATCATTCCAATGGCAAAGGCTATGCCCGCGAGTGAAATGACATTCAGCGTTCGTCCGGTCAGCGCCATGACAACAAAAGTCGCCACGATCGACACAGGGATTGCCAGCGAGACCACCAGCGTCGCCCTTGGGCTTCGCAGAAACAGCAACAAGATAAGCGCAGCAAGCGCCGCCCCGATCCATATGTTCTGGATCACAAGATCAATGGCCCCTTGGATATAGATCGTCTCGTCGTAGACCTGCTCTGCATCAAGGCCCACATCTGCAAGCGGCCCCGCGCGCAGCTCGTCCAGAACAACGCGCAGTTCTTCCATGACGCTGATCACGTTTGCACCGGACTCGCGCACCAAGTTGAACGCCAATCCGGGCTGACCCTTGAAGCGCAGACGGCTGGTGGCCTCGCGGTAGGCGAACGCAACCTCGGCAACATCCATAACCCGCACGCGGCCAATCCCACCAGTGGCCACGCCCGAGCGCAGCACCACATTGCGGATTTCCTCTTCGGTGTTCAGGCTGCTTTCGGTGCGCACAATATAGCGCCGCTTGCCTTCATCCACGTCCCCCGCCGAGATCGAGATATTTTCGGCGCGCAAGGTTCGCACGACCTCAGGGACGGTCAGCCCGTACCGAGACAACCGTTGCGGGTCGACCACGATCTGCAACTCGCGCTGGGTGCCCCCAAAGACGTTGACCGCCGACACACCTTCGATGCGTTCGACCCTGTCCTTGATGACATCTTCCAGAAAATCGCCATAGGTCGGCATGGCGCGGGTGTTGCCCTCTTTGGCAGTTAGCAAAACCCAAGCGATCGGACTGTCATCAGAGCCGGAGGTGTTCAGGGTCGGCTGGCTTGCCTCGTCTGGATAGCCACCAACGCGGTCCAAGCGGTTGGAGACGAGCAACAGCGATTGGCTCATATTCGTTCCGACCGCGAACTCGAGCGTCACTGACGCCTGCCCGGTCCGCGACCGCGACGTCATGATTTCCAGCCCGTCGAGGCCACGCAGCGTTTCCTCCTGCGGATTAACGATCTCGCGCTCAATCTCGGATGGGGCCGCACCGGGCCAGCTTGTGTCGACCACAACGATGGGTTTGCGCACATCTGGGGCCAGTTGGATCGGGATCTGCGACAGCGCAAGCGTCCCGAACAGCACTGCGATCAAGACGGCGGCGATGACGGCGACCGGGCGATCAATGGCGTAACGAATAAGGTCCATTAGTTCGCCTCCACGACGGAAGCTGAAATTGCCTGTCCGGGGCGCAACCGCTCGTTGCCGCGCACCACTACGAGATCTCCAGCCTGCAATCCGTCTAGGACTTCGTAGCGATCCCCAAGCGGAACACCGAGCGAGATATTTCGGATTTGGGCGGCATCATCAGCGGCCACAAAGACGGTCCATCCGTCGCGCGCTTGGACCAGCGCATCCTTGGGCACAGACAGCACGCTTCGCGGCTCTCCAACTGGGAAACTCACGCTCAGCGATTGGCCTACCGCCACGAGTTTATCAGCCGTGCCATCCAAGGGCGTCAAAAGAACTGATCGCGTCCGGGTTGAGGGATCCTCAACCGGCAGAACAGCGCGCACGACCAGCATGACATCTAATCCGGCGTCAGTTTGACCGGTCATTTCCGTGTCCTCGCGCAAGAACGATGCATAGCGGCTGGGCACGTTGGCACGAACTTCAAACGCGCCGGTGTCGATTATACGCACGACGGATGTGCCAGCTTGGATGAACGCGCCGGGGATCGTGGTGACCTCTAGGACTACGCCAGAAAATGGGGCCCTGATTTCGCTTCGCTGCAATTGATATTGGGTTTCTGCCAGCCGGGCTTCCGCAGATTTTTCGCGCGATTGCGCTTCGGCCAGTTGCGACCGCGCTTCAAGCACATCGGCCTCGGCGTCATCAAAGCGACCTTGGCTAAACGCAGATGTGTCGCGCAGGGCATGGACGCGACCAAAGACCAACTCGGCACGATTGAGCCTCGCCTGCGCCGTTGCTGTGCCCGCCTGCGTTTCTGCAATCTGAGCTTGGGATTGGTCGACCCGGATCGTCAGCAGGTCGCGGTTTAACTCGACGAGTAAATCATCGGCTTCAACTACATCGCCCACCAAAACGTGGACTTGCTGAACGGTTCCAGCAACCCGCCCCGCAACGGCACCGTCTCGCGCGGTTATGACTTCCGCAAACACCGGGACAGTCTCTGAAAGGACCCGCTCTTCAACCGTTTGCACGCCTACGGTGGCCGCGCGGCCTTGCGCCGAAGCACTCGCTGGCAGAAAAACGATTGCGGTTAGCAACATGCATATAAGTTTGTTCACGGTAATACCCTATCAACCGTGAACCTAGGACGATTGCGACAGAAGCAAGTACCCGCCGTGTTGCTAGCCGAAATGATCGATGTCTTAGAATATCCCAGACAGCGTTCAAACAACCGGAGGTCAGAGTCTACGTCGCGCACCGCGGTCGCTGTGCCGAACAAGGTTGCTTTTACATGCAGAACACCAGCGTCGGCGCGCGGGCTTTTCTAAGTTTCAACAACACATCGTCCCGGCCCTTTTTCCGCGAAATGTTTATGGCACGCATCGACGAAATGTTGGACCAACCGGCGAGGTCGGGATTTGTTGTAGCCAATCGCGAGTGTCAAAGGTGGCAGAGGATCAGAAATGGGCAGCCCGACCACTAAACTCCCGCCGTAACTTATCGACGTTAGCGGCTGCATGTTGAGAATGGCGCACCCATGGCCCGCACCTACAAGACTGCGGACCATCTCTGTCGAGTTTGCATAAGCCGCAATTGAAATGTCTTGGGCCTGGATGTCAAAAAGACCTCGATAATACGCGGCTGCAACAGGCCGGTTTAGGACCACCAAAGGCTCGTTGGCAATCTCGGCCATGCTGACGCTGCTTTGTGCTGCAAGCCGATGCGATTTCGGCAAAAGGCAGTAAGCAGGAGCCTCGATCAGGACGTCAAAATCAATGGCAGGCCGGACATCTTCACTGACAAATAGGATCGCGTCGTACTTACCGTTCAACAAGCCATCCTGTGCGCTATCGTTGTCACATTCTTCGAGGTGTAGCGCCACATCACCGGCATCAGGCACGAATGACCTCAGGATCTTTGGCAAGAAAGCCGGAGCGACAGGCGCGTAATATCCGATGCGCAACGTGCCACTCAACGCTTGTTTCAGGTCAGCACCCTCGGCGAGGACTGATCGGTAATCTTCCAACAAACGCTCAAACTTTCGGGCCACCGACACTCCGCTGGCATTCGCTTGTATCCCCCGTGAACGCCGTCGTGTGATCAATGTCAGGTCGAACGCGGCCTCGACCTGATCAATCGCGCTCGACACAGCGGAGGCCGCGATGTTCAGCTCGGCCGCTGCTTTGGCGATGTTGCCATGGCGCAAAGCGGTCGTAAAATACTCCATCGCTCGTAGGGAAACTGCCATCTCTACCTCTGAAAATCAGACCTAAATGTCATGATAAAACTGTTTTTCATGCGAATAGCTCTCTGTCAAACTCGCCAGACAGTAATTCCAAATCAAGGTCACCCAGATGGACGACGCCCCACTCAAAGGTTGGAACCACGTTCCTGCGGTTCCGATCAAAGTATCGCCGTTCTTCAGCTGGCCGCTGCGTCCGTTGGAAATGCTGGCATGGGTCTGGAACTCTTGGTTTTTGATCACTGAAAAGCTGATCATCGTCGGGATCGCGTTCATCTCATTTTACTGGTTCCAGCCGCCGTTGGAGGAAACCAAGACGCTGGCATTCGGATGGATCGCGGAAATGTATGTCCGTAATTTCGTTCTGATGGCGACGGTTGCGAGCGGACTGCATCTCTATTTTTACACCTTCACCAAGCAGGGCCAGCACCTGAAATATGACCCCCGTCCATTGATGAAAAGCGGGCGCCAATTCACGCTTGGCGGGCAAATCAGGGACAACATGTTTTGGACCTTGGCCAGTGGTGTAACGATCTGGACAGCCTATGAGGTGTTGATGTTCTGGGCGCTGGCCAATGGGCATGCACCGATGCTTACATGGGCCGCGCACCCGGTCTGGTTTGTCGCAATGTTTCTGCTGATCCCGATCTGGGAGAGCTTCTATTTCTACTGGATACACCGCTTACTTCACCTGCCGTTCCTATACAGGCACGTGCATTCACTACACCATCGCAACATAAATGTGGGGCCTTGGTCTGGGCTGTCTATGCATCCTGTCGAGCATGTAATTTATCTTGGCACCGTCCTGATCCATTGGATCGTTGCTGCCCATCCTGTGCATATCCTATTTCACTTACAGTATTACACGCTCACCGCAGCCACGACGCACACGGGGTTTGAGGGGCTTGTGATCAAGGATGAGAACAGGCTGAAACTCGGCACCTTTCACCATCAGATGCATCACCGCTATTTCGAGTGTAACTACGGATCACTAGAAATCCCTTGGGACAAGTTTTTTGGTTCATTCCACGACGGAACAAGCGAGGCAAATGAACGGATGAAAGAACGCCGCAAGCGGATCATGGGGAGCTAAGGAATGGCTGGATTAACTGTTAAGGAACTTCTGGAAGCCAAAGGTCAACGCAAGCTTGCTTATGTTCAGGTCGCAAGTGAGCGAGAGGCAATTGCGGCAGCGCAGGCCGGTATGGATATGATCGGAACAGCCTTCATTCCAGAGCGTGCCCATTTCGCCAAATCAGTACCAAACGCCCATTTTCAATTCGGCCTTCCTTGGGGCAAACATGCCAGCGCAACAGAGGCCCTGCGCGACGCAATGGCCGCAATGCAGGCCGGTGCCCAATCTGTCTACTGCGCGATGAGCCCCGCAATCGTTGAGGTTTTGGCACGTGAGGGCGTTCCGGTCATCTGCCATGTTGGGCTTGTTCCACCGAAGGCCACCTGGACCGGCGGATACCGCGCAGTTGGCAAGACGTTGGAACAGGCACGGACAGTGTGGAAACAAGTTGAGGCGTTTGAAGCCGCTGGAGCCTTCGCGGTCGAGATGGAAGTCGTCGCGGCAAACCTCGCGGCCGAGATAACGAAGCGTACCTCGATGCTGACGATCTCATTGGGGTCAGGCAGGGGTTGCGACGCGCAGTATTTGTTTTCTGCCGATCTGCTTGGCGAAAACCGTGGCCATATCCCGCGTCACGCCAAGACGTACAGGAACTTTGCCGCTGAACATGACCGCCTCCAAGAGGAACGTATCGCAGCCTACGCAGAATACATCGCAGATGTCACAATTGGCGCATTCCCGGGTGCCCAGCACGCTGTTGAGATGGACGAGCATGCGTTACTCAATGTCTGGCAAGAGTGATGTGGTGCTAGTGCAAAGCCAGCCAATGTAAGCGCGCATGGGTTCATATTCCCCTCTACCCGCAAAGGCGTGATCAACAACGCCACCATGGCTCGTATGATGGAGTATATGCGGTAGACAGCAAGGTTGAGACAACGTTCCGCTGAAGCAACGCCCCTAATTAACGCCGTGGCCTGCTGACGCGATGGACAGGCCGTTGCAGCAACCAATCAAGCAATACGGAGTTCTAAAACTCAAAACAATCCAATTACAGCCGCCTAATTGGATAACATGGTGCGAGCGGGGCGCATCTAAGTTCTATGTCTTAGTGCACCAAGACATGTCAAGAAACCAACAAAACAACAGTATTTTCAAGGTAGACCTGTTTCAAGGCACTTCACAACACCCCATGGCATACCATATATTGAGGGGGATTGAGAGGGGGACTGAAAATGGCTCGCACAATAAACCGTTTAAGTGCATCAACTGCAAAAGCTGCACCTGCTGGCAAGCATGCGGACGGAGGGGGGCTGTGGCTGGTCAAGCGCGCGGATGGCGGCGCGCAGTGGGTGCTGCGTGTGACGCCGCACGGCAGGCGGCGCGAAATGGGTCTCGGGGCATACCCCGATGTTTCACTGAAAGAGGCGCGCGAAGTTGCGGTCCAGTGGCGGGCGTTGGTGCGGCAAGGTTTGGATCCGATCAAGGAGCGCGAACGTCAGCGGCGTGAAGCCGCGCGCAACATCCACAAACTGACCGACATCGCGCTGGACGCCTTTGAAAGCCGCAAGGCCGAACTGAAAGGCGACGGCTTAGCTGGCCGCTGGTTTTCCCCGTTGGAACTTCACATCTTGCCAAAGCTGGGAAAGGTTCATGTGGCCGACATCGACCAACAGTATATCCGCGACACCCTTTCCCCGATTTGGCACACCAAGGCCGCAACCGCGACCAAGGCAATCAACCGCCTAAACATCGTCATGCGACACGCGGCGGCTCTGGGTTTGGACGTGGACCTGCAAGCAGTTGAAAAGGCCAAGGCGCTTTTGGGCAAGCAACGCCATACAGTCACGAATGTACCGTCCGTGGCTTGGCAGGACGTACCAGCCTTCTATCAATCCCTTGGGGGCAGCATCACAGAACTAGCGTTGCGACTGCTAATCCTGACAGGCTCGCGGTCCGGCCCCTTGCGCAACATCCATGTGGATCAAATTGAGGGCGATGTCTGGACCATCCCCGCAGAGGATATGAAGGGCCGCAAGGGTGCGACTAGTGATTTTCGCGTCCCGTTGTCGTCAGAAGC
>JAWUXZ010000008.1:0-8523 GCA_034111085.1 Dinoroseobacter sp.
CCACCGGGCAGCCTAAGGGCGTTGTTCATACGTCGGGCGGCTATCTCGCCTATGCCGCGATGACCCACCAGATCACCTTCGACTATAAAGATGGCGACGTCTTCTGGTGCACCGCTGATGTCGGTTGGGTCACGGGCCACAGCTATATCGTCTATGGCCCACTGGCCAATGGCGCGACCACGATCATGTTTGAAGGTGTGCCGACCTACCCCGATGCGGGCCGCTTCTGGGAGGTCTGCGCCAAGCACAAGGTCAACCAGTTCTACACCGCACCGACTGCAATCCGCGCCTTGATGGCGAAGGGTAACGAATGGGTGGAAAAGCATGATCTGAGTGATCTGCGCATCCTAGGCACCGTGGGTGAGCCGATCAACCCAGAGGCCTGGAACTGGTACAACGAGAAAGTTGGCAAAGGAAATTGCCCTGTTGTCGACACGTTCTGGCAGACCGAGACAGGCGGTCACTTGCTGACCCCGCTGCCCGGTGCGACGGCGTTGAAGCCCGGCTCGGCCACCTTGCCGTTCTTTGGGGTGCAGCCTGTAGTGCTCGATCCACATACGGGCGCAGAGATCACCACGATCGAGGCCGAAGGCATCTTGTGTTTCAAGGACAGCTGGCCCGGTCAAATGCGTACGATTTGGGGCGATCATGAACGGTTCATGAAGACCTATTTCAGCGATTATAAAGGCTACTACTTCTCAGGCGATGGCTGCCGTCGCGATGCGGATGGCTATTACTGGATCACTGGGCGTGTGGATGACGTGATTAACGTCTCGGGTCACCGCATGGGCACGGCGGAAGTTGAGAGCGCGCTGGTCGCACATCCCAAGGTCGCCGAAGCCGCTGTTGTCGGATATCCGCACGAGATTAAGGGCCAAGGCATCTATTGCTACGTGACCTTGATGGACAACGAAGAGCCCAGCGATGCGTTGGTAAAAGAGCTGCGCGCATGGGTTCGCACCGAGATTGGGCCGATTGCGTCACCTGACGTGATCCAGTGGGCTCCGGGTCTGCCGAAAACGCGTTCGGGCAAGATCATGCGCCGTATTCTGCGGAAAATTGCTGAGAATGATTTCGGCAGCCTTGGCGATACCTCGACGCTCGCGGATCCGTCCGTGGTTGATGACCTCATCGCCAATCGGGCCGGATAATGGGTGCGGCTGGCGCTACGAAGACGGATACGCGCACCGTGAACCTGATTTTGCTTGGCCCTCCGGGGGCAGGCAAAGGCACGCAAGCGCGGATACTTGAAGAGAAGTTCGGTCTGATCCAACTGAGCACCGGTGATCTGCTGCGCGCTGCGGTGGCGCAAGGGACCCAAGCAGGCAATGCTGCGAAGGCGGTGATGGAAGCCGGACAACTGGTCAGTGACGAAATTGTGCTGGCGATTCTGAAAGACCGGATGGGCGAGGAGGATGTGGCCAAGGGCGTAATCCTCGATGGCTTTCCACGCACCCAAGCCCAAGCCGAGGCGCTTGATGGGTTGATGCTCGAGGCGGGTCAGCGAATAGACAGCGTGATCTCGTTGGCCGTGGATGATGAGGCGATGGTGACGCGTGTTGCTGGGCGCTTTACCTGCGGCGGTTGCGGCGAAGGCTATCACGATAGCTTCAAGCAGACCGCTATTGCGGGTGTTTGCGACAAATGCTCAAGCGCTGATATGAAGCGCCGGCCGGATGATAATGCCGAAACCGTACGGTCGCGGCTAGAAGCGTATCATGCCCAGACCGCGCCGTTGATCGCGTATTACGAGGGGCATGGCTGCCTGAGCGAGATTGACGCGATGGCTTCGATCAAGGCGGTTGAAGCCGAGCTTGATGGCATCGTCAGGCGCGCCTTGGGCTGAGCGCAACTTGACCGCTTGCAAATCACGCGCCTCCTCCGTATATGGACCTCAACAGCGGCGCGCTGGGGTCCAAACCTGACGCCCACCGAATTAAACAACGGGCCGCGCGCCCGTTTTTTTGTGCCCAACCGAAAGACCCTACTGACATGAGCGACCTGATCGCCAAGACCTCCATCGACCAACGCCTCGCCGGAATCGTCACGCCTGTGATTGAGGATTTGGGATATGAGTTGGTGCGCCTGCGCTTGATGGGCGGCAAGACGCCGATCTTGCAGATCATGGCCGACAAGCCTGATGGTGGGATCGAAGTTGATGATTGCGGGAAGATCTCAACCGAGGTGTCAGCGATCCTCGACGTCGAAGATCCGATCGAAGAAGAATACGCGCTTGAGGTCTCCAGCCCCGGCATCGACCGTCCCCTGACGCGTCTCAAGGATTTTGACGCTTGGGCAGGCTATGAGGCGAAGTTGGAAACCACCGAACTGATTGATGGCCAACGCCGCTTTCGGGGCGAGATTGTTGGCACAGAAGGCGATGAAGTGCTGGTCGCGATTGACCAAGGCACCATCGGTCTGAAATTTGAGTGGCTCTGCGATGCAAAGCTGGTGCTGACCGATAACCTGATCAGCGACATTCTGCGCGCCCGTAAAGCCGCGCAAGTCGATGACCCGGCCAAGTTTGATACGATTGAAACCGACGATTCCTCGGAGGAGGACTGACCATGGCGATTACCTCTGCAAACCAGCTTGAGCTGCTTCAAACCGCTGACGCGGTAGCCCGCGAAAAGATGATCGACCCAGTGTTGGTCATCGAGGCGATGGAAGACAGCCTCGCACGTGCCGCGAAGTCTCGTTACGGCGCGGAAATGGACATTCGCGTGTCCATCGACCGCAAGACCGGGCGTGCAACCTTCACCCGCGTGCGCACTGTGGTCGAAGAGGCAGATCTTGAGAATTATCAGGCTGAGTTCACGGTCGAGCAGGCAAAGCCGTACCTTGATGATCCAAAGCTTGGCGATCAGCTGATCGAAGAAGTCCCGCCTGTAGAAATGGGTCGGATTGCTGCGCAGTCCGCAAAGCAGGTTATCTTGCAGAAGGTCCGCGAAGCTGAGCGCGATCGCCAGTACGAAGAATTCAGGGACCGCGCCGGCACTATCATCAACGGCACCGTCAAGCGCGAAGAGTATGGCAATGTCATCGTCGATGTGGGCGCTGGCGAAGGTGTGCTGCGTCGCAACGAAAAGATTGGCCGCGAAAGCTACCGCCCCAACGACCGTATCCGCTGCTTCATCAAAGATGTGCGCCGCGAACAGCGTGGGCCGCAGATTTTCCTTAGCCGCACCGATCCGCAGTTCATGGCGGAATTGTTCAAGATGGAAGTGCCCGAGATTTATGACGGCATCATCGAGATCAAGGCCGTTGCCCGTGATCCAGGGTCGCGCGCAAAGATCGCTGTTATCTCGTATGACAACTCCATCGATCCGGTTGGCGCGTGTGTTGGTATGCGCGGTAGTCGTGTGCAAGCCGTCGTGAACGAGCTGCAAGGCGAGAAGATCGACATTATCCCATGGAACGAAGATCAGCCGACTTTCCTTGTGAATGCGCTACAGCCTGCCGAAGTCACGAAAGTGGTTCTGGACGAGGATGCTGAGCGGATTCAGGTTGTCGTGCCTGACGAGCAACTTTCGCTCGCCATTGGTCGTCGCGGCCAGAACGTACGCCTTGCGAGCCAGTTGACGGGCCTCGACATCGATATTCTGACGGAAACCGAAGAATCCGAGCGTCGTCAGGCTGAGTTTGCTGAACGCACGGGCATGTTCATGGAAGCCCTCGATGTAGAAGAGGTCATCGCGCAGCTGCTCGTGACCGAAGGCTTCACGAACCTTGAGGAAGTGGCTTACGTCGAGATTGACGAGCTGCTGTCCATCGAAGGCTTCGATGAGGACACTGTGGGCGAGCTACAGGCCCGCGCGCGTGAGCATCTCGAAGAGCAGAATCGCAAAGCGCTAGAGGCAGCGAAAGAACTGGGCGTCGAAGACAGTCTTGTTGGATTCGGCAACCTGACCCCTCAGATGCTGGAAGCCCTTGGCAAAGACGGTGTGAAGACGCTAGAAGACTTCGCAACTTGTGCAGATTGGGAATTGGCCGGTGGCTGGACGACCGACAAAGGCGAGCGCATCAAGGACGATGGCGTACTAGAGCCGTTCGAGGTCCCGTTGGAAGAAGCACAAATCATGATTATGACGGCGCGGGTGCAACTGGGCTGGGTGACGGCCGAGCAACTCGAAGCCGACGCCGCTGCGGCAGAAGCTGAATTGGAAGTAGATATGGACGCGAAAGACACCAACCCCACGGAGGGTAAGGCCTGATCTCAGGCCTTACGTTTCGGCCCTGACGCGCGGCGGACAGGAAACGGACCCGTTAAACGGTCCCGAGCGACGCTGCATCGCCACGGGGAAGGCGTGTCCAAAATCTGAGTTGATCCGTTTTGTGGTCGGACCAGAGGCACAAATTGTACCTGATATTCTGGCCCGCTTGCCCGGACGGGGCATTTGGGTCAGCGCTGATCGCGCCTCGCTTGAACTCGCCCGCAAGAAGAAAGCCTTTGGTCGGTCTGCTAAGACCCAAGTGAAGGTTCCCGATAATCTGGCCGATCAGGTCGAAGGCCTGATGCTTGGTCGCGTTACCTCGTTGCTGGCGCTCTCGCGCAAAGCGGGCGGCGCGATTGCTGGGTATGAAAAGGTGAAGGGCGCTTTGGTCACGGAATGGGCCACAGTCCTTATCCAGGCCTCTGACGGATCACCGCGCGGCAAGTCTAAGCTGCGTGCCCCGGAAGACGGTTATTTCATTGGCCATTTGACTGCGACGGAATTGGGTTTGGCATTCGGTCGGGATCATGTGATACACGCTGCCTTAACGGCTGGCGGACTCACGACACGTATTGTAGAGGAAGCCGCGCGGCTGGCTGGCCTGCGCGACAGCAAGACGACAGATGTATCTGTCGGGAAGGATCTAGGAAACTCATGAGCGATACAGACGGTAAAAAACCCCTTGGTTTGCGCAGCGGCGGTGGTCCACGCGCGGGTTCTGTCAAACAGAGCTTTAGCCACGGGCGAACCAAAAATGTCGTCGTTGAGACCAAGCGCAAGCGCGTTATGGTGCCGAAGCCGGGTGGCGGTAGAGGTGGCAGCGATCCGAGCAAACCCGGCAACGCGACCGATGCGGAAATGGAACGCCGCCTTCGCGCGCTTCAGAACGCCAAGGCCCGCGAAGTCGAGGACCAGCAGCAACGCGTAGACGACGAACGCCAGCGCGAGGAAGATCGCAACAAGCGCCGCGCTGAGATTGAATCGAAGGAACGCGAAGAGCGTGAGCGCGTAGAGCGTGCCAAAGCGCGCGTCGAGGAAGAAGCACGTGCGCGCGCTGAAGCCGAGGCCGCCAAGAATGCGCCCGCTGCCTCAGCCGCGCCAGCAGCCGCAGCACCAGGTGATGCCGCGCGTCCGCGTCCATCTGGTGGACCAGCCGCACCGACACAGCGTAAATCCGACCGCGAGCGTGAAGAACGCGGCAAAACACCTACCCGTGGCAAAGGCGGCGATGATCGTCGTCGCTCTGGCAAGCTGACCCTGTCAGACGCGCTGGGCGAAGGCGGGCGTCAACGTTCGCTGGCGGCCATGAAGCGCAAGCAGGAACGCCAACGCCAGAAGGCGGCCGGATCTGAAAACCGCGAGAAGGTAATGCGCGATGTGCGCTTGCCTGAAACCATCGTGGTGTCGGAGCTGGCCAACCGGATGTCTGAGCGTGTCGCTGAAGTTGTAAAATCGCTGATGAACAGCGGCATTATGGCAACGCAGAACCAGATGATCGATGCCGATACAGCTGAGCTGATTATCGAAGAGTTCGGTCATAAGGTTGTGCGAGTGTCTGACGCGGACGTTGAGCAGGTTATTGATGCCGTAAAAGACAAGGACGAAGACCTTGTGACGCGTGCCCCTGTCGTCACGATTATGGGCCATGTTGACCACGGCAAAACGTCGCTTCTCGATGCGATCCGCAATGCACGTGTTGTTGCGGGCGAAGCGGGCGGGATTACGCAGCACATTGGTGCGTATCAGGTCACGACCTCCGACGGGCAACTTCTGTCCTTCCTCGACACCCCCGGCCACGCGGCGTTTACGGCAATGCGGGCGCGCGGTGCTCAGGTGACAGACATTGTTGTTCTGGTCGTTGCTGCCGATGACGCTGTGATGCCGCAAACGGTTGAAGCGATTGCCCACGCTAAGGCGGCGGGTGTTCCTATGATCGTGGCGATCAACAAGATGGACCGTCCTGGGGCTGACCCGATGAAGGTTCGCACGGACTTGCTTCAACACGAAGTTGTCGTTGAGCAGATGTCGGGCGAAGTGCAGGATGTCGAAGTCTCTGCGATCAACGGTCAAGGCCTCGACAAGCTTTTGGAAGCCATTTCGCTGCAAGCTGAATTGCTTGAGCTGAAGGCGAACCCGAAGCGCGCTGCATCCGGTGCGGTTATTGAGGCGCAACTTGATGTGGGTCGCGGCCCCGTTGCAACTGTGCTTATCCAAAACGGCACGCTGCGTCAGGGCGATATCTTTGTGGTTGGCGAGAAGTGGGGCAAGGTCCGCGCGCTTGTGAACGACAAGGGCGACCGCGTTAAAGAAGCCGGGCCGTCTGTGCCTGTCGAGGTGCTGGGTCTGAACGGCACACCCGAAGCTGGCGACGTTCTGAACGTTGTGGACACCGAAGCCCAAGCCCGCGAGATCGCAGAATACCGCGAACAAGCGGCCAAGGACAAACGGGCCGCTGCGGGTGCTGCGACGACGCTGGAACAGATGATGGCGCGGGCCAAGGACAACGAGAGCCTGACCGAAATGCCTATCGTTATGAAAGCGGACGTGCAGGGTTCTGCCGAAGCGATCGTCCAGGCGATGGAAAAGATCGGCAACGACGAAGTGCGCGTGCGGGTTCTGCATTCGGGCGTCGGTGCGATCACCGAATCCGATATCGGCTTGGCGGAAGCTTCCGGTGCACCGGTCTTTGGCTTCAACGTTCGGGCCAACGCGCCTGCACGTAGCGCTGCCAGCCAAAAGGGCGTCGAGATCCGGTATTACTCGGTGATCTACGACCTTGTGGACGATGTGAAGCAGGCCGCAAGTGGCTTGCTGAGCGCCGAGATCCGCGAAAAGTTCATCGGTTATGCGTCGATCAAAGAGATCTTCAAGGTTTCGGGCGGTGTTGGCAAAGTCGCTGGCTGTCTTGTGACCGAAGGCATTGCGCGCCGTTCGGCTGGAGTGCGTTTGCTACGTGACAACGTTGTGATCCATGAAGGCACCCTGAAGACGCTCAAGCGCTTCAAGGACGAGGTCAAAGAGGTCCAGTCCGGCCAAGAGTGCGGCATGGCATTCGAGAATTACGAAGATATCCGCGAAGGCGATGTTATCGAGATTTTCGAGCGCGAAGAGATCGAGCGCACGCTGGTCTGATCCTGACTTGCATAATGATAGACAAAGGGCGGTCCGATTGGGCCGCCCTTTGTCTATCTAAAGCCAGTCGCGCAGGATCGGGATCAGTGGAATGTCAGCGGCGGGCATTGGATAGCTGCGCAACTCAGCCGGGCGCACCCAAGCGAGAGTTTGGCCCTCTTGAGGCTGCGGCGTGCCCTCCCATTTGCGGCAGGCAAATAGCGGCATCAGTAGGTGGAAGTCGTCGTAGCAGTGGCTGGCAAAGGTCAGCGGAGCGAGACAGCTTTGCCAAGTCCCAATGCCCAATTCCTCATGCAATTCGCGGATCAACGCAGCTTCTGGCGTCTCGCCGACCTCAACCTTGCCGCCTGGAAACTCCCACAGGCCGGCCATGGACTTGCCTTCAGGTCGCCGGGCCAGTAGCACGCATCCGTCTTTGTCGATTAGGGCAACGGCGGAGACGAGCACCGTTTTCATGATCGGTAGTCAGCGTTGATGGTGATGTAGCCGTGGGTCAGATCGCAAGTCCACATGGTCGCTGCACCCGCGCCAAGGCCAAGATCGACGCCGATTACGAGGTTGGACTGCTTCATATAAGCGGCCCCAGCGGCCTCGGAATAACTGGGCGCCACCCAGCCGTTCTTGGCCACCAGCACATCGCCAAACCGAATGGTGATCAGGTCGCGGTCCGCCTCGGCCCCGGATTTGCCGATAGCCATGACGATGCGGCCCCAATTTGGATCCTCACCCGCGATGGCGGTTTTCACCAGCGGCGAATTTGCGATGGCCTTGGCAACTTTCTCGGCGTCCTCAGTCGAAGTCGCGCCTGTAATACTTACCTCAACAAACTTTGTCGCGCCTTCCCCGTCGCGCACAACCTGATGAGCCAAATCGAGCATTATGTTGTGGAGGGCTATGTTGAAGGCCTGGCCATCCGCACTGCTCGGGTCGGCTACAGGCGTGTTGCCAGCAGCTCCTGTCGCCACAACCATCAAGCTGTCGGACGTGGAAGTGTCGCTGTCCACGGTGATCGCATTGAAGGTCACGCGATTCAGGTCTGAGACCATGCTCTGCAAGACGGGCTGGTCGATTGCGGCGTCGGTGAAGATATAGACCAGCATCGTGGCCATATCCGGCGCGATCATGCCGGAACCCTTCGCGATGCCAGCGATCTTGACAGTATTCCCGCCAATCTGGA
>JAWUXZ010000009.1:0-21109 GCA_034111085.1 Dinoroseobacter sp.
TGCCCCGATCAAATACAGCAGCACGCCCGTGCCCAACCCGCATAGCAGGAACGGCAAACGGTAGATCAGCGCGCACTCGCCAAACAGGCTCGCCGAGACCACAGGCAACCAGAACCCCACGGGCGGATGGTCAAAAAAGGACCACGAGAACTCGCGCGCTGCCCCGATTGCATAGGCCTCGTCCACGCCCAACGGGAAGCTCCACGCAACGGCGATCTTGAACGCCATGCCTAGCGCCATCAGGATCGCAGCGCGGCGTTGCCAATCGTCCTCGTGCAGCGCGCTCATCTCACCCACAAATTGTTCTTGCGAATGATATGTCGGATTTGCTGCTCCCTGACGGGCATGTTTTCGCGGTCAAACAACGCCCGCGCGCGCAACCCGCGCCCCTGGTAAATCCCGCGCTTGAACGGATCATGCAGCTTCAAGACTTTCTTGATACGGTTTGGCGCTGCGATGCGCTCCAAGGTCTTGATTACCTCATCGGGCGCGCAAGCATATAGCAGTGGCAGCACGCGCCAATGGTTGGTGGTTTTGCCGTCAAGCAAGCCGTCAAACTCAGGCCGACCGCCCCCCAGCGTATGGATCACCAGCGGCAACGCCACCTGATCGAGCCACGGGTTCAGCGATTGGCTGTCCAGCTCAGACGGCATCTCGTCGCGGATGCCCGTCGCAAAGCGCGCGAACATTTCGCCAAACTTTGCCGGGTCGTCACCGAAAAACCAGCCTGCGTTGAAATAGAGATACCGCTCCCAATACTCATCGGGGAACGACGGATCGAGCGAGGATTCAAACTCCAACCCGAACTTGTCATATAGTGCCTTCCAGATCGCGGTGTAGCCCGGCCCATAGAGCGGCACCTGCGGCCATGTTGCCGTGCGCATCATCGACGCCGACGGGCGGGCAAAATCAAACGGCACATCAGCGAGGGGCCCCAAGTGCAAGGTATCAGTGTCAAAAAACACAAACGGCTCGCCTTCAGGCAGCACGCGCAGCGCCTCGATCTTGTTGCCATGGGGGTAGTCGCTGCCGAAATGCTGGCTGTCAAACGGGATGATTTCGCCGCCATGCTCGTCGATCAGTTCGCGCACTTCGTCATGACGCACGCGCGGATCGCCCTGCCACAGGGGGCCGGGTTGCGGCTCGGCATAGATTAAGCGCCCCTCAAATCCGGGGTTCGCCTCGTGGAAGGAGGCGGCGAATAAACAAGCCTCAAACTCAAGCCGTCCGCCTTGGATGACGGCAAGGACGTTGAAAGGTTTGGCACGGTGCGGCGTATCGGGCATAATGGGTCCAGCGCTTTAGCCTGACTATAGGGCTGGTTGGCGCGGCCCGAAACCTAAGAATTGGATCAAGCTCATGCGCCGTACGCCCCTTGTCCTCGCCCTGATCACAGCGCTCGCCAGCCCGGCGACTGCCCAACTCAGCACCGCAGAGGTAGTCCGCCCAATCCTGCAAATGACCGCGCCGAACTGGATTGCGGTGCGCGAATGGGATGGTGCGGACTTGTTGTATTTCACGCAGCTTCTGCCGTTCCGCTGCGGGCTGACGGAAATCCTGTACGGTCTCAACGGTGAGAGCGCGAGCACGCGCTTTAACGCCGAGCCTTGCCCGCCCGAAGAGGATGGCGCAGTCTTTGCCACCATCCAAGCTGATGAGTACTTGCCCTATATCCGGCTCGAACTTGGCAGCATCGAAAGCGTGACAGTCACGATCATCTACGACGATGGCGAGAAAGAAACCCACACCTACGAACGCGCAGCGGTGGAAATTCAATAAGGTCGCGCCCAAGCAAGACAGGTCGCAATCGGGGGGCGAGGTTAGTGGGAAGTCCAGCCTCGGAGCGCGCTATGAAAGACCTCGATCTGCCCCTTACTCCTGATTTCGATCCTTGGCCGATCACAGCCGAGATCACGGAGGCTGTCGTCTTGGCTGACGGCAACTTGCGCCTGATCTGGAGCGACGCCACCAGCGCCACATACCACCGTCTGTTGCTGGCTGAAAATAGCACCGACCCTGAAACCCTGCACCAGCTGTCGCGCGAAACTGTGCTGTCGCCGCTCGACTTCCCCGAGGGCCTCGCAATTACTGAAGCTTACACGCTGCCCTCGGGTGCACTCGCGCTTAGCTTCTCCGATGGTGTGGCGCGCGGGCCGTATCATCCCGGCTGGCTGCACGCGCACGGCTTCACCGACCAGCCTACCGCGGCCCCTGCGCCGATCCTTTGGCGCGCCGAGGACCAGCCGGATCCGCCCAGCTTCGACGGCCCCGAGGCGCTGAAAGATCCTGCAATTTTCCATGCTTGGCTTTGTGCGCTGCGCAATTACGGCGTCGCGCGCCTGCGCAACTTGCCTAACCGCGACGGACTTTTGGAGGAGGTTTTAGATAAAATCGGCACCATCCGACCCACGAACTTTGGCCGCATGTTCACGCTGGAAATTCAGGACGACCCAACCTCCAACGCCTATACCAGTCACGCGCTGCCACCGCATATGGACCTGTGCACCCGCGAATGCCCGCCCGGATTGCAGTTCCTGTTTTGCCGCGCCAACACCACAACCGGGGGTGCTGGCCTTTACACCGACGCCTACCGCGTGGCCGAAGATATCCGCGCGCAAGACCCCGATCTGTTCGCGACCCTGTGCGAGGTGGAGTGGAGCTATAACAACCGCGCCAAGGGCACGAGCTACAAGGCCGGCGGGCCAATGGTGAACCTTGATGCGAGCGGCCAAATCACCTCCGTGCGCTACGAGACATGGTTGCGCGCGCCACTGGTCGCAGACCTAGAGACCCAAGAGCGCGCCTACACAGCCTACCGCGCTTTCGCAGTGCGCGCCGCCGATCCGCGCTACTGTATGGAAGTGCGCTACGAGGCCGGAGACCTGTTCGCGTTCGACAACCGCCGCGCGCTACACGGACGCTCGGCCTATGACGCAGCAGGTGGGGCACGGTTTATCGAGGGGGTCTATTCAGACCGCGATGATCTGCATTCTGCGATCAGGGTGTTGGAGCGGGCGCTCTAACGCGTCGAGCATTGCACCACCACCGACCCGTTCATCGTCGTTGCGTTGGTATCGACAACCAGCACGATCGTCGTGCTCGCGTCGCCTTTGTACATGCTGAGGGTTTCGGCGCAGTCCTCAAAACGGCTGTCGTCCTCGAACTCGATAATGCCATCGCCGCCCATCGGGTCCGATAACATGATCCGCACGAACGTGGGTTCCTCGTCGAACGCAGGCTCTGTGACTTTGAACGAGACGATCTCGGCGCCTGTAAAGCGGTACTCAATCGTGCGTTCCCATGCATGGGCGGCGGGTGCAGCGAGGATCAGGGCGGCGGCGGTAATAAGGCGTAGGGGCATGCGGGACTCCGGTTTCGTATTCCACTTCCCTATACACCGGGTGGGCACATGATTTTCGAAAATCATGGATATAGGCTCTTATCCTGGTCTCGCGCCTGTCTGCGGATGCGTTTTGGGCGAGATGACAGGGATCTCGTTCTATCAGGCCGAGGTGTTGCCGAGAGCGAAGGACTGGCAAAGCTCGAAGGGCAAACGCTGCTGCGCGGAATGCAGGCAGAAGGGTTCAACAAGACTGAAGTGCGGTTGTCGATGAGGTGACTCGTGAACCCGCAATGCGGTCTTATTATGGGGCGTTTCGGGAGAGCTAAGAGGCTTTAGCTTACTGCATCGCAGCATGGCTGCTCCCCGTTCCGAAGGCCCCTCAGGACCGATCTTGCCACGAACAGCGCTGATCGCCGACGGGAAATGTGATCATCCGGGGTGGAACAGGCAGCTTTAATCTTTTTGCAGAATCTTGGGTGGAATTCTGATGAGCAACTTATATTGATGGGGGTTTGATGTTGCTGTAGACTTGAGTTTTATTTTGCCTCCAATCGTTGGAAACATTGGAGGCGAGTATGATTGGCAAAAGCGCAGCGCCAGCCCCGTTCGACGAAACGGTTGAGTATGCTAGATTTAATAGATTTTTCGCGCCAACGGCTCTATTTTTCGTAACAGCTGTGGCATACGCTGCCAGTTGGTTTCTACAAGGCCACTCCGCAAGCTTTGACCGATATGTGAGTGAATATCTTCCTTGGCTGCACGGTAGATTCCAATTTTTGGGATCAATTAGCGCCTTCTCGCAATCCTCGTATGTGGCAGTGGTTATTAGCGGGATATTTACTGTTCCAATTTTGATCGCTGTGAATGCTTTGGGGTATTGGAAAACAGTTGTTGTCAAGCACAAGTGTGGCGGTGTGGGAAGAGACACAATCTTTGCGATTGGCTTTGCATTGTTAGTAATAGTCGTGATGCCTTGGTACTTCTTTGTTTTTGTTCCAGAAATTCACGACCCCTCTTATCCAGGAATGGCTAGGGTCTTTTTTTGGCCAGTTTTTCCGATGTTGGCTGGCATGGTATTTCTTGTTGTGGCCAGCGTCGCTTTTTCGGTGTTCGTCGGTATTTTGAAATTTGTATTGGTTTTTAGAGGGCAGAATGGTTGAAGAACTCAGTCACAGCCCGAAAGGTAGTATCGCTGTTTCTTGAACAGCTCTGGTCTGAGTTTGTGCTGGTCTTTCATCGCCTGCGCGGCCGACAGGTGCGGTAATAAGGCGTAGGGGCATGCGGGACTCCGGTGCTGAATGATAGCTAAGCTTTACACCGGGTGGGCGCATGATTTTCGAAAATCATGAACAAAAACTCTTCGAAGAGTTTTCCCTACAACCCCCGAAACCAGCTCACGATCATCGCACGCTCCTCAGGCTCCATGAACGTAATATTGCCCGGCGGCATCGCGTGGCTGAGGCCCGCATGCAGGTAGATCTCGCGCGCGTGCTTGGCGATTTCCGCATCGTTATCTAGCCGCACGGCCTTGGGCGGCCAGATCATCCCGTCCCAAGTCGGCTCGGGGTGGTGGCACATTGAACAGCGCCCGGCGACGACATTGC
Organism: Dinoroseobacter sp.; assembly: GCA_034111085.1. Classification (GTDB taxonomy): domain Bacteria; phylum Pseudomonadota; class Alphaproteobacteria; order Rhodobacterales; family Rhodobacteraceae; genus Dinoroseobacter. Next base: position 4,948 of record JAWUXZ010000009.1, read on the forward strand.
GCACATCCTCGAACCCAGCGGCCGCGACCACATGCTCCAGATGGGCGGGCACCGAGACCTCTTCTTGCCAGTCGTAATCCCCATGCATCGGGTTTGAGGACAGCCACATGATGACAATAAAGATGATCGTGGTCGCGCCCCATGTCCAATGGGGCTGCCCTTTGCCCGCATGCATCGAGTTGAAGTAATGCCGGATCGTGACGCCCATCAGGAACACGAGGCTGGCGATGATCCAGTTATACTCGGTCGCAAAGGCCAGCGGGTAATGGTTGGTCAGCATCAAGAAGATCACCGGCAGCGTCAGGTAGTTGTTATGGGTGCTGCGCAGTTTGGCGATCTTGCCGTATTTGGCGTCAGGCTTGCGACCCTCTTTGAGGTCTTTGACCACGATACGCTGGTTCGGCATGATGATGAAAAAGACGTTGGCCGTCATGATCGTGGCGGTGAACGCGCCCAGATGCAGCAGGGCAGCGCGGCCTGTGAAGACCTCGTTATAGCCCCAAGCCATGACCACAAGGATCACGAACAGCAGAAGCATCAGCGCAGTCGGATGCTTGCCCAAAGGGCTTTTGCACAGAAGATCATACAAGATCCAACCAATGGTCAAAGACCCAGCCGAGATCAAAATCGCCTGCCACGGAGCCCATTCGATCTTGTCATAATCAATCAAGAACATCTCGGCGCCGGACCAATACACCAGCATCAACAGCGCAGCACCCGAAAGCCATGTCCAGTAAGACTGCCATTTGTGCCAGGTCAGGTGTTCAGGCAGGCGGGCTGGAGCCACGAGGTATTTGGTGGTGTGATAGAAGCCGCCGCCATGGACCTCCCATTCCTCGCCCGCAGCACCTTCTGGCATGTCGTCGGCGGGCTTGAGCATTAAATCCAGCGCGATGAAGTAAAAAGATGCGCCGATCCATGCCATTGCGGTGATCACATGCAGCCAGCGGACCGCAAATGTGGCCCACTCGGTTATGACAGCCAGATCATACATCAGAAATCTCCCTCACGATGGGTTTGAATCGTGTCAGACCATGCTGACCGATCCTGCCCATTTGTCCAGTTCGGTGAGGCCTCATGCCCCAAAGTTGCCTCGGCTTTACCCGATCGGCAGGCAGAGCGCTCTAGCTGCCCCGGTAGGTGCTAAATGCGAATGGCGATAACAGCAGCGGCACGTGGTAGTGATCGTCGTCGCTCATGCCAAAGCGCAGCGGGATCACGTCGAGAAAGTCCGACGCCGCCCCAACGGACTTGAGATAGTCACCCGCATGAAACACCAACTCGTACTGGCCCAAGGCAAACGCCTCGCGCGGCAGCACAGGTCCATCGGTGCGCCCGTCCGCGTTGGTCACGACATCAGCCAGCCTCTCGCGCGTCTCACCCGACAGACGGTATAGCTCGATCCGCAACCCCGCCGCAGGCAAGCCCCGCGCGGTGTCTAGAACATGGGTTGTTAGATAGCCGTTCATCGTCGCCTCCATCACTGTTAGGGAAAGTTTGCGCGGTGGTGGAGTTTCGCGCAAGCCCACTCAAGCTTCAACACTTTCAACCGCAGTTTGAAAGACAGCCCCGTGCGCGCACTCTATTCAATACGCACACCTCGGAGGATTGAAATGACCCGTTATCCCAGAGACCTGCGCGGCCACGGCCAAAACGCACCCGATCCCAAATGGCCGGGCGGGGCAAAGATTGCGGTGCAATTTGTACTAAATTACGAGGAGGGCGGCGAGAATTGCGTGCTGCACGGCGATGCAGCCTCGGAAGCATTCTTGTCTGAAATCGTCGGTGCGGCCGCTTGGCCCGGCCAACGTCACTGGAATATGGAATCGATTTATGAATACGGCGCGCGTGCCGGCTTCTGGAGATTGCACCGCCTGTTCACTTCGCGCGAGGTGCCCGTCACCGTCTACGGCGTAGCCACCGCACTGGCCCGCTCGCCCGAGCAAGTTGCCGCAATGGTTGATGCCGATTGGGAAATCGCCAGCCATGGGCTGAAATGGATCGAATACAAGGATTATGCCCCCGAGGATGAGCGCGCGGACATGATCGCCGCCAAAGCCTTGCACACGGAAGTCACCGGCCAAGCCCCGCGCGGCTGGTATACCGGGCGTTGCTCGGAGAATACCGTACGCCTGATCGCTGAGGATGGCAGCTTCGAATATGTCTCAGACGCCTATGCCGACGACCTGCCCTACTGGGTGCAGATCGGCGAGCGCGACCAATTGGTCATCCCCTATACGCTCGACACCAACGACATGCGCTTTGCCACGCCGCAGGGCTTCAATTCGGGCGATCAGTTTTTCGCCTACCTCAAGGACAGTTTTGATGCGCTCTACGCCGAGGGCGAAGCGGGCAGCGCCAAGATGCTTAGCATCGGGTTGCATTGCCGCCTTATTGGCCGTCCGGGGCGCGTGGTCGCGTTGCAGCGGTTCCTCGACTACATCGCGGGGTTTGAGGATGTTTGGTGTCCACGCCGCGTCGAGATCGCCGAGCATTGGCACACACACCACCCCGCCCCTGCACGCACCACGACGCCCAGCCAAATGGACGAGGCCGCATTTGTGACCGCGTTCGGCAGCATTTTCGAGCATTCACCATGGATCGCCACACGCGCCCATGCACTTGAGTTGGGCCCGGCCCATGACAGCGCAATCGGCGTCCACAGCGCGCTTTGCCGGATGTTTCGAAGTGCAAGCGACGACGAACGCCTCGGTGTCCTGACCGCCCACCCCGACCTTGCGGGCAAGCTGGCCTCTGCCAAGCAACTGACGGAAGAAAGCACCCATGAGCAGGCAAGCGCTGGCCTTGATGCGCTGACGGATACCGAGCGCACAGCCTTCACCGATCTGAACACGCAATATGTCGCCCAGTTCGGATTTCCCTTCATCATCGCGGTGCGCGATCACGACAAGGCCAGCATCCTCGCGGCCTTCCACGCGCGCCTAGCCAACACCCGCGAAGAGGAGTTTGCGCAAGCCTGTTATCAGGTCGAACGCATCGCCTTTCACCGCCTCAAGGATGCCCTGCAATGACCGACGCGCCGACCTATGCCTTCCCCGCTGGCGGGATGCCTGATCACAGTTCAGACCCGGTCGGGACGGCTGTGTTCACCCCTGCGTATGCGGTGCTGCCAGCCGATACCCAACGCGATATTGTCACCAGCTTTCTGCCCGGATGGCAGGATCACCGCGCCTGGATTCTGGCGCGCCCCATGACGGGTTTTGCCGAGACCTTCTCGCAATACGCAGTAGAGCTGCTGCCTGGAGGCGGGTCCTCCGCACCTGAGCCAGACCCGAATGCCCAAGCCGCGATCTTTGTGGCCAAAGGCACCGCGCGCCTCGTGATCGGCGAACAGACGCATTTCTTGCGCGCGGGCAGCTTTGCCTATTTGCCAGCCTCCACGACTTGGCAGTTCTGGAATGACGGCGATGACATCTGCGGCTTTCACTGGATCCGCAAACGCTATGTGGACGGCGCGGGCCTGACCCGACCTGAGCCTTTCATCACCCACGAGGATGACCTGCCTGCCAACGCAATGCCGGGTGCCGAGGACACATGGACCACCAAGCGCTTCTTCGATCCTCTCGATCTGGCCTATGACTTTCACATCACCATTGTCACCTTCCAGCCCGGTGGACGCATCCCGTTTGCCGAGACCCATGTGATGGAGCACGGCCTCTATGTGCTTCAAGGGACTGCAGAATACTTGCTGAATACAGATTGGGTTGATGTTGGTCCGGGCGATTTCATGTGGCTGCGCGCGTTTTGTCCGCAAGCCTGCGTGGCAACCGGCGACGATCCGTTCCGCTACCTGCTTTATAAGGATGTGAACCGCCACGCATCGCTGACCTTGGGGGCCCTATGACCACGCTGATCGCACCACCGCTGACCCCAGAGGCCTTCGCCCCGTTCGGCGAGGTGATCGAGGTCGCAGGCCAAACCAGCCATATCCTGATCAACGAAGGGCTGTGCAAACGCTTCAGCAATCTGGCCAGTTTTGATGTGCTCGACGGCGAGGTTGGCCTCAGCCTGTTTCAGGCCGAGCTGCGCCCCCTGCCCCATATCTGCGATCTGGTGGAGCGCCATCCGCTCGGCTCGCAGTGCTTCATACCGATGGGCAGTTCCAGCTATCTGGTGATCGTGGCCCCGGATGCAGGCGGCTCGCCCGGCCCGCTACAAGCCTTCACCGCAGCGCCGCACCAGATCGTCAACATCGGGCGCAACATCTGGCACGGGGTGCTCGCGCCGATCTCGGGAAGCGGCCTTTTCGCCGTGATGGACCGGATCGGAGGCGGGGTAAACCTGCAAGAGCATACGCTTGATACAGCAGTGTCCGTGATGCCCGAGGGCTAGTTGGGCGGGCGGGCAACTTCAAATTTCGACATGCGCTAACCAGCTTTGTAGCGACGCCAAAACCGTCTCAGTGGCTTTGGTCAAATAGCTCCCCGGCGGCCGCAAGGCATAGACTGCGTATCGAGGCATGCTGGCTTGCGGTAAAAGGCTGAGCAGACGCCCGTCTCTGATCGGACGGCTGACCAAGAACTGCGGCAATAACCCAACGCCCGCCCCGCCCAACACAGCCGACCTTAACGCCAACCCGCTGTTTGAGCGCACTGGCCCAGATATTTGCACACCCTGAGCAGAGGACGCGTCGGTGACTTCCCAATGCGCCCCTCGCATGTTGTCAAATGATGACCCGAACCAAATGCAGGGCAACGATCCAAGATCAGCGACCTGCGTTGGCTGGCCGTTTAGCTTCACCCATGTGGGGCTGGCGCAAAGCGCGAACGAGCCCTCAGCTAGTTTTCGTCCAATCAAATCGCTATCTGCGAGTTGCCCGGTCGCAACAATCCTAACAGCAATATCGTAGCCTTCGCCAATCAGATCAACGCGACGGTCGGTCAGCGCCACATCAATCTGCAACCCGGAATGTGCGCCAAGCAAGTCAGGCAGCGTTTCGTTCAGATAAACAAAGCCGAGGCTGGTTGGCAGCGATAGGCGCACAACGCCCCCCGTCGTGTCACTGCCCGCGCGAACCATATTGGTCGCTTCATCCGCGATTTCTAGGGATGCCATTGCACGCGCGTGAAACTGCTTGGCGATGTCGGTTGGCTGTACGTTATGCGTGCTTCTAAAGAACATCTGAGCGCCCAACGAGTCTTCCAAACGGCGGATGGCTTTGCTGACAGCAGACCGCGTCACGCCCAGCTTACGCGCTGCCGCCGCAAAATTGCCTTCGGACATAGCGGCATCAAGTGCCCTCAGATCGTCGAATGACCACATTCAGTTTTGGTTCCCGTTTGGAACCACCATGTATCAAAATGTCCGGCTAACGCAATCTTGAGGCAGAGAATACTTCGGCTTGGAAGAAACTGGCACGTCCCGGCGTTCTCGATTGGAACCAAGGCGGCGATGTCTAGAAGCAAAGAACGGGGTCCCTGATGAACTATTTAAAAGCAGCCCTTTTAGCAATCTCGACGAGCATCGTCGCGACGAGCGTACTGGCGCAACCGGCTTCGGTCATCGATTTGCCAGACGGCATGATGTTTCCCGAAGCCATCATTGAAGACGGACGGGGGTCGCTTTATGTAAGCGTTTTCGGAAGCGGCACACTCCTGCGTATCAATGAGGTAGGTCAATCCGAAGTGATCAAATCTCCGGGCGAGGACGGCATGGCCGCTCCGGTTGGTGTGGCGGTCGACCCATCAAGAAATCGACTTTGGGTCTCGAGCATCAACCCTGAAACCTTCATGAGCAAATTGCAGTTGTTTGAGCTGAGCAGCGGCATTTTGTTGGCAAGCCTCGACGCCCCTGCGGAAAAAGGCCCGCATTTTTTCAACGAAATTGTGGTCGGCGCGGACGGTACAATCTATATCTCCGACACGTTGCAACCACGCATCTGGACTGCCGGGCCTGGTCTTGAAGGCACGTTGCAAGAGTTCGTCATTGACCCGCTTCTTACGAACCCCAATCCCGAACGGCCACTTGGATTGAACGGCCTCGCCCTTACGCCGGACGGGAGTTTTCTGATCGCCTCGGTTATGGACAGGATGTTTCAAGGTGGGGGTCGCATGGTGCGCGTCAGTCTAGCGGACCGGTCAGTTCACGAGATCACATTGTCTGGCGATATCGCAACATTCGGCGGGTCGGACGGTATGTTCTTCGAGCCACATGGTGAGCTGTTGATGGTCAATGTGACGCCACCTTCCGCTTTGGCGTCTGCAACATTTTCGGATAATTATGCGCGCGCTGAGATTTCCAACCGCACCATCGCGGACGATATCGCAGATCGCCCAAGCTCAATTGCGATGCGCGGTGAAACTCTGTGGATCGTCAACAGCCAGCTTGATCACGTCATTGATGACGGCAATGGGGCCATGGGCACGCCGCCAAACATGCCGTTCCAAATCATCGGTGTGCAGCTCTCGAAAGCTCTGAACGAGTAGGCCCTTACCAACAAAGTCAGGCTATGTTTCGCAGCTTTATGCGCGGCGTAGCTTCGCCTTGTCATCGCTCAGGATCCGCGCGTGGCAGGCAATTACCTCATAAAAACAAATCTCAAGGTGATCTAAATGCAAGCAACTGTCCCAGTCATGAACGTAGCCTACGCAACCGCGGTGCTAAGTATCTTTATGTGGCAGTGCGGAACTGTCACGTCCTATGTTCGCGGCCGCTCAATGGAAAGCGTGAACGGCGAGGACGGTTTGGTGATGCGATTTCTCAATCTTGTTTTCTTCTTGCCGGTAAAAGAGCTGGGTGTTCCTGCCGGTAATGTCGAACGGGATGCATTGGTGAACAGGTGGATCAGGATTGGCAATAACAACACCGCCAATATCCCGATCGCGTTGCTGGTGTTCTTTGTTGCCGCTCAACTTGAAACACTTGGGTCCACATATCTTGTGCCATTGGTCTGGATTTTTGTCATCGCACGCCTTGCCCATACGGTAATCTATGCAGCGGCGATCCAGCCATTTCGCACTGTGAGTTATGCTGTCAGCTCAATCAGTATGGCGATCGCGGCTGTTAGTATATTGTTGGCGTGAAGCTTCCAATGTCGGATTGGTGCACTCGCCTGAGATTAGGCTGCGGGTCGTATCGTATCGTATGATGTGAAACAGGTGTTGGTCAGTTGTTCCAGCAACTGCATCCGCTTCAAAACCGAAGCAGCTATCATACGGGTGGCGTCTTTGGTGATCTTGCTGAGTAAGAGGCGACGGTTTTGGCGGTCGCCTCTCTTTCATGTGTCTACTCGCGTCCAGTGGGCATGGCTTAGCACCGTAGCACCAGCGCCTCTCAGTCGTCGATCGTAACCCGGCACAGCAGCGTGTTGTCCAACTCAAGATCACTGCTCCAGATTAACTGAGCGGCTCTGTCCCAATTGATCTCATCGTATCCATCTTTGGGTCTAACGGCGCGAACCGAGAGTTCGACCGCTGCGGGCCACGCACTGTCATCGAACTGAGGCGAGGTCCAATTGGCGGGAACCTCGGTTATCTCAAACCCGCAAGCCCCCTGCCCGGCAACTGGGTTTCGCTCGTCGGCACATGACGCAGCAATCGGGGCGTGATGGACAACCAGACAACGCATATCGCTGTTGGTCACGCCGACAATTTGGCCTGTAGCTGTATCGCGGAACTGCGCGATCATGCCCCCATCACCCATCTGCTGACGACGCGAGCCGATATATTCCAGCCCGGTGTCGTTCTCGCGAAAGTCCATCGCAGTAATCGCAATCGTCATCGGGAACTGCGCTGTAAACGTGATCGTTTCAGCATTGAACGACCGCTCTGTAGTGATCGGAACGCTGTCCTCAAGCACCAGATCTCCATTCACGGACATCTCGAACCAGTTATCAGCCCAGATCGCAGCGGCGATGGTGCGCGTTTCCGCCCATGCCGACCCGGCACACACGATCAGTGCGGTTGTAAGTATAAGACGCATAAGAGCTCCGTTCAGGTTTGATATTGCACGGGTACCGTCGTGCGCGTGCAGGGGGTCAGTTCAAGAAAGAGATGCTGGAAGACGCGATGATATGTTCGTCTATTGCCGCCGTCATCGCCGACCAATCGACCTCGATCGCGTCGAACTCGGGCAAGTCATCCAATGGGGCGCTGAGGGCATAGAGCGTAATTGTGTATTCATGCTGCGGGCCGGGTGGCGAACACGGGGCAGTGTATCCTGTGCGCTGCCCGTCCTTGTCCGAGCCTTCATCGCCAATCGATACCGGGTTTCCCCGTGGCAGACTGCTGGTGTCGGCAGGGATGTTCCACAGCAGCCAATATTGGCTTGGCGCATCGACGCCCGCGACGGTTCCACGCGGGTAATGATGCATGATCACGGCCAAACCGTTCGTTCCGGCGGGCACGTCCGTCCATTCCAGCGGCGGGGACAAACCGTCACCACCGTCGCGCTGACATCTCCTGTCAGCAGGCAGAAGACCGCCATCAGTCAGCTCTGGGCTGGTTAAGGTGAACGCCTCCTGCGCCATGGCAGATCCAGCCAGTCCAGCCAGCCCGGCGCACAGCATCGCGGCGCACGCGCTTGAGCACATTATGCGGTTCATCGACATAATTCCCCGACTTGAGGCGTACCGTTATTAGTGACGGTCCGCGTCTCAAACATATAGCAACCGGATGTGTCGGTGGGTGTGTAGCGGATGTAGTATGCCTGCCCGCGGTAGGTGTAATCCATGCTGCGCTGGCCCGAGGCGTCTTGCGTAAACACCAGATTTTCGACCCCGCCCTGCGGTGGTCTGCCAGACTCAGCACCACGACCACCCCCTGCGGGGCTTAGTGGTGGAACGCGCGGCAGCTGACGCATGCTTGCGACCTCCCCCATCAGGCACTGGAGGATGTAGGGCGCTCCTGATGACGTGTGATACCGATAACCGAACGTGTCATCCGGCTGACCGTTACAAACATCGAGGGCACCCGCAGCAATCGGCGTCCCATCGGGGTTGTTGTCGCCATAGATCGGGAACCCGTCATAGGCCCACCCAATGATCGCGTCGTCGCCCGCATTCTTCATCTGCTCAATCATGCAAACCGGTGCCACGTGGTAGTGATAATCATCGCCGCGCCCCGAATGACCGCCGCAGACATCGAGTTGCAGCGTGAGCAATGTGTCGAGCTGGCTCTGATGGTGGAGAAGGTCATTTGCCGTCATTTCTCCTCCGCCCGTGTAGTCATAGATCGGCACACCATTCACCGCGACGCCCAACGCGGCATCCCGGGTTTGCGGCGTGTCACCTAACGTTGGTTGCAATGGGATCGGCGCGCTGTATCCCGCAGCGGGAACCGGAACCTGCTCGTTCGTTCAAACAATTCCCGTCATCAGATCGTGGTCTGGATAGGTGTCTGAGGTGATGATGGCTTGCCCGCCTACGCAACTAACAGCCACGTCGTCAGCAAATCCGGCGTCCTGAACCGAGGCTGCGACAGCCGAACAATGGTGCTCGTTTTCATGAGCGAGTGCCAGCGTGGGCCATATGCCCCCAACCGCGAGCCCTAATAGCGCCACTGTCAGACGCAGTGCCGAATTCAGGTGTTCTTGTCGTGTCATGCTCGTTTCCTCAGCTTGCAAGCAATGTGACCCGTCACTCCTGAATGACAGCGCATCTCGATAAAGGAATTGCACCAGATTGGCGGGGCCACCCCGGAAACTGGCAATTGGCAACCTCAGTCGGGTCGCCTCCTTTCAACTTACACGTTGCTGCTCGACGTTTCTGTCGCAGTTAGGAAACAAATTCCACAAACACGCACTCAAGCCGGGGCATCGGCTCCCCTCAATCCATCACGCATCCCCTAGCAGTTTGTATGCTCGGACCCAGATATCGGGCGGTTCAGGAACAGACGCAGATTGCGTTTGAAGATGTTGTTCCAGATCAAGATTGGCAGCCCCTTGAAGAAGTCCGCTGCCGAGCCTTTTCCCGCATTTCCCAACGTCCTGATCAATGCACGCGGTGTCGCTGGTCTGAAGTAACTTTTTGCCGTCACAGCGCGCCCATCGATCAGCGCCAGCAGCGCCTTTTTGGTGGCGATCGGGTTATTCCAGTCGGTCCGGCAGACAACACATCCGTGTTTATTGATGATGAAGACCGCGTTCGGCATGCTGCCATAGGCGGTGTGGGCCGTTCCGTCCAAATCGTCGACGAACACGGTCCTGGTCTCCCCATCCTCAGACTTGAGACGCACAGCACAACTCGTTTTCTGCGCGGTACTGGTGTGGCTTTGGATGTCGGCTCCGGGATGGGCTTCACGAACATAAAGCACAGCCGTGCTCACGCGGGCCATATCGTCCAGCCTCTGCATAACCGGGCGCCTGCTTTGGAACAGCGGGCAGGTAATGCTGCCCATTTCCAACACAAGGAAATCACCTGAGAACGCCAACAGGTCCAGTGTCTTCCCGTCTGCGGTTGCCAGAGTAAAACTAGGGGCTTTGTCCCCGACATCGGGGCCGATAATGCTCTCGAAATCATAGTTTCTGGGCGAAAATTCACCGTAGTTATATCCAGTCATAGGTCACACTCCTTGTTCGGCATTCGCGAAAATGTTGCGGGTGATAGCCTTCAGGGTTCTCGTAGTTGTCTCGATGTCGTCTGCCGGGAGGATGATACGACATTCCTGAGCGACGCGGGTCTGTAAATCGTTGGCGCACACACACGTAGGGCGGGTCGCATGGCAACGCCTTCGAAACATCTCCTCAGGCGAAAAGTTAACTTTACTGCTTTATAACAGAATCTTAGTATGCACCTGGCGACTCTAAAATCGGATCACACAAGCGCGTACAAGATAAACAAAAACGCAAAATAACAATATACGGAATGGTCAGTACGTGTGTTTGGTTTTCAAAATGTATCGAACTCCGATCACTTCGCAACGAAGTCCTTCGCAAGCTTGGCGTATATGTAATCCGCGAATGCACGGGCGGCGGGTGTGATTTGGCGGCGCACGGGTAGAAGCGTGTAAAGACCAATGCGCTCATTTAGGTCACCCGGAAACAAGTCTGTAAGACGCCCCGTCTGAATATCCTCTTCGACGAAAAAGTCCGGTAAAAGCGAAATCCCCAACCCGGCCAATGTCATTTCGCGGATAATCTCACCATCATTTGCAGCAATAGGACCATCGATGTGAATATTTCGCCCGATGGTCCATCCACGACCACGACGTGCGGTCTTGTCGGCTAGGCATGGAAGTCCGGCCAAATCGTCAACTGTTTCTGGCATGTTGTGACGCTCCAAGAACTCAGGCGATGCTGTCAACTTCAGGCGAACCTCTCCGCATTTGCGGGCGATCATCGCACTGTCTTGCAAATCCCCAATCCGGATCGCGACATCTATGCCTTCGGTGATTAAATCGACCGGCGCATCCTTGAGGTGTAGCTCGATTTTCACCTCGGGGAATTTGGCTAAAAACTCCGGCAAGAGCGGAGTAATTATTTTGCGCATTGGCGATGCAGCGCCCGCAATATGCAGCCTGCCTCTGGGTTGTGCGGTTCCTGCCTTAGCGTCTAATTCGAGGTTGTTCCAGGCAGATACGATCTGCTCACAACGGATCAGATAGAGCTCTCCCGCATCGGTCAGGGTCAGGCTTCTTGTGGTGCGCCGCAACAATGGGGTTTGCAACCAATCCTCCAGATCATGCACCAATCGACTAACGGATGTGGTTGACAGCCCAAGTTTTCGAGCCGCTGCCGCGAAACTGCCGTTTCTGGCAACCTCGACAAACGCCTTCATCGCTTTCACGTTAGTCATTTTATAATCCTGCAAACCGGGACAATACACCCCGGTATCTATACCTTACGCCGAATTTCGCAACGCTCTATGTCAGTGATCAGACGCGGTGATCAGACAGATTTTTTGTGGATAAAGAACATGAGGATTACAAAATGAAGATACTTGTTGTTGGAGCAACGGGCACGATTGGCAAAGCCGTTGCTGAGCGCTTTGCTCAATCTCACGATGTTATTCGCGTCGGCTACCGCAACGGTGAGCATAAGGTTGATCTGGGTTCCAAACCCTCAATCCAAGCGTTGTTTGAGACAGTCGGACCGGTTGACGCCGTTGTCAACACTGCTGGTGTCGCCGGTTTTGCGCCGTTCGACGAACTGGACGACGCCGCCTTCGATCTCGCCTTGAGCAACAAATTGATGGGGCAGATCAACCTTGTTCGGGTTGGCCAAAATCACATCACGGATGGTGGATCAATTACGCTAACCGCTGGCATTCTGTCGCGTCACCCGATGCCGGGCACCGTGGCAATCAGCATGGCAAACGGTGCGCTGGAATCTCTCTCACGGGCTGTTGCCTTGGAAATCGGGCGCGGATTGCGGGTGAATACGGTCAGCCCGGCCTTCGTGAAAGAGACGATGGAACTGATGGGAATAGACCCAACGCCCGGAGTATCCGCAGTGGACACCGCCAATGCCTATGTTGCCGCTGTAGAGGGCGACATGAACGGCCAAACGCTAGACGTAACTGAATTTCTATAAGAGGAGACATCAAATGAGCAGCTTCACTCTAAAAGACCGCACTGGCGACGCACCAAAAACCGGTTTGCAGCCACCCCAATTGCAATTCTCGGACACCTCGCCCTCAGACGTGTACCAGGAAATGGCCGATTGGTTCTTTTCTACTTTCCCGCTCACCCGTGAGGAGCCGACGCGAATTTCGGTCCCAACGTCGCGGGCGCTGTGGCTCGATGAGAGCGTCACTGCACCGCGGACTGCTTTTATGCCGCCTGCTGGAAGCCGCGAGTTTGCGCATCTCCATGCAGATGGCAGCTTTCATCTGGTTATGGCTGAGGCAGACGAAAATGAATTGATCGCAAAGGGTTGGGGCTTGCACCATCCTTGGAAAGATCGAGGTGTCAACGAAATCCTCGTATACGCCCCGCGCAATGCTGACGAGATTGAACAGCTAAAGCCAGTGATCGAAGCATCCTTTCGCTTCGCAACACGGTCCCATCCACACAAGCTGGGCCTGAACTGCTGTAATTGAGTGAATGCTTGGCGATGCTGGCAATCTTTGGGGTTAATTGGTGCTCCGACTGCGAGTGTCGCCAGATCTCGTCATGAGTGACTTTGGGACACCAAATAGCTTTGAAAATAGTTGCAATAGATTAGGTAATGGCGCGCGACACTGGAAATGAATTCCCCACGCCCATCACCAACCAACATGTAATTCGGAAAGATCACGCAGACGCTTACGGGCTCACTCCGGGCCCGCCTTTTGGTTCGTCGAAGCGCGGCCAATGCGGGTGATAGTCATCAATGATGATTGGATGGCTGTGGGAGCGTCCATCTTTCACATGAGGATGATCCGCAGGCAGATCATCGTGGGTATGTTCAAGCGCCATGTCGTCGTTGCGCGGCCAGAGGATAATGCCTGCCGCCATTCCGATTGCGGCCAGAAGCGCCAATACGGCAAGCGCCGCCGCTGCACCGAAATCAGTGATCAGCCAACCGGCCAAAGGATAGGCCACCAGCCAGCAGGAATGTGACAGCGCAAATTGGGCTGCGTAGACGGCGGGCCTGTCTTCGGCATGTGCCGAGCGCTTCAGCAGTCGTCCCGATGGGGTCAGGACCGTCGAATATCCCAGCCCGATCACAAACCATCCCGCCAAAAGCGGATACCACCCGATGCCGTTGATAACCGTCAGCGCGGCGAGACCAAGAAGGGTAACGACCAGTACGCCAGCACCAACAAGCATCACCGGTCGGTCTGGTCGAGTGTCTAGAAGCCGTGGCAATATGAGCGCCGCAAGCATAGAGCCGCCTCCGAATGCAGCGAGGGCGAGCGCAACCTGCGTCTCGCCAAATCCCAGATCGGAGCGCACCAGCACGATGGTATTGACCAACACCATTGCTCCAGCCGCCGATGCTGCAAGGTTCAGAGACAGCAAACCGCGCAATCGAGGTGTGGCCAAGTAGATGCGCAACCCACGTGTGGTTCGATCGTAAATCCCACGCCGCGCCGTTTCCTGCGGGCTAGGTAGCATCACAGAAACCACCAGCAGGGCTGAGCCGACAAACCCAATGACAGTTCCAAAAAACAACGCCTGATAGCTGACAAACACCAACAAGATCGCAGCCAGCGTCGGGCTGATGATGTTCTCCAGATCATATGCCAGCCGCGACAAAGACAGGGCGCGGGTGTAGCGCTCTTCCTCGGGCAGGATATCGGGGATTGTTGCCTGAAACGTGGGCGTGAACGCGGCGGAGGCCGATTGCAGCACGAAAATCAGCACGTAGACCTGCCAGACTTCAGTGACGAACGGCAGGCAGAGCGCCACGGCAGCGCGGGTCAGATCGAGGCTGACCAGCATGGTTCTGCGAGGCCAGCGATTGGCAAAAGCCCCCGCGATTGGCGCTACTCCAACGTAGGCAACCATCTTGATCGTGAAGACCATCCCCAGAACTAGTCCCGCACGCTCTTCGGCCAACTCAAAGGCCAGCAACCCGAGCGCTACAGTTGCCAAACCCGTGCCAAGCAGCGCTACGATCTGAGCAAGAAACAGGTGACGATAGGTGCGGTCAGCAAGAACGGATAGCATGGTGTTCCCTCAAAGATACTTGGTGATCGCCTTGAATTCCGCCGTCGCAGGCGTTGGGGCCTGTCCACCCTGCTTCGTGCCGGGCGCAAAACGCAAGCCTAGGGGCTGGTGTGAGAAGACATTTCCTTCGCCGAGCCCCCTATCGAGGCAGGCGAAGTTGATTTGTTGCTAGCCTCTAGTCTCATGCAATATCTCGACATCTCGTTCACCCAGCTTTTGGACCGCATGGCCGTGCTTCCACGTTGGGTAATGCTCAACAAGGAATTGGACTAGCGTGATCCGAGTGCCGTTTGTCATGACGCGGCCTTTCAGGAGCCAGCGAGAGTTTGGTGGCGCACGGCCGCCAAGGCCGACATGCTAAAGCCTCGGATAATAAGCCAGAGGCTGAGACTGATTTCGAACAGCCCACCGGGGATCGAGAGCATCACGCCAATCTCAAAGCCGTACAGTTCTGAGATCGTGCCGGTGATGAAGATGCCGTAGCCAAGCAGCCCCCAGACCGACAGCAGGCGTGGAACAAGCCGAGATATAAACAGCACGTAACAGAGCAAAAAGCCCCCAATTCCCCACAAGGTCATTCCGAGCTGGTAGCCATAAAAGCCACCTTGCTTCAGCAAAAGCGCCTGCGTTTCGAAATAGTGAGCGTCAGGGCCGGAGGCTAAGGATGCCTCGCTGAGCGGCACCAGAAGGGCCAGGAAAGTTGCGCCAACAATCAGGCTGAATGTCGCGGCAATCCATGCGCAAAAATAGCCATAAGCCAGAAACCTGTTTAACGGCTCGAGCAGCGGGAACATCAGGACAGTTAGGCCGACATTGAAGAAGGTATGAACAATGGCCATCAAAATGACGCCGGTCATCAGCTTGGTCTTGTTGGCAAAAACACCAGCAAGACCTTGCGAGTTTTCTGCAACCGAGGCGACCAGTTCGCTGCCGATGCCGTAGCTGAGGAATGTAAGGATGAAGAAGATGCCGAAGAGCCGCTCAGCCATCCGATGTGAGGTGAATTTCGGTATCATTCCATGTCCTTCCAAGGATCAAGCCATGACTGCTTCGGTGCTGAGGGGCAGAACCGGGTGTCTTGTAGGCGCAATGTGATGTTGCAGGTGGCCTAGCGCGACCGCATGTTCACGCCAATTGACCAGATCCTGAGTTTTGATATGCATATCTGCATGGATTTGCGGGCAGTGAAATTCAACCGGAACAAAGCGCTGGCCGTCTTGGTCACGGCGCACAAAGGCTCCACGTAGGCTGCCGCGCGGGCTTTGGGCATGGCTCAGCCATCCCTTGGACGTCACGTTGACAGTCTGGGAAAAGAGTTCAGCGTCGTGCTGTTTGAACACGCTTGGGCTTTGCCTGAAGGAGGCGAACTTTGCGCACCTCACCCAGAGCTATCTGGTTATGTGTGAGCTTTCGCAGCATTTGCCCAAAATCCGGCCTTATTCTAAGCCTCTCAGGTGCTGCTACGGCGCAAAACGCAACAGAGCGAAGTGGTTAATCTTGCACTAAACGCCCGCTTGGCTTTGCAACGCCTTGATCGGCGCGCCATTCGAGGATCATTGAGGCCACAGAAGCACACATGGCATCGATAGCGCCCGACTGGGTTCCTGCCC
>JAWUXZ010000010.1:0-43978 GCA_034111085.1 Dinoroseobacter sp.
CCCCCCACTGACCCACCCGCCTGACGCGCGAGCGCCAACGCATGCGCGTCATCTTCAGCCAAATAGTCCGCCACCCCCGACAAACGCGTGTGCACGTCCCCGCCGCCAAGCTCCTCAGCCGACACAACCTCCCCAGTTGCCGCTTTTACCAAGGGCGGCCCGGCCAGAAAAATCGTACCCTGCTCTTTCACAATGATCGTCACATCCGACATCGCAGGCACGTAAGCGCCCCCCGCCGTGCACGATCCCATAACCACCGCGATTTGGGCGATGCCCTTCGCGCTCATCCGCGCTTGGTTGTAGAAGATGCGTCCAAAATGGTCGCGGTCCGGGAATACCTCGTCTTGGTTGGGCAGGTTCGCGCCACCTGAATCCACGAGATAGACGCAGGGCAAATGACACTCCTCCGCGATCTCTTGGGCGCGAAGATGCTTCTTCACTGTGATCGGATAATAGGTTCCACCTTTGACGGTCGCGTCATTGCACACGACCATGACATCACGGCCCATGACCCGGCCAATCCCCGCGACAGCTCCGCCCGATGGGGCCGCCCCATCATAGAGCCCGTACCCCGCGAGCGCGCCCACCTCCAAAAACGGCGAGCCAGGATCGAGCAGGTTTGCCACCCGGTCTCGAGGCAACATCTTACCGCGCGAGACATGTCTGTCGCGAGACCTCTGCCCGCCGCCCAGCGCCGCCGCATCTGCGGCCACGCGGATCTGCGCAAGTGCGTCCAGATGCGCGGCTTGATTGGCCTTGAACGCGTCCGAGGAGGGAAGTGCTTGGGAGGTTAATTTCACCCGCCCATCCCCTCAAACTCCAAGTACAGCGCTTGCTCCGCCGTCAACCGCGTTAGGCACCCAGCGAACGCTGGCCCGGCCCCGGTCCCACCACCCCATTGAGCGGCCTCATACGAACAGGTCGCATCGCGGTACTCGATCCAGGCACGCTGCATATCGCGCAGACCCACGGCGAGCGACGGCGCGTTGGCCCCACCGCCCATATCGAACTCCCGCGAACGTGCGCGCTGCGCCTGATAGACCGCATTCAAATGCGCGTCCCAGTTTTCCAACTCTCGAAAGGCACATCCCGACAGCACCGGGGTGGCGTAGCCCGTTGCGTTGATGCAAGCCTCAGTGGCGCGGCCGATACATTCGGAACGCTCAGCCGAGGTCTCAGATCTTGCAATGCAAAGCGAGGTCGGGGCGAAATCGTAGTAAAGCCCGTCAGCATCTTGCGCCGATACAGCCCCAACCATTCCCAACGCCACCGCGCCAATCAACACAAATCGCATCATCCCATCGCCCCCATCAATTCACGTCCCACCAGCATGCGCCGGATCTCGGACGTTCCCGCCCCGATTTCCATCAACTTGGCATCGCGGAACAATCGCGCGACGGGCGCGTCGGCCAAGAATCCAGCCCCGCCCATTGCTTGCACAGCTTGGTGGGCCTGTTTCATCGCCTCCTCGGATGCGTAAAGACAGCACGCGGCCGCATCTTGGCGCGTCACATCCCCCCGATCGCAAGCCTTGGCGACCTCGTAGACATAGGCGCGCGCCGAGTTCAGCGCCGTGTACATATCGGCGATTTTGCCCTGCATTAACTGAAAGCTGCCAATGGGTTGGCCGAATTGCTTACGCGTGGCCAAGTAGGGCATGATCTCGTCCAAGCACGCCGCCATGATCCCGGTCCCGATGCCTGCAAGCACGACGCGCTCGTAATCGAGGCCTGACATCAAGACGCGCACCCCGCGCCCTTCCTCGCCGAGCACGTTTTCGAATGGCACCTCGACATTCTCGAAGATCAACTCGGCGGTGTTGGACCCGCGCATCCCAAGCTTGTCGAAATGCGGCGAGGTCGAAAATCCAACCATCGCTTTCTCGATTAAGAACGCCGTGATGCCCTTGCTGCCCGCCTGCGGATCAGTCTTGGCATAAACCACCAGCGTGTCCGCATCCGGCCCGTTGGTGATCCAGTATTTGGTGCCATTCAGACGGTAGTGATCGTTGCGCTTTTCTGCGCGCAGCTTCATCGAGACCACATCAGACCCTGCGCCCGCCTCAGACATCGCGAGTGCGCCCACATGTTCACCCGACACAAGTCCCGGCAGGTATTTCGCGCGCTGCGCATCTGTTCCGTTCAACTTGATCTGGTTCACGCATAAGTTGGAATGCGCCCCATATGACAGCGACACCGAGGCAGACGCCCGCGCAATCTCCTCAATCGCGATGGTATGGGCCAGATAGCCCATGCCCACGCCGCCGTAAGCCTCGTCCACGGTAATGCCCAGCAGGCCCAGATCGCCCATCTCGCGCCACAGCTCACTCGGAAAATCGTTGGATCGGTCAACCTCAGCTGCCAACGGCTTCACCCGCTGTTGCGCCCAAGAGTGCACCATATCGCGCAACGCATTGACGTCCTCGCCCAAGTCAAATTGCATCGAGGCTCGAAACATGCCCAACTCCTCCGAGTTATTGAACGCTTGTTCATAAAATACGCTGCCACAGCGTTCCGGTCAATCATAGGCTTCTTCTAGGCCAAAATACTCACTGCGCCGCTGCGAGGCCTTGCCACACCGTCTCGGCCTCGCTCCGAATGATCGACGCCACCAACGCGCAATCCTCAAGGCTAAACGTCAACGGCAACCGCATATCTACCAGCCCCGCCAGCACCGCGTCGGTCTGCGGCAAGCTGGGAGGGTTCGCGTAGGCCCAATGCGCATAGCGGCTGGTAAAGCCCACAGGCGCGTCTGCCCCAAACCACTTCAACTCCACGCCCCGCGCTCCGCAGCGCCCAAGGAAATCTTGCACATCCCCCGCGCCCCAACCGGGCAACTGAAATTGGAACGAGGACGCTACAAACGCCTCGCCATCCCGCCGCGTGATCAGCCGCACAGCACCGCAATTGCGCAGACCGTCCTCCATCACCGCGTAGCGCGCATTCCACCGTGCGGCCTGATCCGACAAGCGCACCAGCTGAGGCCGCAAGATCGCCGCCCGCAAATGGTCCATCCGACCCGACACATTGGGCACGTCCAAACGCACCTTTTCAAACACCTCCAAGGGTGGCGAGGCGGTGTGGCGCGCATAGAGCATATAGCTGCCCGAAAGCAGGATCATCCGCGCCGCCAGTTCCGCATCATCGGTGATCATCAGACCACCTTCACCGGAATTGATGTGCTTATAGGTCTGCGTCGAAAAGCACCCCACCGCGCCGAACCGACCCGAGGCTTTGCCCTTCCAAGCCGCCCCCATCGTATGGGCGCAATCCTCGATCACCGTTACGCCAGCGCCGTCGCACAGCGCCATAAGCGCATCCATGTCGCAAATATGCCCGCGCATATGGCTCAGCATCAGAACCGTCGCACCGGTCGTCTCTATTCGGGCGGCGAGGTGGTCCAGATCAATCACCAAATCCTGCGTCACTTCAATGAAGTCCGGCACAGCACCGACGGCGGCAATTGCGCCGGGCACAGGGGCGAGCGTGAATGCGTTGGTCAGCACGATCTGGCCCGGCTGCACCTGAAGCGCACGCAAAGCCGCGCCCATCGCGTAGCCGCCCGAGGCCACGGCAAGGCAGTATTTCGCCCCGGTCAGCGCGGCAAATTCTTCCTCCAACAACGATACTTCACCGACCTCGTCGCCCATCAGGTTGTAGCGGTGCAATCGCCCCGACTGCAGCACGGCATTGGCCGCCGCAATTGCATCGTCGGGAATCGGGTCTTGCTGGGTGAACGAGCCGGTAAATATCTGTTTCATAAATTGACGATGGGGGCGCTTGGGCTTGCCGTCAACGCCCCAAAGCATGAAGGTCGATGTCGCAGACAGAACAGATCACCGCACGCACTCGACCAAGGCTTAGCTATGACCCGAGATCTTTCCCCCATCCGCTACGCCGACGCACCGCACGCCGTGCAAGAGCGCCTCGCCATGTGCCTACTCGATCTGATCGGCGTCGGCTACGGCGGCGCGCAGACTGAACTTGCACAGATAATCACCCGCTTTGCCGCAAGCCAGTTTGGCGGAACGCACTCTTTCATGCTCGCCTCCGGCACCGCCTCGCCCGCGGGGGTCGCACTGGCAGGCGGCATGACCATCGACGCGCTCGACGGCCATGACGGGCACAACCTGACCAAAGGCCATGTCGGCTGCGGCTTGCTGCCCGGCCTGATCGCATTGGCGCCAGAAGGCTGCTCGGGCGAAGATTTCCTCGACGCGCTGCTGCTGGGCTATGAGGTCGGCACGCGTCTCGGCCAAGCCCTGCACGCCACCGCGCCCGACTATCACACGTCCGGTGCATGGATTGCTCCGGCCGTTGCGATTGCAGGTGCTCGACTGCGCCACACCCCTGATGATGTCGCCCGCCACGCCGCAGGCATTGCCGAATATCACGGGCCACGCAGTCAGATGATGCGCTGCATTGATCATCCCACGATGGTCAAAGACGGCTCGGGCTGGGGCGCGATGGCTGGCGTTTCAGCGCTGCTACTGGCCGAGGACGGTTTCACCGGAGCGCCCGCAATCTCGCTAGAAGCCCCCGAAACCGACACGCTGTTTGCAGATCTCGGTACACGTTGGGCGATGCTTGAGCAGTATTTCAAACCCTATCCGGTCTGCCGCTGGGCCCAAGCGCCCGTCGAGGCCGCGTTTGAGTTGCAACGCACCCACGCCCTGAAAGCCAGCGATATTGCAGGGATCGAGGTTGAAAGCTTCCATGAATGCGCCCGCCTTGCCACGCTGGACCCAAGCACGACCGAGCAGGCGCAATATTCCACCGCGTTCCCGGTTGCTGTAGCGCTGGCTCATGGCACGCTTGGTCCCAGCGATCTGGACGGCGCAGGCCTGCATGACCCGGAGGTCCGCCGCCTTGCATCCGCGCTGACATTCGTGGAAAGCGCCGAGGCCAATGCCGCCTTCCCAGCGCTGCGACTGGCTCGTGTGCGCCTTGCGTTGACCGGAGGCACTATGTTGGAAAGCGGCTGGCATCACCCCAAATGGGACCATACAGCCCCGCCCACTGCGGATGAGATTATCGATAAATTTCGCACGCTGACGCACCCGGTGATGGGGGTGGAGGACGCTATTCGGATCGAAGAAGCAGTGTCTGATCTGGCCCGCCTGCCCCTTTCGGCGCTGACGGACCTGATCTGTGGTGCGCCTGACTAGCGAACGCGCTCGAACCGCTCGAGCGCCAGTCGGATCGAACCGCCGCCTTCGCCGAGCAATTTCACCGCGAACATTTGCAGGCCCGGTTGCACCCGTACGGCCAACAGCGAGTCCAAATTCTCGCCGTTGTCGTCATTGAACCCGGTCTGACGGCCCAGATCGTCGAATAGCGTCAGGGTCGGATCCCCTTCTGTCAGTGAGATCGCCTCGACCAACAGCATGCCGCCCTTGGGCATATCGATCGTGAACCAGCTGGCAGCGCCCGCCGTTACGCGCACGTCTTGGCGCAAACGGCTGTTCAGCGCACCCAGATCGGTAACGGGATAGCTGCCATCGAGCGGCGGGGCCGCCTCGCCACGGTCATAGAGCCCGGCCAGATAATCCTGCTCGCTGAATTCCGAGACGGTGATCGTAACCGGGGCAGACTCGCTGGACAGCGCGCGCACGGCAACGCAGTAGTCGCCCGCCGCCAGTGGTGTGTCCAAATCGATGCGCGAATTGAGGCCGTCGAAATCATCATTCTCGGCAATCAGCTCGCCGGCGCTGTCATAGAGGTAGATCACCGGATCAGCCGCCTCGTTCTGCGCCGTCACAGTCACTGCAACAGTGCCATCGGTGGAGAAGCGGTAGAAGCTTTCAACTTCAGTGGGATTGGTCGCACTCAGCGTTACGCCAGACGCACCAATTGCCGCAGTGCCCAATCGTGTTGCAAGCGTATCGGCAGTGCAGCTTTCCAGATCCTCTTGGAAAAACGACCCTGCGGTCAGCGATTCTTGGTCGCTGCGCCCGACACGAATATCAGCCGTCACCGGATCACCGCCAAGCCCGCGCGTCAGCAGACAGTATGCACCCGGCTCGAGCATAACCTCAGAACGAGAGGCCAAGCCACCGCCGCCATCGTCATCGCTGGTCACGATCCCGCCCGACGCGTCGAGCAGATCAATCACCGTATCACCGCCCATATCCGGGCGCGCTTCCACGCGCACCTCGGTCGGGCTGGACACGCTGAATAAGGTTACGATCTCACCGTTGCGCGCCGCAGTATCGCGAGCATCGAAGGCAATGATCGAGGTCGAGACATCTGAATTGCCCGCGCCGCCGCCGATCCATGTGCCCGTCGCACCAACACCGCCGCAAGACGGCGCTTGCGCTAAAGCGGGCAGCGCGCCCACCAAAAGGGCAGCTATGCTAACCGCGCCAAGTCGTGAATATGACATGTCTCTCTCCCTTAGACTCTCTGTTCGTCTGAGGTCAGCCTAGCAAATGCCAGACGGGAAAGGCTATGGAAAAGGCTGCGGCCTACGGACAGACCCGCGCCAGCACCGCATCGAGCTCGTCGTAATGCGCCAATAACGCCTCTGGCACGAGGGCAGCCATATCGCCCCCCGCAGGCCCGAACTCTACCAAAATCGAAGGTACGCCAGCCGCGCGCGCAGTCTCGCGGTCGGTGACAGTATCGCCGATCAGGACAGAGCGCGCGCGGTCTCCGTTCGACAGGTCTACGGCCGCAAAGAACGGGGCTGGGTCTGGTTTGCGCGTCGGCAACGTGTCTGCGCCGATCAGCGCGTCAAACTCAGCGCGCACGCCAAGACGCGTCATCAAGATCTCGGCCAGCCCCTCGGGTTTGTTGGTGCAGATCGCGACCTTATCGCCCGCATCACGCAGCCGCGCGACAGCTTCCATCGCGCCCTCATAGAGCACTGTGTGCACGTCAATGGATTGCGCATAGGCCGTCAGCAGGAACGGATAATAGCGGTTCAACACATCCTCATCGACGCTGCCTGTTGCGCGCATCAACCCAAGGCTCAGCATCGCGCGCCCGCCACGCAAGGCAGTGCCGGAATCCGGTCCGTGCACCAAGCGTTCGGTCAATCCCATGTCATCAAAACAGGCATTGGCCGCATTGATCAGATCGCCACTGGTATCGGCCAAGGTGCCGTCGAGGTCGAATACAATGCAGCGGGCCATGGCCGTGCCTCCGTTTGTCGGCAATGCGCCGCCGATTCTGTAACCAGACGAAACAAGGATTTAACTGCGCTTGCCTTGCGAGATGGAGCCGCTTGGGTAATAGAGCGACGTTAAGAACACAAAGGCCAATTGAGGGTTTGATTCATGAGTTGCGCACTGATTTTACTTGCCGCCGGGCAAGGCAGCCGGATGAACTCGGATTTGCCAAAAGTGCTGCATCCAATTGGGGCAGCCCCGCTGATCGCACATGCCTTGCAAGCCGGCGCGTCACTTGAGCCTGAGATCACAGTTGTTGTCACCGGCCACGGTTCCGAGTTGGTTGAGGCGCGTCTGGCAAAGCTAGACCCCGAGGTCCGCACCGTGCGCCAAACCGAACAGCTTGGGACCGCCCACGCCGTTGGTCAGGCGAAATCGGCCCTGGAAGGCTTCGCGGGCGACGCACTGGTCTTATATGGCGACACGCCGTTTATCCGTCCTGAGACATTGGACGCCATGCGCAGCGCACGCATAAGCGGCATAGATGTCGTTGTGCTAGGCTTCGAGGCGGCTGATCCGGGTCGCTACGGGCGGCTGGTCACGGATGGCGACGCGCTCGAGCAGATCGTTGAAGCCAAGGATGCAACCGAGGGCGAGCTGGCTATCACTCTGTGCAATTCCGGTGTCATCATGGCCGATGCAACGGTGCTGTTTGCGCTGATTGACGCTGTCGGCAACGATAATGCGGCGGGCGAGTACTACCTGACAGACATTGTAGAAATCGCGCGTGCCAAAGCGCTGAGCGCTAGCGTTGTGCGGTGTGACGAGGCCGAGACTCTGGGCATCAACACCCGAGCCGAGCTTGCCAAAGCCGAAGCTGCGTTCCAAACCCGCGCCCGCGCCGCCGCACTTGAAGACGGCGTGACGCTGGCCGATCCGGCCACCACATATTTCTCGCTCGACACCTTTCTGGGTCGGGACGCAGAGATCGGCCCCAACGTGGTCTTCGGCCCCGGCGTCACCGTCGAAAGCGGCGCGAAAATCCATGCCTTCTGCCATCTAGAAGACTGCCATGTGTCGCGCGGATCCATCGTGGGACCGTTCGCGCGGCTGCGCCCCGGCGCAGAACTGGCCGAAAACACCCATGTCGGCAACTTCGTCGAGATCAAGAATGCAACCATCGATGAAGGCGCTAAGGTCAATCACCTGACATATATCGGCGACGCTCATATCGGCGCGCGCACTAATATCGGGGCGGGCACGGTTACGTGTAATTATGACGGCGTGTTCAAGCACCATACCGAGATCGGCGCAGACGTGTTCATCGGCTCAGACACAATGCTGGTCGCGCCTGTTACCATCGGTGACGGCGCGATGACCGGGTCCGGTTCGGTCATCACATCAGACGTGCCCGAGGGCGCGTTGGCAATCGGGCGCGCGCGCCAAGACATCAAGCCGGGCTTTGCCACGCGCTTGATGGCAAAACTCAAGGCCGCCAAGGCCCGCAAAACAAACGAGGCAGGCTAATGTGTGGAATTATCGGCGTTCTTGGCAACAACCAAGCCGCCCCGATCATGGTCGAGGCTTTGAAGCGCCTTGAGTATCGCGGTTACGACAGCGCCGGCATCGCCACAGTCCATGAAGGCACGCTGGATCGCCGCCGCGCGGTTGGCAAGCTAGTCAACCTGTCGGACTTGTTGGTCGAGGTCCCGCTGGCTGGCAAATCAGGTATTGGCCACACCCGCTGGGCCACTCACGGCGCGCCCAATGTCGCCAACGCCCACCCGCATCAATCAGGCCCCGTCGCGGTCGTCCATAATGGCATCATCGAGAACTTCCGCGATCTGCGGGCCGAGTTGACCGCCGAGGGCGTGAATTTCGAGAGCGACACAGACACAGAGACCATCGCCCAAGTTCTCGCCCGCGAGCTGCGGGCCGGAAAATCCCATGTGGATGCGGCGCGCGACACCATTGCACAGTTGGAAGGTGCGTTCGCGCTGGCAATCTTGTTTGACGGCGAAGAAGATCTGATGATCGCAGCGCGGCGCGGATCGCCTTTGGCTGTTGGGCATGGCGATGGCGAGATGTTCGTCGGCTCAGACGCCATCGCACTGGCCCCCCTGACCCACCGCATCACCTATCTCGACGAGGGCGATTGGTGCATCATCACCCGCGCAGGCGCTGAGGTGTTTGACGCCGGTAACCGTCCTGTTGAGCGCGTCGAGACGCAAATTAAACTCGACGCCACCCGCATTGAAAAAGCTGGCCACCGCCACTTTATGGCCAAGGAAATGGCCGAGCAGCCAACAGTGCTCGCCGACGCGCTGGCCCATTACATAAATAAAGACTGCAAGATTGAGCTGCCGGACGCCCTGCCTGATTTCAACGGCGTTGACCGCCTGATCATGGTTGCGTGCGGCACCGCCTTTTATGCCTGCCAAACCGCGAAATACTGGTTTGAACAGATTGCAGGCATCCCGGTTGAAATCGACGTCGCATCCGAATTCCGGTACCGCGAGCCGCCGATCGGGGCGTCCAACGTCGCTTTGTTCGTCAGCCAATCGGGCGAGACCGCAGACACACTTGCGGCCTTGCGCTACTGCGCGGGCAAAGCCAGTGATATCGTCTCGGTGATCAATGTGCCCGAAAGCTCCATCGCGCGCGAAAGCGACGTCGCCTTGCCGATCCTTGCGGGGATAGAGGTGGGCGTGGCGTCGACCAAAGCGTTCACCTGTCAGTTGACGGTGCTTGCGCTGCTGGCGTTGCGCGCAGCCCACCAACGTGGACGCCTCAGTGATGCGGCACTGGCCGAGAAGGTTGACCAACTCCGCGCGGTGCCCGGCCTGATCAATCTGGCCCTCGGGATCGAGAGCGATGTCGAAGCCCTGTCACATGAGCTTGCCAAGGCCCGCGACATCCTTTTCCTCGGGCGCGGTGCAATGTTCCCGCTGGCGATGGAAGGCGCGCTGAAACTCAAAGAGATCAGCTATATCCACGCCGAGGGCTATGCGTCGGGCGAGTTGAAGCACGGACCGATTGCGCTGGTGGACGAGGCCGTTCCGGTGATCGTTTTCGCGCCCACTGATCCGCTATTCGACAAGACCGTCAGCAACATGCAGGAGGTCATGGCACGGTCTGGTAAGGTGCTTCTGGTAACCGACAAAGCCGGGGCCGAGCGCGCATCAGAAGGCACTTGGGCAACGCTGGTAATGCCGACCTGCGATCCGGTTTTCGCGCCGATTGTCTACGCGCTGCCAGCCCAGATGCTCGCCTATCATACCGCACTGGCCAAAGGCACCGATGTGGACCAGCCCCGCAACCTCGCCAAATCCGTGACAGTCGAATGACGCCCGAGGCAGCTCTCGCTGCGTTAGAAGCCGAAGGCAACGCCGAGAACGCCATCGAGATGGCGCGGTATCATAAAGTCGGGCGGCGCTACTTGGGCGTGGCCAATCCGGTGCTTGACGGGTTTGTCAAAGATTGGCGCGCAGCGCTGGATGTGCCGGGGCGCGTGGCCTTGGCCGATGGTCTTTGGGCCAGCGATGTGCATGAAGCCCGCGTGGCGGCAGCCAAACTTTTAACCCAAGCACGGTTGCGTCCCGACGATCACGCAGCTTGGGATTTGATCGCCAGCTGGGTGCCCAGCTTCGATGCTTGGGCCATCGCCGACCATGTCTGCATTGCAGGCCAGAAGCGGCTCATCGCCGATCCAAGCCGCCTCGATCAGGTCGAGGGCTGGACCACATCAGAACATATGTGGACCCGCCGCGCGGCCCTCATGATGACGCTGCCATGGACCAAACAGAACCACCCGAAACCGGCCGAGATCGAGGCGCGCGACCGTATCCTTGGTTGGGCCGCGAGCTACGTGACCGATCCCGATCGGATCATCCAGAAGGCGGTGGCGTGGTGGTTGCGCGAGCTGTCCAAGCACGATGCACCCCGCGTCGAGGCGTTCCTTGAGGCCCACGGCGAGACCATGAAGCCATTTGCGCGCAAAGAGGCCGGGCGCAAGCTAGGCTGACATCGAGGCAGCCAGACACGGCCAAGACGGCGCGAAGCGCAGCGCTCGCCTTAAAATTGAAACTCTCAAAGCCGTTATTCGTCATGCGAAAGCAGGTCGTATCAACACGCACATCCACGGCCCACTTTTGCAGCGCACCCTTCATGTGACGCATATGGGTCGCCTCGTAAGCCCATACTAAATATAGATAACTCAAAAATTATTGTCGCCCAGATCAGGACAATGCCACAGTTCCGCCCCATTTTCCCACAGTTTTGCCACAAATCGCCGCAATGCCGGAAGGGTTAGGGCTTGATAAGACTGGCGCGCAAAAGCTCTTTGCGTGACCCGTCAGAATGCCTCGACGTGTAAAGTTGTAAAGAGGCACATATGCAGACAAAACTTCTTACGAGCACAGCACTAGCAGCAGTTATTGCCCTCCCTATGAGCGCAGCCGCTGCCACCAAAGAACAAAGTTTGACCGTAACGCTGACTGTTAATCCGATCATCTTGTTGTTTGTGGAAGATACTGACCTGTCGATGACAGCATCAGACATCACCACAGCTCAGCTTGATGGGCGGGGGCAATCAGTCTCTGACGGACGCGCTGAATTCTTTGTGGCCGCAAATACAGGCTACGACCTCATAATGTCGCCGGACCAAACCTGGGGCAACCCAGGGGCCAAGAAGGTGAAATTTGTCGAGGAGGACGATAACGAGCTGTACCTTGCTGGAACGCTCTTTCTGGATACGGACATCTCGAACGATGACCGGATCACAGGCGATACTGACATCGTGACATGGAACGCGCTCGCGGGTCTTGTCAGCCATACCGAACTTACGCGCGGCGTGCGCCGGTATGGTGTCGGGGCGATCTTCGATCCTACTGATTGGAGTGGTGCTGCCGACGATACCCTTGCGGGTGCGCCCAGTGGCGCCGTGTCAATCGCACCTCCGGGCAGCTATAGCTCAGTAGTGACCATCACGGTTTCTGATCGCTAGGCATAGTCCGATATATCAACCGTGAAGGGGGCGCTAAGATGCCTCCTTCACCCCCTCAGAGGGTCTTGCCCGGCGACAGATAGCGCGCGTCTAGCGGCACCTCGATCAGGTTCAGACCACCGCGCGCGCGCGCCTCGGCCAGCGCCGTCTTGAACGCCTCTAGCCCGTCTGCCCGCGTTGCATGTGCCCCGAACGACCGCGCGAAGGCGCAAAAGTCTGGGTTCGTCAGTCCGGTGGAGGACACCCGACCGGGATACTCACGCTCCTGATGCGCCCGGATTGTGCCAAGGCGGGCATTGTCGATCACAATCACCGTCAAGCGCAGCCTGTAATGCGCCGCCGTCGCCATCTCCTGACAGGTCATCATAAAGCAGCCGTCACCCGCGATCGCATAGACCTCACGCTCGGGGTGCGTCGCGGCGGCCCCAACGGCGGCAGGCAGCCCGTAGCCCATGGAGCCTGAGGTCGGGGCAAGTTGTGATCCCGGCGCGCGGAAACGGTAGAAGCGGTGCATCCAGCCCGCGTCGTTGCCAGCGCCATTGGTGACGATGGCCTCGGGGGGCAGCCCATCGGCGAGGTGCCCGAAAGGGGCTGCAAGCGGGTCATTCGGGACAGATTCAACGCTCGTATACGTTTCGTATTCCTCACGCAGAGCAGCGCGCCGTGGGGCGAAAGTCGCAGGCTTGATCGGCTCCCACCCGGCCACCGCTTCACAAAAGCTCTGCATATCCGACACCAGCGCCAGATCGGGCTGATAGACGCGGCCCAGCTCCTCGCCCTGCGGGAACACATGCACGAGCGATTGCGCGGGAACAGGCGGGGTCAGCCAAGTGTAGCCTTGGGTGGTCATCTCGCCCAAGCGCGGCCCGATGGCGATCAGCAAGTCCGTCTCGCCCAGCGCTTCGCCCAGATAGGCCGTGGGTCCAACGCCGAAATGGCCAACATAATTGGGGTGGTCGTTGTTCATCAACGCCTGACAACGCAGCGACACCGTGACCGGCAGGTCTTGCGTGTCGGCGAACGCTTCAAGTGCTGCGATCCCCGCAGCCGTCCAGCCGCCTCCGCCGGCCATGATCATCGGACGCTCGGCCTTGACGATCCGGTCACGCAAGTCTTCCAACATCTCTGGCGCAGGTTGAAAGCGCGACGCCTGAGCGCGCAACGGCTGCGCTGGCACCTCAATCTCGTCATAAAGCATGTCTTCGGGCAGCACCAAAACCACCGGCCCCGGACGCCCGGACATGGCCGTGCGGTAGGCGCGGCTGACGTATTCTTGGATGCGGCTGGCATCGTCGATCTGGGCCACCCATTTGGCCATCTGCCCGAACATGCGGCGGTAGTCGATTTCCTGAAACGCCTCGCGGTCCATCATGTTTCGCGCGACCTGCCCAATGAACAAGATCATCGGCGTCGAGTCTTGATACGCCACATGCACGCCTGCGCTGGCATTCGTGGCCCCCGGTCCGCGCGTGACCATGCAGATGCCGGGGCGTCCGGTCAGCTTGCCATGGGCCTCGGCAGCCATTGCCGCCCCGCCCTCTTGGCGGCAGGTGAGGAAGCGGATGGCGTCATGCTCGTGCAGGGCGTCGAGGACCGGAAGGAAGCTCTCGCCCGGCACACCGAAGACATCGGTAGCACCTTGAGCGACGAGTTGGTCCACCAGATGATCAGCGGCGCGACGGGTATTGGGGGGCGTGGTCATGGGGGAGCGGTCCGGCTGTTTAAGTCAGCCGTCATTAACCCCGCCCCTGCCCGGCAAGGCCAGCGAAAACTAGGGTGCCCACCGCAGGAAGTTTGCGATCAGGCGCAGCCCGGCGCTTTGGCTTTTCTCAGGGTGGAACTGGGTTCCGATCTTAGTGCCCTCGCCGACAATTGCCGTGACCGCCCCGCCGTAATCCACATGCGCCAGCAATTGCGATGGCTTCGTGACCTTCATCGCATAAGAGTGCACAAAATAGGCGTGATCCCCTGTCGCCAACCCCTCGAGCACTGGATGGGGTCGATCATCGATCACCAGATCGTTCCAGCCCATATGCGGCACCGGCATGTTAGGGCCCTCAGGGCGGATCAGGTCTACCTCGCCCTCGATCCAACCAAAGCCGTCCACGGCTTCATACTCCAACCCACGGGTCGCCATCATCTGCATACCGACGCAAATGCCAAGGAACGGTGCGGCGCGGACTTCTACCGCCTCCAGCAAAGCCTCCTCCAGCCCCTCAAACCCCTGCAACCCGCGACGACAGGATGGGAAAGCTCCGTCACCGGGCAGCACAACACGGGTCGCCTTGCGCACTACGTCAGGATCGGAGGTCACGATAACCGCGCCCGCGTCTGTTTCCGCCGCCATCCGCTCGAACGCCTTTTGGGCCGAGTGCAGATTGCCGCTGTCATAATCAATCAAAACCGTGGTCACGTCAGAGGATACCCTTGGTGGACGGGATCGCATCGGCCTTGCGCGGATCAATCTCGAGCGCATCACGCAGCGCGCGGGCCACGGCTTTGAACGCAGCCTCGGCAATGTGGTGGCTGTTGATGCCGTCGATCTTTTCGACATGCAGGGTCAGGCCGGAATGGATGGCGAAGGCTTGGAAGAATTCACGTACCAGTTCGGTGTCAAACGTGCCGATCTTCTGGGCCGTCATATCAACTTTCCACACCAGATAGGGCCGCCCTGAGATATCCAACGCCGCCCGCACGAGCGTGTCATCCATCGCCAGCATGCACGAGCCATAGCGCACGATGCCGCGCTTATCGCCCACAGCGCGCGCCAGCGCTTGACCGAGCGCGATGCCCACATCCTCAACCGTGTGGTGATCGTCGATATGCAGATCGCCGTCGCAGCGCACATGCATGTCGATCAACGCGTGGCGCGCCAACTGGTCGAGCATGTGGTCGAAGAACCCAACGCCCGTTTGGTTGTCATACTGGCCTGTGCCGTCCAGGTTCACGGTGACTGTGATACTCGTCTCGGCGGTCTTGCGGGTAATCTCGGCGCGGCGCATCGCGGGTCCTTCCTGTATACTCGTCGTTCCATAGCCCAGGGCGCGCGGTTTTGCCAAGTCGCTTGCGCCGCCGCCCTTTATCGGCGAGACCCCGGCCCCATGAGAACTGATGTCCCCGAGTTGACCGTCGTCATCCCCAGCTTCAACGAGCGCCCGAATGTGCGCCCGCTAATCGAGTTGTTGCGCGTAGCCCTCGACGGGATCGCGTGGGAGGCTGTGTTTGTTGATGACGACAGCCCCGACGGGACCGCAGACGAGGTGCTCAGCGTCGCCCTAGAGGATCAGCGCGTGCGCTTAATCCACCGGGTCGGGCGGCGTGGTCTGGCGGGCGCGTGCATCGAGGGGATCTTGTCTGCCATCTCGCCGCTCGTAGCTGTGATGGACGCGGACCTGCAACATGACGAGACCAAGCTGGCCGAGATGGTGGCGGCATTCCACGCGAACCCAGCACTCGATCTGGTGATAGGCTCGCGCCATGCGGATGGCGGATCCATCGGTAACGGCTTCTCGGCGGTGCGGGCGTGGGGCTCGGACATGGCGACGGGTCTGTCCAAGCGGATGCTGCGGATCGAGGCGAGCGACCCGATGAGCGGGTTTTTCATGGTCAAGCGCGAGAGTTTCAATCAGGTCGTGCAAGGCCTGCAAACCCAAGGCTTCAAGATTTTGGCCGACATGTTGGCGGCAGCCAAAGGCAAGTGGCAGGTGACAGAGGTGGGCTACACCTTCCGCGATCGCCAGTTCGGCGAAAGCAAGCTGGATGCAGCCGTGACAGCCGAGTTCCTCGCGCTATTGGTCGCGCGATTGACCGGGGGCGTCTTGCCGATCCGGTTTATTTTGTTTGCAATGGTCGGCGCGTCGGGCGTGATCGTGCAACTGGCCATGATGCGGTTGGCGCTCTGGACCGTGACGGACGTGTTTCTGATCGCGCAGACCTTCGGCGTCATGGTGGCGATGACCACCAACTTTTTCCTCAACAACGTGCTGACCTACCACGACCGTACCCTGCGCGGCAGCAAGCTCGTGATCGGATTGTTCAGCTTCTATGTGGTCTGCTCGGTCGGGGCGGTGGCCAATATTGGCGTGGCCGATGTGGTCTTCAGGACCATGGGCCAAGCCGAGTTCGCCAGCCTGATCGGGGCCGTGGTCGGCGCGATGTGGAACTTCGTGGCCAGTTCGCTGGTGACGTGGAAGGTGCGTTAGGCGGCCTCCTTGCCGTTGGCGGTGTGGATGGCGGTTATGAGGATGGTGATCCGTGCGTCCAGATCAAGCACCAAAAAGTCGGCTAGGGTCTCGCAAAGCTTGTGGGCAAGTTTGACCTTATCGGCTTTGGTCTCTGTGCCATTTTTGGTCTCGAAATAGAACGCATGTGCGCAATCATCTTGCTTAGGCGCGCTGAGGTATTTCTTCGGGTACATTTCTTTGAGCGCTATTTGTAGCGCGTCGAAGGGCAGATAGTTTTCGATCTCCCGACCTTTGGTGATCCAAGCGAGCTCGGGCGTTTCGACCATCTCGTCTCTGATCCGTTTCTTAGTATCATTGACGTGCTTGCGCGGAGCATCTCGATCACTGTCGATCACGATCGCCATATTTCGGTTGATCTTTCGCAGCGCAATGAAGTCATCAACCTCGGTCTCGTTGGCGCTTAGATGGCTCATCAATCGCCCGCCGTAGAACATGATCGAGTAGTGGACGCCCTCGATCAGCTCGGGGTCTTTGGCGGCGATCCAGTGGCGCAGGTAAATCCGGTCCGACGGCCCCTCCACCCAGATCACGAAGTTCGATTGTAGAATATCGGACGCCAGATAGCCCAGATCGTCGCAAATCTGGCTGCGCTCCGAAGGCGAGATCGCGTGGGTAATCCGGGTCTGCACCCCGTCATTGGCAACCCGAAAAACCGAGGCTTTGGGCGTGTCGATCAAGGCGGCGGAGTGGGTGGCGATGAAATACTGGTTGGAGGTGTTGTCGACGAGATACTTGATCAACTTGCGTTGTAAGATGGGGTGCAGGTGGATTTCGGGCTCCTCAATACAGATGATCTGGTCCCGTTTGAGTGTGCAGAAGGCAGCGATCAAGATCACCTCATGGATGCCTGTGCCGAGGTTGGAGAGGGGGAGGGTTTTGCCGTCCATGTGGACTTGGACGACCCGTTTCTGAGACGACACGCTCAGGATCGCATTATTTTTTTCCAATACCACTTGTAAGAAAGTGGAGATGGCACGGAAGGAATTTCTTTTGTGGTCCTCCAAAATTTCTGGGCTTTGGTACTCAAAGAGGGTGTCGATCAATCGCTTCCCGCTTCCATCATAGTCAACTTCCTCGCTCCGGGTCATCTGGCGTTTTGCGGGAACTATGGAGGCCCGAGGGAGATCATTATCTAAGCGAGCAAAGATTTGTTGGAAGACTACCCTTGCGTTTTCCTCAGCAGGTTCCTGTATATCGTGGCCGGAGTTTGAGAAGCTCTTGGAAAGCTTTTTAAGGGTTTTCCATTTTTGCTGCGGCAAACTCTTTACAATATCTGAGAAGACCTGCTCCGAAACGAAGGGAGACCAACTATTTTGAGACGGAGAGAAAAACACGTAACTATCCCGCACTAGGCTTTGCAACGGTTTCCCGCTCAGTTCTTGAATTTGTCGACGTGTGCTTTCGTCTTGGGTAGTGGCAGAAACCAATGGCGAGACGCCCGACAGCTTAAACCCTTGCCCCAGCACCGAAGCCATTTCTGGATCGTCACGCCAAGCGTCAACTGTGCCCCGAGTCGCTTCTCCAATGCTGGGTGCAATACCAAAAGGCAGAAAGCTAGCAATCGCATTCAAAACAATCGACTTCCCCGAGTTATTCGGCCCCACAAAGAAGTTCAGCTTGGAGAACGGCGCGATGTATTGCGTCTCTGGCCCGATGCCTCGGTAGAAGCGCAGCGCCAGCCCTTGCAGGTAGACGTGATCGTCGGGGGGCTTTGGCTCGGACATGGGCGCTCCTCATCGGCTTAGCGTCCCTCTCAAAATAGGGACGCATCATGCGTCATCAAACCCCCAACCTCGCTACACCCGGACAATTTTCTCCTAACTCCACCGCCCTCAGAACCTCATTCCAGAAAATTGTTCTGATCCACCCCAACACTGCTGCCCTGTGGACAACCACGCCTCCCCCGGTATGGTGCGCGCAAATTCCAACGGGGGGACACAACCATGACCGACACGAAACTTGCCTTTGAGACGCTGCAAATCCACGCCGGAGCCGTACCAGACCCGGCAACGGGCGCGCGCCAGACGCCGATCTATCAGACCACGGCATATGTCTTCCGCGACGCCGATCATGCGGCCGCCCTCTTTAACCTACAGGAAGTCGGCTACATCTACTCGCGCCTGACCAACCCAACGGTCGCTGTGCTGCAAGAGCGGATCGCAACCTTGGAAGGTGGTGCTGGCGCTGTATGTTGTTCGTCGGGCCACGCCGCACAGATCATGGCGCTGTTCCCGCTGATGGGTCCGGGTAAGAACGTCGTCGTCTCGACACGTCTTTATGGCGGCACGATCACCCAGTTCAGCCAGACCATCAAGCGCTTCGGCTGGTCGGCGACTTTCGTGGATTTCGACGATCTGGCAGCTGTTAAGGCCGCCATCGACGACAACACGCGCGCGATCTTCTGCGAGTCCATTGCCAATCCCGGCGGCTATATCACCGACCTGCGTGCCATTGCCGATGTCTCGGACGCTGCTGGTATCCCGCTGATCGTGGATAACACCACCGCCACGCCGTATCTGTGCAACCCGATTGAGCACGGCGCCACCTTGGTCGTCCATTCCACCACCAAATACCTGACCGGCAACGGCACTGTCACCGGCGGTTGCGTCGTCGACAGCGGCAAGTTTGACTGGATGGCCAGCGACAAATTTCCAAGCCTCAGCCAGCCCGAGCCTGCCTATCATGGCCTCGTGTTTGCCGAAGTCCTCGGACCGATGGCCTTCACCTTCCACAGCATCGCCATTGGCCTGCGCGATCTGGGCATGACGATGAACCCACAAGGTGCGCATTACACGCTTATGGGGATCGAGACGTTGAGCTTGCGCATGGAGCGTCATGTCGAGAACGCGATGAAGATCGCCGCTTGGCTTGAGACCCATGACGCGGTTGAGGCTGTGACCTATGCGGGTCTGCCATCCTCGCCCTACCAGCACCGCGTCGCGTCGGTCTGTCCCAAGGGTGCAGGTGCCTTGTTCACCATCGCCTTGAAGGGCGGATATGCGTCGTGCATCAAGTTCGTGGACAGCTTGGAGTTGTTCAGCCATGTGGCGAATTTGGGCGATACGCGGTCGCTGGTGATCCACTCGGCCTCCACCACCCACCGTCAGTTGAACGAAGAACAGCAGGTTGCAGCCGGGGCCGCGCCGAACGTGGTGCGTCTGTCGATTGGAATTGAGGACGCGGGCGATCTGATGGGTGATCTGGATCAGGCGTTGAAGGCCAGCGCTTAAGCGACCCACTTGAGTTTAGGTAAGGGCCGTCCCGGTTGGGGCGGCCCTTTTTTGGGAGAAGACCCTCTAGGTCGAACTGGCGACATCCTCGCGGTGGTCATAGAATTCATAGACACCGTCACCTAAGAACGGACGGAATCAGTGCCCCTGCCGAGAAAAGTCCTGTGACACGAGATGCTGGCGCCGCTTGTTTAACTGGGGATGTGAATAGGCTGGCTGGATTATGCGCGGGTTAACCATGCGTTCAGGAGCGTTGCCCTACCGCCTTCGGCCTCAGCACCTTCCATTCCCACATTACACCCAGCGCATGATTGCCGGCCTGTATCGATGGCGTGACCGCGACCTGCTGGACTTCAAGCCCCGCCGCAGCGATTCTCGCTTCATCCATGATGACCGGCGTGTTTTCGGCTTGTTTCAGGGAGACGATCAATCGCCCTTTGTCCGCCAGCAGCTCAGCCAAACGGCAAAGGGCGTCGGCGTGCTGGTCTTCTTCCAAGACATGCCAAACCGCGCCCACAAGTATCAGATCGAACCGCCCTGATACGCCAACTAGGTCTGGCAGCGCACAGTCGATCCACTGTGCGCCCCCCACCACGGATTGCCCATACGCGCGCAAAACGGGATGCGGCTCAACGCACGTAACACTGTGCCCTTGCCCGAAAAGCCAAATTGCATCGCGCCCAGACCCGGCGCCTACATCTAGGACAGGCGCTGGGCATACCGGGAAACCACTCTGAACGGGCGCATAAAGCGCCTCTGGATCAATTGCCATCCACCTAAGGATCGCAGCATCTGGGTCGAAGGCGGGTTTAACCCCGCCCGCGTTAATCAAGCTCCCAAGTGATCGATACCTGCGCGTTAAATGTCACTTCACCCCCGGCAATCGGCACTGGGGCCGCGCCGTCGGACATCATCATCGCCGCCTCGCCCCGCATCATCATCGGCCGCATTCCACCGGATTCCGACACCGACACGATGTTACCCAGATCAACGCCCAGCGCGTCTGCGTAAAGTTCTGCCTTGCGCAAAGCATCAGCCACAGCAGCGCGGCGGGCCTCGTCAATCAGAGGTGCAGAATCCTCCACCCCGAAGCTGAGACCTTGGAAATTGTTGGCGCCGTCGCGCACCACCGCGTCGAGTACTCCGCCCAGCGCATCCAGATCACGCACTCGCACGGTCACATTATTGGACACTGTGTAGCCTACGATTGTCGGCGGCGGCGGATTGTTGCCGCGCTGGTGTTCCCAGATCGGATTGATCGACAGGCCGCTGGTTTGGCGGTCCCGCCCCTCGATCCCTGCGGCGTCCAGCACGCCAAACACACTTGTCAGCCTTGCAGTGTTTTCAGCCAAGGCCTGCGCTGCCGTCTCGCCTTGGGTAAAAACCCCTAGGGTTATCGTGGCTTGGTCTGGGGCGGCGCCGATATCACCCTGCCCACTGAGCACAATCGTGCCTGCGGTGCTTGTTGTCTGAGCAAGGCTCGCCACCGGGGCCGCCAGCAGTGCCACACCTAAGGCCGCCCCCAACAGGGTCAAACGTCTTGAAACTCGGGTCATATACATACTCCTCCTTTTACAGATGTAGTTATCCCCAGACGCGTAGACAATCGCGCTTTTGCTTTCCCTTTGTCTGCGGTGCGGTTACTTTGCGATCAAGGCCAATGGTGGTCGACTTATGATGGTGTGCCTATGAAACCGAGCTTCGCGCTCAATCTCAGTCACGATGGCATTGGCCTGCTGCACCGCGGCCGCGGCGGCTGGCTGCGCGTTGGGGACGTGGCGCTTGACGACCCAGAGATGAACGACCGCATGGCGTGGCTGCGCAAAACTGCCGCTGGCCTCGCCACTGGGGGCGTCACCACAAAGCTGATTCTGCCCAATTCCGAGATTCTGTATGATGAAGTGCCTGCCCCCGGCCCGACCGAGGCCGAGCGCGAGGCACAGGTCAAGGCGGGTTTGGAAGGACGCACGCCCTATAATGTCGCTGATCTGGCCTATGATTATGTCATAACCGACGGCGTGGCCCGCGTGGTCGTCGTGGCCCGCGAGACGCTGGAGGAAGCCGAAGCCTTCGCGACCGAGCACCGCTTTAACCCCGTCTCGTTCGTTGCGATGCCGCCTGAAGACGCGCCCGAGGGCTGGTTTCCGGGCGAGCCGCTGTTTGGCACTACGCGTGCGGCGCAAAGCCTGCTGGATGCAGACGATCCGCTAGAGCGCGAAGACACGCCTGTGCGCATTGTCGGTCAAGCCACCACGCCAAACATGGCCGATGCAACGCCTATTGTTGAAGTGTCGGAAGCCTTGCCCGTCAGCGAACGTGCAGCCCTGGTTGAGGAAGAACCAGTGGCTGACGCACCTGCGCAGGACCCAATCCCAGCAACCCCGTCTTTCGGGTCGCGCCGCGCGCCCAGCAAAGGCAACGCGCCGATCGCAGCCCTTGCAAGCCGTCTGGGCAATCGCAGCGCCCGCATCGCGTTTGTGCCCAAAACCGACTTGGAAAAAGCCGCGTCAGTTAAGCCTGCGGCGGCGGCGCCACTACAAGACGCACCCGCTTCGGCCCCCTTGCCGCCGCGCAAAACCCGCGAAGCCCCGGTCACCCAAACCATCACCAAACGTGGTGAGGCGACCGAGATCCCGACGATGATCGACGATTTAGCTCCGGCCAGCTTGGACGCGGCCAAAACGCTCTTTGCCGAGCCGCCAAGATCGCGCCGGGGCCTGTCGATCGGCTTAATGGTGACGGGTGGATTGCTTATTCTGCTGCTGGTCGCGGCCATTGTGGGGATGCTGTTCTTTCCCAGCGAAAATGTAATTTCCGAGGCCGCACCCGAAGCGGAGCCTATCCCGGTAGTTCAGGCGTCCTTGCCCGCCGCGACGGACGCCGAGATCGAGATCGACATTGATGGAGAAACCGCCGCCGTAGACCCAGTGCAGATCCCCGCAGTCCGGGTGGGTCCAACTTTGCTGGAGGCCGAGGCTGCGTATGCCGAAACAGGCGTCTGGCAGCGCGCACCCGATGTGCCTGAACTGGCCGACATCAGCGGTGACCAAGGAATATTCCTCGCCGCTCTCGACCCGGAATCGGGCTTTGGGGACGCCGTTGCCCTACCCAGCTACGAGATCGGGCGCGACTTGCGGCCTGTCACACCGCTGCCTCCGGTTGGCCCCGGTCAGGTGTTCGATCTGGACGAGAACGGCCTTGTTGTCGTGCCCGCGGACGGCGCTTTGAACCAAGAAGGCGTCCGCGTTACCCTTGGGCGTCCGTCATTGGTGCCGCCGAACCGCCCCGCCGCCGCAAGTGCTGCCGAGACCGCCGCCAATGAGGCCGCTGCTGCCGCGGCCAACACCGCACTGGCGTTGCTGCGCCCTCGTGCGCGCCCCGGTGATGCCGTCGAGATTATCGAGCGCGCGCGCTTTGGTGGCTTCACGATTGCCGAGTTGGAGGGCAAAAAACCCCGCGCACGTCCCGAATCTGTCCAAGCGCTCGCCGCTGCCGAGGCGCTGGCGGATGCAGATGAAGCCGGCGTGACGGAGATTTCGTCGCTGGCCGTGGCCAGTTCGCGCAGCCCGGTTCTGCGCCCCAATAACATTGCCGATCTCGTGGCCAACGCGCGCGCCGCCCAGCCTGCGCCGATCCCAGTGGCCACAGCCGCTGTGGCACGCGCAGCACCCAGCATCCCGACAAGCGCTTCTGTGGCACGACAAGCCACCTTGCAAAACGCGATATCGCTGCGCCGCGTCAGCCTGATCGGGGTCTACGGATCGCCCTCCAGCCGCCGGGCACTGGTGCGCTTGTCATCTGGCCGGATCGTGCCAGTTGAGGTCGGAGAACGCCTCGACGGAGGCCGCGTGGCCGCGATTGGCGAAGACGCGATCCAGTATGTGAAGAACGGGCGGAATGTGACGCTGGCGCTGCCGACCGGGGGGTGAGGCGTCTCATTCACGCCTTCACTATTTCTTGAGCCTTTTTAGATCAAATCGCATACATTATTTATGATGAACTAAGACCCCCTTTCGGGATCGAGGAGGTCTTTATTGGTGCCATCAGATGTGACCCTACTCCCCTGCTAAAACCCCTCGATCGATCTGATCTTGCTCAATGCTCTCGAACAGGGCCTTGAAGTTACCCTCTCCGAACCCGTCATCGCCTTTGCGCTGGATAAACTCGAAGAAGATCGGACCAACGCAGGTCTTTGAGAATATCTGCAACAGGATGCGCGTCTCGCCCCCGCCCACAACGCCTTCTCCGTCGATCAGGATGCCGTGGCGCGCCATGTCTTCCAGCGATTCCTCGTGGTCTTTCACGCGTGTCCGGCTCATCTCATAATAGCTCATCGGCGGACTAGGCATGAATTTGACGCCGCGCGCAGCGATCTCGTCGACGGCCCCGTAGATATCGCGCGCACCAACCGCGATGTGCTGAATGCCCTCACCTTTGTAGCGCTTGAGGTATTCGACAATTTGTCCGGTCTCGCCGCGGTCCTCGTTGATCGGGATGCGGATGCGACCGCAGGGCGAAGTTAGCGCGCGGCTGAGCAGTCCGGTGAACTTGCCCGCGATATCAAAAAAGCGGATTTCGCGGAAGTTGAACAGGTCGCAGTAAAACCGGAACCAAAGATCCATATTGCCCTTGTGGACGTTGTGGGTGAGGTGATCGAGGTAGTGAAAGCCAACGCCTTCGGGATGCGCGCTGGCAATCCAATTGAAGTCGACGTTGTAGGGGTTCGCCTCGTAATACTGGTCGGTGAAATAGATCAGCGAGCCGCCAATGCCCTTGATCGCGGGCCAGTCCAGCGTCTTGTCATCGCCCTCATAAGGCTCTGCCCCTTTGGAAACTGCATAGTCAAACGCGTGCTGCGCATCGACCACCCGCCACGCCATGGAGGGCGCGCAGGGGCCATGCTCGGCCACAAAGCGCATAGCGTAGCTGGCAGGCTCGGCGTTCAGGACGTAGGTGATATCGCCCTGCTGCCAAAGCTCAACTGCCTTGGATTTGTGGGTCGCGGTGTGGATGTAGCCCATGCGGGTGAACAGCGCGCGCAAATCATCAGGGGTCTCGGAGGCGAACTCGACAAACTCGAACCCGTCGGTGCCTGCAGGGTTCGAAGGGCTGGTCGTGGCTTTCGGGGCGTCGTGGGGGAATGGACCCATGGGAAACTCTCCTGCGCAGATAAAGGGGGTGTGCGTGCGTGTTTCCTAAGCATAGCGCTCATGTTTTGCGGTGATTGCGCGTAATTTGTCATAAAATTAGAAAAATACGCGTAATTTTAACGTATATGTAGATTTTTGCGCGCAAATTGCGCATGATCGCCATATGCCCCTCGACTCAATCGACAGCCGCTTGCTGGCAGCACTGCAGCGCGACGCCCATTTAACCGCGCAGGAATTGGGCGAGGCGTTGAACCTGTCGTCCAGCCAAGCAGGCCGTCGCCGC
This sequence comes from Dinoroseobacter sp., assembly GCA_034111085.1. Taxonomy (GTDB): domain Bacteria; phylum Pseudomonadota; class Alphaproteobacteria; order Rhodobacterales; family Rhodobacteraceae; genus Dinoroseobacter. The sequence goes on from JAWUXZ010000010.1 coordinate 25,024, forward strand.
CAGCGCCTAGAGACCGAGGGCTATATCACCGGATATGCCGCCCGCCTTCGCCCAGACCGCCTTGGACTAGCCGTGCAAGCCTTCGTCCAGGTGCAGATGGCGCGCCATGGCTCGGACGCCTCGGCCGCATTCAAACGGTTGGTGGAGGCGCAAGCCGCGATCACCAGCGTTTGGACCCTAACTGGCGACGCTGATTATTTGTTGCGGGTGTATACCCCCGACCTCGCCGCGTTGAATGATTTGATCCAGAACGTGCTTTTGCCCCATCCTGGGATCGCGCGGGTCCAGAGTCAGATTGTCATGGACCAACTGAAAGCTGACGCACCCCTGCCTGTTTAGACCCCGCAAAAAGGCCCCTGCCCCGATGCCCGAATTCCTGATGCAAGCCACGATCTTCCTACTCGCCGCCGTGATCGCGGTGCCGCTGGCGATGCGCTTTGGGCTGGGATCGGTGATTGGCTATCTGGGGGCGGGGATTTTGATCGGACCAGTGCTGGGGCTTGTGGGCCATGAGGTCGCGGAATTGCAGCATTTTGCCGAGTTTGGCATTGTGATGATGTTGTTCCTGATCGGGCTGGAGCTGGAGCCGCGCGCCCTGTGGGACATGCGCGACCGCCTTTTGGGGCTAGGCGGCGCGCAGGTCGGTCTGACCATGGCGGCGGTCACGAGCGCAATGATGATGCTCGATTATACGTTCAGTATCTCGCTGGCCGTGGGCATGGTGATGGCGCTGTCATCGACGGCTATCGTCCTGCAAACCTTGACCGAGAAGAACCTGATGAGCACCCCGGGTGGACGATCTTCGTTCTCGGTCCTGCTGACCCAAGACATCGCGGTTATCCCGATGCTTGCATTCTTGCCGCTTCTGGCCCTGCCTGCGGTGTCGAGCATTTCACCGGACGGATCCATTCAGAGGCCAGTTGCAGATGGCACCGGCACTCATGGCCCGGAGCTACTTCACGTCCTGCAAAACCTGCCCGGCTGGGGTCTGACGCTGGTTACGATCGCCGCAATTGCCGCAATCATTCTAGGTGGCCATTATCTGACGCGTCCGGTGTTCAACTTCGTCAACAAGGCGGGGCTGCGCGAGATGAACACTGCCGTCTCGTTGCTGTTTGTCGTGGGCGTTGCCTCGCTGATGTTGCTGGTGGGACTATCGCCTGCGCTAGGGGCGTTCTTGGCTGGTGTCGTTCTAGCCAACTCGGAGTTCCGCCACGAGATCGAGGCAGACGTCGCGCCGTTCAAAGGCCTGCTGCTGGGTTTATTCTTTATCACCGTGGGCGCTGGCATCGACTTTAACGCGTTCTTTGCAGCACCGATCACGATGCTATCGCTGGCGCTGGGACTGATTGCGATCAAAGGCACGATCTTGTTTGGCTTGGCGCTCGTGTTCAAGATCAGGGGACGCGACCGCTGGTTGTTTACACTAAGCCTCGCACAGGCGGGCGAGTTTGGGTTCGTGCTGGTCAGTTTCTCGGTCAACACCAATGTACTGCCGATTGGGCTAAGCCAGACCTTGTTGCTGGTGATCGCGCTGTCGATGCTGTTCACACCGTTGCTGTTCATCACCTATGAGCGCCTCGCCGCCCGGATCAACGACGCGGGCGAAACACCAGACCCAGACGCAATTGACGAACAACAACCCATCATCATTGCAGGCATTGGACGCTTTGGGCAGATGGTGAACCGGCTTGTGCAAGTCTCGGGCTTCAAAACGACAGTGCTGGATCACGACCTTTCCACTATCGAATTGATGCGCAGCTTTGGCTTTAAAGGATTCTACGGCGATCCGACGCGACCTGAATTGCTGCATGCCGCAGGGCTGAAGACCGCGAAAATTTTGGTGGTGGCGCTGGACGACCGCAAGGCGGCGCTGCACCTTGTGCGCCATGCCCGTCGCGAACGCGCGGACCTGCACATCATCGCGCGCGCCAATGACCGCGTGCATGCCTACGAGCTTTACGACGCAGGGGCCAACAAGATTGTGCGCGAGGCATTCGACAGCTCAGTCCGGGCCGGGCGCTATGTGCTCGAAGGCATGGGGCTGAGCGATTACGAGGCCGCAAATCAGGCTGAAGCGTTCTGGAAGCACGACCGCCATGCGCTGCTGGAATTGGCGGAATTGTGGAAACCCGGCGTGCCCGTGGCCCAGAATGAGGCGTATATGGAGCGCGCGCGCGAGTTAAACAACGCGTTTGAAACGGCGTTGGTGACGGTGCTCGATGACGGCGAGCCAGAATCCGATGAGGCACGCGTCGAGCGGACGTTGTCGGATCTTCCGCGCGCCACGCCAAAACCAAAACCTCAAACATGAGCCGGATTTATCTGAACGCGGCCAGCCACGGATTGCCATCGCGCACGACCTTGAAGCGAGTGCGCGCGCATCTGGATTTGGAATGCGAGATCGGGCCGTTCGCGGCGGCTGAACAGGCGCAGGACGCGATAGCGCAGGTCTACGAGGCTGCAGCGCAGTTTATCGGGGCGCCGGTGGAAGATGTGGCGCTAAGCTCGACGACAACCGCAACCTTGGCGGGCCTGCTGCCGGGGGTGGTGAAATCAGGGCAGACGGTTTTGGTGGCACCTCAGGAATGGGGCGACAACCTGCGGGTCTTGGAAAGGCTCGGCGCGGTCGTAAAGGTATTGCCCCATCTTGAGGCTGGCGACTTGACCGCTGAGGGCTGGCGCGCGGCGATCACCGAAGATGTCGCCGCCATCATGGCACCGCTGGTCAGCAGCATCACCGGCGCACGGATCCCGGTTGAGGCGCTTGGTGCGTTTGCGCGCCCGGACGGCTGCCGCTTGATTGTCGATGCGGCGCAGGCCTTGGGACAGGTTAAGGTCGATGTTGGCACGCTCGGGGCCGATGTGCTGGTTGGAACCTGCCGAAAATGGCTGCGTGGACCGAGGACGACGGCCTTGGCGTGGCGCTCGCATTCGGTGGAGGCGGTCGTGCCGATGGCCGAGTTTCGCCCAAACGACGGCAATGTGGCATTGCAGTTGGGATTGGGCGTGGCACTTGGCGAGGCCGGGCTGTGCTTGGCGTTACGCGACCGGGCATGGCTGGCAGCGCAAGAGATAGGTTTGGGAACTTGGAGTGGAGCGGCCCCTGAGACCGGCGCGCTGTGCTTGGCGATCCCGAGCGCGCGCGCAGATGCGGTGCAAGATGCGCTGGCCGCCGCTGGCATCCTCGTGAAATTCGCAAACCCAAAACGTGACGAGCCCCACCTTTCGGCAGGGCCCGCGAACCATGTTCCCATGCGCATAGCTGCCCATGACTATAACAATGACGCCGAGATCGACGCACTTACCACGGCGCTGCGTAGCGCGCGCTAGCCTTCAGACACACCCGCATCGGCAAAACTTGCCATGCCGCTATGACACGCGACTGCGCCCTTCAAGATACCAAGTGCCAGCGCCGCGCCCGAGCCTTCGCCGAGGCGCAACCCCAAATCCAGCAACGGCTTTTTGCCCATCCGCGACAGCAAAGCGGCATGGCCCGCCTCGTCAGACACATGTGCCGCGACCGCATGATCCAGTGCGCCGGGCACCGCTTTGCCGAGCACAGCAGCGGCAGACGAGGCGATGAACCCGTCGATCAGCATTGGCACACCTGCGACCCGTGCATGGGCCATCGCACCCAACATCGCTGCAATCTCGCGCCCACCCAAAGTGGCAAGTGCGACCAGCGGATCAAGGCTCGCAGCGGGATGGCGCGCCAAACCGCGCTTCACAGCATCGGCCTTGCGCCCCAATCCGGCGTCATCAACGCCCGTGCCGCGCCCAACCCAATCCGAAGCGGTGCCACCGTAAAGCGCACAGGCGATGGCCGCAGCCGAGGTCGTGTTGGCGATGCCCATCTCGCCTGTCAGCATCAGGTCCGCCTCCGGGTCCAGCGCGTTCCAGCCCACAGCAATGGCGGCAAGGCAATCTTCGACGCTCATGGCCTCGGTCTGGGTGAAATCGCCAGTGGGACGGTCCAGCTCGAGCGCGTAGACTTCGAACTTGGCGCCGAAAGCCTTGGCGAGTTGGTTGATGGCGGCACCGCCATGCTCGAAGTTCATCACCATCTGCGCGGTCACTTCAGCCGGAAAAGCCGACACGCCTTGGGCCGCGACACCGTGATTGCCAGCAAATACAAGAACTTGGACGTTGTCCAGCGTCGGGATTGCCTTGCCCTGCCAGCCTGCCAGCCAGATCGACAACTCCTCCAGCCGCCCCAATGCGCCGGGGGGTTTGGTCAGCGTATCATTGCGTGCATGCGCGCCTGCGATAGCGCTTGCATCGGGGTTGGGCGCGCTCGCAAGCGCGGATCGGAGGGCCTCAAAACTGGTCGGAGCAGAACTCATCGGGCATAGCTTTCGTTGCGTTTCAGTACGCGGATGTTTACCGCATTAGAGGTATTCGTCTTGCGACATATTGGACCAATTTCATGCCCGTTTCCGACCGCTTCCTTGATCCGCGCGACCCCCGCATTGCTTTGGGCCTGCTCAGCCGCCTGCCATTTGGCGCAGATTTGCAAGTGGCCGCTCGCCGCGGGGCGGCCTGTGCGTGGGCGTTTCCGCTTGTTGGGTTGGTTGTCGGGGCGATTGCCGCGCTGATTGGTGCGGTGGCCCTGATCCTAGGCGTATCCCCCGGCCCGGTCGCGGTGCTGGTGGTCGCGGCGCAAGTTATGCTGACGGGTGGCATGCACGAAGACGGCTTGGCCGACAGCGCCGACGGTCTTTGGGGCGGGTGGGAGCCTGCTCGACGGTTGGAGATCATGAAAGACAGCCATATCGGTGCGTATGGCGTGATCGCGTTGGCGCTTGGATTGATCTTGCGGGTGATGGCGCTGGCGCTTCTCGCCTCGCTGGGGGTTTGGGCCTTGATCGCGGGCGTGTTGGCGGCCGCCCTGATCAGCCGCGCGTCGATTGTAACGGTGATGACGCTGCTCAGCCCTGCGCGCGAAAACGGATTGTCGGCGAGCGTCGGACAGCCGGGCGTGACGACGCTGGGACTGGCTTGGATCATGGCCGGGATCGGTGCGCTGGGGCTAATCGGATTGGCGGCAGTTCCTGCGGCACTGCTCGCGATTGCGGTGACACTGGGAGTAATGCGGATCGCCAAGGCGCGGATCGGCGGGCAAACCGGGGATATTCTGGGGGCGTCGCAGCAGATGGCCGAGATAGCGGTGTTGATGGTGCTGACGGTCGGGGTTTAACCCTGCGCACTTCCGATTTGCCACGCCTCTAGCAACCGAGGCAGCGCCACCTTCCAATCGAGCACGCCCTGCTTTGCCGCCCAATCCTCGTAGTGTTTCAGCAATTCTGCCTCGAGCGGCGCATTTGAACCGGCCAGATCGTGCAGCTCGGTCCGGTCGCGTTCCATATCATAGAGCTCCCAATCCTGCACGAACTGGCGCACCAACTTGAACTGGCCCGCGCGGATGGCAGCGTTGCCTTCGTGCTCGAAGAATATCGGGGCCTCGCGCTTCCAATCGGCCCCCGCGAACAGCCCAGCGAACGACAGGCCTTGGCAGGGTTGGATCGCCTCGCCGCCTAGCTCGGACAGGTAGGCCGCGCCCGTGACCGCAAGGATTGTGGGCAGCAGATCGACCACATGGGTTGGCGTATGAACCGTGCCGCGCGCGGCTAGCCCGGCGGGCCAATGGGCCACCAAGGGCGTCGAGATCCCGCCCTCGTGAACGTAATGCTTGAACAAGCGAAACGGCGCGTTCGACACATTCGCCCAAGGCTTATCGTAGCTTTGGTATGTTAGCGCGCCGCCGGGCATCACGTCCGGGCGGTTGCCCATTTCGATCTGGCGACCATCATGGGTGCGGTCGGGGAAGAACTTGGCCCAGCCATCCTCGGCCATGAACTCGGCGCAGCCGCCGTTGTCCGACAAGAACAAGATTAGCGTATTGTCGTATTGGTCGAGGCGCTTCAAAGCCGCAATCAGCGTCCCGATGGATTGGTCCATTCTGTCCACCATCGCCGCATATGTCGCCATCTTGCGGGCTTCCCAATCGGTATTCTCCTCGGCCTCCCAAGGGCGCACATCGCGGTCGCGCGGCGAGATATCCCAGTTGGTTTGGAACAGGCCCTTAGCGTTCATCGCCTCGTGCCGCGCCGTCCGGGTGGCGTCCCAGCCCTTGTTATAGACGCCGTCATAACGCGCTATATCTTCGGGATGTGCGTGCAGCGGCCAATGCGGGGCGGTGTGCGCGAGGTAGAGGAAGAATGGCATTTCTTCGGGCGTGCCCTCAATCATAGCAATGGCTTTGTCGGTAATCGCATCAGTGAAATAGAAGTCGTCGGGGAAGACATCGACGCGGCTGTCATCCTCGAGCATGTAATGCGGCGAGAAGAAATGCGTGACACCGTCGACGATGCCATAAAACTTATCAAAGCCCCTTTGGCGGGGCGTTGGATGATCCACATCGCCCACCCGCCAACTGTCGACCTCGCGGGCCATGAAGTCACCTGCGACGTGCCATTTGCCGCTCATGTAAGTGGCATAGCCTGAGGCGCGCAGATGCTCGGCGATGGTCGCGCCGTCGTTGCGCAAAAAACCTTGATAAGCGGGCGTGCCGAGATTTGCGCCCATATGGCCGACGCCAGCACTGTGCGGATAGAGCCCCGTCAGCAAGGACGCGCGGGTCGGACAGCAGCGCGCGCAATTGTACATCGCAGTCATCAACAGGCCACTTTGGGCCATTGCGTCGATATGGGGCGTGCGGATTTCCGAGCCGGTGCAGCCGAGATCGGCAAAGCCCAGATCGTCGGCGAGGATCAAAATAACGTTGGGGCGGGTTTGGGGCGTTTGCAGGGCCATGGCGCGCACTCTCTGGCTGGGGTCCGATCACTGTCGGGGGCATTGCGCGTTCAGGCAACAAAAAAGGCCGCCCCCGAAGGGACGGCCAAGTACACGAGGTCGTCTCTTGTTAAAGGCTAGGCGGCAGCCACGCGGCTGACCAACACGTCGTCGATATGCTTCTGCGCGCCCATTTCATCCATGTCTTTCACGGCTGCGATCTCACGGGTCAAACGCTCAAGTGCAGCTTCATAAAGCTGACGCTCGGAATAGCTTTGCTCGCGCTGGTCGTCGGCGCGGTGCAGGTCGCGCACCACTTCCGCGATCGAGATCAAATCGCCGGAGTTGATCTTTTGCTCGTATTCTTGGGCGCGGCGCGACCACATCGCCCGCTTCACGCGTGCTTTGCCTTTGAGGGTGTGCATCGCCTTGGCGACAATCTCCGGGCTCGACAGCCCGCGCATGCCCACTTCGGTGGCCTTATTGGTCGGCACGCGAAGGATCATCTTGTCCTTCTCGAACGAGATGACGAACAGCTCCAAGTTCATACCTGCGACTTCCTGCTCTTCAACAGATACGACTTTGCCCACACCGTGCGCTGGGTAGACAACAAAATCGTTCGGGCGGAATTCGTGGGTCTTGGCCTTGCTCATGCGTAGTTCTCCTGTTCGGGGCGACGGCGTATCTGCACACGAGGCGAAGCCTCAAACCCGGTCGCGAACGGCGACCGACCAAGAGGCTAATTATGTCTCGAAACAGAAACCGGGCGCGCTGGAAGCGTCGTCCGGAGCGCGCGTCTCCGTCATTGTGTTGTAAGAGTATATCAAAAAAACGGGGTTTGCGAAAGCGCCAAGGCTTACACAATGCACCTAGCCCTTGCAGGAAAGGGGTTCGCAAGGACTACAATGCCCGATTTCAGCCGTGCCTGCGCCGCTTTGGGACCCGATTCTGGCGAATCACTTGGTACGCGATTCTGCACCGCAGCACTTAGCCGCCCTCGCCCGGCACTTCAGAGAAAAGCTTCTCCAATTTGCCCCCCTCACCGTCACGCTCTTCAGCATCGGGCAGCGGGTCTTTCTTGGTGATGATCACCGGCCAAGCTTCGGAATACTTGCGGTTGAACTCAACCCACTTTTCCATCTCTGGCTCGGTATCAGGACGGATCGCGTCGGCGGGGCACTCAGGCTCGCACACCCCGCAATCGATACATTCATCGGGGTGAATCACCAGCATGTTTTCACCCTCGTAGAAGCAATCCACGGGGCAAACTTCAACGCAATCGGTGTACTTGCAGGCAATGCAGTTGTCGGTGACAACAAAGGTCATAGGCGGAACTCAGTCTTGGTCGGTGATTTCGGTTTGCCTACGCCACAGCGGACGACGGCGCAAGATGGGTGCGACGCCGTGGCCCCGCAATGTGTCAACTCAGATTGACATTTCTCAAGGCATCCTGAAACAGCGCCCTAGCCCTCAGGATCGTCGCGCAACGCGTCCATATTACGTCGGTCTTTTTTGGTTGGACGCGCGCCCACACGCGGTGGCGGCGGGCCATCAGGCGCAGGGCTAAGGTCAGCGTAGAGCGTTTGCGCCTCGGGGGCCGGACCGCGCCGCTTTGCGATACCGTTCAACTGCACCACGCGCACCTGACGCCCCTGCAAAAAGGTCAGCGTGTCGCCCTGCTTGATTGCAGTGGAGGTCTTCGACACCCGCGCCCCGTTCAACCGCACCCCGCCGCCAGAGACAAGCTTGGCGGCAAGGCTACGGGTCTTAAAGAACCGCGCCATCCACAGCCATTTGTCGAGGCGTTGGGTGGGGAGTTTCGGGGCTTCGGTCAGATCTTATCCTTCAATCCCATAAGCGCTTGCGCGAAAGGGTTATCGGGATCGATGGGCTTTTCATGCCGTGGCGGACGGGCCTCGAACTTGCGGGGGCCATCGTTGCCGGGCTTAGGGCCCTTACCGCGTGGACCGCCTTTGCCGCCCTCGCCGCGCCCTTTGCCTTTGGGACCACCAACGCCGCCGCCTTTGCGGTCACGGTTGCCACCCTCGCCTTCAGCACGTTTTGCATCACCCTGCTGGGGACGCGCGCGCGCTGGATGGCGGGGCTTGGGGGCCCATTTGAAAGTGTAGAACACCTCCATCTCAACGGGTTCGGCTGGGGGTTGCTCGGATACAGCTTCGCCCTCGGCAGCCGTTTCCGTTGTCTCTGTCTCTGGCTCAACCTCGGGTGCTGCGGCGGCTTCGGCTTCAGCCTTCACTTTCGCCAGCGCCGCCTCGGTTGCGGCAGCGGCCTCGGCGGCGATTTCCTCGGCAGTCACCTCGATCTTGGGCTTCTCAACCACTTTGACCTTCTCGCGCTCGGCCTTCTCGGCGGCGTAGCCGAGGCCCGCCATCAGATCTGAGAACTGCTCCAGCGTCATGCCCGTGATCGACAACATATCAGGCGTTGCCTCAAAGCCGCCGCGGGTGTCAGCGCCGCGCAGCATGTCTGCTAAGCGCTCTAGCATATCGATGCGGATCGCGCGGGTGCCCGCAGCGCGGTAGCCCGACTGGGTATAGTTGGACGTGTCGATACCGTCGATCACGGGAATCGTCACAAGACCCGGCGGGGGCGACTCGGGGAAAAAATCGAAGCCTTGATCGAGCGACCAAAGCACCAGCCGCAAACGTGTCGGCGCAGGCTTCAACAGCAGCGGCAGGAAGATCGTGAACTGACCAAAGCGAATGCCGTGCTTGCGCAGCGCGCCGCGTGCGTCTTGGTCGAGCGCTTTGACATCCGCCGCAACCTTCTCGCGCGGGATTACGCCCATTGCCTCAACCAGCTGGAACGCAAAGCCGCGTGCGAGACCCGTGAGGGCCTCATCGCGGCTCATCGCCATCAGTGGCTCAAACAGGGCCGCGATCTTGCGGTCGATGAAATGCTGCAAGCGGCGTTGGACCTTTTGGGTCACGTCTGCGCCTGCCTCGTCATCCACAAATGCGTGGACCTGGGGCTTGAGCGCGTCGGCACCTTTGACCAACTTCCCAACCGCGCGGTCGCCCCACATGAGGCCGCCCTGCTCGGTATAGTCGATCTCGGTATCGGGCGCGTTATAGAACCGATCCGCGCGCAAATGAAACTCGGGCGCAAGGGCCGCGACGGAAGCGGCACGTAGCGCCTTCTCTTCCTCGGGGCTTGCGGATTTCTCTGGGCGGAAGCGGAACCCATCGAGCTTGCCAATCAGCTCGCCCTCTACCTTCACTTCACCGTTATCATTAACCTCGGCCACAAGGCTCTCCTTCTGCTTCAACCGCCGCATAAGCACACTCGTGCGCCGGTCGACAAATTTTTCCGTCAGACAAGTGTGTAGCGCATCTGACAGCCGGTCTTCTACAGCGCGGGTTTCGCCGCGCCAATGGCTTTCATCCTCAATCCAGCCGTTCCGTTGCGCGACATACGTCCACGTTCGAATATAGGCCAGACGTTTCGACAATGTGTCGATATTGCCGTCGGTACGGTCAATCCGACCCACTTGTGTGGCAAACCAGCCCTGAGGCACTCGGCCAGCGTCGTGCATAAAGCCGTAAATCTGGGTCAGCATGTCCGCATGGTCACCCGCCGAGATGCCCCTGAAGTCGGGAATGCGGCAGACGTCCCACAGCAATTGCACGTCGCGCGGGTTGCTCAGGCGTGCTGCGACCTCGGGTTCATCAGACACTGTTTTGAAGGCAAGTTGGTCGTCGGCCTCACGGGCGCGGACAAGCCATTCCGATCGGGTGCTATCTGGATCAGGCGGGGTTTCGAGCGATGCCAGCAGATGTGCGGCCGATCCAAAGCGCAGCTTTTCGTTGCGCCATTGCAGGCGCTTGATCGGGGCGAAGCGACTTTCCTCGATAGCTTTGACTGTCTCGTCGTCGATCAAGCCAGCCTCGCCAGTCACGCCAAACGTACCCGGTGTTTGATAGCGCCCGGCGCGGCCTGCGATCTGGGCCAACTCATTTGCAGCCAATGAGCGAATACGCCGTCCGTCGAATTTGGAGGTCGCAGAAAAGGCAACATGGCTGACGTCGAGGTTCAGGCCCATTCCAATCGCATCGGTGGACACAAGGAAATCGACATCGCCGTTTTGATAAAGCTCCACCTGCGCATTGCGGGTGCGCGGACTGAGCGCGCCCATGACAACTGCGCAACCACCGCGTTGCCGCCGGATCAATTCAGCGATTGAGTAAACCTGATCGACGGAAAACCCAACAATGGCGCTGCGCGGCTTCATGCGGCTAATCTTTTTAGAGCCTGTGTAGGTCAGATCAGAAAACCGCTCGCGCCGCAGGAACTGTGCTTTGGGCACAAGTGCGGCAATGGCGCTGCGCATCGTGTCGGCCCCAAGAAACAGCGTTTCGTGCTGACCGCGCGCATGCAGCAACCTGTCGGTGAAGACGTGGCCGCGCTCGGGATCGGCGCATAACTGGATCTCGTCCACCGCCAAGAAATCCGCGCCGATATCTGTTGGCATCGCCTCAACCGTGGCGACCCAGTATTGGACGCGCTCAGGTATGATCCGTTCCTCCCCCGTGATCAGGGCCACAACGGACGGGCCGCGCGCTGCAACGATTTTGTCATAGACCTCGCGCGCCAGCAACCGCAGCGGCAGGCCGATCACGCCGGTACGGTGTGCCAGCATACGCTCTAGTGCGTAATGGGTTTTACCTGTGTTGGTAGGGCCGAGGACCGCGACGATCCGACCGGGCGCCAAACCTGCGCCGATGCTGCCTGCCATTGTCTTGCCCCCGAAAACGCGTGGATCAGATGTCCACGTCGCCCGCCTCTGCGTCCAGTCGTTCCAGCATCTGTTTTAGGTCGGGGTCGTTGGGATGTATAGCCAATGCCATCTCAAACGCACGCAGGGCGAGATCGGATTGGCCCAGCTCCTGCATGATCAGCCCGAGGCCTTGCAGCGCATTGAAATGACGTGGCTCTAGCGCCAGAACACGCTCTACATCTGCCAGCGCAGGCCCGTATTGATCATTAGCGAAAAACGCCGTGGCGCGCGCGTTCCAGCCTTCGGCAAACTCGGGCGCATGGTCCGTCAACGCGGTCAGGTGGTCAATCGCAGCCACGAACTCTTGCGCCTCAAGTGCGTCGCGCCCGCGCTTGAGCAGCAGGTCCATCGCCGGCGAGCCGCTTTGCGACCAAAGCCGGCCAAGTTGACGCTCTATCGTCTCCCACTCGGCAAGCTCGGGCGTCGCGAGACGTTCAAGCAACGCATCAATTTGCGTGTCCTGCGACTGGGCCGCAAGGGGACCTGCCGCGATGCTGAAAAAAAGTGCCGTGACGACACTGTTGAGGGGGGCTGTTACAAACCGCTTCATAGCCTAAGTGTAACGCGAATGCAGGCGAAGGCGAGTCCCTGCGAGATCACAAGCTAAGGAGTTTTGAGGCATGAGCGCAGTTATTGATAAAGCGGTTGAGTTATTGGCGGCAAAAGTCGGTGAATTTGATGGGTCGGTGAAGTTTGTCATCGAAGACGAAGGCGCGATCATGCTCGACGATACTGGCGTGCGCGCGGGCGACGAGGAAGCGGCATGCACGCTAACGGCCTCGGTTGAAACCTTCGAGGGCATCATGTCCGGCGATGTAAACGCAACGTCGGCGTTTATGACCGGCAAGTTGAAGCTCGATGGCGATATGGGCCAGGCCATGCGCCTCGGCGGCGCGCTGAGCTAGGCATGAAAGCAGCCCCCTATCATACTGAGCTGGCCGACGCGCCGGCTCAGACACATGCGGTTTGGGCGCAGGCCTCAGACGGGGTGCGGGTTCGGGTGGCCATAACACCTGTTGAGGGCGCAACCGGAACGGTTCTGGTATTTCCGGGGCGCACCGAGATTGTCGAAAAATATGGCCGCGTTGCTGGACGGTTAGCTGCGGCAGGCTGGGCCAGCGCGTCGATTGATTGGCGCGGGCAAGGTTTGGCGGACCGTTTGATCGATGATCCGCTGATCGGGCATGTCGGGCGGTTTAGCGATTATCAGCGTGATGTAGCTGCGCTGCTTGAGGTCGTGAAACATACGCTGCCCGGCCCCTATATGCTGATCGGACATTCGATGGGCGGCGCGATTGGCCTACGCGCGGTGCTCGACGGGATCGACGTAAACGCCGCGGCATTTTCGGCACCGATGTGGGGCATTGCGATGCCTGCGCTGCAAAAGCCGATCAACGAGGCGCTGACATTCGTCCTCGACACCTTTGGGCAAGGCCAGATGCGCGCGCCGACAACGTCTGTGCGCGGGTATTTGTTGGAGAATACGTTTGAAGACAACAACCTGACCAATGACCAGGGCGCATGGGACTACATGGTGCGCCAAGTGGTCGATGTGCCGGGATTGCGTTTGGCGGGCCCCAGCGTGCATTGGGTGCGCGAGGCTGTCGCGGAATGTCGGGCGCTGCTCCGACACGCCCCGCGCGATTTGCCCGTGCTAACCGGGTTCGGCAGCGCGGAAAGCATAGTGTCAAAAACCGCAATCCGGCAACGCATGGCGCTTTGGCCGAAGGGCGAGTTACTGGAGATCGCGGGCGCGCGCCATGAGCTGATGATGGAGACGCCTGAGCGGCGCGACGTGTTTGAAGGGCAGATGATGCGGTTGTTTGAGGGATCGCTTTAGACTGCGCTGTTAAAGCGTGATTTCCATTAACGGCAGCACGCGGCCTACAATCGCCTCCGACGGCACCTCGCCAACCTGCACTGCACCGTAATGCGCGTAAAACGGCGCGGCTTGCGGGTCACTCTCGACCTGTATCCGCGCCGCTCCTGCCATACGCGCGGCCTCCACAGCCCAGCGCATCAAGGCCCCGCCTGCGCCGAGGCCCATCGCATCTGGATCCACGAACAGCTTGTCGAGATGTGCAGTGGTCCCCTCAAAACGGATCGCAGCGACGCCTAAGGGTGCGCCTGAGGTTCCCGCGACCCGCCACATCATGCGCGCCAAGTCCGCTTCGGTGATGGTCAACACGGGTACGCAAGCTGCCATGAAGCCCGCGTCGTAGCCCCAATGTGCTTTAGATCGCAGGCACAAAGCAGACAGCGCTGTGCATTCACTCAGTTCGGGTGTGCGAAGGGTAATGCGGGAAATGGTACTACCTCCTAGCCTTGAGCCAGCAAACTTCTATTACAGAGATCACAGCATCATTTAGGCAATGCCAACCCAGTCACTTATTTTAATCCATCGTGAGGAGTATCATCAGGGATGAATGAATGGACCTCTATAACATAAAATACAAGAAATTCTAGCAGGCGCAATATTATGGGAATTGACTACTTCTGTCTGTTACTGATTGTTTTGGTATTACACTCACGCCAATGAGTAGGCTGATGGTTAGACTAATCCCTGCACAAGGCTCTGGACACAGAACTAGAATATGACGGTTGCTGCGAGGGTAATGGCTGAGAGAACGGCCTTGGAACATCTGTCGTAGCGGGTTGCTCCGCGCCGCCGATCCTTCAACCTGCAAAACAATCTCTCGATCCGGTTGCGCATTCTGTAGGGTCTTTTGTCGTAATGCACGGTGCGCGACATGAAGTGCAACACGTCCAAGATGCCCGAGAGACGAAATGCCGTGCGGTCGAAATGCTCAGGGTGAGGCGGTCGGACCGTATTCACTCTTCAGTTTGACCCAGTTTCACCGGATCTCAACAGCGAACATAGATCTTAACTGCGAGGTTGATGATCTCGGGACTGATGTGACAGGCTTTGAGCGGGTCACGTTTTGTCTTGATCCGACGCAATGAGACCGCCCCGCCCGACACAAGCCGATTTGGTCTGACAAGACCTAGTGAATATACCTTGCTTGAAAAAATTGCTCCTTTCTTGTTTAATCGGAGGCGAACATCATCATTGTTTCCGATATTTCCCGCTTTCTAGGAATAAATTGACAACATGGGAAACCATGATACGAAAAGAATATAATACTAATTAAAAATAGCCGCGCTTGTCGGGTATCGAAATTACCTAATTAGCATACACCTTTCGGAGGCTTGGGAGCAGGCGAAGGGTGCGATTTATTTTATTTATTTGTGAAACGATACGATTTTCTAAAAGGGAGCGTTGATCAAATGCCAAAAGTTGGGATTCGAGAATTTGCTGCGTTGGGACGAGTTCTGGCCAACGGCCAGCTGCAAAGATATGCGCGTGGGGACAAGGGCTATACGGCCCGTTTCGAGGCGGAACTTGCGCAGAAGATGGACGTTCGACATGCACTGACGGTCAACAGTGGCACGAATGCGCTTGTCGCGGCACTCGCTGCCGCCGGTGTCGGCCCTGGAGATGAAGTACTTGTCCCAGCATACACATGGGTCTCGACGGCAATCGCACCGCTGGCTGTTGGGGCCGTTCCGATCCTCGTCAACATCAATGAAAGTCTGACGATGGATCTGGCCGATATTGAGCGTAAGATCACCCCATACACCAAGGCGATAATGCCGGTTCACATGCTGAATTTGGTCTGTGATATGGACCAAATCATGGACATCGCCCGCCGACACGATCTTCTAGTGGTCGAGGATGCCTGCCAAGCCGTCGGCGTGTCTTACAAGGGCCGCAGGGTCGGGACCATTGGCGATATAGGGGCGTTTAGCTTCAATCACTTCAAGAACATGACCTCTGGCGAGGGCGGTGCCGTCCTGACCAACAACGACCGTCTCCACACCCGTGCGCGGATGTATCATGATCCTGGAAACTTTATTCGTAGTCATGGACAGACCGACGAGCCACCGTTTTCATGCATGAACTTCAGGGTGTCGGAATTGACGGGCGCAGTTCTTCATTGCCAGCTCAAGCGACTGGATCCATTGCTGGCGCGGCTACGGTCCCGATGCAAGCTGATGTCCCGGACTTTCGATGATGCCGCTGGCTGCCGGATTTCGCCGCACAACGACCCAGCAAATGCCATGGGTCTGACCGTGCTGTTTGACGATCCCGAAGAAGCCAAGTCCTTTGCCGAAATGCGCGGGGTCGAGCGGTTGCTAGACACCGACCGGCATGTTTTCACCAACTGGGGTGCGATCCTGTCAAAACGCTCGTTTCATCCGCGGATGAACCCGTATCAATGGGCAAACCGCGAGATCGATCATCGGATCGAAGACTATGATCACACGCTCGATATCCTTGCGCGAACGTGTCGGGTCTTCCTTGGCCCGCAATAACCGCTGCCAGTCTTAAAGATGCGCCAGTCGGTTTTGCGCCGCACTGTGGCGAAGCCCAGATCGCTGGCCTCGGCACTGCCGGCTGAATGAGTTTGGATCATTCGCATCAACATGCCGAAAAAATTGGGCCTCTGGCAACGGAGACGCTTTGCGCGACACGAAGCATCGACATCGTCGTTATCAGCCTCTCGACGGCGACGGAACGCAGACGCGCGATCGAGCGGCAGTTCAGCGAGTTGCCCCATGATTGGTCTTTCTTCGATGCTCATACCCATCTGAAGCATCCCGACCTGTCTTACGACGAAACTGTTACCCAGCGCACCTTCGGGCGTGTCTTGTCGCAGCAGCAGCTGGCGGTCTGGTCCAGCCATTACACTGTCATCACCAAATTTCTGAATGAAAGCGACAGCGATTATCTATTGGTGTTCGAGGATGACGTGATTTTCGACACGGCCTTTCCGCTTGGGCCGATGCTGGACTTCTGCGCAGAGCATGAGATGCATTATATGAGACTGTTCGGTATGTACGCCGCGCGCTCGCGTCAATTGAGCTTCTTTTTCGATCGAGCGGTAATCCGGTACGCGTCGAGCCCTTGCGGGGCGCAAGCCTATATCGTTTCCAAGGCTGGCGCACAAAGGCTGGCGGCGACTTGCCGGACAGTGGATACACCGGTCGATCTCGCTCTAGATCAGTTCTGGAAAACGGGCCTGCCGATTTATGCGGTCTTTCCGTCTCCTGTTATCGAACGGTTCTCACCAAGTTCGATTCCGATGCAGCGAGCGGAGCCCACGTCGTTGTCTGATAAGGTGGTCTTGACGGCACGACGAACCGGGCGGCGGCTTCAAAAGCTCCGCAAAAATATTGCGCTGCGTGGTCGGGACAGGGAGATCCGTGATACCGCACTTGATTTCGTTCAGGTGGGCCAAGACCACGTGCGGCGCGGCTGATGCACGGCCAAGATCACTCTCAGTTAGCGGATTCTCGTCCGGCCAGTGGCCCTGCAAACAGTAACGCCCGTGTGCGGATCATGGATCTTGCGGAGTACGGTGAGCAACACAAGGACGTCTGCGACGTTCTGATCGTGGGGGGCGGCCCGGCGGGCCTTTCTGTTGCGCGCGGACTTGACGGATCAAAGAAAGACATCGTGATCCTTGAAAGCGGGGGACTAGAAGAATCCGCCGAGACCGAGGCCCTGAACGAGGTAGTCGCCGCCGAGGGGACCTGGAACTCACGCCAGGCCCTGCGACGCGCCGACTACCACAAGGCACTTACGCGACACTGGACCCACGCGCGTCAGGGCTACGGAGTCCGGTGCCGCTCTCTGGGCGGATCTACTGCGAGCTGGGCCGGAAAATCGGCTGCCTTTGACGAAATTGACTTCGCGAAGCGGGACTGGGTCCCCAATAGCGGTTGGCCGATTTCCCGGAGCGATCTCGACAGCGCGCAGGAACGGGCGCTCAAGATCCTGAACTTGGGGCCGAATTGCTGTGACGACGACCTTTGGGCCTTGATGCGACGAAATTGCCCTGACCCCCGACCTGACCCCGAGGTCCTTCGGTCGTTCTTCTGGCAGTTTTCTCGGTCAACTATCGATCCCATGGATGTCCTGCGGGCTGGTCGGGAATTTCTGCGTGACGCTCCGACGCCATGCCGGGTGCTTACCGGCGCTACTGTGGTTGAATTATTGACCGATGAAAGCGGACGGCGCGCAACGGGCGCGGTTGTAGCGGATAAGCACGGCATTCACCGCACGGTATTGGCGTCGACAGTTGTCCTTGCAGCGAGCGCAATTGAAAACGCCCGGTTGCTGCTTGTTTCACGCAAGAGTAATCCGATGGGTCTTGGGAATGTTCATGGTACGGTGGGCCGGTACCTGATGGATCATCCCTGCGCTGTGGTGGCGCGTTTCAAAGAGCCCGATATCGTCAAGATGTCCGAACTGTTCGGCTTTTACGGGCTGCGCAACCCAGCAGGCGTGACGATGTACATGCGCGGGCTCGCGCCAACCCCAGAGGTTCAAGCGGCCGAAGGGTTGCTGAATTGTGCGGCCTTCATGCCGGGTGAGCGGGCACCTGACGATCCGTGGGATGCCGCCAAACGGCTTCTAAAACGGAAAAGTGACAACTATATTTCCGACGCTCTCGCGATCCTGCGTTCGCCGAAGCTGGTCGCAACGGGGTTGGGCCGCATGGCGCTGCAAAGTCCGCTTGTGCCTAAAGGCATATCGCAGTTTGCGGTAAATCAGGTGATCCGCTTTCGCCCCAATCTCGCGGCAGAGGAATACCTAACCAGGGGATTACCGCATAAGCTAACAGGGCTTGAGATCCAGACCGTTTGCGAACAGGTGCCCGACCCCGAGAACCGAGTGACGCTGTCGGAGAAAACGGATAAATACGGGACGCAGCTACCTCTTGTGCGCTGGCGTGTCGGCGAAGCGGAAATGCGCACATTGGCGCGCTCTGCTTGCCTGGTTGCCAACAGCTTTGAGAACGCTGGGATGCCGGTGCCTGTTGTCGACGATTGGGTGACGGCCGAGAAATACGATGAGGCAGCGGTGATCGATATGGCCCATACGGCGGGCACCACTCGGATGTCCGAGGATCCCCGAACGGGCGTGGTAGACCGCAACTGCCAGGTACACGGCGTCGACGGCTTGTTCGTGGCGGGTGCGTCGGTCTTTCCGACAAGCGGCCACGCGAACCCAACCCTTATGATTGTGTCTTTGGCCACACGTCTTGCCGATCACATTTCGGGCCGGCCGTAACGATTTTTAGTTATTATACACAGAGTCCTCGATCACCCGAATTTTGGCGGGTTGACGTCTGGACGTAGACCGCTTCAGCTATCTGCATGATCCGTCCCGGTTTTCTTTCTCCCACGGAGCGCCTTGAGCTTGAGGTCTGTGTTCGCAGTCAACGCGAAGATCATGGGATTGCACGGCGTGCAAATGCGCTTCTTTTGCTGGATGATGGGAAGTCCTGTCAG
>JAWUXZ010000011.1:0-8280 GCA_034111085.1 Dinoroseobacter sp.
CCTTGCGACCGCCGCTTCGGTTTGTCTGCTGTTTTTGATGTTTATCATCGTATTCGACGTCACCATCCGCGCAATCGATCCGACTTGGCGCATCGTTGGCATGGTTGACTATGTAGAATTCTCGCTCGCATGGCTGATCTACTTGGCAATCCCGGTCTCGATCCTGACAGGTCAGCTGATCGCGGTGGACCTGATCGACCGGTACTTGCCGCCCTCAATCATGGCGCGGCTTGGGCTGCTGCTGACGCTGGGGATGGTCGCACTTGCTGGCTACAA
Organism: Dinoroseobacter sp.; assembly: GCA_034111085.1. Lineage (GTDB taxonomy): Bacteria > Pseudomonadota > Alphaproteobacteria > Rhodobacterales > Rhodobacteraceae > Dinoroseobacter. The sequence continues at coordinate 277 of JAWUXZ010000011.1, forward strand.
CACTATCACACCCGCGATGGATTCTCTGGATTGGGGCGACCGCACGCTTGATCTGGGCTGGCCGAAATTCTGGTACTGGATCGCCATCTGGGTCGGCCTCGCCCTGAGCGCCCTCGCAGCCCTGCTCGCCCTTCTTGAACGCCCTGCCTCCATGGCTGAGACCGAGGCAAAAGCATGAGCCCACAACTGATCGGTGTGACCGCGATCCTATCGCTGGTGGTTTTGGTGTTTGTGCGCGTGCCCGTCGCGGTGGCCCTGCTCGGCGTTGGCCTTGTGGGCTATGCGGCGATAGACGGCTGGCGCGTGGCTCTGATCACGCTGGGCACGACCCCGTTCAATCTGGCCCAAGCCTATTCACTGTCAGTTGTCCCGCTGTTCTTGCTGATGGGCGTGGTCGCGGCACGCACCTTGATGGCCCAAGAGTTGTTCGCCGCCGCCAACGCGCTGTTTGCAGGTCGTAAGGGCGGTTTGGCGATGGCGACAGTCGGGGCATGTGCTGGATTCGGCGCGATTTGTGGATCGTCACTGGCAACGGCGTCGACCATGACGCGCGTTAGCATTCCCGAGATGCGCCGCTATGGGTATGCCGATGACGTTTCGGCAGGCGTGGTGGCTTCGGGCGGAACGCTGGGTATCTTGATCCCGCCCTCCATCATACTCGTGATCTACGCGATCATCGCACAAGAGAGCGTCCCGGCCCTGTTCGCCGCAGCGCTATTTCCGGGCCTGTTGATGATTGCTTTGCACATCGTTGTCATTGCCGTGATGGCCCGTTTGCGACCAGATGCACTGCCCATGGCCCCAGCCTTGCCGCTGATCCAAAAGCTGGGCGCGCTGGGGCAGATGTGGAAAATGGCGCTGATCTTTAGCGCGGTTATTGGCGGGATATATCTGGGGTGGTTCAGCCCAACAGAGGCTGCCGCGATTGGCGCATTCCTAACGATCTTGATCGGGTTCGCGACCCGCCAAATGGGCCTGCGCGGATTTGCGACGGCGCTGCGCGAGACGGTCGTGACCACGGGATCGTTGTTTTTCATTGTGCTGGGCGCGTTCGTGTTCGCCTACTTCGTCGTCCAAACCCGGATCCCTGCGACGCTTGGCGAATGGGTTGTTGGCCTCGGCCTAGCACCTGTGGTGGTGATCTTGTTTTTCGTACTGGTCTATGTCGTGCTCGGGTGTTTTCTGGACAGCATCTCGATGATGCTAATCACCATCCCGGTGTTTCTGCCCATCGCGCAGGAAATCGGTTACTCGGCGATCTGGTTTGGCATCTTCATCGTGATCGTGGCCGAGATCGGGCTGATCACGCCGCCTGTGGGGCTGAACATCTTTGTCATCCGCGCGCAGCAGCCGGATATGAAGCTGACCGATATCTACAAAGGAATCGCACCGTTCTTGCTGGCCCATCTAGGTGGCATTGCCGCGTTGATTGCGTTTCCGGCATTGGCCCTATGGCTGCCAAGCGTTCTTTATTAAGGGCTTAGCCAGCGATCTTTATGCTCATTTCGCCCAAATCAGGCGAGGAGACGGTTACAAGATCCCCGACCGCTACAGGCGACACGCCTTCGGGCGTTCCGGTCATAATGATATCGCCGGGCAGCAACGTGTAGAACGCGCTGACCATCTCGATAAGCTGTGGGACCGAGCGGATCAGCAGCTTGGTTGAGGACGATTGACGCAGCTCGCCATTGACCGTCAGTTGAAACGAAATGTCCGCTGGGTCCGCGATATCATCAATCGTTGTCATCCATGGCCCAATGCCCGCAGCGTTGTCAAAACTCTTGCGCAGCGAGCGGTCTTCGGTCCCGCGCACGGTCATATCAAACGCCAGCGCAAATCCTGCAACATGATCCATTGCATCCGTTGCTTTGATCCGGCGACCGGGCTTGCCAATGATCACCGCAACCTCGCCCTCGTGATCGACGCGGCGGTCGCTGAACGGTAGCTCCATCGTGGCACCCGGGCCAAACAGCGCGCTGGTGGCCTTTAGAAAGCACCCAATCTCGTCGATTTTAGCGATTTTGGTGCCGTGGTGAATTTCGGCGTCCGCAGCGGCCTCGTTCAGATGGGCGTGGTAATTGACCGGCGCACCGATGATTTTCTAAGGCGTGGCAACTGGCGAATTTAGCGTGACTTCGGACACGAGGATCCTCTCGGCCAAGGGCAGAAAAGCAGGTGCTTCGGCTAGGATATGCGCAAGCCGCGCCATCACCGGATCGCCGGGCGTGCGGGCCCAAGTGGATGGTGGCAGGTCCGCGATCAGTTCTGAGAGGTCCACGAGCGTCTCGCCCCCGTCATCGACAGCGCCCAGTTGGGTGTTGTTAAAGCGTGCCAGTCTCATGTTTTCGCCTCCGCCGCACCTGCCAGCAATTCCTCAAGCCCAAGCGCGTTATTGTAGTCTTGGAATGTGACCCGTTGCGTTGCATCCGGCAAGCGCCCTTGGTCGAGCATCGCCCTGTAAGCCTCTTGCAGTGCACGTGTGACCACCAAAAGCGTCGAAACCGGGTAGATCGCCAGCGAGAAGCCCAACTCTTGCAAGGTGGCGGTGTCGAGGTATGGCGTTTTGCCGTCCTCGACCATGTTCGCTACGAGTGGGATGCCTTTGAAGGTTTCAGCGACTTTGCGCATTTCCGCGAGGCTTTGCGGGGCCTCGATAAAGATCACGTCCGCACCTGCTTGGGCAAATGCCTCGCCCCTGCGCAGCGCGTCGTCGAGGTTTGTGACCGCGCGCACGTCAGTCCGCGCAATGATGAGGAACTCGTTGCTTGCGCGCGCATCCACCGCCGCTTTGATCTTGTCAGCCGCCTCGCCCACCTCAATCACCGCTTTGCCAGCCATGTGACCGCAGCGTTTGGGGAAAACCTGATCCTCGATCTGGATCGCGGCCGCACCCGCCTGCTCATACAGACGCACCATCCGCGCGACGTTTAGAACGCCGCCATGGCCTGTATCACCATCGGCAATCAGGGGCGTGCCGGTGCAAGCCTCAGATATCGCCCGCGTGCGGTCGGCCATTTCCGTGGCACTCATCAGCCCCACATCGGGGCGCCCGAGGGTCGAGCCCGACACACCAAAGCCCGTCATATAAACGGCCTCAGCCCCGGCAGCGGCGGCAAGATGCGCCGAGAGCCCATCATAGGCACCGGGGGCCATCAGAATTGTCGGCTCGGCAAGGCGCGCGCGCAGGCTCATGTTTTGGTCCTTTTAGAGAGGGTGGCGGTGATCAGTTCGCCCGCAACAAGGATATGTTCGCGCATCCGCGCCTCTGCACGGGCAGATCGGCGATCGCGTAGGGCGGACAAGATCGCCTCATGGTCAGCTTGGACAATGCGCAGAAGCGCGCGGTCGGGGGCAGGATTTAGATCAGCAATGACGGTCATCGCGGCCAATGGCACACCTTCGGCAAGCTTCACGGTTGCGCGCAGCAGATCGTTTCCCGCCGCCTCGATGATGGTCTCATGGAACCGAGCGTTCATCTCGCGCCACGCACTGCTATCGAAATCCGAGTGGCTTAGCAGTTTGGTGGCGAGTTCTACGCAACCGTTGAGCGTCGCCTCCACCGCCTCAGTCAGGCCAATCTCGGCCAGTTTGCGCGCAGCAAGACCTTCCAGCACAGCACGCACCTCATAGGCCTCGGCGACCAATCCAGGGTCTTGGCGGCGAATGTGAAAGCCACGCTGGGGGGCGTATTTCAACAACCCCTCTTGGGCCAGCACTTGTAGTGCTGCGCGGACAGGTGTGCGCGATATGTCGAGCACCGCGCAGATCGCTTGCTCGGTCAGCCCGCCTTGATCAAACTGACCTGCCAGAATGGCCACGCGCAACCGCTCGGTGGCGATCTCAGTCAGGGTTGATTTGGGTCGGGGTGCCGGAATTGTATACATTACCTGATCTTTTCATGGTCATTTGCGGAAATCCAGCTAAAATGTATCCTAAGATTTGCATTGGAGGAGAACACTTATGGGACTGCAAGGCCTGCACCACGTCGCGTATCGCTGCCGCGATGCCAAAGAAACAACCGCGTTTTACCGCGATCTTCTGGGGCTTGAGCTGGACATTGCCGTGGCCGAAAACAAAGTCCCCTCCACCGGCGAATGGTCTCCGCACATCCACATCTTCTTCAAGATGGGCGACGGCAGCTATGTGGCGTTTTTCGAGGTGCCCGAAAGCCCCGATATGGAAATGGATCAAAACACCCCCGACTGGGTGCAGCACCTTGCGCTGCGCGTGGACGGGATGGCCGAGTTAGAAGCGATCAAGGCAAAAGTTGCGGCAACCGGGATCGAGGTGGTTGGCCCAACCGACCATAAAATTTGCAAGTCGATCTATTTCTTCGACCCCAATGGCCACCGTATGGAGGTTGCCGTCGACACCGCCACCCCCGCGATGATGAGGATGCTGGGCGACCGTGCCGAGACGGTGCTGGACGACTGGTCGAAAACCAAACGCGCCCCGGATGTGGACCCGATGCACGCGTGAGATCGGTGCGCGATATGGCCCTGACCCGCACGCCGCTTATTGTCAGCTTCTCAGAGACCGCTGCATTCACCGAGACCTATGGGTTTGCTGGCTCCCAAGGCAAAGTCTTCCTCGAAGGCCAGTTGATCCGGCCTCAGACGCCCTCGGACACGGTGCTGATTTTCATGCACCCGGCCTCCACCCTGAACTTGATGCCGATGCCGCGCGCTATGGCGCAGACCGGCCACCACGTGATCTGTGCGGCCTCGCGCTATGCCAAGAACGACACGGCGCTGATTATGGAAAAGGTCGTAGCAGACCTTGGGGCATATGTGCGCCATGCGCGCGAGGAATTGGGCTACACAAAGGTCGTGCTGGCGGGATGGTCGGGCGGTGGCTCGCTGGCGCTGTTCTACCAGTCTCAGGCCGAGGCCCCGACCCTGATCGACACACCCGCAGGCGACGCTTATGATCTGACGGCTGCGAACCTGAGACCCGCAGATGCCGTTACCTTCATTGCCGCCCATACTGGACGCGCACGCATCTTGGCCGAATGGATTGATCCCAGCGTGCTGGATGAGGCGAACCCTGATCTGCGTGACCCAGCATTGGATCTATACGGCGCGCAGGCACCGCAACCTCCCTACACGGCCGAGTTTGTTGCCCATTTTCGCGCAGCACAAGCCGCCCGCATCGCGCGTATTACCGAGACAGCGCAGAGCATACTTTCCGATCTCAAGGCGCGCGGCACTGCCGAGGTAGAGCGCCCCTTTATCGTACACCGCACTATGGCCGATCCGCGTTTCCTCGACAAAACGCTAGAGCCAAACGGCAGACCACCGAACACCTGCTATCTGGGGGTGCCGGAAACGGTCAACTCTGGCCCTGTGGGTCTGGCCCGTTTCACCACCTTGCGCGCGTGGCTTAGCCAGTGGTCGCCGCTCAGCCGGGCTGACGCGCTAAATACCGTGGGTCGCATCAAAGCACCGCTGTTGGTGCTAGAGAACGCCGCCGATGATGCCGTCCCACCGAGCCATCCGCACCGGGGGTTTGGGGGTGCTACAATGGCCGATAAAACCTACGCGACCATCCCAAAGGCGAGCCACTATTACCGCGACCAGCCTGAGCAGTTGGCAGCGGCAGTCACAACCGTATCAAGCTGGCTTGCCGAACGAGGCTTCGCGCCTGATGCCTAGATAGGTAAAGTTTTTGTTGGGGGGCGCCCCAGTTTGCGGTTAACTTCGGTGAAAACACAGAAAGGACAACCAAATGACCCCGAGACTGCTGCCCCTGATTGGCGCTCTTTTGGCGCTTGTGATCGGCCTAGGCGGCGCACCCAGCACCGCCCACGCCGACGCCAGCACCGTCACCTTCAATATCTCCAGCACCCATCCCAATACGGTTGAGCTGCAATTTTTCAGCCAAACCCGCAACCATATCTGGCCGCAGCCCGGCCGCGTCTATCTGATCGATGACTGGGACACGCATGAGTATCGCCTGAGCTGCTCGTGGGGCGAGAACATCTGCTACGGCGCGTGGGTCTCAGGCGGTAGCGACAGCACCTATTGGGGTGTGGGTCAGAACAACAACCAGCGCTGTTCCGACTGCTGCCTCGTTTGCGATGGGCGCGTGATGAGCGCGCGCAATCTGGCGCCTTAGGCTAGCTCACTCGCCGGGCGCGGTTTGCGCCGCCCCGGCAAGTTGGCGTTTCCTTAGCATCAACGCGATGCCCAGAAGCCCCAAGCCTGCGATCATGCCAAGCACCGCAACACCGGGCTGAGGCGACACGCAAGCGGCCGCAGTCCCAACCATAGCAATCCGCACCACCGGGCTAACCAAGGGCGGCGCACCGCGCACGAGCCATTCGATGGACACTGCGACAAGACCTGCCCCGATCACGCCACCGACGGCCACCAGCGCAATCGCGCCCCAGTCGCCTTGACCAAGGATCGCCGGATTCCACAAAAACACGAACGGCATCAGGAAGCCGATGGCCGCGAGGCGCACAGCGTCAAAGGCAATCGCAAACGGATCTTCATCCGCAATCGCGGCTGCGGCCAAAGCGGCCACTGCAATGGGCGGGGTAAGGGCCGAAAGAATCGCATAATAGAGCAGGAACATGTGGGACTCGAGCAGCGGAAACCCGATGCTGGTCAGCGCGGGTCCGACGAGGACGGCCGCAAGAATATAGGCCGACGGCGTCGGCATCCCGAGGCCCAGTACAATCGTCACAACAGCCGCCAGCAGCAACGTCGCAATCTGCCCCCCGCCTGAAATGGTGATGATCACATTCGCGGCCTTCATACCAAGGCCCGTCATCGACAACCCGCCAATCACCAGACCAGCCGCAGCACACGCGCCCGCAACCGGCAGGATACGCAATGTGGTCTCGCCGAGCCCCTCAATCACTTCCCAAATGGTCATGCGGGTGCGTTTGGTCAGCAAGGTTGCAAAAATCACCGCAGCAGCGCCCGCCCCTGCCGTGTATGTCGGCGAATAGCCTGCCTGAAGTACGCCAATGATGATGCCTTTAGGGATCAGGAACGGCCAGCCGTTCACCAACGTGCGCCACAGGTTCGGCACTCCGTCTGTGTAGGGCTTGAGATTATGACGGACCGCACGCAAGTGAACTTGGCTAAACACCCCAACATAATAGAGCATTGCTGGAATGACCGCCGCATAGACGATCTCGCGGTACGGCGTGTTGGTGTATTCGGCGAGGATGAACGCGGCAGAGCCCATGATCGGCGGCATGGCCGAGCCGCCGGTGGAGGCCGCAACCTCGACCGCGCCTGCGAAGCGCTTGGAATAGCCCAGACGTTTCATGATCGGAATGGTGATAGAGCCTGTCGCCACCACGTCCGAGGTTGGGCTGCCTGACATAGTGCCGTAAAGCCCCGACGAGATAACAGCGACTTTCGCAGGCCCGCCGCGCGTGTTGCCGGTCATTGCTGCGGCGAGATTAAAGAACAACTCTCCGCCGCCCGCTTTGGCCAGCAGCGTGCCAAACAGCACGAACAGAAAAACATAAGACGCGACGACTTGGACCGGCACGCCAAACAGGCCGTCTGTGGTGAACACAAGGATGTCTAGAACGTAAGAGAACTCGGACACGCCATGGCCGAACGGCGGAGGCAGCAAGTATCCGAACAGGTTGTAGGCGAGGAAGGCCAGCACGATTGCGGTCAGCCCGAGGCCCGTTGTGCGGCGGGTGGCCTCTAGGGTCAAAAGCAGCAGCGCTGTGCCGAAGAAAAACTGTGCAGGGGTAAACTCATTCAACAAGGGGATGCGGTTCGATATCACGTCCGCGCTGAAGAAAAAGAAAGCGCCGCACGCGAGGCTCATAGCGCTCATACCCCAGTCGAGCCATGTTGGCATCTCCGGGGCTTCAGGCGAATGGCCGACCACGACGAACAAAAGCCCGAAGATGCCCGAAACGAACAAGATGCCCCACACCAGCGGGTCAGAGATCACCACAAGGTTGGCGTAGACCACCCAGATCGAGAAGGCCGCCGCCAGCAGCATTAGCACGCGTTGGGGGGCGGG
>JAWUXZ010000012.1:0-77523 GCA_034111085.1 Dinoroseobacter sp.
CCACCCGTCATTATGGCAGGGCATTTTGGAAGCGCTGGACCGGATATCACGCCCGAAGCCGGGTCGAGGCAAAGATGCGCTGCCTCAAGGCGTTCGGGGAGCGCATCGCCGCGAGAGATCCCGACCGCCAGACTGCTGAAAACCAGATACGCATAGCACTCATGAATCGCTTCTCGGCCCTCGGCACCGCCGAGATCGTGCGCGTGCGCTGAACCCAAAGGGGAAAGGGGAAGGCACGCCTCAGGCATCAGTTCTGCAACAACGCCCCTCAGCAACATCCATCCTAGCAATTCGAATGTACGCCCATGACGTCGTCGCAGATTGGCACGTGAACGGCGGCCCAGCGGCATGACCGCAGCGCGCCGATTTTGCTTGGCGGGACGCCACGGCGCGCGAACTCTGCCTCAATGCCCAAAATATATGCAGCAAGCCCCCACCTAAAGCTCCGTCTTCCAAGAGCTACAAGCCATCGCTCTCTCAGGTTACGCTTGGGCAGAATTCCCCTCTGCCCCCACTTCCCATCAGCCAAACCCTCGCCTATACGGGATTCAAACAAGGCGCGCTTGTCCTGTGGACGCGGCCAGACCAAACAGACAGAGGGCGGCATGACCAAACCATCCCATGAAAGCGACGTGGCCTTTATCAAGGCCTTGGCAGAGCTTTTGCGTGAAAACGACCTGACCGAATTGCAAGTCAAGCGCGACTACGGCGAGGACGACAGTCTTAACGTGCGCGTATCTCGCCAGCACCCACCGCTGGCCCAGCAGGTCTATGCGCCAGCAGCCGCAGCGCCCGCTACAACCGCAGCAGCAGCAGCATCTCCTGCCGCCGCAGCAGCGCCAGCCACAGAAGATCCTGCGCAACATCCCGGCGCGGTAACCTCGCCCATGGTTGGCACTGCTTATCTGGCAACCGAGCCCGGCTCGCATCCGTTCATCAAAGTTGGCGATACCGTCAACGAAGGCCAAACGCTGCTGATCATCGAGGCGATGAAAACTATGAACCAAATCCCCTCGCCCCGCTCGGGCAAGGTCGCACGCATTCTGGTCGAAGACGGTGCCCCCGTCGAATTTGGCGCACCTCTGCTGATCCTCGAATAGGGGCCGCGTCATGTTCAAAAAAATCCTCATCGCCAATCGCGGCGAGATCGCTTTGCGCGTCATCCGAGCGGCCCGCGAAATGGGTGTAGCCACCGTTGCAGTGCACTCCACCGCTGACGCCGACGCAATGCATGTGCGCATGGCCGACGAGAGCGTGTGCATCGGCCCGCCCTCAAGCACTGACAGCTATTTGTCGATCCCAGCGATCATGTCGGCCTGCGAGATCACCGGCGCCGAAGCCATCCATCCCGGCTATGGATTTTTGTCGGAAAACGCGCAATTTGTTGAAATCGTTGAAGATCACGACCTGAAATTTATTGGCCCCTCTGCCGCTCATATTCGCATGATGGGCGACAAGATCACCGCTAAAGACACCATGAAAGACCTCGGCGTGCCTTGTGTGCCTGGCTCTGAGGGTGGCGTGCCGGATATGGAAACAGCAATCCGCGTCGGCGACGAGGTTGGTTTTCCTTTGATCGTCAAGGCGACCGCCGGTGGTGGCGGGCGCGGCATGAAACTGGCCAAAACGCGCGAGGATCTGGAAACCGCATTCATGACAGCGCGGGCGGAGGCTAAATCCGCTTTCGGCAATGACGAGGTCTATCTGGAGCGCTATCTGGGTGCGCCGCGCCACATTGAGGTGCAGGTATTTGGCGCCGGCAAAGGCCGCGCCGTCCATCTGGGCGAGCGCGATTGCTCGCTGCAACGCCGCCACCAAAAGGTGTTCGAGGAAGCCCCCGGCCCCGCGATCAGCCCCGAAATCCGTGCCCAAATCGGTGCAACTTGCGCCGATGCCGTTGCTAGGATCGGGTATGAGGGAGCTGGCACGATCGAGTTTCTCTATGAGAACGACCAGTTCTTCTTTATCGAAATGAACACCCGCCTTCAGGTTGAGCACCCTGTGACCGAGGCCATTTTTGGCGTCGATCTGGTGCAAGAGCAGATCAAGGTCGCCGCTGGACTGCCGATGTCGTTCACCCAAGACGATCTGGTTGTAAACGGCCACGCCATCGAGGTGCGCATCAACGCAGAAACCTTCCCAGGCTTCGCGCCGCGCCCTGGCAAAATCACGCAGTATCACGCGCCCGGTGGGCTTGGTGTACGGATGGATAGCGCGCTTTATGACGGCTACAATATCCCTCCCTACTACGACAGCTTGATCGCCAAGCTGATCGTCCATGCGCCCGATCGTGCGTCCGCCATTGCGCGGCTCGACCGCGCGCTTGGCGAGTTGATCGTGGACGGTGTGGAAACCACGGTTCCTCTGTTTCATGCGCTGTTGCAGGAAAAAACCGTGCTAACAGGCGACTACAACATCCACTGGCTTGAGCACTGGCTTGACGGGCGCGCAGACAGCTAGGACAGTTGGTCCGCTATGACCGAGCTTTCCGCTGATCTTCTGATGCGTGCCTATGCGATGGGGGTTTTCCCCATGGCCGAAAGCCGCTCGTCGCAGACTGTGCAATGGGTCGATCCGCATCATCGCGGGATATTTCCACTCGATGCGTTTCATATTTCGCGGTCCTTGCGAAAAACTTTGCTGCGCGCCGATTACCAAGTTCACCTAAACCGCGATTTCGGTGCTTGCGTCGAGGCCTGCGCGGACCGCGATGAGACTTGGATCAACGGCCCAATCACTCAAGCCTATGATGCGCTACACGCAAACGGCCACGCTCATTCTGTTGAGGTTTGGCACGAAGAACAGATGGTTGGTGGAGTTTATGGCGTCACGCTAGGCGGGGCTTTTTTTGGCGAAAGCATGTTCTCGCGCAGGCGTGATGGCTCCAAAATAGCGCTGGCATGGCTGGTCGCGCGGCTACGTTTCGGGGGCTTCACGCTGTTTGACACGCAGTTTCTCACCGACCACCTCAGCAGCCTCGGTGCGATTGAGATCACGCGTGCGGACTATCACACACGGCTGCGATCCGCGCTGAAGGGCAACGGCAGGATGTCAGCGCTGTCGCAAGACATAGGCGCAGACTTGCTTTTCGAGAACAGTAGCGCAAAACTTTCCTAGCCAAAGACACCTCTCCCGCCTAGGTTGTGTCTAACTTCGAGTGAACCTGAGTGCGCATTATGAAAGACCTTGTCACTTCAATTCTGAATTCAGCCACAGTGCCTTCGAATTGGGAATCTGCGCTCGACCAATTCAACGCCGAGATCGGATTTGCCTCCTCGTGCATGTTCTCGGTTCATGAGTTTGAGACCTCGCGGATGAATTTCACCTGGAGCAAATTTCTTCGCGAAAACGCACCCGCCGAGGTAATTGCCAAGATAGAACGCGGAGATGATCCAGAAGATGCACCGGGTTATCGGTTCCTACTCAATAATCCAGCTCAAACGCTTTATGATGAATTGACCCTCTTTGGAGTGAAGTCGGAGGCTGAATTACCAAAATCGAATGTCCGCAATCTAGTCGCAGAACTCGGCCTCGGGCTGCGGGTCGCAGGCGCATTGAACCGGCATGGTCCTTGGCTGGACGGGCTGTTTTGCCAGACCCGCCCCGGCGATGATGTCCATGCTCTGGCTAACGATCCGCGCACAGAATTGCTGTTGCCGATCATGTCCAGTACCGTCGTGTTGGGCCGCATGCTCGCCACGCTGACCGCGCAGTTCCAGGCCGCCCTTGGGGCGCTGGATGCCTTGGGTCTGGGCGTGTTTCTGATCGATGGTCGTGGCACCGTTTTGACCCATAACCGCGAGGCCGACCGCATTATCGCACAGGCTGATGGGCTGACCTTTTCGAAGGCCCGCACGCTTGTGATGCGCAATGAAGACAGTGCCGCCGAGTTCAAAATGATGATCGAGCGCGCCAACGGTCTGTTTTCGGGCGATCTTGATCCTTTGCACCCGACCCTTGCCCTGGCGCGTCCCTCAGGGGCTTACGAGTATCTGGTGTCGGTGCAACCGCTCGCTGACGCGGTGGGCGAATTACAACCCGGCCTTAGCTGCGCGTTTGTTACCGTTATCGATCCCGCGCGCCGCGATGCGCTGTCCGCAGATGGTCTGGCCACCTTAGGCGATCTGACAGAAACCGAGCGTGCCGTGGTCGAACTGCTGATCCAAGGCTTCCGCCCCGCCGAGGTAGCCGAGCTGCGCGATGTCAGCCGCAACACCATCAAAACACAAGTCCAGTCGATTTCGCAAAAGCTGCGCTGCAATGGACAAAGCCATATCATCCGGGTGGCCGCCGCCACACGCCTGCCGATCAGCAAGTTACGTTAACTCAGCGGTTAGGCCTTGGCCGCGGCACCAGTGACACCTCGACTGCTCCGCTAGGACGCTCGGCCTCCTCGGCGGCTGCGAGCGGGTCGTCGATATCTGCGATCGAATCGCCGGCCACCGAGGTTTCCGATCCCGATGCACAGCGCAACGCCCACACATCATAGCGCGGATGATCCAACGCCATCAGCGCCGGCGAAGACGCCACCATCCAGCCTTCAAACAGCGCCGAACCCGCAGCGGTATCGGCAACTGACAGGCGCACAAACGCGTCCGAGGTTGGCGATTCCGTCGGATAGCGGCACTCGTGCATAGTTACAGTAATCCGGCCCACGACTTCGCTGGCCTGTGTATCCAGCACCAAATCGGTGACAACCCCGGTCAACTTGTCGAGAACACGCAGGCTGCCCGCGCGCGCTTGGGTGACTTGGGTTTCCTGCTCAAAGCTTTGAAACTGCTCGTCGGTCAGGACCTGTCGGGGGCCGCTGTCCAACTCAACATCCTCGAAGGTCTCAAGCGTGATGCCATCATCTTCGAGCTGTTGCAGTGAAAAGCCCGGCTCATCTTCGAGATCTTCCAGCGGAATAATCACGATCTCTTGCGCAGCCAATGCGCCGGGCAGAAGCACGGCCAGTGCCGCAGAGTAGACAAACCGACGCAAGATCATTCACCGCTCTGCGATACGAACCGCAGCAAAAGTGTGATCAAACTTACCGAGCCTTGAGTTTCGGCAAACCCATCGCCAGCCTCAAGCACAAAGGGCGAGCCACCCGGCAACACTTCGACAAAATTCCCGCCCAGCAGACCCTCCGACGAGATTGCCAGAATGCTGTCATCAGGGATTTCCACATCACCGCGAAGCGCAATTTGCGTGTCGGCGCGAAAGGTCTCAGGGTTCAGGCGGATACCCGAGACGGTGCCAATTTTCACGCCCGCCAACCGCACATCGGTCCCGGCGGTGACGCCGTCGGCCGTGCGAAAACTAGCGTTTAAGGTATAGGCACCACCCGCGCCCGCACCGGCCCCAAGGCCCGTGACCTGAGCTGCATAGATCAAAAAGCCCACAGCGGCGGCCAAAACCAGCCCGCCTGTGACAATCTCGGTTGTTGAGTTTTGCGACATTGCGCCCTGCCTCACCCTACTTTTATTGGTGATGCCTTGCTGGGGGTCTCAGTGCAAGGCCAGCGTTGGAAAGCGGCGTTATTCCGGCGTCCACGCCTCGTAATCCGAGCGCGCAGCTGGTGCCGCACGGCGGATCGATCCAGCAGGCGCGTAGGCCTCAGCCGTTCCGGTTAGGTTCGGCAAATGCGGCTTTTCCCAATCTTTGCGCAGTAACGGTGCCTTCGTCGGCGGCTCGTCCCAAGTGTGGTGCAGCCATCCGTGCCATTCGGGACCAACGCGGCTGGCTTCTGCCTCGCCATTGAAAATCACCCAACGGCGTTTGCGATCGCGGGTCTCGTAAAAGATGTTGCCCGCGTCGTCTTCGCCAACTTTCACGCCCTTGCGCGCGGTCATAATCTGGGTGCCAAGGGTGGAACCATGCCACCATGTCAGCGCGCGCTTGATATATCCGGCCATCGGTTTTCCGTCTCCGCAGAACTACTTGCGGACGGTATGCAGCAGCCCGCGTGCGGCGTCCAGCGCTACGGGGTCGCGGGCTTAGATGAGGCTTGGTTGATCCAGCGCGCGGATGAGGGCCGGAATCGCGGTTTTGAACTTGAAGAACCCGGCTTTGGCATGAGGCCAAGCGGTCGCATCATGGGCGCGGATGATCTCCAGTACTTTGATCTCGCGCGCCAGCCCCGCTGCCAGATCACGCGCGGGCCCTTGCGGCACGTAAGGCATGATAATTTGCGAGGCACCAAGTCCTTGCGCCCAAGCGACAATATCCGCTGGATCAGTGCTAACCGGACCACGCGGCACACCCGCTCGCGAGATCGCATCCTCGACCAAGGCCGCCGTATGCGCCTTCACTGCCACCGACACCATCAAGGGCGAGCGCGCCGCATCTCCCCTAAGAACCGCCACGCCCAACGCACCCTCCGGCATCTGTGCGCATAAGTCATCCTCGGTCAGCACCACAACAAACGGCGCGCTGCGATCCACGACGCCCGGTACCGGCACTTCGCCCAAAGCTGGGTTCGCAAACCCCTCAACAGGTGCTGCAAACTTCGCCAATTGCCCGCTCGGCATGAACCGCCCACCCGTATATTTTGAAATGTTATCTTCACGCGCGAGGTAAGTTTTACCAACCGTCTGCAACCCAGCCACCCAGCGCCAACCGAGCGTATTTGACGCCGCGTCGCCGTCCAGCAAGTGCCGCATGAAGAAATCCGCCCCCAGCGCCCAAGGCAATCGCAGCGTGAATATCCAGATCGATGCAAACCACATCCGCGCGTGATTGTGCAAATAACCCGTTGCGGCCAGCTCCCGCGCCCATGCATCAAAACACGCGATCCCAGTTTCGCCGCGACAAGCCGCTTCCCAGTCCGTGCGCAGACCGCTTTCAACCGCCAAACGGTCCAACCCGCGCGCCACATCCGCTTGATACATTGCCCAAATGCTCGGGCGTCGCTCCAGCCAGCCCTTCCAATAGGTCCGCCAGTAAACTTCTTGGATGAACTTCTCGGCCTCCTCTGCCGAATGCCGCGCAAGCACCGCGCGTAACACCTCTTCTTCGGAAATCACCCGGTGCCTCAGATATGGTGACAGCCCGCTGACATGCGGATGCCCTGCCACATCAAAATTCCGTAGCCTTGCGTAATCGCGACCTGCTTGCGGCACGAATGCCTCAAGCCGTGCCAAAGCGGCCTCTCGTGTTGGTATAAATTCCATCAAACGCCAACTGGCGCACTTGTCTGCGGCTTCAAGCCCGCGGCTTCATTGTTCTGCAAATATCCATGCTGAAGATGTCATTCCGCCGCCAGTTTGCACGACGCCAGACAGATCCCGCCAAACCGCTCGACCAGCACCAAATCCCAACCCGTCTGATATCCGCCCCGGACAGGAGCAGCCCCATAGCCAAGCACCTCCCATCCCTCATGGTTCAGCGTTACGCATGTCCCGCCATCGACCTGTGCGAAGGCAATCGTCACATCCGTCGCCTCAGCCTCGCAGCGCCCCTCATGCCAGGCCACCGCAAATTTCTCGCCCGGTTGCCACGCAGTCACGCGCCCCCAAGGACGATGCTCTCCATCGGCACAGTGCTCAATAATCTGGCCGCCGATCCGCGGCTCAACCTCCACCGACTTCGGCAATCCCCCATCGCGGGCTGAAAGGCTGTGGCTGTCCAAGGGCCACCAGTCGCCCATGCGCGCTGTAAACAAATGAAACGCCTCATCGGGTGCTACGGGGACATAAAGCGTCTTCACAATCGGGGGCAGCATTGGCGCATCGTTCTGAGCATCTACAAATTCGGCAAATCGCCCCAATACATCCCCCCACAGCCCATCGAGGTAGCTGTGCAAGGCCGCCAAAGCAGCCGGATCAAGATGATAAAGACGTCTTGTTCCTTTCGGCACCGCTCGCACCAAGCCGGCATTGCTGAGACAGCGCAGGTGTTGGCTGACCGCCGGACGGCTGATCGGCAGGTCAGCGGCCACATCGCCAACCGCGCGCGGACCGCTGCGCAACGCCTGCACAATCGCGCGCCGCGTCGGGTCAGCCAGCAAGGCCAAACAGGCCTCGCCACAAATCGACTGGTCAGGGGGTTGAAGGTCAGAATGGTTCGCCATAACTTACCGTAAGTCACCGCTTACAAAAAAGTCAACGCAAACCATACTGCGCTGCCCTTGCAGCCCCCCCCACGCGGACCTAGTCTAACCCCTGAGGCGCAGACCCGCCCGACCAACAAGGCGAGACACAATGCACGATCCAATTGACACCTACATGAACCTCGTCCCGATGGTGGTCGAGCAAACCAGCCGGGGCGAACGCGCCTATGATATCTTCTCGCGCTTGCTCAAAGAGCGGATCATCTTCCTCAACGGCCCGGTCCATGACGGGATGAGCCAGCTTGTGGTAGCTCAGCTTCTGCACCTCGAAGCCGAGAACCCGAACAAAGAAATTTCCATGTATATCAATAGCCCCGGTGGTGTTGTGACCTCCGGTCTGTCGATCTACGACACGATGCAATACGTCAAACCGAAGATCTCGACCTTAGTAATCGGTCAAGCGGCGTCGATGGGATCGTTGCTGCTAACTGCCGGCGACAAAGGCATGCGCATGTCTCTGCCAAACAGCCGCATCATGGTCCACCAGCCCTCAGGCGGCTATCAGGGCCAGGCGACGGACATCATGATCCACGCCCAAGAAACCCAGAAGCTTAAAGATCGTCTTAACCAAATCTACGTTAAGCATACGGGCCAAGAGTTCGACGATGTTGTCAAAGCCCTTGAGCGCGACAATTTTATGGATGCCGAGCAAGCTAAAGAGTGGGGCCTGATTGACGAGATCGTCGAAAACCGTCCCAAGGGCGACGAGGAAGCCAAGTCTTAACAAACGTTAACGAAATCGGGGCGCGCAGGACACGGACGCGCCCCGGTTGCTACAGCTAGGCAAAACGGCCATTGCACCCTGCAAACCGCTGGCCTAGGCTTTATGGCAATAACGATTGGACAGATGTGCGGATCGCCGTACCGCTCTGAACACGCCCGCAGATGCGGCGAAACTCTGCACTCCGGTCGACCCCCCGACCCGGACAATATGACGAGGCACGACGATGGCAAACTCATCTGGCGACAGCAAAAATACCCTCTACTGCTCGTTTTGCGGCAAATCCCAGCACGAGGTGCGCAAGCTGATTGCGGGCCCCACGGTCTTCATCTGCGATGAATGCGTCGAGCTGTGCATGGACATTATCCGCGAAGAAACGAAATCCGCGGGCCTCAAATCTTCCGAAGGCGTTCCTGCCCCACGCGATATTTGCGACGTGCTTGACGATTATGTGATCGGCCAGATGCATGCCAAGCGCGTGCTCTCGGTGGCGGTCCATAACCACTACAAGCGCCTCAACAACGCCGATAAATCCGATATCGAGCTGGCGAAATCCAACATCCTGCTGATCGGCCCAACCGGGTGCGGCAAGACTTTATTGGCCCAAACCCTGGCACGCATCCTCGATGTGCCCTTCACCATGGCCGATGCAACGACCCTAACCGAGGCCGGTTATGTCGGCGAGGATGTCGAAAACATCATCCTTAAGCTGCTGCAAGCCTCTGAGTATAACGTCGAGCGTGCTCAACGCGGCATCGTCTATATTGACGAGGTCGACAAGATCACCCGCAAATCCGACAACCCGTCGATTACCCGCGATGTGTCGGGCGAAGGCGTGCAACAGGCTTTGCTGAAAATCATGGAAGGCACCGTTGCGTCAGTGCCGCCCCAAGGCGGGCGCAAGCATCCGCAGCAGGAATTCCTACAAGTCGATACGACCAATATTCTGTTCATTTGCGGCGGCGCGTTTGCGGGCCTCGACAAGATCATTGCGCAGCGCGGCAAGGGCTCGGCCATGGGCTTTGGTGCAGAAGTGCGCGGACCCGAAGATCGCGGCGTCGGCGAGATTTTCATGGATCTGGAGCCAGAAGATCTACTGAAATTCGGCCTAATTCCCGAATTTGTCGGCCGTTTGCCCGTCATCGCAACCTTGCGCGATCTGGACGAGGATGCGCTTGTGACGATCCTGACCGCGCCGAAAAACGCGCTCGTGCGTCAGTATCAGCGCTTGTTCGAGTTGGAAGATGCCGCGCTAACCTTTACTGACGACGCCCTGCGCGCCATCGCCAAACGTGCAATTTTGCGCAAAACCGGTGCGCGTGGATTGCGGTCGATCATGGAAGACATCTTGCTTGATACGATGTTTGAATTGCCTTCGTTGGATGATGTTGAAGGTGTTGTGGTCAATGAAGAGGTCGTGACAGGCAAAGCGCAACCCCTTCTCGTGCACGCCGACCGCAAGGAAGAACCCGCAACCGTGGGTTAACCTGAGGAGGCGTGCCGCGATGACCGCTTCACTTTTTCCCTTCGCCGGGATCACGCTGCTTGCAGCGCCCGGCGCAGGACACATCCGAGTTTCAAAGCATTGGGATTCGCCGTCGCATGTCGCGCGGGGCTTTTTGCCAGAGAATGCGCCCCGCGCCATCACCTTGGTGCGCCATCCTTTTGATCGCTTCGCCGCAGTGCTCACCCAGGCCCGCAAATCCGAGCGTTGGTCGAAACTGACCGAAGACGATGCGGTTCAACTTCTCGCCAAAACTACTGGTCCTTATGACACCTCGCATTCTTGGGCCGGTGCGCGGTTGCGTGGCCAACTTCTTCCGCAAGTCCATCCGTGGCACGCCCTTCATGCAGGCGCTGATATTCTACAAGTTGAGCGCTGGGAAGAATTAGGCGCAGACCTCGGTTTGCCAAAATTGCCGCGCCCTGCCTCGGCCTGCACGCTTTTGCCGGAAACCAAAGTCCAGCTTGCGGTTCTGTACGAGCAAGACTTTGAAACCTTTGGCTATTCGCCAGACAGCCTCGATCCTGTAGGTGCGCCGCAACTACCTACCTCGCCCGGACCAACGATTTGGGCAGCATGGCCTGCAATGTTCGATGACGGTAATTATTCTAGCGAGATGGGGGATGCATTTTTACCCGCAGTCGATGTGGATTTCTCCGCGTTCAAAACTGCCCGGATCGACACGCCACATGGCCCGGATTTCACCACGCGACGCCCGAACCTAGCCCAGCACATGCAGAAATTGCAGCCCGAACAATCCGGCAATATGCGCCTGACCCATCTGCTTTTGTCGAGTATCGTCGTGCTGCGCCGCAGCCCCGAGAACGAACGTGCGCGCGCGCTCTTTCACCGCATCTTGGCCGAAGAGTCGGAAGTTGTGCTGCCGGAACTGACTTACCGCTGGCTTCGTTCTGTCGGGGATACCTTGTCCGATCACGGCGAGACATGGGCCGATCGCATGATCGGACTTTGCGTGACGCTTATGTTGATGCAAGTGAAATTATCCGAGACCGAGCGCAAGGTATACGACCCGCCGCGCCCTTGGCCGCCGAACAAACGCTGGTCCAAAGGCGGGGCGATCCTGGATGGTGAAAAAACCTATTGGGTCGAAAAAGGCGACATGGTCAGCAACACTTGGGCGCGCCTGCGCAAGGTGCTTGCCGCCGCCCCCGACTGTGCAGCGGGCCCGCTTCTTGTTGAAACTCTGTCCCGGATCGAGAGTGGGAATACCCCAATGGGTCGGCTTGCCTCGATGTACGGCAAACCCTCACCACCGTTGATTGCAAAGCCTGGACGCGACGCCATCACTCAGCTGATCAAAGCCCGTTTATGAGTAATTTACACCCAATGCCACGAATACGTGATCCTCGTCATACATATGACGCTCGTCACGGCTGACAAAAATCATGACAGAGCACGCGTTAATCCTCTACGCGCACCCTTCCGCAGGTAGCTTCAATGCAGCCATCCGCGATCAAACCATAGCGCAGCTTCAGGATGCCGGGATCGAAGTGCGCGTTACTGATCTTTACGCGCGCAACTTTCAGCCTGTCCTTACATCCGAAGAATATCAAAGCTACCAAGACGCTCCCGCCAACCGCATTCCGGTCGCGCAAGACGTCTCGGATTTGCAATGGGCCGACACGTTGATCTTCATCTATCCGACATGGTGGTACGGATTGCCCGCGATCCTGAAAGGGTGGCTCGATCGGGTGCTGTTGCCTGAGGTCGCGTTTCTGATGCCAGATGACCACAACACCAATATTCGCCCAGGCCTGACCCACATCACCAAGCTCGCGGGCTTCACCACCTGCGGAGCGTCGAGCAGCCTGACATACCTAACCGGCGCGCCCGGTAAGCGAACGATCTTGCGCGGTCTGAGGTTTCTATGCGCCAAGCGCTGCAAGACGACCTTCGCAGCACTTTACCTCATGGACAGCTCCACTGCCGAAAGCCGGGCAAAGCATCTCAAACGCGTCCAAGCCCGCCTCGCCAAACTCATCCGCTACCGGCAGGCCCCTGCCCCAAAGATCATGCTTCCAGAAATACGCACAAAAAAACCGCGCACTCACCCGAGTGCGCGGTCCATTTTCAAAACGTTACAATTTAGTTCAGCGCAGCATCCGTAATCACGCTCGTCCAGGCGCCTTCAGGCTCCATCGAGATGACCGGATCAGATCCGCCCGCAAGCAGCGTCGCCACTGTCCGCGCGTAGTCTGCCGGATCAAGCGCGCCGTTCGAGCCCGCTGTCAGTTTGGCCACTTCGCCCATCATCCGACGCTGATGCTGTTCGGTCTGTGCGCCCGTTGCATCATTGTCCAAAACGATATCCGCCGCTGCATCTGGGTTCTCTTCAGCCCATTTCCAACCACGCATGGAAGCCCGCACGAAGCGCACCATCTTGTCGACAAATGCCGGGTCTTCAAGGTTTCCCTCAAGTGCCCAGATACCGTCTTCAAGCGTAGCAACGCCTTGATCTTCATACTTAAACGTCACCAACTCGTCCGGCTCAACACCCGCATCGATGACCTGCCAATACTCGTTATAGGTCATGGTCGAGATGCAATCTGCCTGACGCTGAATCAGCGGATCAACGTTGAAGCCCTGCTTCAAAACCGTCACGCCATCATCGCCGCCTTCAGTGGAAATTCCAAGCTGGCTCATCCAAGACAGGAACGGAAACTCGTTGCCAAAGAACCAAACGCCGATGGTCTTGCCGCGGAAATCTTCAGGCGACGCGATGCCCGTATCCTTCCAGCAAGTCAGCATCAGGCCGCTCGACTTGAACGGCTGGGCGATATTGACCACTGGCAAACCGTTCTCGCGCGCGCTCAAAGCAGACGGCATCCAGTTCAACATGATGTCCGCGCCGCCACCTGCCAAAACCTGCGGTGGTGCAATGTCAGGCCCGCCCGGCAGGATCGTCACATCAAGATCTTCTTCGGTATAAAACCCCTGATCGAGTGCCACATAATAGCCCGCGAACTGCGCCTGTGTGACCCACTGCAACTGCAGTTTCACTTCGTCAGCCGCGATGGCCGCACTTGCGCCAAAGGCCATCGCCCCCGCCAGTGCCGTTGTGGTTAGTTTTTTCATCTGTAGTCCCTCCAGTTTGGAAAACGTTTGCTCAGCCTCGTTGCGACGGGTGCCAAAACGTGACCCGTTTCTCGGTATATGCGACGGCTCCATAGAACGCCGATCCGGCCAACGCGGCCACTGTTATTTCTGCCCATACCATATCCAGCTGCAACTGCCCCACCGAGACCGAGATGCGAAAGCCCATCCCAACGGTCGGTGAGCCGAAGAATTCGGCCACAATCGCGCCGATTAATGCCAGAGTTGATGCAATTTTCAGCCCATTGAAAATGAACGGCATCGCAGCGGGTAAGCGCAGTTTAAACAAACCCTGCCAATAACTTGCGCCGTAGGTGTGCATCAAGTCGCGCTGCATCTTATCGGCCGCGTTCAGGCCTTGAACCGCGTTTACCAAGACCGGAAAAAACACCATCACAACGACCACTGCGGCTTTGCTCTGCCAGCCAAAACCGAACCACATCACAAGGATCGGGGCGGTGCCGATGATTGGTAGGGCTGCCATAAAGTTGCCCACGGGCAGCAAACCGGCCTGCAAAAACGGCGAACGGTCCACGGCCACGGCCATTATGATCGCCGCGACGCATCCAATCACATAGCCAGACAATGCGCCCTTCACGAAGGTCTGCACAAAGTCACGCCATAAGATATGCGTCGAGGCCGCGAATTTCACTGCAATATCAGTAGGCGTAGGCAGGATCACAAACGACACATCATAAAGGCGCACGGTCATTTCCCACAACACCAGAAGCGTGATCCCGAAAATCGCAGCTACGATCAAGCCTAGATTGGAGCGCTTTGCCAATTCCGCATTAAACGCCCATGCTCCCAGCCAGACTGCCAAAATCAGCGCCAAACGCCAGTCGCTGACCAGCCAGCCTAACAGCGGCAGGACCAGCATAGCGGCCAAATCTGCGCGGATTGGTAAACGTGGAAGGGTCTCAGCCACACTCATTGCGTCATTCCCATGCGCGTCAGCGTCAGTTTTTGCACCCAGCCGATCAAGGCCACCATGCTGGCTGCCAAGATTGCTGCGCCAAACAGCGCGCTCCAGATTTGGATGGTTTGGCCGTAATAACTGCCCGCCAACAAGCGTGCGCCGAGGCCTTCAACCGCCCCCGTCGGCAACTCGCCGACAATCGCGCCAATCAACGAGGCAGCGATCCCGACTTTCAACGAGGTAAACAGAAACGGCATCGATGCAGGCAAGCGCAAACGCCAGAAAGTTTGGAGTTTGGACGCCGAATAGGTGTGCATCAGATCCAGCTGGCTAACCTCAGGGCTGCGCAATCCGGCAACCATACCAACCACAACAGGAAAGAAACTCAGGTAAGCCGAGATCATCGATTTTGGTATCAACCCCTGCAATCCAACAGAGTTCAGCACCACGATAATCATCGGCGCAATCGCCAAAATCGGGATGGTTTGCGAAGCAATCGCCCAAGGCATCACACTCATATCCATCGCGCGATTATGTACGATTCCGATGGCGAGAAAGATGCCCGCTACTGTGCCGATGCCAAAGCCGAGAAGCGTCGCCGACAGCGTCACCCAACCGTGGTAAACAAGGCTGCGTTTCGAAGTTACCTTCTTCATCACCGTCGTATCCCACAACTCGGCAATCACCTGATGCGGGCTAGGAAGGCGCGGACGATCTTGGTTAAACGTAGCGCCTGCGTGCTCAAAATTATTCATCAGCAATGACACGCCACCGAGGTCGCGGCGATTGCCGGCACCTTCTGGCTCGATCACCGCGCCTGCGCGCTCGGCATTGGTGACGGCTGTGTGAATGTTCATCGGCATCACAGCAGCATACCAAAACGCGACCAACGCAATAACGACTGTCAAAACAGCGGCCGCGCGCTTGGCGATACCGATGACCTTGGCGCGGGCTTTCGACGGCTTGTTTGCAGGTGCGCCTAAGATTGGGTCTGCTAAATCACTCATCGCCGCCACTCCATCCGCAACTCCGGCAAACCGTCACCGCGTCCTTCGGGCTTTTCTTCAACAGTTACAAAGCCTTCACGGTGGTAATACCGGTGCGCGTCCGTGTTCGGCCCATGGGTCCAGAGCTGTAAATAATCGCGCCCGTCCTCGACCGAAAGGTACCCTGCGACCGGATCACCGATAACCCAGAATTCCCGCATTGGTGTGCCCTTGGCCATCATCTCGGTCAGATCCGCCACATCCGGCACGTTCTTCATCCACGCAGTTCGGGTCAGCCAACCCGACACAATCCCAGCACAAGCCGGGGCGTCTTGGGGCGTTGCGCGCCGTGGGCTCAGCACATCGCTCATCATGCGCATACCGAGGTAATTCCGACGGGGTAAAGAGGTGGTACCGCCCCCAATTTTCGTCCCAAATCAGTCATCCATATGCCCTGCGCGCAAGCCTTCGCGGACCCGGTGCGCCACCTCGATAAACTCAGCGGAATCCCGAATATCAAGCGGTCTATCCAAGGGCAGTGGGCTATCAATCACATCCGTAATACGGCCCGGGCGGGGGCTCATCACGACGATCTTGGTGCTCAGATATACCGCTTCCGGGATCGAGTGGGTGACAAAGGCAATAGTTTTTTGCGTTCGTTTCCAGAGGGCTAGAAGTTGCTCGTTCAAATGGTCTCGCACGATCTCGTCCAGTGCGCCGAACGGCTCGTCCATCAGCAACAAATCGGCGTCAAACGCCAAGGCCCGCGCAATCGAAGCACGCTGCTGCATCCCGCCCGACAACTGCCAAGGAAATTTCTTCTCAAAGCCAGACAGCTCGACCAATTCCAGAACCCGCGCGACGCGTGTCGCCTGCTCTGCTGCAGAAAACCCCATAATTTCAAGCGGTAACGAAATGTTTTTGCCAATCGTCCGCCACGGATAAAGCCCCGCCGCTTGGAACACATACCCATATGACCGCGCTTGGCGCGCAGCATCCGGGGTCATACCATTGACCGTCAGACTGCCTTCGGTGGGATGTTCAAGCGCTGCAATCGCACGTAAGAATGTCGTCTTACCGCAACCCGAAGGGCCGATGAAGGAAACAAAATCTCCCTTATTTATCTGTAGGTTAACGTCCCGCAAGGCATGGACTGGGCCATCATTTGTCTCAAACGTCAGCGAAACACCATCGGCCAAAATCACCGGCTCAGCCTCTGCCGCACCCGGAGCTTTGTCCGCAAACCCTTCAATCTCGTCCTGGCTGAGCACCCGCGCTACACCCCCGTTGCCGGAATGCCGGTCCGCACCACCGGTGTCGGTGCGGTCAATTCTTTCCACGTACTCAACGCCTTATTGACCGTGCCATTGGCCTCACGCGCCACAAACTGGCCGTGGCCTTCCTGCGTGC
This sequence comes from Dinoroseobacter sp., assembly GCA_034111085.1. Lineage (GTDB taxonomy): Bacteria > Pseudomonadota > Alphaproteobacteria > Rhodobacterales > Rhodobacteraceae > Dinoroseobacter. The sequence continues at coordinate 16,750 of JAWUXZ010000012.1, forward strand.
GGATCTCGCCATCATAGACCGCGACATGTCCACGCGTCAGGGTAAAGCGCGGCAGGCCTTTGACCTGATGTCCCTCGAACACATTGTAATCAATGGAGGATTGTTGGTTAGACGCAGAAATTGTTTTCGACTTCTCAGGGTCCCACACAACCAAATCCGCATCCGAACCCACAAGAATGGCCCCCTTCTTCGGATAGCAGTTCAGAATCTTCGCAATATTGGTCGAGGTCACTGCCACGAACTCATTCGGCGTCAAGCGCCCCGTGCCAACCCCTTGTGTCCAGAGCAGCGGCAAGCGATCTTCCAAGCCCCCGGTTCCATTGGGAATTTTCGAGAAATCACCAAGCCCCGAGCGTTTCTGTTCAGTTGTAAATGCGCAGTGATCCGTGGCCACAACCGACAGCGATCCACTCATCAAACCCGCCCAAAGACTGTCTTGGTGCTTTTTGTTGCGAAACGGTGGCGACATTACACGGCGCGCGGCATGGTCCCAATCCTTGTCGAAATACTCGGACTCGTCGAGGATCAGGTGCTGAATCAACGGCTCCCCCCAAACGCGTTTACCCTGCATTCGTGCGCGACGGACCGCTTCATGTGCCTCTTCACAGGATGTATGCACAACATATAGTGGCACGCCTGCCATATCAGCGATCATAATTGCGCGGTTCGTCGCTTCGCCTTCGACTTGCGATGGGCGAGAATATGCGTGCGCTTCGGGTCCAGTGTTGCCCGCTGCGAGCAGCTTAGCCGTCATTTCCGCTACAACATCGCCGTTTTCGGCATGGACCATGGCAATACCACCAAGTTCAGCTAAGCGGTTGAAAGACGAGAACAATTCGTCGTCATTCACCATCAATGCGCCCTTGTAGGCCAGGAAGTGTTTGAAGGTGGTAATGCCGCGGTCCTGAATGACCGATTTCATGTCGTTAAAGACCTGCTCGCCCCACCACGTCACCGCCATGTGGAACGAGTAATCGCAGTTCGCACGCGTCGATTTGTTGTCCCACCGCTTGAGCGCATCATGCAGCCCTTCGCCTTGATTTGGCAGGCAAAAATCGACAACCATCGTGGTGCCACCCGCCAGACCAGCGCGCGTTCCACTCTCGAAATCATCCGTAGAATAGGTGCCCATAAACGGCATCTCAAGATGCACATGCGGATCAATTCCGCCGGGCATGACGTAGCAGCCGGTCGCGTCCAATTCCTCGCCACCGCTCAAGTTAGGGCCGATCTCGGTGATCACCCCGTCCTCGATCCGCACATCCGCCTTATAGCTCAGATCGGCGGTGACGACGGTTCCGTTCTTGATGATCTTGGTCATTACTAACCCTCACTATCTTTCATTGTTCTTAATATATCCCGAGAACTGGAGCATAGCTCCAGCGAATTCTCACACGACAATCTCCGCCGTCTCGACCACGGCGTGAAACAGCACGTTTGTCCCGGCGGTGGCCCATTCGGGCGAAATTTCCTCGGCCTCGTTATGCGACAACCCGTCCACACAAGGACACATCACCATCGCTGTGGGGTATACGTCGTTGATCCAGCACGCATCATGACCAGCACCGGACACGATATCCATATGGCTGTAGCCCAACCGCTCGGCTGCATTGCGCACGGCCGCAACGCACCCCTCGTCAAAGGCGGGCGGGTCGAATTGGCCGACGATCTCGCACGAAAATTCCACGCCGATCCCTTCGCAAAGACCCGGCGCGCGCGCGTTGAACTCGGCGACCATCGCGTTGAGTTTATCCAGCAAGTGGGTGCGCATATCGACTGTGAACACGACTTTGCCGGGGATGATGTTGCGCGAATTTGGATAGACGTCGATATGGCCGATGGCCCCCACCGCATTTGGCTGGTTCTTCATCGCAATCTCGTGGACCAGCTCGGTTACCAGCGCCAAACCGCGCCCAGCGTTTTTGCGCATATTCATCGGTGTCGAGCCTGTGTGGCTTTCCTTGCCCGTCACCGTGCATTCGATCCAACGCAGCCCTTGGCCGTGCGTCACGACGCCGATGTCTTTATTTCCGGCCTCTAGAATTGGTCCTTGCTCAATATGCAGCTCGAAAAACGCGTGCATTTTGCGGTCACCCACAGGCTCGTCCCCGACCCAGCCGATGCGTTTAATCTCGTCGCCGAAGCTTTTTCCTTCAGCATCGACGCGCGCGTAAGCCCAGCCTTGTGTATGCTTTCCGGCAAATACGCCGGAGGCGAGCATAGCAGGCGCGTAGCGCGTCCCCTCCTCATTGGTCCAATTCGTCACCACAATCGGATGTTTGGTCTCGATACCGAGGTCATTGAGGCTGCGAATAATCTCTAGCCCGCCAAGCACGCCCAAAACGCCGTCATACTTGCCGCCAGTTGGTTGTGTGTCCAAATGACTACCAACATATATTGGCAATGCGTCAGGGTCCGTCCCTTCACGCCGCGCGAACATATTGCCCATCGTATCGAGCCCCATGGACATGCCCGCGGCCTCACACCACGACTGAAACAGCTTGCGCCCTTCCGCGTCTTCGTCGGTCAGGGTTTGGCGGTTGTTGCCACCTGCAATACCGGGCCCGATTTTGGCCATTTCCATCAGGCTGTCCCACAGCCGCTCGCCGTTGATTTTGAGGTTCTCACCTGGCGCAGAGCTGGGTGCGGACATAGGGCAGCCTTTCTGTCATTCGCTTGGGATCAAACATCTAAGGCGGCGATCATCTCGTCCTTAAGACGAGAGGCGTTGTAGATACGCCAAGGACCGCTCGATAGTGTTTGACCATCTGGTCAAAGTCACGCTAGCACAGAGGGCCGACCAGTCAAGCGCGCCGCTGACATGGGACGAGATACATCTATGGGTCGCGCCCAATCAGCGCGACGCCTGCACGATTTATAAGCGTGTTATGAATGGGTTGGGAGCGAAAGTTGATGTCAGATACTCCAGCTCGCAAACGCAAGACCCGAATCCAAAAGCGCAACAGCGATGCAATTTTGGAAGCTGCCCTCGACATCTTTTCAAAACAAGGTTTCCGCGGGGCAACGTTAGATGAAATCGCAGAGGCTGCGGGTCTGTCCAAGCCGAATCTGCTATATTATTTTGACAGCAAAGAGGCGATCCATGCCGAGGTGCTCGACGGCCTCATGGACACATGGCTCGACCCACTTCGCCATCTTGACCCCGAGGGCGACCCCAAGGCGCAACTGCTACAATACCTGCGCCGCAAGCTCGAGATGAGCCGCGATTTACCCCGCGAAAGTCGTCTGTTTGCCAATGAAATCCTCCAAGGCGCGCCTCGGATTGGCGCAGGCCTTTCAGGCGATCTGAAGACGCTTGTGGACGCAAAGGCTGAAGTCATTCGCGGCTGGTCCGACACAGGCAAGATTGCGCAGGTCGATCCGTATCACCTAATCATCTCCATCTGGGCGCTGACCCAGCATTACGCGGATTTCGAGGTGCAAGTGCGCGCCGTGCTCGGCGGCGTCGATCCTTACGAGGGGGCGGAGGCATTTCTGGAAGGCCTCTATGAAAAGCTGCTGACGCCCTAGCGCCGCAGGTCCACGGGTCTGAATACATGCGTGGCTGAATATCGCGCCGCCTAAAGTTAGCGTTAACCCCTAGCAAACATTTACAGTCGATGGCCCGATCATCGACACCATCTCGCTTTTGGTCTGTTCCGCACCATCGAATGCCGCACACAATTCGTTTTCATCTGTAATCCGAATCACTTGCCCACGAGATGTTGGCCCAAAACTCTTCGTCCGAAGGGTTTTGGGCATGAGTTTCTTCGTCCTAAAATCGCGCCGTTATTCCGCCGCCTGCGCGCTTGGATTGTTCGGATGGCTCGTCCAGTTGGCATAGGTATCCTCAACCACTTTACCTGTCCTAGGATCAACTTCACCCGGCTGCATCTCAACCATGGTGATGCAATCCTCAACTGGGCACACATTCACGCACAAGTTGCAGGCCACGCATTCCGCATCGATCACCTCAAACACGCGGTCGGCGCTCATCGAGATCGCCTGATGGGACGTGTCCTCGCACGCCGCATAGCAACGCCCGCATTTGATACAAGCGTCTTGATCGATAACCGCTTTGGTCACGTAATTGAGGTTCAGATACTGCCAATCCGTCACATTCGGCGTCGCGCGACCGACCAGATCTGACAGCCCCATTTCCTTCTCGTCGAGATATTGCGAAAGCCCCGAAATCATCTCTTCGACGATCTTGAACCCGTAGGTCATCGCTGCCGTGCAGACCTGCACATTCCCGGCCCCGAGCGACAAGAACTCGGCCGCATCGCGCCATGTCGTGATCCCGCCAATTCCAGATATTGGCATGCCAGCTGTCTCGGCATCACGCGCGATCTCGGCCACCATGTTAAGCGCAATCGGCTTGACTGCCGGGCCGCAATATCCACCGTGCGATCCTTTACCGTCGATACTTGGCTCTGGGGAGAAGCTGTCCAAGTTGACCGACGTGATCGAGCTGATCGTGTTGATCAGGCTCACGGCGTCCGCCCCACCGGTTTTCGCGGCCCTTGCGGGGTAGCGCACATCCGTAATGTTAGGCGTCAGTTTCACGATGACTGGCATGCGGGTGTACTGCTTGCACCAGCGCGCGACCATCTCAATGTATTCAGGGACTTGGCCGACAGCGGCCCCCATGCCACGCTCGGACATGCCGTGCGGGCAACCGAAATTTAGCTCGATCCCGTCGGCTCCGGTGTCCTCCACAAGCGGCAAGATGTTCTTCCAAGGATCCTCCTCGCAGGGCACCATCAGCGACACGATCATTGCGCGATCGGGGTAGTCGCGTTTGACCGATTTGATCTCTTGCAGGTTGGTCTCTAGGGGCCTGTCGGTGATCAACTCGATATTGTTGAGGCCCAGCAAACGTCGATCCGCGCCGTATATTGCGCCGTAGCGTGGTCCGTTAACGTTCACGACATGGGGATCGAAGCCGAGTGTTTTCCAGACCACACCGCCCCAACCAGCCTCAAACGCCCGGCGCACGTTGTATTCTTTGTCGGTGGGTGGGGCTGAGGCGAGCCAGAAGGGATTGGGGGATTTGATCCCGGCGAAGTCAGAACGCAGGTCAGCCATCAGACGTCTCCCATCAGAATTTTATGCATGTTCTCAGCGGCATCACGCCCCTCGGCTACGGCAGTCACGGTCAGGTCATCGCCGCCTGTGGCGCAATCCCCCCCGGCCCAGACGCCGGGAACGGAAGTCGCACCAGCGCTACCTACCTTTATCTTGCCGCGCTCCAGCGTCAGTCCTTCGGGCGCATCCGACAGGGTCTGCCCAATCGCGCGCAGCACCATGTCGGCCTCAATCACTTGGGTCTCGCCGGTCATACGCAACTGGCCATCCACGGTCTCGGTATAGGCAAACTCGACCCCCGCCGCAGACACCGCTTCGGGTTGGGCGTTGTACAAGATCCGAACACCCTTCGCGGTCGCCAATTCCTGCTCGTAGATCGACGCACTCATTGCCTCTTTGCCGCGCCGGTAGGCCATCGTGACCTGCTCCGCGCCCAGCAACTTGGCTTGCACTGCTGCATCCACCGCCGTCATACCGCCGCCGATCACGACCACGCGTCGGCCAACCTCGACATCAGTCTTGTCTTTCGACTGGCGCAGTGCAGCGATAAAATCGACCGCGTTCATTGCGCCGCCGCGGTCGCCACCATCGACGCTTAGGGCATTAACGCCGCCAAGCCCCATGCCGAGGAACACAGCATCATGGCTTTCCTGCAAGACCGCAAGGCTTAGGTCACCGCCCAACTTGGCGTCGTAATGTACTGTAATGCCGCCGATTTTCAGAAGCCAATCGACCTCGGCTTGGGCGAAATCGTTAACCGTCTTATAGGCTGCGATCCCGTATTCATTCAGACCACCGCCCTTGGGCTTGGCGTCATATATGTCAACCGCGTGGCCCTTCATCGCAAGGCGGTGCGCGCAAGACAGACCCGCAGGCCCTGCCCCAATTACGGCCACCTTTTTGCCGGTCTCGGGCGCGCGCACAAACGGATGCACCCCAGCGCTCATCAGCGTATCGGTCGCATGTCGTTGTAGGCGCCCGATTTCCACAGGTTTGCCTTCGGCGGCTTCGCGAACGCAAGCCTCCTCGCAGAGCGTCTCAGTCGGGCAAACCCGGGCGCACATCCCGCCAAGGATATTGGCCTCAAAGATGGTTTTCGCCGCCGCCTCAGACGTTCCTGTCGAGATTTGGCGGATAAACAGCGGGATATCGATGGCTGTTGGACATGCCGTGATGCAAGGCGCGTCATAGCAGAAATAACACCTGTCAGCGGCAACCGCCGCTTCGTGCCCATCATAGGCCCCGTGCAGATCGGTGAAATTCTCTGCAATCGCATCGGCTTCAAGCCGTCCGGCAACAACGCCGTTCGTGAAAACATCAGCTGGCATGCGCTGGCTCCCTGTTCTTTGGTTCGACAAAACGATGCAACGGGTTCAATTTTTTATCAACTGGTAAAATTTTGAACAAGGCCATTTACGTCAAGTTGCCCCAAGCCCTCACCACATCTTGCCCCCCGCGTCCGTACGACCGACACTGTGTGGATGCGCGACCTGACCCGTCCCAGTGATCCAGACGCCTCCGGCTATGCCCGGATCATGGCGGTGTTTGGCGCGGTCGCAAAGCACGGACCGATGACGCTGGAAAGCGCGGTGGCGCGCACGGGCATCCCGCGCAGTGCGTGTTGGCGCTGCCTGAGCACGCTTGAGGCCGAGGGATGGCTGCACCGGCGCTTGCTGGACGGTGCATTTATAACCTCCGCTGCGGCCCATACCCAAATGGGCGCGCCCCCGCCGAGGCCTGAATTTGTCGAGACCCTGATCTCTCATCTGGCACCACTGGTGCGCAGGGCCCGTACTGAGGCGGATATCGCATTTCTCAATCCGGACGGGACGCTGCAAGTCCTAGATACAACACGCAAAACGCCCGAAGTGGACGAGGCATTTTTCACCTCGCCCCTGACCCTCGCGGTGTTGATGGTTTGCTCGGCCGACAGCCGCATAGCACGGGTCAATGCGGCATTGGTAAATGCAACTCCCGAGGATCGCAGCGCCGTCACCTCAGGTCGATTCACCCGCGCCTTGGCTCTCGCAGCCACCCACGGCGAGGTTTGGGCCCCTGACGAGGGCAGCCTAACCGTCCCGATAGAGGCCGTTGGTGGCGGTGTTGCGGCCCTGCGGCTTGAAGGGTTTGACAACACGAAACGCAGTGAAAACAAACTGCGCGGGCTGGCTGAAATGCTGCGGATTGCATGTCCTGATCTGATGCCCACCGCACAGACAATCCGAAGTCGACATTGGCCTGTGCGCCGCAATTTTGAAACCCCACGCTAGGCGAGCCCGGCCCGATTGTGGCGGGACTGCGGCGGCGGTGGTGTGATTTGCGGACTACGGGCGTATAATTCCGACAAGCGGAATGGGTGTCTTTAATTCGCCCAATTCTCCTGCCAGCCACTCAAGTAGAACAAAAAATTAGGCGCCGTCGAGCAGGGTCTATCCGCGCATCAGTATTGGAATTTCATCATGGCACTGCCTCCAAAGACGCCGATCAATGATCTGACCGACGGCAACGATCAGGGCGACATTCAAGGTACCGATGGCGCTGACGCGATGTGGGGCGGTCCTGCCAATGGCCTTGCTGGTGGAGGCGCACAGATTAACGACACCATGAGCGGCGACGGCGACGGCACCATTTCGGGCGGCGAAGGCTATGACAACATATTCGCCAATGGCGGCGATCTCGTCTTTGGCGGCGAAGACCCCGATGACGGCGATATTGATCGCCTCTTCGTGCAAGACGTCGGCAGCATTGATTATCTCGATGAGAGCGGCGACCCATCCGCCACCCCAACCGAGCAAGGCGTGGTCAGTTTCACGGATGGCACAACGCTGGTCTTCAGCGAGATCGAGCAACTGGTCGAGACCGATGGAGTAGGCACGCTGATCATTGATGCCATTGAGTTGGCAGGTGCGCTGCCCGGGACCGGCAGTGAACAGACGACCGCTAACAACGATCTCGTTGCCTTGGGCGAGCCACTCGCGCTGGTGGGTCAAACCACTCCTGGCCAGATCAGCGAAGGTGACGCAATACGTGTTGGCGGCGAACTTTTTACAGTTGGTCCGCTCTCTACGGTCGAGACCACGGTCAAGCATGATGACGAATTTGGTATCCCAACGACCTCCGACAGCGTTGAAATGAATTTGCTCACGTTGGAGCCCCTGTCAGGGGGCGACACGCTTACCAATATCTTCGACCTGATCCGCGTTGGTGATCTGGATCCGCTGAGCAGCGGGACGCTTGCGACCGACCCTGCTTTGGCAAGTGTTGGAACGCTCGACAGTGTCAGCAATACCGTCAGCTTTGATCTGGCCAATCCCGGTCAAATTGCCACCGGCGACACGGCCAATATCGGCGGCGTAGACTACAGCGTCGTCAATCTGGTTGAGGACGTAACCGGCGACATCACCCATACCGATCCGGCGACAGGCACCTCTGTGACCACCCCAGATGTGGGCCTCGTGGCGATCCAGCTTGAAGACGCGGGTGGCAACACGATTGAATATATAGTGGTGCTGGATTCCGAGGGCGATTTCACACAAATCACGCAGATCGACTATGATGCGACCTCGGCCAATCCTGTTGCAGGCACCGATACAGGTCCGCTCGGCGAGAACGATATTGTCACGCTGGACACAGATGAGATCACTATCAACGATGCGATCATCACTGCCCCGGGCGTGCCGGAAACGGGCAATGTGTTCACGACCGGATCGAACGATCTGACCTCCGTTGAGGAGCCGGTTAGCGTATCGCTGTCACCAAATGGCAAGATCGAACCGGGCGCCACCTTCACCCTCGGCGGCGAAGTCTACGAGATCACGACCACCAAGGCAGTCACCATCGACGTGACCCTCCACAATGGCGGGTCCGAGACGACTGATGTTCTGGCCTACGTGATTGAGGGCACCAATGCAGACGGCGAGACCGTGACCTTTACCGTCCCACAAGACGCCAACTCGTTGCCCAATGACAGCGAAGGCCCGCTGCCCGACATTCAGTCCATGGAGGTGGGCCCCCTCACCCCTGTTGACAAGGTTGCGTTCGGGGATGTCGACACCGACGACACTGTAACGCTCGATCGCCCTGCCGGGGTCGCTCAGTGCACATTCGTTCTACATGATTTCGTGCAGATTGACGGCCAGCCACTGGAAGGCGAGACCAAGACCGTCCTCAATAACGAATTGCTGGAAGTTGACGAGCCGATCGTCTTCACCACGGCGAACCCGAACAAGATAAAGGTTGATGACACGACGGTCATCGACGGGATCACCTACACCGTCACCGACACGGGCCAGTGGAAAGGCACCGTCACGCTCGACAATGGCGACACGCCTGAGGTCAAGGGTGGCTTGCTGACACTGGAGGACGGCAGCGGAGGCGAGCTGACCTATGCCATGCCTTATGACAAGTTCGGCGATCTGCCGGATATCACCGAGATCGAGTTTGAAGTGCTCGGGGATGACGCGACACCTGACATCAAGCAAAGCAATGTCGATGACAATGATTTCGTCACACTGATCTGCTTTGCTGCCGGGACCAACATCTTGACCAAAAAGGGCGAGATCGAGGTGCAAAACCTCACCATTGGTGACAAAGTTCTGACCCGAGACAACGGCTATCAGAAGATCAAATGGATTGGTAAAACCGAGGTCGCGGGGCGCGGACGTTTCGCACCTGTGGTGATCGAGAAAGGCACATTCGGCAACGACCGCGATCTCGTGGTCAGCCCGCAGCACCGGGTTCTGGTCTGCGATTGGCGCGCGGAATTGATGTTCGGCGAGTTCGAGGTTCTGGTGCCCGCAATGCACCTGACCACGACCGAAGGCGTCTACACCGATCCGCGCTACGAGATCGAATATGTCCACATCCTGTTTGAGCAGCACGAGGTAATCTTCTCGGAAGGCATCCCAACCGAGAGCTTCCATCCCGGCGACTACTCGGTCAAAGGCATGGTTGATAAGACCCGCGACGAGTTGTTCGAGTTATTCCCAGAACTGGCCTTAGAGGGCTTCGATTACGGTCCCTCCGCGCGCCTGTCACTGAAACGCCGCGAGGCCACTCAGTTGATCGAAGAAATGCGCTTGCGTCCGGTTGTACTACACTAAAAGCCTGATATATAACATAAAAAGATCCTAAGGCGACCGCACTCAGAGCAGTTTCGCCACTGCGCCGCGCGCGATCACCACTTCCTCATTCGTCGCGATCACCAGCACTGGCTTGCCCGTCCCGCCAATGCTGCCTGCGCCTGCCCGATTGGCAGCCGGGTCGCACGCAAAGCCTAGAAACTCCAATCCCGTCAACACTTCCGCCCGCACACGCACCGAATTCTGGCCGATTCCGCCAGTGAACACGATCCCATCAAGCCCGCCCATCGCAGCAGCCATCGCGCCGATCTCGCGGCGCACGCGGTAGGTGGCATAGGTAATCGCCTCATCTGCCTCGGGCGCGCCTGACGCCTCAAGCACCCGCATGTCGTTGCTGATTCCCGACAGCCCCAAAAGCCCGCAGTCTCTATAAAGGAACCGCGACAGTGCGGCGCTATCCATGCCCTTTTGGTCCATCAGATAGAGCAGCACACCGGGGTCCAGATCGCCCGTTCGCGTGCCCATCGGCAGACCGTCCAGCGCCGAAAAGCCCATGGTCGTGGCCACAGACACCCCGTCCACAACCGCCGCCAACGACGCCCCCGACCCCAAATGCGCGATCACTACGCGGCCCGTCGCCAAATCCGGGTGCCGTGCGCGCAGCTCGCCGGAGATATAATCATAAGACAGCCCGTGAAATCCGTAGCGTCGCACCCCTTCGGTATAAAGCGCGCGAGGCAGCGCGTAGCAATTGGCCTCCATCGGTTTGCCCGCATGGAAGGCCGTATCGAAACAACCGACTTGGGCGGCATTCGGAAACACCGCCACCGCATCGCGCACAATCGCCAGATCGTGGGGTTGGTGCAGGGGTGCAAGCGGCTCAAGTGCTGTCAGTTTTTTCATCACATCCGGCGTCAGAAACTCGGGATGCGTAAACTCCGCCCCGCCATGGACGATCCGGTGGCTGACCACAGTGATGTCGTGATCCTGAAGTGCGCCCTTCAGCACCCCAAGGATCATCGGCATTGGCCGCAGCGCAACGCCGCCTGCCAAATCCTGCTCGACCCCATCCACAAACAACCGTGCATCCGCGCCGGTGCCGTCCACATGACCGCGCAGTAATTCGCGTGGATCTGCCTCAGCCGCGAAAACCGCAAACTTTACCGAGCTGCTGCCCGCATTGATCGCAAGGACGCGGCTCAAGCTGGGCGGTCGCTACGCGCAGCATAGAGCACCGCAATCGCGCAAGACACCAACCGCGCAAGTTCCCCGTCCGAACGGCTGGTCAGGATCACGGGCACCGACGCACCCAAGACGATCCCAGCTTTCTCAGCGCGCGCGTAATGCGTCAGCGCCTTGGCGAACATATTGCCGGCCTCGATGTTGGGCATGATCATGATCTCGGCGCGGCCTGCGACCTGCGAGGCCAAACCTTTGCCGAGGGCGGCGGCCTGATCGACAGCAATATCCATCGACAATGGGCCCTCAACAACGCCGCCTGTGATCTCGCCGCGTTTGGCCATCTGCACCAAAGCGTCGGCATCCACAGTCGATTGCACCTTCGGGTTGACCGCTTCGACCGCGCTCAGCACCGCCACATTGGGCGTCGCAATGCCCAACGAACGCGCCAGATCGATCGCGCTTTGAGTGATGTCAGCTTTGGTGTCCAAGTCCGGCGCGATATTGATTGCGCCGTCTGTGACCAGCAACAAGCGCGCCTCGCCCGGCACATCGCAGATAAAGACATGGCTCAGGCGGCGTCCGGCACGTAACCCGCCATCTCGCTTAACCACATGTTTCAACAACACATCCGTGTGCAAATGCCCCTTCATCACGGCTGCCGCGCGCCCTTCATGGACAAGGGCCACACCGCGCGCGGCTGCGTCCGAATGATCTGCAATATCGATGACCTCATAGCCGCTGATATCGACGCCAATCTCAACCGCGACCTGCGCAATCAGTGCTGCATCCCCAATCAAGATCGGCGTGATCAAGCCCGCCTCAGCCGCCTGCACCGGACCTGCAAGTGCGTCAGCCTTCTCGGGTGCGACCACCGCCACAGGCATTGCTGGCATAGCGGCTGCCTGCTTTAAAAGCCCGTCAAAATGAACGTAATCGGATGCGTGAACCTGTGACACGGGCGATCTCCTCTGCGCGCTTAATTTGGCGGAGGTGTATCAACGAAGCGCAACCGCGCCGCCCCCGGTAGTGCGCGTCATGACGCCACACGCGCGCGCAGGCCGGACGTGATCGCAAACCCGAGGGCTGCCAGCGCCACAATCGTCGGCCCGGTCGGCGTGTCATAGACAAACGACAGCGCCAGCCCCCCAAGGGCGGCCACTGCGCCCAGCACCATCGCCCAAATCGCCATCGCCTCAGGCGTGCGCGACAGGTTGCGGGCCGAGGCCGCCGGAATGATCAGAAGCGCCACGATCAGCAGCACACCCACCACCTTGATTGCCACCGCGACCGTAACGGCCAATGCAACGGTCAGCACCAATTGCTCAGCCTTGGGATTAATACCCGCCGAATGGGCCAAATCGGGGTTTAGCGTTGCTGTCAAAAGTGCAGACCAGCGCCATCCGATCAGGGCCAGAACCGAAAGTACTCCGCCCCAGATTACCGCCAGATCGGCCCAGTTGACCGCAAGAATATCGCCAAACAGATATGCCATCAGGTCCAAGCGCACGCCGTCTAGCAGCGACACAGCCACGAGGCCAATCGCCAAGGCCGAATGGGCCATAACCCCCAAAAGCGTATCCATCGCGTGCCCCCGCCCGACCAGTCCACTGACGAGGAACGCCATGATCAACGCCACAATCAGCGCGCCCAGAAATACAGGCAGCGAGAATGCCAGCGACAGCGCGACCCCGAGGACTGCCGCATGGGCCGTCGCGTCACCAAAATAGGCCATCCGCCGCCAGACAACGAAGCATCCAAGCGGGGCTGCCGCGAGTGCAACACCGACGCCTGCCAGCGCCGCGCGGATCAAGAATGGATCAAGGGTCATGGCGTGGTCTCGGGATGCGGGTGGTGGTGATCATGGTCATGGTCGTGTGAATGATCATGATCGTGACGATAGAGCGCCAAAGCCCCCTTCGTGCCACGCCCAAACAGCGCGCGATATTCCGGGGCTGAGGCCACCAAATCCGGTGCGCCTTCGCAGCAGACATGCCCGTTCAGGCAAATCACCCGGTCCGACGCGCTCATCACCACATGCAGGTCGTGGCTGACCATCAAGACGGCGCAGCCAAGCTCAGAGCGCAGCGCCTCGATCTGTTGGTAGAACGCCGCCGAACCCGCTTGGTCGAGACCTTGGGTCGGCTCGTCCAGCACCAATAGATGCGGGCGCTCCAACACCGCACGGGCAAGCAAAACGCGCTGAAATTGACCACCAGACAGATCCGAAAGCTGCCGCTTCTCCAGCCCAGGCACCCCTGCGGTGTCCATCGCCTCGGCAATCGCATTACGCGCCCGCTTGGTCGGTAGGTTCAAGAACCGCTCGACTGTAATCGGCAAGGTGGCATCCACAGCCAGACTCTGCGGGACATAGCCAAGACGCAGGCCCGGCTGGCGCTCGACCCGGCCCTCAGACGCAGGCAGCGCGCCGATCAGGGCCTTCAAAAGCGTCGTCTTGCCGGACCCATTTGGGCCTACAATTGTGACGATCTCGCCTGCATGGATGGCCAGATCAACACCGTGCAACACCTGTACGCCGTCGCGCGAAACACTCAAACCTTTGGCTGCGATCACGCTCATGCTTCGGCCTGACAGGCGGGGCAAAGACCTTCGGCTTCAAACACAACACGCTCAATCGCAAAGCCCGTCTCATCGGCCAATGCGGTCAATGCGGCATGGTGTGGTGCGGCGGCTTCAGCGACCAATTTGCATTCACGACAGATCAAGAAAGCTGGGCGGTGGGCGTCGCCATCAGGGTGCGCACAGGCGATGAATGCGTTGAGTCGCTCAAGCCGGTGCGCAAATCCATGCTGCGTCAGAAAGTCGAGAGCGCGGTAGATCACCGGCGGCTGGCTGCCCAACCCCTCAGTGCGGATGCGGTCCAAAAGGTCATACGCTCCAAGCGCTTTGTGGCTTTCCAGAAGCAGTTCCAACACCCTAAGGCGCAAAGGGGTCAGGCGCAGACCATTGGCATCGCAATACGCCTGCGCCGCCTTGAGACCACCGGACCGGCACGCCGCATGGTCATGGGTCTCAAATCCAATCAGATCCATCAGACAATCTCCGGGGCTGCAAAAGGCGCTTGCAGAACTAGGTAATGTTATACTATAACAATGTTACGTTATCACATCACTAGTCCCTTTCCCAGCACCGAGTTATATCATGCGCCTCCTCTGCCTCGCCGCCGCTTTGCTTACCCCCGCCATAGCCGGTGCAGCCCCACCGAAGGTCGCCACAGATATCGCTCCGGTCCACAGCCTTGTCGCCCAAGTCATGGGTGATCTGGGAACCCCGGACCTGATCTTGCCGCCCGGAGCATCGCCCCACGGCTACGCGATGCGCCCCTCGGAAGCCGCCGCGATCGCACGCGCAGATCTGGTCGTTTGGGTTGGCCCTGCGTTGACCCCGTGGTTGGAACGCCCGACGGCCAATCTGGGTGGAGAGGCCTCGCATTTGGTGTTGCTGAGCGCTGGCGAAACGTTGGTTCTAGAGACCCGCGAAGATGCGGTATTTGGCGAGGGTCATGAGGGCCACACCGACCATGACGGCCATAACCACGGTCAAGATGAAACCGATCCCCACGCGTGGCTTGATCCGTCGAATGCCTCGGTTTGGCTGGCCGAGATTGCACGCGCGCTGTCTGAACTCGACCCCGAGAACGCCGCCACATATGCCGCCAATGCGACCGCAGCTCAGGACGGTTTGGCGGTACTTAGCACCGAGGTCAAAGCGCAACTCGCCCCGGTGGCCAACCGACCGCACGTGGTTTTCCATGACGCCTACCAGTATTTTGAGGCCCGTTTCGGGACCACACCGCTTGGCGCAATCTCGATCTCAGATGCCAGTCAACCGTCGGCAGCGCGCCTGTCAGAGCTGCGCGCTACACTCTCTGAGGCGGGCGTTTTATGCGCCTTCGCCGAGCCGCAGTTTGACCCGCGTTTGGTTGAGGCCGTGACCGAAGGAACCCAAGCGCGTACGGCTGTCTTGGACCCAATGGGGATAGATATTCCGCTAGGGGCGGATTTCTATGTGACCTTGATCCGCAATATGGCGAATGCAAAATCAGATTGTTTGTCAGAACTTTAGGTCAAGCAAGCCGGATCGAACACGTAGCCACCGGCAAGCCAATCAAGGATATCGCGCGCAATGGGGTAATCGGCGTAAGGCGCGTACCGGGAGGTGAGGGCTGCGCGCTGCAAGGGCGCTAAAGCGTCGAAGCCCGCCGCCGAGAACGTAGCCAGATCTGCGGCAAGCATCGCTGCCAGATCTGGCCCGGCATAAGCCTCGGCAATCTCACCGAAGGTCGCCGCCCGCCCGCGCCACTGCCGCGCAATTTTAGCCAATGGCAACTGCGCCAAACCGGGTTGGTTGATCGGGTTCACCAGCAGGCCCGAGACGTGATCTGCAAGTGGCAGCCCGCGCTCAAGCGCAGGATCAAGCGGCAAAAACGGCGATAGAGCGCGACTGTCATTGACCGCCCCATTGTCCCAAATCAGCGGTTTTCGCCCCAAACGTTCTGCCACACCGTCCAAATATTCCGGGTCCAGCGATGTCGAGACCACTTTTGGCCCGGTCCAGAATATATCGACCTCAGAGGCCAAGCCCTGCCCCAGCGCCTCTAGAGACCCGGCGGGACGCGCGCCAAACACCTGATCGAGAATCGGATCATCGCTATAATAGGCCGGACAAAGTGCGACCTGTGGTGCAACGCTTGCCTCTAGGGCCACCTCCGCCGCGCGCAGATGCAGCCCCGCCAGCCCCATCTCGCCGCCGGGGGTGTCGTCAAACAGCAGGCAAAGCCAATCCGGCTCTAGCGCTTTGATCTGGCTTAGCTTCTGCGTCAGATATTGCCGCTCAACTTGCCAATCAGTGGCGTCCAACCCGTACGGCGTCAGCCCAATGCCAAACCCGATACCCGCCGTCACGCAGCGTGCCCTAAGCTGCACCAATTCCCTAATATGCCCCGGCTCAAACGGTACACGCCAATCTTGCCGAAGCACCCGGTCGGACTTCGGCGCATAGACGTAAAGCCCGTAGCCTTCGCGGGCCAACGTAGGCAGGATCTGGGGGCGCCCGGACGCGCCCCAATCGCGCCCGAAGAAACCTTCGATAACACCCAAAATCGGTTTCATCATTGCAGCCCTTCCCCGTGCGACGGATCATCTCTAGCATAGCACGCAACTGGCATCGGCCATGAATACTGCACATGCCTACACAGATTGGGACATGTGGGCGCCCTTCGCGGAAAGACCCAAGAGATGTTCGTTGTTGCCGTCACTTTTACCATCAAACCGGATGCATGGGAGGAATTCCTGCCGCTGATGACAATCAACGCCCACGCCTCAGTTACCAATGAGGCTGAGTGCCAACAATTCGACGTCTGCACCAACCCCACCGCGCCTTTTACCGTCTTCCTTTATGAGGTCTACACCGATCGGGCCGCTTTTGATGTGCACTTGCAAACGCCGCATTTCAAGACTTTTGACGGCGCCGTCGCAGACATGATCGCGGCCAAAGACATCGCCCTGCTAGAGCGTATCGCACCATGATGAAACTCAGCACCGAGACCAGCGCACGCGAACAGGTCTGCCTGTTTGCCAAGTCGATTTATGATCGCGGACTGACCCATGGCAGCACCGGAAATATCTCTATGCGGCTTGAGGACGGGGGCTTTTTGGTGACGCCAACCGGCAGCTCACTGGGGTTTCTCGACCCGCAAAATCTATCGGTGTTAGACAAGGACGGGCACCACATCAGCGGCCCGGCCCCGACCAAGGAAGTGCCTTTGCACACAGCATTCTACGGCGTGCGCAAGGCCCTCACAGGCGCGGTCGTTCACCTGCATTCGCACCATTCTGTAGCACTCTCATTGCTGGATGGTATCGACGCCGAGGACATGTTGCCGCCGCTCACGCCCTACGGCATCATGCAGCTTGGACGTGTGAAATTGCTGCCCTATATCCAACCCGGTGACCCGGCGATGGGCGATGCGGTCCGCGCACTCTCACCCCAAACCAGCGCCGTGGTATTGGCGAATCACGGGCCCGTGGTCGCTGCCGCAACGCTCGACAAAGCCGTTTTCGCTATGGAGGAGCTAGAGGCAACCGCCCGCCTCGCGCTGGAAATGCGCGGCCAGACGCCCAATATGTTAAGCGCGGACCAGATCGCCAAGCTGGTCGCTGCATTTAACATCGACCTCTAGAGCGCTGATTTTTCGACCCAAAACACGCCTGCGGGTTCGATCTTCTGGCCCCGATAGGCCTGCGCCCGCGCCCCATAGTTGAAGACGAAGCGGTGCGTATCGGTATCGCGGATGCGGATGCCATCGCTCAGATGCTCGGTCTCAATCGCGAGTTCTTTACAAGCCCCCTCAATAATCCGCTGCCAAAGTGGTGCATCCGGCCAGCCCCCGAGGTAACGCAAAACGCCGTCGCCCATCATCAAGGGCGCGCCATTTTCAAGCGCCAGCGTCACGGGTGCGTCGCCTTCGAGATGCTCCATCCACGCATGAGCGCCACCGCCACCAACCACATCGAGCAGCGCAGATGGCGGCAAGCTTTCAGCCAACGCCACTGTCACATCTAACCCCGGCAATGCAGGCGGCAACGGAACCGGGATCCAGAACTCTGCAGTTTTTGACGCACTCCGAGGCCCTATGACCGCGATGCCATCGACCTCAGCCAACCGCGCCTTCAACGCGTCCGACATCGCCATCATCCCCGGTACGAACACCAGTTTGTAGTCGTCCAAATCCGCATCAGGCGAGATCACATCAACCGACAAACCTGCAGCCCTCAGCGCCCGGTAGCAGGAAAACACCAGCCGAAAATAATCGAAATCCGCGCCCTGTGGTTGGACCTGCCATGCCCAAGCGCTGGCGTAATCAAACACCAATGCGACCCGCGCATCAGCCGTGCCAACCGCTTCAAGCTCTTCAATTTCGCGCGCAACTTGTGCTGCCTCAGCCAGCCCGGGTGCCGCCACGCTATCGGGGCGCAAAAGCCCTGCATGCATCTGTTCTTGGGCAAACGGTGCTTGGCGCCAACGGAAATAGCAGACCGTCTCGGCCCCATGTGCAAACGCTTCCCACGCCCATAGCCGCGCCATTCCGGGCAGCGGTGCAGGGTTCCACGGCGCCCAGTTTACCGGTCCCGGCTGCTGCTCCATAATCCACCAACGTCCGCGCCCGACGGCCCGGTACAAATCATGGTGGAAAGCCTGAAAATCCGGGTCACCCTGTTGTAAATACTCCGATTTATGCCCGTCGCTGGCATCCATCCGGTCCATCAGAAAGCCCATTGGATAGCTATCCCATGACGCGATATCGAGGTCTTCGCCCACGTCGAAATGGTCAAACTCGGTCACACGGCCCATGTAATTGTGGATCAGGGGCGCATCGGTGAAGCGGCGCAAAATCTCGGTCTGCGCGCGATTAAACCCAACGACCTGGTCCGACGAAAATCGCCTGAACGCCATCGCATGGGCCGGGTTCGGTTCGGTCACGGTCAAGTTGGGCAACTCGATCTCGGCGAACTCGGCATAGTCCATTGACCAGAAGATATTGCCCCAAGCCTCGTTTAGCGCACTCGGCGATTGGTAGCGTTGCGCGCACCAATCGCGGAAGGCCTCGGCGGCGGCTTCTGAGTAGCTGATCGTTGTGTCGTGACAGCCGTATTCATTGTCGGTTTGCCATGCAGAAATGCGCGCATCGGCCCCGTAGCGTTCGGCCAGTTTGGTGACGATCTTGCGGCATTCGTTTCGGTAGCCCAGATGCGAGAAGCAGTAGTGGCGGCGTGAGCCAAAGCCGCGCGGTTTGGCGTCCGCGTCCAGCGCGAGCATGTCTGGGTGCTTGTTCACGACCCATCGCGGCGGGGTTGCAGTGGGTGTTCCGAGGATGATGTTCAGCCCCGCATCCGCCAAAACTGTGATCGCGCGGTCGAGCCATTCGAACCGGAAATCGCCCTCAGCCGGCTCCAGCCGCGACCACGCAAACTCGCCGATCCGCACCCATGTCAGGCCCGCCTCAACCATGCGCGCGGCATCCTCGGCCCAGATGTCATCGGGCCAATGTTCTGGGTAGTAACAAACCCCTAAGGTACGTTTCATAGGATCACTCGGTGCTCGGGTTGGCCTTGAAACGTCGTGTCCCAGGTGAATGTCGCGCCATCAGTCAAGGTCGGTGCATCCCGCCCCTGACAGGCGGTCGTGGCAAAAAGCGTACGCAATTCATCGCCGCCAAAAGCCGGGCAGGTCATGTGCGGCGCGGGCGCATCAAACCGCGCAACCTCGGTCCCATCGGGCGCGTAGCCAACCACGCAGCCTGCGCCCCAAAGGGCCACCCAGAACGTGCCATCAGCGCCAAATACCGCGCCATCCGGCCCGCCCGGCGCGTCCGCCATATCGAGGTAGAGCGACGGTTTGCCCTCGGGCCATCCCTCGTCGTCAAGTGCCACGCGCATGATTTTGCGCTTCAGCGTATCGGTGTAGCAAGCCGTCTTGCCATCTGGGTGAAAACTGATGGCGTTAGAGATCGTGATCGCGCCAAATAGTTTGCGCACCTGACCGTCGAAGTAGCGGTAGATCGCGCCCGCACCGGTTTCGGCATTCTTGCCCATTGTCCCGATCCAGAACCCGCCAAACGGATCTGCGCGCCCATCGTTAGAGCGCGTGACCTCGTTCTCGCTTTCCAAACCGCACAGAAATTCGCTCTCGCCTGTGGCCGTATCAAAAACCTGCAACGCGGTCTCGGACGCTATGATAAGACGCGTCGCATCCACCCAACCTGCGGCAGAAACATGCTCGTCAAACTCCCAGTGGTTTAGCTTGTCGCCCATGCGTCGGTACAAGCGGCAGCCCATAATATCAAACCAGAACAGGCACTTGGCCTCAGGGTGCCATAACGGCCCCTCACCCAGTTCGCAGGGCGTGGCATCAAAAATGCGGCCCGTCATGCCACGCAATCCCACGCTGCGACAATCGCTTCGGCCCGTGTGCGCAGCGCACCCAGATCAAGTCCGGGCGTATACAGCGCTGTGCCCAGCCCAAAGCCACTCGCGCCAGCTTTGCGCCATTGCGCGAAATTCTCGACGCCTGCGCCGCCCACCGGAAAGACCTCGCAGTCAGCAGGCAAAACCGCGCGCAACGCCTTTAGCCCAGACGCCCCAGCCATGGAGCCGGGAAACAGCTTCAACCCATCGGCCCCAGCGGCAAGTGCTGCAAATGCTTCGGTCGGCGAGAACACCCCCGGCCAGCTTTGCAAGCCCGCCGCTTTGGTCGCGCGGATCACGTCCGGGTTGCAATTGGGTGACACGATCAACTTGCCTCCGGCCGCAGCCACTTCGGCCACCTGCCCGACGCTCAGCACGGTCCCGGCCCCAATCAACGCGACCTTGCCGCAGGCTTGCACCATTGCGGCAATGCTTCGATACGGCTCAGGCGAGTTCAGCGGCACCTCAATCCGGGTGATCCCAGCAGCAACGAGGACTTCGCAGGCAGGCACAGCTTCGTCGGGGGTGATCCCGCGCAGGATGGCAATAATCGGTCGGCTCATGTCGTCTCTTTCTGCATTTGGCGCGCGGCGATCAAGCCTGCGCGTGTGGCCTCGCCCGCATCAATGCGGCTGACCTCGATCCCTTGGGCCGATAGTGCTGCGGTATAGGCGTCGGCCAATCCGTCCGCGCCCAGAACGGCGATCGGCATGCCCAACCAATAGGGCTTGGTGGCGGCAAGCTCTGCACCAACGAGCAAGCCCGACAACCGCGCGCGCGCAACAGCAGGCGACAAACCGTCAAGCAGCCCTTCGGCCCGGATCGCGAATAGTTTGGACGCCATTGCTTCGGGCCGCGACAGAGTTTCCTCAACCGCCTCAAGAAACGCAGTGCCATCCCAGCCCTCGCCCATCGAATGGCGCAAGACCGATTGCTTGGACAGAAGGCTGAACATCTCACCCGTCATCAGACTGCGAAAACTCACCACTTCGCCCGCGCTGACCTGCACCCATTTGGTGTGGGTGCCCGGCAGCACGATCACGCCGTCGAAACCGGGACTTAGGGCCAGCGCGCCCGCAATCTGGGTTTCTTCGCCGCGAATCACATCGGCAGGCTTAAGTTGTTTCAGCCCGGGAATTACCTGCACGCGCAACCGCTTATCGGAGGTTGGCGCAATCGCTGGATCGGTGCCAACTGGCGTGCAAGGCACGGTCGCATAGGGTGCTTCCACCCAACCTTGGCGCGACCCGACCATACCGCAAGCAACCACATCGACCGTTTTGGTATCAAGCCATGGCCCAATCAAGCGCAGCAACGCGCCTTCAAACTCGGTTGGCTTCAGCGTGCCCATCCCCTCATCTGAGGAGGCTTTCGCTAGTACCTGACCGCTCGGCCCCATCGCCCAAGCCCGGCAATGGGTCGTTCCCCAATCGACGGCAATCCAGTCGAGCGTGCTCATCCCGTCACCACCACACCGCCATCAACGGCCATAGCTTGCCCGGTCATCGCGCCACTGGTCGAGGACGCGAGAAACAGCATTGGACCGACAATGTCTTGAGGTTTGAGATGACGCGTGAGGCACATCTTGTTCATATGCGCCTCCAGCGCTTCGGGGGTCGTCCACATCTGCAGTTGCTTGTCGGTCAGCACCCAACCGGGGGCCAGCGCGTTGACGCGGATGTTGTCTGGACCGAACTCGCGCGCAAGGCTGCGGGTCATGCCGTTGATGCCGGAATTGGCCGTCGTGTAGGACGGATAGCCAGAATTGCCCATCATGTAGCTGATCGAGGTTGTGTTGATAATCGAGCCGCCGCCCGCAGCGCGCATCCCCTCGATCACTGCTTGGCAGGCGAAGAAATAGCTTTTGAGGTTAATGGCTTGAGACCAATCCCAGAACTCTTCGGTGACTTCCTCGGTCGTGTGTCGCTTGTCATTGGCCGCATTGTTAATCAGCACAGTGACCGGGCCATGCGCGGCAGACGCCTCGTCGATACAGGCCTTCAAACGCGCAATATCGGTGATGTCACATTGCAGAAACAGCGGCGCGTTGCCGGTCTTCTCGACCATTTCGGCAACGAATTCAGACGCGTCTGAGCGCTGCACAAAAGCAACCTTCGCGCCTTGACGCAGGAACCCTTCGGTCAAGAATGCCCCGATGCCAGAGCCGCCTCCGGTGATGAAAACGGACGCTCCGTTCAGGTCAGGATAGGTTGGATGGGTCATCAATGGCTCTCCCGCGTCACAAGTCGTGTGTCTTTGCCGACAAGGAAATCCAAATCAGCGCCCTGATCGGCTTGCAAGACGTGGTCGATATATAGTTTCGCATATCCGCGCGTATAATGAGGCGGATCGGGTTGCCACACTGCACGGCGCGCCGCCAACTCGGCCTCGTCGACCAGCAATTCCAGCACCCTCGCCGAGGCCGACACCTTGATCCGGTCGCCGGTTTTCACCAACGCCAGCGTCCCGCCTGCTTGCGCTTCGGGCGAGACATGCAAGATCACCGTCCCATATGCCGTACCCGACATACGTGCGTCAGATACACGGATCATATCGCGCACGCCCTCGCGCACCAGCTTTGCAGGGATCGGCATATTGCCGACCTCTGGCATGCCCGGGTAACCCTTTGGGCCGCAGCCTTTCAGCACAAGGATCGTATCTGGGGTGACCGGCAAATCATCGCGGTCGATATTGGCTTTGAGGTCTTCGATGCTGTCGAACACGTAGGCCTCGCCTTCATGCTCGAGCAGCGCATCGGTCGCTGCTGATGGCTTTACGATGGCCCCGTTCGGCGCAAGATTACCCTTCAGCACGACCAATCCGGCGGCATGTTTGACCGGGTCCGCAACGGTTTTGATAACATCGTCATTGTAGCATTCTGCCCCGTCGGAATAGACGCTGATATCGCCGCCGAGCACAGTCTTGGACGCGCGCAGCTTGTCGCCGAGGCGGTTCAACACGACAGGCATACCGCCCGCATAGCAGAAGTCTTCCATCAGGTATTTGCCCGAAGGCATGCAGTTGACAAGTAACGGGATTTCCGAGCCGATCTCGAAATCATCAAGGCTCAGTTCCACGCCCACACGCCCTGCAATCGCCAGCAGATGCACGACCGCATTGGTCGATCCACCAACCGCAGCATTCGCCAAAATCGCATTTTCAAAGGCTGCCCGCGTCAGGATGTCGGAAGGCTTCAAATCCTCCTCCACCATCTCGACAATCCGCTTGCCGGTCAGATGCGCAAGAGCACCGCGGCGCGCATCAACCGCAGGCAACGCAGCATTCGTCGGCAGCGACATACCCATCGCTTCCACAAGCGAGGCCATGGTCGAGGCTGTTCCCATCGTCATGCACACGCCCTTGGATCGCGACATACCAGACTCGGCAGCCATGAAGTCCTGCAAAGTCATCTCGCCCGCGCGCACGGCCTCGGAAAACTTCCAGACATCCGTGCCAGATCCAATATCCTGACCTTTCCATTTGCCGTTTAGCATCGGACCCGACGACACCACAATCGACGGTAAATCGACTGACGCCGCGCCCATCAATTGGCCCGGTGTGGTTTTATCGCAGCCGCCCAGCAGCACGACGCCGTCAATGCCGTAAGCGCGGATCGATTCCTCTACGTCCATCGCAAGCAGGTTGCGAAACAGCATCGCGGTGGGCTTCATCTGGGTTTCACCGAGGCTCATGACCGGGAATTCCACAGGGAAGCCCCCCGCCTCCCAGACGCCGCGTTTCACCATCTCGGCCAGATCCCGCAGACCGGAGTTGCACGGGGTCAACTCGGACCAAGTATTGCAGATGCCAATGATTGGGCGGCCATCAAAAACGTGATCAGGAAAGCCTTGGTTCTTCATCCACGAGCGGTGAATGAACCCGTCTTTGTCTGCTTTGCCGTACCAGTTTTGCGAGCGACGCTTGGTCATGTAACCGCCTCCAGCGGGGATATTTGAAGAACAATGAAAGTCATAAGCGATGGCCCTCGATCACCCACATGGTTTCAGGGAAAGACCACGGCAGGGTAAGACCATGATGCATCAGGTAGGCGCCTGACAATACAAGCGGGCCGTCTTTTAACGCAGGTGCGCCGCGCGATAATGTGGGGGCCGAATGGCGGTTGATCAGATTGATCTCGTAGTTTGCCGCCGGATCCAGCCGCGTAAGTCGGATCGGGCGCGGCGTGATTTGCGCGCTGGTCGCGGCCTTACCGATGAAGCTGACAAAACGCATGCCATCCTCGGCCAATTGCTGCTCGGCCAGCACGGCCGGATCGGGACTGTCGAGGCGCAAGATATCTGCCGTTTCCATCCAGACGCGGTTGCGCTTCCACCAACTGGTAACCTCGCGCAGCACCGTCTCTTCTTCCTTGGTCAACTCGCGCGGGTCCATCTCGAACCCCATATGACGTTGGGCCGCGACCCATGCGCGAAACGCGATGTCCAACGTGCG
Source organism: Dinoroseobacter sp. (assembly GCA_034111085.1). GTDB lineage: Bacteria > Pseudomonadota > Alphaproteobacteria > Rhodobacterales > Rhodobacteraceae > Dinoroseobacter. Next base: position 41,537 of record JAWUXZ010000012.1, read on the forward strand.
CCCCGATGTATGGCAGCGGCGCGGGCCGACATGGCTGCCTGTGACCGCGAGCGGCAAGAAAAGTGCTGCGTTATGCTGCATCTTCAGCCGCTCCAGCGCGTCGTTGCTATCAGACAGCCAGACCCTTTGCGTGCGGCTTAGGATACCGAAATCAATCCGACCGCCACCGCTTGCGCAGCTTTCAATCTCGACATGCGGGAAGGCCGCGCGCAGGCGGTCCAGCAGCGCATAAGAGCCACGCGTCTGCGCCGCATCAGGCATCGGCAGCACCCGGTTATGATCCCACTTGATATAGTCGATGGGGTATTTCGCCAAGATTGCAGCCATGCGGTCATAGATAAAATCGCGCACCTCAGGCAGCGCCATGTTCAGCGCTTTTTGCTGGCGCCCGAGTGTTTGGTCCTCAGACCCCAGTGCCCAGTCAGGATGCGCGCGGTGCAGATCGCTGTCGGGGTTGATCATCTCAGGCTCGAACCAAATCCCGAACGTCATGTCGAGCCCGTGGACGTGCTCGATCAGCGGGCCAAGGCCTTCGGGATATTTTCGCGGATCAACCTCCCAATCGCTTAGCGAAGTCGTGTCATCATCGCGCTGGCCAAACCAGCCATCATCGAGCACGAAACGCTCGGCACCGAGATCAGCCGCGCGCGCCGCAATGTCTTTCAGCACTGGCAGTTTGTGGTCGAAATAGACCGCTTCCCAGCAATTGTAATGCACCGGACGCGGGCGTCCTGTGTGGGTCCAGGTCACGATCTCGTCGCGCAAATGTCGTTGGAAAGCGACAGCACAGCCGTTCAAGCCATCGACGGAATAGGTCACATAAAGCGGCGCTGTCTCGAAACGGGTGGAGGCGTCATGCTCCATCCTCGCGGCATGACCGAACTGGATTTGGCGGCGCCCATCGGGCAGCTCTTCGGCGATCATTTTGTGCCCACCCGACCATCCGTAATGAAAGCCGAAGGCTTGACCCAAAGTGTTCGTGGCCCCGCGCTCTGGCAAGATCAGGCCCGGAAAATGCTCATGCCCGGTGCGCCCGGTGCGGTTCTCGCGGTAGCGCATGCCCGCAGACCATGCAGTGCGGTTCATCTGGAACTCGCCACACCAACGGCCCGCGAAGTCGATCATCTCGTCGCTTAGTTGGCTGGCGGGCAACACTGGTGCTGCCAGCCAATGCAGATGCACCGGACACGCAGCATCCAGCACCGCTTGGGTGGTGATCACCCGCGTGTGGCGGTTGGTCTTGAACCGCGCCGTATAGGTCAGAAGGTTGCTTGCGTCTTCATAGATTAACTCAAGTGTATCATCACCTTGCACCGCGTTCTTAAAGCAGAACTTCGGCAAGATCGGCGTGCCACCGCCATCGCGCAGGATCAGCCCCGGCTGGCCGGGAAAGCTGCGCGTTGCCTCTGGGCAAATCGACATATCGGGGTTCGCATCAAGCATACCGCCGGTGATATCAATCGCATGCGCAGCGTGCAGCACCGACAGGTCCGTGTCATCTGGCAAGGGTGCGCCCCAATAGACGACCTCGGGCAAGCGTGCGCCATGTGCGCCCAGCACCATCGTCTGGCGACCATCATCCAGACGCCAAGAGCGGCTCGCGGGATTGCGAGCGCTTGCCCCCGTCGCGCCATGAAGGGCCGAGACCAACGCGGTGGCCTCGGGAGAATCAATAAGTGTCGACATCGAAGTCGTCCCGTCTGGGTGGGCTATTACTTAACAGCGCCGAGCGTCAGGCCCGCGATGAAGTGCTTCTGCATCAAGAAGAACATCAAGACCGGGGGCAAAGCCGCCACAATCGAGCCTGCGCTCATCAAGTGGTAGGCTGCGCGGAACTGCGAGTTAAAGCTGGTGATACCGGCTGTCACGGGCTGGCTGTCGGGTCCTTGGGTCAGCACGATCGCCCAGAAATAGTCGTTCCAGATAAAGGTGAAGATCAGAACCGACAAGGCCGCAAGCGCAGGCTTCATCAAGGGCATAACGACGTACCAGAAAATACGCCATTCGGCGACGCCTTCCACCCGCGCAGCCTCAACCAGCGCAAATGGAAGCGCTCGGATAAAGTTGCGCATAAACAGCGTACAGAATCCGGTCTGGAAGGCGATGTGGAACAAAATCAGACCGGTCTTAGTGTCATAAAGACCCATACTCACTGTCAGATCACGCACAGGCACCATCAGGATTTGGAATGGCACGAAATTGCCCGCGATAAACATAAAGAAGATCAACAGGTTGCCCTTGAACCTATAGATGCCCAGCGCAAACCCGGTTAGCGCCGACAGTGCCACAGCACCGATCATCGTTGGCACCGTAATCAGGACCGAGTTCAGCAAATAGCGCGGCATGTCGCTGTCAAAGAACACGCGGCCATAGTTATTAAAGCCCTCAAACGACGAGGGCATGCCCCAGAAATTGCCGCTGGCGAAATCCGCCTCGGGCTTGATCGAGAACAGAGCAACTGCAAGCAAGGGCAGCAGCCAAATGATCAGGGCAACGGGCAAAAGCGCTTGGTAGGTGATCTGCCATTTGCGCGAGGTTTTTGCGATGGGTGTCGGAAACATCAGCGCGCCTCCTGTTCGTCGCACCACATCGAGTACAAGAAATACGCGATGAAGCCGAGAATGATGAAAAACAGAACGACGGCGATGGACGCACCGTAGCCCATGCGGAAGCCGAACTCAGATAGGGACTCTTCGAACATATAGAAGCTGAGAACCCGTGTGGATCCGAACGGACCGCCATTGGTCATAACGGCGATGAAGTCGAACGAGCGCAGCGCACCGATGATCGTGACCACGAACGCAATGAATGTGGCGGGCTTGAGTTGCGGCAAGATCACGTACCACAGCATCTTATGGCCCTTGGCCCCATCAAGGCGTGCGGCCTCAACCTGCTCGGGGTCCACTGCATTCAGTCCCGTCAAATACAAGATCATGCAATAGGCCGTCTGCGGCCACAGGCCAGCGGCGATAATGCCGTAGGTCGCGGTGTTCGGATTGCCCAGAACGCCGCCGCTGATATCGATGCCAACAAGGCCAGTGATCACGTCAAACAGGCCACTATTGGGCAAGTAGAACCACGAGAACACAAGGCCAACGACAACTTGCGAAATCACGAAAGGGAAGAAGAACAGCGACTTGTAGACCCGAATGCCAAACACCGTTTGGTTCAGGAACAAGGCGATAAACAGACCCATCGGAATTGCGAGAAGGTACAAGACCAACCACTTGATGTTGTTCCAGAACGAGGTCTCAAACTTGCGATCTCCGCCGAGCAGACGCTGGTAATTGGCAAGGCCAACCCACTCTTTCTCGCCCAGACCGTCCCAAGCGTGGAAACTGATCCAGACCGACTGGATGATCGGGCTGACCACGTAGACCGCGAAAAACAGAATGCCGGGGATCAAGAACAGCCACGGCGTGACCGCAATCTCGTTTCGCTTGTACCAGCTTCGACGTGCTGGCTCGGTGGACATGGTCATGACAGTGGCTCCTAGCGGATCAACACATGCGAAAACCGGGGTATGGCTCGGCTTACGGATGGGTTGGGCGGCGCGCGGTTTGGAGGTGCGAACCCCGCCCGGCGAGGGCGAGGTTCCGTGCGGCGGGGTTACCCTCGCCGCACATTATAGTCGATTATTGATAGATACGCTGACGCGTTTCTTCCAGACGCTCGAGGATATCGTCGAGGTTGTCAGGGAACACCATGAACTCTTGCAGGCCTTCCATGCCGACCGATGCCATCTCTGCCGAGAAGTCACGATCGAAGAACTGCATGATGCCGCCGCCTGCGTTGTTCGAGAGCATGTTGAAGCCCTCTTGGATGAACTTGTCATCCGACACAGATGCGTTTGCGTTCACTGGAAGCTGGCCCAGCGCGTCGCCACCGTTGATTTCGGTCTGAACGTCAGCCGAAACGACATAGCGCAAGAATGCTTTTGCCGCTTCGACGTTCTGAGCACCGGAGGTGATGTGGAACGTGTCGGTCGGTGCATCTTCTGCGAAATCAACGTCAGGGTTGATCTGTGGGAACTGGTAGAAGTCCAGCTTGCTATCATCAAGACCACCGTCACGCAGAGCGGCAACTGCGAAGTTACCCATCAGGTATGCGGTTGCGTCGCCTTCAGTGATGAAGGGCAGCGCTTCCTGCCAGCTGTAAGTCTGGTGGTCGTCAATGAACGCGCCCATGTTGATCAGGGTCGCCCAGTTGTCGAAAGTTGCGCGAACGCGGGGGTCTGTCCATTCAACTTCGCCACGTGCAAGCTCGACATGGAAGTCATAGCCATTGGTGCGTGAGTTGATGTAGTCAAACCAGCCGCCAGCCGTCCAAAGGAACTTGGTGCCGATCGTGTAGCACTTGCGGCCCGAATCCAGGATCACTTGGCAGTTTGCCAGCTCTTGATCCCAGGTTGCAGGCTCTTCGAGGCCAAGCTCTTCGAAGATGTCTTTGCGGTAATAGACGCCCCACTGGTAGTACGTGTACGGCACGCCCCACTGCTTGCCATCGATGGTCATCGCACCTTTTGTGGATGCCAAAGCTTCCATTTCTTCTTCGGCCCAGAGGTCCGAGATATCCATGAACAGGCCTGCGTTGATGAACGGCCGCATGCGGTTTGCCGCATACCAGTTCACGACGTCCGGTGCGTTTGCTGTCAAAGCATTACGGATCTGAGTTTTCCACGCTTCGCGGTCAACGATATCAAGTTCAACCGTCAGGTCGGGGTGCAAGGCGTCAAAGTCAGCCGCCAGCTTTTCCATCACCGCGCGAGGCGCTGGGTTCGACATGTCGGAAACGATCCGCAACTCGCCCTCAAGGGGTGCTGTGTGGCTTGCCGCAAAGGCAACCCCAGTAAGCATGGTCGTGGAAACGAGCGCCGCGAGCGACGCCTTCAAAGTGGAACGCATGGTATCCTCCCTAAGCATTCTAGAACTCTTTATGGTTTCAATATGTGAAACCGAGTTTTGTATATTGAAAACATAACCGCGACTCGCCTATGCTTGTCAACAGGCCTGATGATGACCGACAGAGTTGCGCAGGCCGAATTGGGAGGAGATCGCTCATGGCCGCAAGCGGCGATGGCACTGTTGGCAAAGCACTCGAGGTGCTCGACCATGTGGCCGGGTTCGCCCGACCTGTGCGCTTTGCTGAATTGCTCGCCACCAGCCCCTACCCAAAAGCGACGCTCTACCGGATGCTGCAAACGCTGACATCGACCAGGATGCTGTCGTTTGATGATGAGCGCAGCACATACGCCCCCGGCGTCCGCCTTGTCAGACTTGCCCATGCCGCTTGGTCGCAATCATCGCTCGCACCGATTGCGCGCGCCCATCTCGACGCGCTTAGCCTTGACCTGGGCGAAACTGTGCATCTGGCCCAGCTTGATAGCGGGCAGGTTCTTTACGTCGACAAACGCAACGCCGCCCGCCCAGTTGAGATGTTTTCCGAGGCTGGCAAGGTTGGCCCCGCCTATTGCACGGGGGTTGGCAAAGCGATGCTGGCCTATCTGCCGCAGGATGCTCTGGCCGATGCGATCTTGCGCCAAAGCTTTCACCGCCACACCGCCCATACCCTAGCAGATCCAGACGCGCTTCAAGCTGACTTGGTTGCCATCCGGGCACGTGGTCATGCCTATGATATTGAGGAACACGAGGTCGGAATCATCTGCATCGCGATGCCGATTCTTACCGGGTCCGGCCGCCCACTTGGGGCCATGTCAATCACAGGCACCACCAACCGAATCACAATGGAGGGGCTAGAGGCCTACCTGCCCCGCCTCCGCCACGCCGCCCAAGCGATTGCGCAAGACGCATCCGCTTGGCGCTTTCCAGACCCATCCGATGCGCCCCAGCGCGCGACAGCAACCAGAACGGAGCCCACATCATGTCAGGTGTTACCCTAAACAATGTCGTCAAGCGCTACGGCGATGTGCAAGTCATCCACGGGATCGATCTGGATATCGCAGACGGCGAGTTTTGTGTTTTTGTCGGCCCATCGGGCTGCGGCAAGTCAACGCTTTTGCGCATGGTCGCGGGGCTAGAAGAAACCACCGAGGGTAAAATGACCATCGGATCGCGTGACGTCACAGTTATGGATCCGTCCGAGCGCGGCGTGGCGATGGTGTTCCAGACCTACGCGCTCTACCCCCACATGACGGTCGAGCAGAACATGGGTTTCGGCTTGAAAATGACCGGGCATCCGGCGTCCGAGATTGACGCGAAGGTGGCCGAGGCCTCCAAAATCCTCAAGCTCGACGACTATCTCAAGCGCAAGCCGGCCGCGATGTCGGGCGGTCAACGTCAGCGCGTTGCCATTGGCCGCGCGATTGTGCGCGGCCCTGAGGTGTTCTTGTTCGACGAGCCACTGTCAAATCTGGATGCCGAACTGCGCGTCGAGATGCGGGTCGAGATCGCGCGCCTGCACAAAGAAATCGGCGCAACGATGATTTACGTGACCCATGATCAGGTTGAGGCGATGACGCTGGCCGACAAGATCGTGGTGCTGCGCGCGGGCTATATCGAACAGGTTGGCGCGCCACTTGAGCTTTACCGCGATCCTGACAACAAGTTTGTGGCGGGCTTTATCGGCTCGCCTGCAATGAACTTTATGGCGGCATCTTTGGACGGCGGCAAAGTTACTGTGCCGGGTCTGGCGAAAACGGTGCCCGCGCCCAAAGGTGCGGCGGGTGCGATCGAGGTCGGGGTCCGCCCTGAGCATATCGAGCTTGATCCCGCAGGCGATTCCCACAGGGTGGACATGACCGAAGCGCTCGGCGGTGTCAGCTACGCCTATATCGTCAGTGACAAAACCGGCGAGCGGCTGATCGTGGAAGAGCGCGGCGATGTCAGATCAAAAGAGGGCGACACGGTTGGGCTGAACTTCGAGGACCGCCGTGCTTATTTCTTCGACGGCACAAGCGGTAAGCGGCTGCGCTGATCAGGACTGAGGGGCGGCGCAAGCGCTTAACCATCTGTTAAAGAACCTAAGAATGTGAGGCGCGGTCCAAGATATGGGCTGCGCCTCTTTTCTTGGGGCCGCATATCTCGGCTTTTAACGAAAGACCTAGGACGCCTCTTCGGCCTCAAATAAATCCGCCAGCGCCTGCACTTGCGCCAGCGCCAGATCGATCACCTCAAGCCCAGCGCCCTCCAGATGACCGTTCTGCGACAACACCCGCCGCCACACCCGCGCGCCCGGACGTGCCGTAAACAGCCCCAACATATGTCGGGTGATCTGCATCAGCTTGCCGCCCTCGGCCAAATGCGCGGCAATATAGGGGCGCATTTCGTCAATCGCGTCCTCGGCACTGCGATCAGCGCTCGCAGCCGCGCCGTATATCCGCCGATCCGCCTGTGCGAGGATCGAAAGCGGATCGTGATACGCCGCCCGCCCAACCATCACCCCGTCGAGGCCTTGATCGAGAAACGCTTCGGCCGCCTCCAGTGTCGCAATCCCGCCATTGATGCTCACGTCCAACCCCGGAAACAGCCCCTTCATCGCGCGCACCAGATCATAGTCGAGCGGCGGGACTTCGCGGTTCTCCTTCGGGCTGAGCCCTTGCAGCCACGCCTTGCGCGCATGGACGGAAAACCGAACCACTCCGGCGGCAGATACCCGCGACAGGAAGTCTGGCAACACCTCTTCTGGCACCTGATCATCGACGCCAATCCGGCATTTGACCGTAATCTCGGGCCCATCGCTGGCCGCGATCATCGCCGCTACGCAATCGGCAACCAAACCGGGACGCTCCATCAACACTGCGCCAAAGAAGCCCGATTGCACGCGGTCACTGGGACAGCCGACATTCAAGTTGATCTCGTGAAACGCGCCCTCACCGCAGGCAATCCGCACCGCTTCAGCCAGTTCCGCCGGGTTCGAGCCGCCCAGTTGCAAGGCCAGCGGGTATTCCGCAGCCTGATGGCGCAGCAAATGGCGTGCGTCGCCACGCACCAGCGCCGGGGCAGTCACCATTTCGGTGTAAAGCAACGTATGACGCGACAGCGCACGATGAAACCGACGACAATGGCGGTCGGTCCAGTCCATCATAGGTGCGACAGATAATGTATGGGGCGCGGGTTGCGTCACGGATGATGGGTCTCTCGGATTGGGTTGGCCGCTCCAATAGCGCGAAACCGCCTGAAATGCCTAGCCGCTATGCAGCAAAATCTGCTTCCAGATCGCCACCTCGTCATAAAGAGCCGTCTCACGCCGCATCCCCCACGGCCCAAACTCGGCATGCGACATTCCCATAACATGCACCCGTGCACCCGAGGGCGCGCCAAACACACCCCATCCATCATGGGTCCCATCAAGCGACCAGCGCAGTGCAGCCCTAGGGCTAAGCATATCAGCGTCCATCCCGATCTGGTGGTGGATCTTGAACGTGGCAGATGGAAACGAGGCGCGTAGCCCAAGCCAGAACGCACTGGTCTCGGTCATCCCAACGGTATCATGCGCACCCGGATATTGCCCCAGAACTGCGCGGTCGCAACCATCCTGCAAGCCTCGGAAATCACCACGCATCGCAGCGTCAAGCAGCGCCGCATACCGTGCACCCCAAGCGTTATCGTTGCCGCGCCCGTGGTACGCGCCGGCAATGTCAGTCTCGGGCGAGAAAGGTCGCGCCGCTGATGCAACCCCACCCTCGCGCGCGATCAGACCTGCTGCAAACGCACGCGGGTCGTGGCCCAACTGCCTGAGAAGCCCGCTATAATCGCGCACGAGCCACTCGTCATAAATCTGGTCGTCCTTGGTCGCACAATCCGCAATCACCCGGATCGTGAACCGCTTGCCCGTTGCCTTGCCAAACTGCCCATCGCGCGTGTGTGTCCCGGTCGAGATCACACGGTGCGACGACAAAAGACCATGCTCGGGATGATCCGACCAAATCACGTCCTCGCCGAACACTTGGCGGTCCGGGACCTCGTAGCAAGTTGCCATCGTTGCAGCGATCACGGGCTGATTGCCGACACTGACCCCCATTGGCGTGCGTAGCGGCATGTCCGGCGTGTAGTAATGGTTCAGCGTGGCGATGCCGCGATCTTCCCAAATCTCCTTGGTAATGCCGAGGATATAGTCCGGGAAGTCCGCCCATCTATCTGAAACACCGCTCATCTATACGTCTCCAACCAGCCTAGGGTCGCATCTGTGTCGCCACCCGGTTTGTATTCAGCCCCCAGCGGCATATCCCACCCCATCGCAGCAATCTCGGCGAAGATATGCCCGTAAGCCACTTCGCCATGATCAGGAGCGCCGCGATCTGGCACCGATGCAAACTGGATATGCCCGATCTTCGGCTGGAGTTTGCGCAGACGGTTGCTCAGGTCACCTTCCATTAACTGCACGTGGTAGCAGTCAAACATCAAAGCGATATTCTCCGCGCCGACCGCGTCTATGATACCGAGCGCCTGCGTCGTCGTGCTCAGGAAATACCCCGGTGCGTCATAGCTGTTCAGCGGCTCGATCAAGATCTCGATACCGAGGGGGGCAGCTTGCGCGCAGGCGTATTGTAGGTTGCTTACAAACGCCGCTTCAGCCTGCACCCCCTCGGAAAATCCTGCCATCACATGGACTTTGCCCGCATCAATCTCGCGCCCGTAGGCCAGTGCCTGATCAATCGCTGCGCGCGCGCCGGCCTCGCGTCCTGGCAAAGCTGCAAGCCCATTTTCGCCTGCCGCCACATCTCCGCGCGCGGTGTTCAGGCCGAGCATTTTCAGCCCGGTCTCTGCCAACGCCGCATTCACCCCGGCGGAATCAGTCTCGTAGGGCCAGTGGCACTCAACCGCGTCGAACCCGGCAGCCTTCGCGGCGCGGATCGCGTCCGGCAAGCTCAGCTCGGTCCATAGAAACCCCAGATTTGCAGAGAACCGCATTATGCCCGCTCCAACTTGCCAAGGGCGTCGGCAAAGAAACTCTCGGCCCCGAAATTCCCGGACTTTAGGGTCAGCGCGATTGTCGCGCCGCCGCTGCTCGCAAAACACCACGGCACACCCGGCGCAATCTCGGCACCGATGTCGAGGCGCGTAACCTCCAGCGCTTTGGTGACCGCCCCCGAAGTTTCACCGCCGGCCACAACAAACCGCCGCGCGCCTTGGCCCCGCGCCGCCACTGCCAAAGCCGCCAACGCGTTCTCGACAATTTCGCCCGCGCGCTGGATGCCCAGCGTGTGCTGCGCCGCCCGAACAGCGTCTGGCTCGGCCGTTGCATAGACCAGCGGAGCTAAATCCAGATCCTGCGCCGCCAACCATCCTAGCGCAGCACCTGGACCGTTCGCCGCCAATTCCAAAGGATCAAGCCGGTACCCCGGCGTATCCCCACTTAAGTAAGCCGCCACCTGTGCGCGTGTCATGGCCGAACAGCTTCCTGACAACACCACAGCAGCCCGCGCCAAATCAGGCTGCACCGCTTTCGGCGCGTCCGCATCCAGCGTGCCATCTTCCAAAAACAGGCTCGGCAACGCCATTGCCACCGCACTGCCCCCGGTCATCAACGGCATGTCCCGGCAGGCGAGCGCAATTGTATAGAGATCGTCATTTGCCACAGCGTCGATCACCACATGAGCCACACCGTCGGCCTCAAGTCGCGCAAGCTCTGTGCGCAAAGCGTCGGCACCGCGCGCCACGACCAGACGATCAGCCAGACCAACGGGCTTGGTGACCTGCGGTGCGAGCAACCGCATCAAGTTGCTGTCGCGCATCGGCGTTAGGGGGTGATCTTTCATCGGGCTCTCGGAAAGCGGATGCTGGCCAACAAACAAATTGCCCATGAAAATCGCGCGCCCATTCTCGGGAAACGCCGGGCAATACATCGTCTGTGTGGCCCCTAGATCAGCCATCAAGGCTTCCGCCACTGGGCCTATGTTACCCTCAGCAGTGGAATCGAACGTCGAGCAGTATTTCCAGAAAAACCGGTCCGCCCCCGCTTGCTGCAACCAGCCCAGCGCGCGGCGACACTCGGCAACGGCCTCCGCCACAGGCGCAGTCCGGCATTTCAGCGCAATCACCTCAAACGGAGCGGTCTCAGTCGGGGCCTCTTCAGGCACTCCCATGCGCAAGCTGACCCGAACGCCTGAGCGTGCCAGCAATCCGGCCAAATCCGTCGCCCCGGTGAAATCGTCGGCAATGCAGCCCATAACTGTTTTCATTGCGGCACCTCTGCGCGCAGCATATGCGTCAAAATTCCCGTGGCCGAGGTGCGGTTTACCGCGAGCGGCGTGTTATACAAGATCGCCAAGCGCAGCAGCGATTTGACGTCCACATCATGGGGCAGCGCCGACAAAGGATCGATAAAGAAGATCAACCCGTCGAGCGCGCCTTCCGCGATCAGCGCGCCCAGTTGCGCGTCGCCGCCCATGGGACCGCTCTTTAATCGCGTCACCTCAAGTCCGGTCCCATCAATCAACCGTTGGCCAGTCGTGCCGGTGGCATAGATCGCCAATCGTGCCAGCTTTGTTTCATGATGACTGGCCCAATCAACAAGATCATCTTTGCGCGCATCGTGGGCTACTAGGGCAATTGTCTGGCTCAAGTGTCATCTCCCGGCAGGCTTAGACCCGCATTGCGCGCATAGACTTTGGCGACAGCCGCATCATCCTCAGCCCCGAGGCCTTGGCCCGCTGCGGCCAAAAACTGCTGCATCGCGGCGGCTGTGATTGGCGCGCTGAACTGCGCAGATTTGGCGATGTCGAGCACGATCCCCAGATCTTTCGGCCAGATATTGACCGAACTATGGGGCGTGTAATCACCGGCAATAATATGCGGCGCGCGGTTCTCCAGCATCCACGAGGTGCCCGCGCATTTGGAGATCACCTCCAGAAATGCGTCTGGCGTTACGCCTTGGGTCATCCCAAACGTCATCGCCTCGGCCATTGCCGCGATATGCACGCCTGCCAGCAATTGGTTCACGGCCTTCATCGCCGATCCCGCGCCTGCTGCATCACCCAGCTCAAACACCGTTTCGGCTGTGGCATCGAGCGCGGGCCTTGCTGTCCTAAACGCCTCAGCCGTACCCGCTGCCATGATAGAGAGCGCGCCCGCTGCGGCCTTGATTGAGCCACCTGAGATTGGTGCATCAAGGTAGTGTATGCCAAGCGCGTTGCACCGCGCCTCCATATCTCGGGCAAACTCGGGCGGCACGGTTGCGCAGCCAATCACCACAGCGCCCGGCTTCATACTCGCCACAACACCGTGCGCGCCAAACAGCACCGCCTCGGTCTGAGCTGCGTTCAAAACCACGACCATCACCGCATCCAGATCGCTCGCAACCTCAGCCAAAGCGCCGGGTTGTCCGCCTTCGGCCTGAAACTTTGCAATTGCCGCCGCGTTCAAATCGAAGCCAAATGCGCGGTGCCCGGCCCGCAAAACGGAACCGGCGATCCCGTAGCCCATGGAACCAAGTCCGATGATGGCAATGGCTTGAGGGTTCATCATATGCGATTTCCTTGCAGCGTAGGTGAGGTTGCCCAAGTCGTAGCGCGCAGGGCGCTCAGACAAAAGGCCAGCAAGGCGGATTTTGAGGTGGTATTGCGTGATCTAGAACGAGGCACGGATCAGAAACGCTTCGACCCCAAGCCTATTGCACCGCCGCTGATGCCAAAAACTTCACACAAGATGCTCTGCGATTTTTCTGCAAAACCCGTCATCTTGCCACTGCGTTTGGAAAAAATAGCTGCCTGCCTTCCAACCGAAACTCAGCAATCGCCGCCTGCCCCGCCTCGCCCAGAACCCAATCCACGAACGTCTGCGCCGCTTCGGCTTTCACACGCGGACAATGGGCTGATGACACAGCAATCACACCGTATTGATTAAACAGCGCCGCATCGCCCTCAACCACAACCTGATGCGCACCGCGGTTACCGAAACTCAGCCATGTCGCGCGGTCCGTCAGCGTATAGGCCCCCATCGCAACGGCAGCGTTTAACGTCGCGCCCATGCCCGCGCCCAGTTCTCGATACCAGCCGTCAGAGGCAGCATCGGGCACTTGGTCCCACAAACGCAACTCCGCTTTATGGGTTCCACTGTCATCGCCGCGCGACACGAAAACCGCCTTTGTCACAGCCAGTTGCGCAAACGCTGCGCGCACGTCAAGGCTGCCGATAACCCCCGCCGGGTCGCCCTCAGGGCCTACAACCACAAAGTCATTATACATCACATCAAACCGCGCCACGCCGTAGCCCTCGGCCACAAATGCCTCCTCGGCGACCTGCGCGTGAACCAAAAGCACATCGCCATCGCAGTTGGCCGCGTTCTTCAAGGCCTGCCCTGTGCCCACGGCGACCACGCGCGCCTCGATCCCTGATGCGGTCTCGAACTGCGGTAAGATCGCGTCGTAAAGCCCTGAATTTGCGGTAGATGTTGTGGATTGCACCACGATAAACGGTACCTCTGCCCAAGCACTTCCCGAGACAAGCACAGCGGCGCACACAATCATGCGTCCGATCACGTCAGCAACCTTCCGTCTAGATACGCCCTAGCTGCCTGTGACTGCGGCTGGCTGAAAAACCGCGACGCCCCGCCCGTTTCCTGCACAGCACCTCCGGCCAAAAACACCACGTCATCGGCGAGGCGCTTGGCCTGACCAACATCATGCGTCACCAGCACAACCTTGGTGCCTGTGCGTGCGATATCGACCACCAAATCTTCCAAAGCGCCGGTCGATCCGGGATCGAGGCTCGCACACGGCTCGTCCAGCAATAGCAATTTGGGATCTGACGCCAATGCACGTGCAAGGGTTAAGCGCTGCGCCTCGCCACCTGACAGGCTGCGCGCAGGTTGGTCCGCTGCATGGGTCAGGCGCGCTTGATCGAGCAGCTCTTCCAAACGCTGCCGCCGCACCCGCCAGCCAAACCCGCTAAGGCGCAAAGCATGTGCCAAGTTCGCCCGGACCGAGCGGCGCAGCAGCACCGGGCGTTGCGGCACATAGGCGATCCGCGCCAACGAGACGCCGCGCGAGATTACCCCGGCTTCTGGCGCAATCAGCCCAGCGGCCAAGCGCAAACACAGCGATTTTCCGGCCCCGTTCGGGCCCAGCACACACGACACGCCAAATGGGGCCAATGCAAAGGACACATCGCGCAGCACATGGCCGCCGCCGCGCTTAATGCACACGTCCTCAAACGCCATCAGCGGTGCCTCCGCCTCGGCACGCTTAGGGCGCGCCGGGAACAGGATTACCTGTGGTTCAGCCATGGGCCACCTGCCGCTCAGCACGATCTCGCAGGCCCAAAACTCCGGCGTTGATGCCCAGTGACAGCACCAGCAACACCAGCCCGAGCGCCAGCGCCAGCGCCAACTCGCCGCGAGAGGTCTCCAGCGCAATCGAGGTCGTCATCACCCGCGTTGCATGGTTAATATTGCCGCCCACAATCATCACCGCGCCGACCTCGGCCAGCGCCCGGCCCAAGCCTGCAAGTGCTGCGGTCACCAGTGCAAGACGCGCCTCCCAGAGCAGCGTTCCGATCCGGTCAAACCAGCTTGCCCGCAACGCCCGCAATGTCTCGTCCAGATCGCGATCCAGATCCTCAATCACCTGCCGGGTCAGCGTCGTGACAATCGGCAACACCAGCACCACCTGCGCGATCACCATCGCCGTGGGGGTATAGAGCAGCTCCAACACCGCGAGCGGTCCCGATTGCGACAACATCAAATACAGCGTCAGCCCGACGACCACAGGCGGCAATCCCATCAGCGCGCTCATGGACACCACCAAGACGCCGCGCCCCGGAAACCGCGTCATCGCCAAAACTGCACCCAGTGGCAGCCCGATTGTGCAGGCGATCAGCACAGCGCTGCCTGACACCCAAAGCGACAAGGCCACGATCTGCATCAAGGCCGCATCGCCTGAAAAGACGAGGCCGAAGGCAGCGGCAAAGGCAGCGGAAAGGTCAAACATCTTGGTGCAATCGCAAGCGGTGAATCTCGGGTCTACGCAATCTTATCAACTCAAGCGCCCGCGCGCATCCTCCCGATGCGACATATCAATCGTCCAATCTGACTGCGTGAACCTTCCGCGCCGCCAACCAGCTAAGCCCGCAGAACACTGCCGCCGTGCTCAAACAGCCCGCCAGCCCACCAAACTGGTAGCTCGCCCCAGACAAAACCGTGCCCAAAAGCCGTCCGCCCGCATTGGCCATATAGTAAAATCCTACGTCCATAGCGACGCGATCAGGTCCGCTAAAGGCGAGGATCAGGTAGGAATGCAGTGCTGAGTTCAGCGCGAACACAAACCCAAACGCCAGCAATCCGACCACCAAGATCCACGTCAGCGCCTCAGATGGTCCGTTGTGTGAGGCCACAACAACGGCCAAGCCCAGCGGGATCAACGAAAGCAGCGCCACAAGCCCGCGCGCCATTTTGATCATCGCCGCCTCGTCGCGGCCCTTAGCGCGCAAGAGCATCGGCGCGCTGGCCTGCACGATACCGTAAAGAACAATCCAGACCGCCATGAAGCTGCCGATGGCGAAGAACGCCGCGCGGTTTCCTGCCTCGGACCCATCAGATAACACCGCGTAGAAATAGACCGGGATGCCGACCACGAACCACACATCGCGCGCGCCAAACAAGAACAAGCGCGCCACCGACAGCCAATTGATCCGCGTGTCTTTCGACCAGACCTCGCGGAATTTCACGCCACGCAGCCCCCTCGGCAATCCGTCAGGCATCAGAGCGACCACCGCAAATAACACAGCCACCAAGATCGCAGCCATACCAAGGATCGCAGGGACGAACCCCACCGTGCCAAGCATCGCAGCCCCAAGGAAAAACCCGATGCCCTTCACCGCGTTTTTTGATCCGGTTAGCACCGCGACCCAGCGAAACAGGCCCGCGCCTTCGGTCGGCGCCAGCAATTTCACGGCAGATTTTGAAGCCATTTTCGACAGGTCTTTGGCCACCCCCGACAAACCTTGCACCGCCATCACGAACGCAACCGAGGCCCAGAGGCTCCACTCAGGGTCCAGGCCTGCTAGTGCAAAAAGCGCCACGATTTGCAGCGATAGCCCGGCATAAAGCGTGCTCGTCAGCCCGAACCGCGCCGCGATCCAGCCAGCACAAAGGTTGGTCACGACGCCTGCAATCTCATAGAGAACAAACAGATAAGCCAACTGCACCGGGCTGAACCCCAGCGTGTGGAAATGCAACAACACCAGCATCCGCAATGCGCCATCGGTCAGCATGAAGGCCCAATAGCTCGCCGTCACCGCGCCGTAAGCCGCCAGCGGGCGAGTGTGCGCACTCATCCCCCGGCAACCATGCGCGCCACATCGACGAGGCGGCACGCGTAGCCCCACTCGTTGTCATACCACGCATAGATCTTCACCTGCGTGCCGTTCACAACCATCGTCGAGGGCGCATCAATGATGCCCGAGCGCGCGTCGTTAACGTAATCCGCACTCACCAACGGCCGGGTCTCATATCCCAGAATTCCGCTCAACTCGCCCTCAGCGGCGGCTTTGAACAGCGCGTTCACTTCCTCAACGTTCGTCTCGCGCTCGACCTCAAACACACAATCGGTCAGCGACGCATTCAACAACGGCACCCGGACCGCGTGGCCGTTCAACCGACCCGCAAGTTCCGGGTAAATCAGCGTAATTGCGGTCGCGCTGCCCGTTGTCGTCGGGATCAGAGAGTTCAACGCCGAGCGCGCCCGCCGCAGATCTTTCGCAGGCCTGTCCACCATCGTTTGCGTGTTGGTCACGTCGTGGATGGTGGTGATCGAGCCGTGCTTGATCCCGATCCCCTCATGGATGACCTTCACCACCGGGGCGAGGCAGTTTGTGGTGCAGCTCGCCGCCGTCACAATCCGGTGCTGGTTGGCGTCATAGAGGTTGTGATTAACGCCGTAGACGATATTGAGCGCGCCGCCGTCTTTGACCGGCGCACTGACAACGACCTTGTTCACGCCCGCCTCAAAATACGGGGCCAAAGCGGCTTCGGTTTTGAACACGCCGGTGCAATCGACCACCATATCGATGCGCATCTCGGCCAGCGGCAATTCCTCAATCCGGCGAGTTTGCGTCAAAGCAATGCTGCGCCCGTTCAAGCTGATCATGCTCGGGCTGTGCGAAATATCCGCCGCCCAGCGCCCATGCACGGTGTCAAATTCCAGCAGATGGGCGTGCTGCTCGGCGTCGCCCTCCGCGTCGTTCAGCAGGACAATTTCGCCGTCCGGCCATGTGTCGATCAGACGGCGCAGCGCGAGCTTGCCTATGCGCCCAAGACCGTTCAAGGCAATGCGAGTGGCGTGTGTCATGCGAGGGACCTCCGAGGTTACCAGCGTCCCATATGACGGTTTCATGACAGTAACATGTCAGTCCTGATCAGGCATACGTCGCGCTTGGGTCTCGGCACTGCGCAGCACCTCCTCAGGGCCCGGTACGTGGACCGCGTCGATGTCGCGACCGGGATCTTCGGCTGTCATCACTGCCACCGACATTTGCACCGTGCCAATGGTGATCGCCATAAGAAATGAGAACATCGCCAAAAGTGGAAAGTTCTGCGTGCTTTCAATCAGTTGTCTGAGACTGAACATGTCTTTCCAGATCATAAACGCCACAATGAGAAGGCCCAGACAGACCCCAATAACGAAGTGCCGGATCATAAACCGGATCAGTGGGGGCATAGCGTGTCCGCCTTCCCAGAAAAGTCAAAGCGTGACCAAATTTTCCAATTCGAGCAGCCCCCACCCGCGACAATCTGTCGATGCTGCATCATGGCATAAACTCGTCCATTTGCACCACACGCCCCTCGGCGGCTGAAGCCTGTGCAGCCAGTCCCATCGCCACCGCCCATGCGCCATCACGCAAGCCCACATCCGGCGTGCCATGGCCTTTGCGCACCAGATCAGCAAACAGGCGGTGCTGGTAGAAGGTCGATCCATTGTGATCGCCCGCCGCCAGCAAAGTCGCGTCCACCGGCACTTCGCGCGCAACGACGCCCGTTAGATTACGCGGGCTTTCCACGATCATCGGAACGGGGGGCGCGCCCGCCTCAGGGTTCCAGAAACGCCCCGGTCCGGGCACCAGTGCTTCGATCTTACCCTTGGGCCCAACCGCGCTGATTTCCTCTTGGTACTTAGAGCCCTCGGCGAACATGCACAGCTCAAGCATCGCTTTTGCACCGCGCGAGAAATCGATCATGACATACCCGTGGTCGAGGATGTCTGGCTTTTGGCCGCCATAACGCTCGTCGAGATGGTTCGCATGTTGGCCCGCAGTTGCCATGACGCGCACCGGATCATCTTGCAAGATGTGGCGCATCAGATCGAAGAAGTGGCAGCACTTCTCGACCAAAGTGCCGCCCGTCTTGGCGTTGAACCGGTTCCAATCGCCGACCTTGGGCAGGAACGCAAAGCGGTGCTCGCGGATCGACAGCATTTGCACGCCGCCTGTGACCGCAGGGGCCGCTTTGATCAACTCAGCCACCGGAGGCATATAGCGGTATTCCATCGCCACCCACACGACATGAGGCAGCGTTTTTTCCAACGCCAACACGCGTGCAACGTCCGCCGGAGCCGTACAGATCGGCTTTTCGGCCAACACCGGCAGCGGGCATTTGGCGGCAATCTCTTCCAGCTGGTCGATATGCATGTGGTTGGGGCTGATGATCAGCAGCGCGTCCAAGCCCCCGATTGCGAAGAACGCGTCCAAGTCTGCGACGATCTTTGCGCCTGGCACCATTGCTGCCGCCGCTGCCGCCATGCCTGCATCCGGCTCACATATCGCGGTCACTTCGACCTCGTGCAAAAGCGCTATATTGCGGATGTGCTCTTGGCCCATCATTCCAGCACCGATCAGCCCGTATTTGAGTGTCATTCTAGTCGTGCCTCCAAAGCCGTTAACTGCGCGCTACGTAGACTGCCCGGTCCGGGTGCAGATACGAGCGCGAAAATTCGATGGGGTGAGGATCAGCAGCCCAAGACAGCCGCTCGATCAGATTAAGAGTTTTTGGCAGGGCAATCTGGGCGCCCCCCCAATCAGGCGCAGATGCGATCCGAGCCCGGTCTTCGATTCGCGTAATCGTCAGCCCAAGGCGCTGGCGGTAGAAAAGATACAGGCTGTCGGACAGATCCGACGGCGTGACCTCTTCGGTGACGGACCCGTCGAGCCAGATCTCTTCAAGCGCTGCGGCTTGTCCATCGAGCGCGCGTAGACGACGAATGCGGTGCGCATGATCTGACGCTCCAAACTTCGGAAGATCATCCGGTTTGGCTAGCCGCGTCACATCGAGCACGCTGGCTGTCGGGAAGCCGCCGCCTTGCGGAGTCTCTAGCCGGAAAAAAGCATATATATTAGATAACTGCGGTGGCTTCTTGATGTAATTCCCCGAGCCATGCAGCCGTTCCACCATGCCCTGAAGGGCGAGCTGACCCAGCGCCTTGCGCAATGTACCCACCGCAATGCCCAGCCCGTCGGCCATCTCGCGCTCGGGGGGCAATTTCTCGCCCTCGCGCAACCGCCCGGCCTGCACTTCGCGGGCCAGCCGTTCGCTGACTTCGATATATTTTGGCAGGACGGTGGGGGGCAGCATTGGGTAACGGGACCAGAAGCAAGAAATAATTGATATAGGATTGATGCATCTTAATTCAGGCGCTATGCAAGGGGAAATGTCGGCGCTAACACAGTGCCGAATATGACCGTCTGGGAGGACATCAATGACGATCGTGCCGGTAACATCTGCGGACCTTGATGGCGCGGAAGTCAGCTGGTTCTCCGCGCTCTGCTCGGATGACTACGAATATCTGGGCGTGCCCGACGGCGCGCTGCGCTCGTCATGGGAGCATTGCCGCGACATCGTGCTGGAGGCCGAAGCCCAAGGGTTTCGCAACATCCTCGCGCCGTCGTCGTTCCAAGTGGGCCAAGACACGCTCAGCTTTGTTGCAGGCTGCGCGCCGCTGACCTCCAAGATCAACATGCTGGCCGCGATCCGCTGCGGCGAGATGCAGCCAATTATGCTGGCGCGCACCGTCGCGACGCTGGATCACATGATGAAGGGTCGGTTGACGCTGAACGTCATCTCGTCGGATTTCCCCGGCGAAGTCGCCGCGAGCAGCTTTCGCTATAAGCGCTCTAAGGAAGTCGTCGAGATCCTCAAGCAGGCCTGGACCCGCGACGAGATCAACTACGAAGGCGAGATCTATAATTTCAAAGGCCTCACCACTGATCCGACCAAGCCTTACCAAACCGGCGGACCGCTTCTGTATTTCGGGGGCTACTCCCCTGCCGCCATCGATCTGTGTGCCCAGCATTGCGACGTCTACCTGATGTGGCCCGAGGCCAAGGATCAGATTGCCGAGCGGATGAAGACCGTTGCGGCCCAGGCGACCGAGTATGGTCGCACCCTCGATTACGGCCTGCGTGTCCACATGATCGTGCGCGATACCGAAGCCGAGGCGCGCGAATACGCCGATCATCTGGTCTCAAAGCTTGATGACGAATACGGCCAACTGATCCGCGACCGCGCTCATGACAGCATATCCCTTGGCGTTGCCAAGCAAGCCAAAGCCCGCGAGCTGGCCGATAAATTTGGCTATATAGAACCGAACATGTGGACTGGCGTTGGCCGGGCCAGATCAGGTTGTGGCGCAGCACTTGTCGGGTCAACCGATCAGATTATGTCGAAGATTGAAGAGTACCAGAAGATGGGCATCCGCGCCTTCATCTTCTCGGGCTATCCTCATATCGACGAATGCAAGTCTTTCGGAAGCCGCGTGCTTCCAAACCTCAAAACCGTTTCCTTACCAGAGGCTTATGGGCGCGTGCCGTCCCAAGCCCCTGCCACCCCCCTTGCTGCTGGAGAACGCCGTTAATATGGACCGCGTCACACTAAATTCCGATCTCAACCTCTCGCGCATTGTCTACGGCATGTGGCGGTTGGGCGATGATGACAACACCACGCCCGCCCATGTGCAGGCAAAAATCGAGGCATGTCTGGCCCAAGGCATCACCACGATGGACCAAGCCGACATCTATGGCGGCTATGAGGCCGAAGAGGTTTTGGGCAATGCTTTGAAGGCTGCCCCTGCCCTTAAAGACAAGATAGAGATCGTCACCAAATGCGATATCGTGGCCCCTGCTGGTCGGTATTCAGATGCGCCGTGCAAGTACTACGACACCAGCCGCGCGCATATTCTGGCGTCTGTCGATCACTCGCTGCGGCTGATGGACATCGACAAGATCGACCTGATGCTGATCCACCGTCCCGATCCGCTGATGGACCACGCCGAAACAGGTGCAGCCCTCGACGAGGTCATCGCATCGGGTAAGGTTCGTGCCGTTGGTGTGTCGAACTTCAAGCCGTGGGACTGGTCGTTGCTGCAATCGGCGATGGATGCAAAACTTTGCACCAACCAGATCGAGATCAGCCTTGTTGCGCATGAAGCCTTCACCAATGGCGACATCGCGTTTCACCAACAACATGGCATCTCGCCTATGGCATGGTCACCCCTCGGGGGCGGCTCACTTCTGTCGCAATCGTCAAGCCAGTTGCGCGAAAAGATGACCGAGATTGCGGCTGAGACCGGAACCGACGCGGCTTCTGTTGCTGTTGCTTGGCTTCTGCGCCACCCAGCCAAGATCATGCCGGTGATGGGCACTAACACCCTGTCCCGGATCGAGAAATTCTCCGATGCGCTGGCTGTCGATATGTCCCGCACACGCTGGTACGAGCTCTACACACTCGCCCTCGGCCATGAGGTGGCCTAGATGGATGGGTCAATATCAGCTGGAGATTTCATGACTGAGACTTTTGAGCCAAGCTCCGATCCGCGCGCCTTTCGCAACGCGTTGGGCCAGTTCGCAACCGGCGTGACCGTCATCACCTGCGAGTGCGAGCAAGGCCCCCTTGGCATCACCGCCAACAGCTTTGCCAGCCTGTCGCTCGACCCGGCACTCGTACTGTGGTCGCCCGGCAAATTCTCGAAGCGCTATCCGGCATTTTGCGGTGCCACGCATTACGCGATCCACGTTCTGTCCGAAGATCAGCTTGGGATGGGTGGCGCGTTTGCCAAAGACGGTTTCGATTTTTCGGTTGCCGATTGGGAACGCTCTGCCGAGGGCGTGCCAGTCCTGAATGGCTGTCTTGCGCGGTTTGAGTGCCGCAAGGTCGCTGAACATGAAGGCGGCGATCACGTCATCATCGTCGGCGAGGTCCTGCGTGCAACCACCGCACCGGGCACGCCATTGTTATTCGCGCAAGGCCAATATGGCGGGTTTGCGCCGCGCAGCTAAAGCGCATCACGCCATCCGGGCGACAAGATCCGGAGGCGACCAACACGGCCCAAAATGAATGGGTCACACATAGGGAGGGGACGCGCATGGGCGTTCTGCTGGGGCTGTTACGGCCGCTGCAAGCACTGCTGGATGTGGTGCTTAGTGTCGGCAAAGCCATTTCGGTGTTTGCTATTGGGATGATGGTGGTTTGCATCCTCATCCAGGTATTTTTCCGCTACGTGCTCGGCAATGCGCTGACATGGCCCGATGAGGCCGCGCGGTTCTGTATGCTTTGGATGACGGGCTTTATGGCCCCCTATGCGTACCGACGTGGCGGGTTTGTTGCCATCGATATGGTGCTTCTGGCTTTGCCCCGTGCAATCGGATCGGCGCTTGCGATGGTGCTATTGGGCGTTGCTGGGCTTGTGCTCTTTGTTGCAGTCCAAATCGGCTACGGCGAGATCACCGGTTTCGGCAGTCGTTTCGCAACCGCATCCCTTTACCTGCCCAGCCTCATTGACGGGTCTGTCGTGTGGGAACGGATGCCGCGTTATTATATGTTCCTGTCGATGTTTGTGGGCGTCTGCCTGCTGCTGGCCGTGAATTTCGAGCTGATCCTACGCAGCGTCGTGACGCTGCTGGGCGGGGCCGACCACCTGCGCCCGATCCCCGGCGAAGCTATGATAGAGGCCGAATGACATGCTGATATGGTTCCTTCCCGTCTTTCTCGTCTTCTTGATGATCGGTCTTCCGGTCTTCTTCGGACTACTTTTCGCCCCTGGTATGCTGCTTTATCTTGCAGGCCAAGAACGCGACATCACCCTGCTTTATCGCAACGTCTACAATGGCATGGACAGCTTTCCGCTGATGGCGATCCCGTTCTTCATGCTCGCAGGCGAGTTGATGAACCGGGGCGGCATCACCATGCGCTTGGTCGAGTTCGCCCAAGCCCTGATGGGCCACTTTCGCGGTGGTCTGGCACATGTAAACGTGCTGTCGTCTATGCTGTTTGCGGGCCTGTCCGGCTCGGCTGTGGCTGACACATCCGCGCTCGGCTCGATGCTGATCCCCGCGATGGAAAAGCAGGGTTATACTCGCCGCTTTGCTGCAGCGATCACCGCGGCTTCATCGGTTATCGGTCCGATCATCCCGCCTTCGGGCATCATGATTATCTATGCCTATGTTATGGGCGAGTCCGTGGCGGCGCTGTTTCTTGCAGGCATCGTTCCGGGCATCATGATTGGTCTCGGCCTGATGGCAGTGGTCAAGTTGATGGCCGACAAATACGACTTCCCCGTTGCGGCCAGAAAGACCACTTGGGGCGAGCGCGGCCAAGCCAGTCTTAAGGCATTCTGGCCCTTGCTGACCCCCGTGATTATCCTTGGTGGTATCCTCGGTGGTGTTTTCACCCCGACCGAGGCCGCAGCCGTCGCCGTGGCCTATGCAACCTTTATCGGGTTCTTCGTCCTCAAGACGCTGACGTTAAAGGATATGCCCGATGTGCTGGCCAAAGCGGCTGCCACATCGGCGGTGGTCTTGCTGCTGGTGGGCGCTGCAATGGCGTTCAAAACCGTGGTGTCACTGTCGCATGCGCCAGAAATCCTGGCCGAGTGGATCCTATCGCTGACCAATAATCCGCTGGTCTTGCTGTTTTTGATCAACCTGCTGCTGTTCGTTGTGGGAATGTTTCTTGATGCAGGCCCCGCGATCATCATTCTTGGCCCGATCTTGGGACCAATCTTCGTATCGCTCGGCGTCGATCCTATTCACTTCGCAATTATCATGTCCGTGAACCTTACCGTGGGACTGGCAACCCCCCCCATGGGACTTGTGCTGTTTGTCGCAAGTTCGGTCTCGGGCGAAAAAGTCGAGAGGATTGCGAAAGCGATCCTACCGTTCTTGGCGGTGGAAATATTCGTGATATTCTTAATTACCTATATCCCCGCCATATCCATGACGATCCCACGTCTCACCGGGTTCGCCAACTAACTACCTAAAAAGCATATGATAAGGGAGGAAAACCAATCATGCTCAAGACCCTAACAAAATCCTTCGTGGTCGCCGCAATCCTTGCGGGCGCACCACTGGCAGCAGCGGCGCAGGAGATCACTCTGCGCGCGACTGCCAACTCCAATGAGAACGACGAAGACTATGACGGTCTGATCGTTTTCAAGGATTACGTTGAAGCCGCATCAAACGGCGCAATCGAGGTTGAGTTGTTCATCGGCACGCAGCTGTGCTCGAACGGCACCGAGTGTCTGCAAGGCACCGCAGATGGCTCGATCGACGTTGTAATCCAGACCTCTGGCGGCACCTCGGGCATCTTCCCGTATGTGCAGGTTCTCGACCTGCCCTACCTGATGGCCGACGACCGGATTGCTGAGGCCGCACTGGCCAATGGCTCGCCGTTCATCACTTGGATGCAGAACCGCGTTCAGGAAGATTCGGATGGCGCGTTGCGTCTGATGACCATCGGCAACACCGGCGGCTGGCGCAACTTTGCCAACACCGAGCGTCGCATCTCGACCCCCGCCGATATGGACGGTCTTCAGATGCGTTCGATCGTGGCAGACCTGCCTGTTCAGCTGTTGAACTCGCTTGGCGCATCGGCAACCCCGATCCCATGGCCTGAGCTGTTCACTTCGCTGCAAACCGGCGTTGTGCAAGGCACTGCGAACGGCATCACCGACATCATGGGCATGAAGTTCCCAGAAGCCGGTCTGCAGTTCCTGACCCTTGATCGTCACAGCTACATGGGCGCACTTTGGTTCATGAACAACGAGCGTTTCATGTCCCTGACACCTGAGCTGCAGACCGTTATTCAGGACGGCTTTGCAGCCCTTCAGCAGGCAACGTTCGCTTCGCCAAAGCGCAAGTCGATCCAAGCCTACGGTGAGTTTGTCGAAGGTGGCGGCGAAATCTACGTGCCAACACCAGAAGAGAAGGCGATGTTCCAATCCGCAGCCGAGCCTGTTTATGGCTGGTTTGAGGCCAACATCTCCAACGGTCCTGATGCATTGGCAGCTTTGCGTGCCGCTGTGTCCCAAGCCGAGACTGATATCAATGCAGTCCGCGCTGGCGAAACCGAGTAAGACCTTTCACAAGGTTGAAGGAAGGGGCGTCCTGCGGGGCGCCCTTTCTCTTTTGTGGTGAAGGCTTTTCGTTCCATGTGTCTCAGCCCGAGATTGTCTAGACCGAAAGATATTATGCAAGCGACGGCGCAAAACCTGCCGCCGAGCTAATCCGCTAATTTTGTCAGCAGACCTTGCCTTGGTCCAACCCCATACCGCGCGCGGTATGCCCGGAAAAACTGCGCATAACTGCCGAAACCTGCCTCAAGGCTTGCGTTCAACAGATCCAGCCCCTTGGCACCGACCAAATCCTCGACCCGTTGCAACTTCTGCCGGGTGCGAAACGCCACGAGGCTCTCGCCCATCTGGGCAGCAAACACCTGCCCCAACCGCCCTGCGCTTAGTCCCGCAACGCCGCCCAAAGCGCGCGCGCCCAGCGTCGGGTCGCGTTGCAACGCCTCTGCGGCCCGCGCCACCGACGGATGTAATGCAACACCGCCTGCCTCGGGGGCTGCCTGCCATGCGGCCCATGCCTGCACCAGCCACCAGTGACAGCCAACCTCCCAAGCCGCGAGCGAAGGCGCGCCGTGAACACCGCGCGCCAACGTCGCCAATCCCGCGCTAACCTCTGGCCGCAATCCCCGCGCCTCGCCGTTCAGACCGCCACCATCCACAGGCGGCAGGTCGCAACGCCCAACCGAAAACCGGCCCGAGATCAACCCAACCCACATGTCGAAATCGGGCGTATCACGTACCAAAAAATGCGCCTCGCCTGCCCATGCCAGCAACAGCGATCCCGCGCGCAGACGCAAGACACGACTGCCGATCACATAACGCGCCTCGCCCTTAGTGGCGTGCAACACCACCAGTTCGGCATGGACCGAAGGACGCTGAGCTTGGTGACGTTGCGCAGAACGCTGCCACAATCGCGCATGTGGTGCGTTCAAAACCAAAGGGTGCGGGTCAGTCATTTTTGCAAACTATCATAACATATGCGCAAAGACACAGGTCATTCTCTCGCGTAAATGAGAACTCACAGCATATGGAGCATTACAATGACCCGCACCGAGTCCTTTCGTCGCCAAGGCTATAGCATCTTCGAGAACGCGCTTTGCCCGGTCGAGCTGGCAACTCTGCGCAGCGCCTGCGAGACCCTGCTGGACGAGCCGGTCGAGGATGGTAGCGGTGCAAAACACAAGATCGGCCTTGGGGCAGCTCGCCGGTTTCTCGCCCACCGCCACGAAGACTTCCCGGCAGTCGAGGCCTTCCTGCTTGGTCCCAAGATCGCTGGGATCACCCGCGCCTGCCTCGGCACCGATGTGCAGCTGTTTAACGAGCAATTCGTCGTCAAAGGGGCTGGCAAGGGCGCGAGTTTCGCGTGGCACCAAGACGGCGCCTATGTGGGCTACAACCATCCCGCCTATATCACAATCTGGATCGCACTCGATGACACAACCGAGGCGAACGGCTGCGTCTATCTGCTGCCCCGCGATTTGGACGAAAATCCCGGAATCGACGAACATAAATGGCAAGACGACACCAACGAGCTGAACGGCTATTTCGGCGACCAGACCGGAACGCCCATGGATGCCAAATCGGGCACCATCGTTGCATTCTCCAGCCTGACGCTGCACCGCTCGGGGCCAAACACCACGCCTGATCCGCGCCGCGCCTATGTGTGCCAGTATTCCGTCCAGCCGATCCGCGATCCCAAAACCGGCCAGATCAAGCGCTTCGCCAAACCTGTGCCGCGCGCGCGAGAGTTTTCATAAACAGGCGACGGAACGCGGGGCGGCGCACGTATAATCAAGATTAGCCCTCCCCCGGAGTTTCCTTCATGCGTCTTCCCATGCTCGCCCTTGGCCTCGCCCTCGCAGCCAGCCCTATGCTCGCCGGGCCCAACATCCTTTTGGTGATCGCCGATGATATGGGCCTCGATGCCAGCCCGTGTCATGCCAGAGGCGACGCGCGGCTGCGGATGCCAAACCTCGCGGCGCTTTGCGAGACGGGCATGGTGTTTGACGCGGCCTATGTCGCGCCCACATGCTCGCCCACCCGCGCGATGATGATGACCGGGAAATACCCCAGCCAGACCGGCGTTGGCGGCGCGATCGCGCGTCAAGGTGGCGGCGGGCTGGCCGATTCCGAGCGCAGCCTGTTTGACGCAATGACCGAGACCGCCCCTGACTATGCCACTGCCCTGATTGGCAAATGGCACCTATCGGGCGATGCGCGCGATCTGGATCATCCCGCACGGCTGGGCATAACTGAGTATTTCGGCCTCTTTTCCGGTGCCATACGCGACTACACGGCGTGGCAAGGCGTCGAGAACGGCCAAACGGTGCAGATAGAAGGCTATTCCACCCCCGTTCTGACCGACCGCGCCATCGCCTGGACCGCCGCCCAAGAAACCCCGTGGTTCCTATGGCTGGCCTATAACGCGCCGCACACGCCGTTCCATGCGCCCCCCGCCAACTTGCACAGCTACGGCGAGATCGACACGTCCGAGCGCGCTTTGCGCCGTGATCCCGACATCGCCTATTTCGCAGCGCTTGAGGCGCTCGATACCGAGTTTGGCCGCCTGCTGGACACGGTGGGCGACGACACGGTTGTGATCTTTCTGGGCGACAACGGCACACCGAACCAGGTGGTGCGCGGCGACTATGCCAACGGGGCCAAGGGAAGCATTTTCGACGCGGGCACCCATGTACCGTTCGTGGTCTCTGGACTGAATACGGGGCGCAGCGGTGCGCCAGTGGTGGCCACAGATGTGTTTGCGACCGTGCTCGACATAGCGGGAGGATCAGGCGCGCCGGAAAGCTCATATTCGCTGGTCCCGGTGCTGGAGGGGCCTCAGGGAACCAGCAGAACTGCGGCTTATGTTGAGCATTTCGGCGCGAACGCTCCGCGCGGACAAGGCAGCTACGGCTGGAGCGTAACGACTGAAGGCTTCCAATTGGTCGCCGCCGAGGGTCGCGAGATGGCACTGTTTGATATGAGTGATGATCCCGGACAGACGCGGGATATAAGCGGGGCGATGCCGGATATGGTGGCGCGGTTGGTGGCGGTGCGCGCGCAAATGCTACGGTAAAATACGCTCGCTCAAAGGGGTTTTCAACGCGCCGCAAATCCTGAGTGCTGGCGTTTAGACGAGGCTAAACGCGAGGAGCCTATTCTGCGTTTGCTTCTGCTCTGCTTTTGCCCGCAACATCCAGCGCCAAGGTCGCGCCCATCAACCCGTCCAGATCACCGTCGAGAACCCCGCCCGTATCAGAGGTCTCAAAATTCGTCCGCAGGTCTTTGACCATCTGGTAGGGCTGCAAAACGTAAGACCGTATCTGGTTGCCCCAACCCGCGTCGCCCTTGTTTTCATGGGCCTCGTTGATCGCAGCGTTCCGGCGGTCCAGCTCCATCTGATAGAGCCTCGATTTCAACGCCTTCATCGCAATATCGCGGTTTTGGTGCTGAGATTTCTCTGAGCTGGTCACAACAATTCCGGTCGGAAGGTGGGTTATTCGCACAGCAGAGTCCGTGGTGTTGACGTGCTGCCCGCCAGCGCCAGAGGATCGATATGTATCGAGGCGAATGTCATTCGACGCGACCTCAATATCTATATTGTCGTCCACCACAGGATAGACCCAGACCGACGAAAATGATGTGTGGCGCCGCGCCGCTGAATCGAACGGCGATATCCGCACGAGCCGGTGCACCCCACTCTCAGACTTCAGCCAGCCATACGCATTATGCCCGGTAATCTTGTAGGTGACCGACTTAATTCCGGCCTCTTCGCCCGGCGTTTCTGCTTGACGCTCAACGCTATAGCCCTTCTTCTCGGCCCAGCGCACATACATCCGCGCCAGCATCGAGGCCCAGTCGCAACTCTCGGTCCCGCCGGCACCCGAATGCACCTCAAGGAAGGTGTCATTGCTATCGGCTTCGCCGTTCAGCAGCGCCTCTAGTTCCTTCTCCGCCGCCGTCGCCACCAGCTTCTTGATCGTGGCCTCGGCGTCAGAGATGATCTCGGCGTCGTCTTCCATCTCGCCCATCTCGATCAGCTCAACGCTGTCCTCGAGATCTTGCTTGATGCCGTTATATGTGCCGAGCCCGTCAACCAGCAATTGGCGTTCACGCATCAGCTTTTGCGCGCGTTCCGGGTCATTCCATAGGTTCGGATCCTCAGTCAGCGCGTTGAATTCTTCCAGCCTGTGACCGGCAGTCTCGACGTCCAAGCGCTGCGATAGAAGCGTCAGGCTTTTGCGGATCGCCTCGACTTGAGTTTGGGTCTCGCCGCGCATGGGAGGGGACTTTCTGCTAGGGGCCTTCGTGACGGGAAGATGTATCCGAGCGCCCGCAAAGGGGCAAGCAGGCGCGTTTGGGCTGGTTCGAGGTGACGGAGCGGTTCGAGAGGGGCGCTGAGAATAAGGAAAGGGATTTGAGCGGGGAGAACGGCAGTTCTCGAGCCCAAAGTGACGGATGCTGCACCATGCACATTTTGTAACTAGGGGCGGAGAGCGCAGGTTCGCTGCACCCTGCACGGACGCCTGCTGTGCGGACTTAGTGAGCTTTCGCTATAGTTGCGCCAAGGGCCGCTTTAGGACAAACTGTAAGGCAGATTCACTGCTTCGTGAGCGAACGAATATAGGTCGGGACATTTCGAGCGTCCACGATTGCCTCGCGGACAAGCCAGTCAAAGTGACTTGAGAGAGACTTCACACGCTCAATCTCACGAAATGCAAGATAGCATTGTCCAATATAAACGACGGCCAAGTTCGGGCCAAAAACTGTAACGGGTGAGCTGAACACCCTATGCGCGTCAAATAAGAATATCCGCAACCTTGGAAACATTTGATCGCACTGATCAGCTAAAAAATTCAATTGTTCATACCGGGTGCTTTCATCAACGCCTTTGTAGTATGCCGTTCCAGCTGCACAGGACTCAATTTCATGAATCGGCAAGGCAATTTCATAATCAGAAACACCTGAAGACAACCATTCAAGTTGATCCCGCATTGCATTGTATGCCTCGGGCAAACGGCGTTCATGCACGGAGGCATATTCCCACTCCAACATGCTTTTTGTTTTTAGAATATCTGGTAAAGTTGCGGGGACATGGCGCACTTTGTAACCCGCCGCCTCACGATGCCATTCAAGAAGCTGTTCATCTGCTGAAGTGCGTTCGGCGGGGCTAAGAAACTGCGCAGCAGCAACAATGTCGCCGGGGGTTTCTGGCCTATTTGTCAGACCAAGTAGCCAGTCTGTGCTGACGCCCAATGCATCAGCAACATCCGCTGCCAATTGTGCGTTTGGCAGACGCGGTTGGTCGTCTTTGAGAAGCTGACCAATGGTTGAGCGATCCACTTTCGTTTCTCTGGACAACGCACTTTTGGTCACGCCCTTGCGCAACATCGCTTCCTCTAAGCGTTTTCTAAAAATGTCTGCGCGATACCGCTTGTCCATTACAGTCTACCTTGCAGATTATATACTACATAATAGACTTTTAGCAGCAAATTCACATAATGTCCATACACCCAAATCCAAGATAGTTCAGTGGAAATTCAACGCACTATGAGGAGGCCCCAATGGACAGCACAATCAGACTCTTTACCAAGGCCGTAACCTGGCAAGTCAGTGGGTTCTTCTCAATGATGCTGATTGGCTTCATTTTCACGGGATCATTTGCAGCAAGTGGTGGCATCGCCTTTGTTGGAGCAGTGGCAGGCTTCGCAGCATATTTCGTGCACGAGATCGCTTGGTCAAGAATCTCTTGGGGGAGAGATATCGTTCACTCTTTAGGGAAATAACCAACTGCAAAAACCTCAAGCAAGGTCTGGCCTACCAAGAATAAGCTGACGTTATTCGCCATACAGAAAAGTGGTAAGAATCGGCTCCTTGCTGTCGTTCGCTGCGCGGTGCACGAGTTTCCGGTCTGGGCCGGAAGTGGCCTTCGCTCTGTTGCAGCGAATGGCAGAAAAGCCCGCCCCACATAGCTGCCCCACACCAACCAGACACGCCCCCCACTTGCCCCCTCCCCCCCATCCTGCCACCCTTCCGCGCATGACCGCCCCTCTCAAAATCCCCAATCATCAGGCCCGCCACCTTTGGCTTGCCTCCCACGGCCTCGGCCAGACCCCGACGGGACCGCTGGACGCATCCGCCCTGATCAAGTCCCTCGGCTTCGTGCAGCTCGACACCATTCAGGTCGTCTCCCGCGCCCACCACCATATTCTGTGGAGCCGCAATCAGAGTTACCTCGAACCTATGCTCGACCGCTTGCTCACCAAGGATCGTGCGGTGTTTGAGCATTTCACCCATGACGCCTCGGTCCTGCCCATGGACTATCTGCCCATGTGGCAGCGCCAATTCCGGCGGATGAAGGCGAAGGTCGAACGCTCGTCGTGGTATGGCAAGGCGCTGGCAGGGATGGATGTGCAAGCGGTCAAGCGGCGCATCGCCCAAGAGGGCCCGCTATCGACCCACGCATTTGACACCAAAACTGACGGGGCACGCGAGATGTGGAGCCGTCCTGCCCATAAAATTGCGCTGGATTATCTGTGGTATGCGGGCGAGCTGGCCACCTGTCGCCGCGACGGTTTTACCAAGGTCTATGATCTGGCAGAACGGGTGTTTCCTGAACACCTACATACGCAACAGGTGCCCGACCGCGACCAGATCGACTGGCTTTGCAGGCAAGCACTCGACCGGATTGGCTTCGGCACCCTTGGCGAGATCCGCAAGTTTTGGGATGCCACCGAAGTGGCGGAGGTCAACGATTGGGCCAAACGCCGCGCGGATGACCTTGTCCCAGTGGAGGTGCAATCTGCGGATGGCACATGGACCAAAGCCTTCGCCTGCGCTGATATTGAAGAGCGGTTGGCGCGTATCACAGCCCCCACCACCCGCCTGCGCATCCTGAACCCGTTTGACCCTGCTATCCGCGACCGCATCCGCCTCAACCGTCTGTTCGGGTTCGAATATACTGTCGAGATGTTCGTGCCCGCCGCCAAGCGCAAATGGGGCTACTACGTGTTCCCTATGCTAGAAGGCGACCGCATGGTGGGCCGGATAGAGGCAAAGGGTGAGCGCGCTAAGGGGCAGTTGCGCGTGATGAACGTATGGTGGGAAGCCGGGGTCGCAGCGTCCAAGGCGCGCGATGCGAAGCTCGAGGGCGAGTTAGGGCGGTTGGCAAAACTGGCCGGGTTGGACGAGGTGGTTTGGACACCCTAGCACCCGGCGCGCGTTAACCCGACACTGCGAAGTGCCGGGCATGCGATCTTACGAAAAAGCCTTGAACAGACGCCGCGTATCGGCCCTGCCTAATACAACCCACCCGCTGTCACCGACCCGAACGTCGCGCGCTGTGGAATCACCGTGCGCGCACCCGTTGAGGTCGTGACCTGCTGGTCGTTCTGCTGCCCATCTTGCTCACGCGAGAACAGCGGCAGGTTCGATCCCATCGCAAAGCCGCCGTCGATGATGGTCGAAATGCCCGGAATAGGCTCCTCGCCCTCCCGGAAATACTCGGCCACAACATAGTCGCCGCTTGCGCCCTCACTCAGGCGGCCCCCAGAGAAGCGGTCGATATTCACGAACGTCCCGCCCGGAGGCACCCGGAAGCGTCCGCCGCCGTAAGCCTCAATCGCGGTCTCCATAAACTGGTTGAACACCGGGCCACACATGCCGCCACCCGACCCACCGGGCATATTGCGTGGGCGGTCGTAGCCGATGTAGCAGCCTGCCACGATATTGCTTGAGAAGCCCACGAACCACACGTCTTTGGTGTCATTTGTGGTGCCGGTCTTGCCCGCGATGGGCACCGGCAAGTTCACCGTGCGTGAGGCAGTGCCGCGGTCGACCACGCCGCGCAGCATCGAGGTCAGCTGGTATGCCGTAATCGGATCAATCACGCGCTGGCGGTTCGAGATGATCGCCGGGGCCACGTTGGAATCGAGGCTCGCGAGTTGGCAGTCGTTACACACGCGCTGGTCGTGACGGTAGATCGTAGCGCCATAGCGGTCCTGAACGCGGTCCACCAAACTTGGCTCCACCCGCTCGCCGCCATTAGCAAACATCGCGTAGGCAGCGACCATTCTGAACAAAGTGGTTTCCTGTGACCCCAGCGCGTTGGCCAAAAACTCGTCCATCTGATCGTAGACGCCAAAATGCTCGGCATAGCGCGCGACCGTGTTCATCCCGACCTCTTGGGCCAAACGCACGGTCATCAGGTTACGTGACCGCTCAATCCCGGTGCGCAACGTCGTTGGCCCGTAAAACTGGTTCGAAGCATTCTTAGGCCGCCAAATCGAGCCATCGCCATTGTCGACCTCAATCGGCGCATCAATCACGATTGTGGCGGGCGAGTAGCCTGAATCAAGTGCCGCTGCATAGACGAACGGCTTGAACGACGAGCCCGGCTGGCGCGTGGCTTGGGTTGCGCGGTTAAAGACCGAGTCTTGGTACGAGAACCCACCCTGCATCGCCAAAACGCGGCCTGTGTTCACGTCCATCGCCACGAATCCACCTTGAACCTCGGGCACCTGACGCAAAGACCAGCGGTTGGACGCATCGGAATCCGGGCGCACAAGGATAACGTCGCCAATATCGAGCAGGTTTGAGACGCGCGCAGCCCGGCTACCAAAGCGGCCGTTCTCAAGCGTCGGACGTGCCCATCGCACATCGCGCCCGGCCATCACTTGCACAGTGTCGCCTTCGATGCCTTCGACGCCAAGACGCGCATCATTGCCGCCCAACTCGAGCACCACAGCAACGCGCCAGCCCTCGATATCGCGGGGGGCGTCGGCCTTGCCGAGTGCCTCGCGCCACGCCGCCTCGTCGTCCAACAGTGCGGGATCAATCGCCGCCTCGGCCCCGTGATAGACACCGCTGCCACGGTCGTATTTCTCGAGACCGGTGCGCAACGCATTTGCCGCCTCAGCTTGAAGCATCGGATCGACGGTAGCGCGAACTGTCAGACCACCGGTAAAGAACTCTTCCTCGCCAAACTGCTGTGACAGCTGGCGGCGGATCTCGTCGGTAAAGTAATCGCGGTCCGGAATGTCTTCGCGAAACGAGCGGATGTCGCCCGACTGCACAGTGATAAGCTGCGAGGCGCGCGCGACCTCAAACTGATCTGCGGTGATATAGCCGTTCTCAGCCATCTCGCGCAGCACGAAATTGCGGCGATCTACCGCGCGCTCAAGATTGCGGACCGGATGATAGGTGGAGGGCGCTTTGGGCAGCACGGCCAAATAGGCAGCCTCCTGCACCGTCAGCTCTTCCAGCGGTTTGTTAAAATAGGTCTGCGCGGCAGCGGCGACGCCAAAACTGTTCTGGCCTAGGAAAATCTCGTTGAGATACAGCTCAAGAATATCCTCCTTGCTCAGCGTTTCCTCGATCCGAGCCGACAGAATGATCTCTTTGATCTTGCGCTCGACCGAGCGTTCGCCGCCCAGCAGGAAGTTCTTCATCACCTGCTGGGTGATCGTGGAGGCACCGCGCAAGTTCTGGCCGCGTGAGACCACTGCGTCGCGCAAAGCCGCCACGATACCACGGGGATCATAGCCGGAGTGGTTGTAGAAGTTCTTGTCCTCGGCCGAGATGAACGCCTGCTTAACGATGTCCGGGATCTCGCTGGAGGGCGCAAAGAGGCGACGCTCGCGGGCAAACTCGTCCATCATCCGGCCCTCGCCCGAATAGACCCGGCTGATCGTGGGCGGGGCGTATTGGGCCAACTGCTCGGTGTTGGGCAGGTCGCGGCTATACATCCACAAGACCGCGCCAATGATCAGCGCGCTGAACATCAGCCCGAGGGTGATGAAGCTGAAGATGGAGCCGATGAAGGACAAAAGAAAACGGATCATCGCGATCCTCCTGAAGCCGGGGTGTCTTGGGCGCGTATATACGCGGTCTGCGCGCCTGCGTCAAAAGCCTTACCGGGCGCAGATGCAAGGCGACAGGGGGCGAGAGGTCACGATGTGGCGAGGGTTTGCCGATGCGGGTGGTCAGAATTGGTGTGCCGGACAAGGATGCCACTGGTCGAGGTGGTCAATTGACTGCTTAGCGAGAAACTAACACCTGATCGACAGCGATTATGACCGTTCGACATGCGGTGGTTTTTGGAACGATCCCCCGCTAAGGCTCGAAGGTCAGGTTTGAGCTTTAGCCTACGCGTCACTTCCTACACCTGCTTCGCACGTAAAATCTTCCCTTGATCTAAACCTTGCTTGAGCTTGTATGCTCACCTTTAATCCAAATCAGTGAAAGAATTGGGATTATTGAAGAAGGGCGCGACATGAATTTTACTATGGCTGGTATTATTCTCTTTACCCAAAAATATGAGGAATGCGTCGTTTATTACGGCCAGACCTTGGAGCTAGAGATATTGCATCGGATCGACCGTGTGGGCGAACAACTGACCACATTTAGGTTGGGCGACACGTATTTGATGATTGAAACGGGTGGCGTAGCGCATGAAGGTGAAAAAACCGTCGCAAATTCTCCAATAAAGTTCCGCTTCAACGTTCCAGACGTGAAAGCAACATGCGGTCAACTTCGAAGCAAAGGCCTCAAAGTAGATGTCAAGGCTTATCCCCTTTGATCCGGC
Organism: Dinoroseobacter sp.; assembly: GCA_034111085.1. GTDB lineage: Bacteria > Pseudomonadota > Alphaproteobacteria > Rhodobacterales > Rhodobacteraceae > Dinoroseobacter. The sequence goes on from JAWUXZ010000012.1 coordinate 77,409, forward strand.
AGCACAGGATGTAGTGCTACGCGGCTTGCCAATCTGAAATGTTCTGGTATTGTTCTGCTCATGCCAGCCAGATGGAAAAATGACAGACCGATGTCCCGCCAGGCGTTCGACGCGC
>JAWUXZ010000013.1:0-48780 GCA_034111085.1 Dinoroseobacter sp.
AGCAACGCATGAAAATGCTTGTGGCTGGGATTGAGGAGCAGCTGAAAGTGGCTGCGGCTGTATTGAAGGGCGAAAGCTACGAAGTACTTAAGAAGACATGGGCAAAAAACGAGCAGGGCGAGAAGGTGCTGGTTGAGCGGATGCGCAAAGTGCGGGCTTGGTTTTTTGAACAAGACGGCGGCTGGTATGTGCAGTGCAAATACGGAAGCAAGGCGCTGACACTTGGTAAAGGTGGCAATGCTGTGTTTGTGAATGCGCTGGACGATGTTGAAGGTGCTTTGCAGGCCTTGTATGCGGCTGCGGCTGGTGGCGAACTTGACGAAGCTATTGAAAACATGATGAAATCCAAGACAGCTAAGGCATTTGAAAGCAAGCGAAGCGTCCAGAGAATCATAGCAGAAAGTTAGCAGGTTTTATCTTTGCACGATAAGTCGCTGAATAATAAGCGCATATTTGACCTTCCGATTAGCCAAGCGTTAATCGCTTCACTCAGTTTGAAAAGGGCCGCGTCGGGCAACTGGCGCGGCCCTTTTCTATGTGCGGTGCGGATATCGGTTTCGTTCAAGGGCCTGTGCGGAGATCTTGCGAGGAAGGATCAGCGGTGCATTGCTGAGCCTCCCGTGCCTGATTGGCTAATAAATTCGCCAACAGAGTTATGCACAGGGACGCGGCCTGTGAAGTCTTGAGGGATTTGCTCGCTAATTATAAGCGCTTGCTCGCGCCGGCTGAACCAACCAGCACTCTGCATAAAGCTGTGGACAGTCTTGTGGAGGGCTGGCGAATTTCGGGTTGGTGCATCCGCGTCGGATCGGGGGCCCGCGTAATGCGCAGGTAGGTGACGCATATCCGTTTACCTAATTTCAATACCTTGGTGGGCGAACAGCTTATCTATTTCCAACATACACGCCTTGCGTGTGCTCAGTGATACCTATGATCCTTTGTCCAGATTTCGGTGTTCTGCTGCTGTATCTGGGGCTGTGGAAAGTTCGTAGGGTCGCTCCCTAAAAATGCAAATTTCGGTATCATTCATGTGCTCTGTTCAGATCATGAATCGCTTTGGTTTTTGTGCAAATATCACCCTGTCGAGAAAGAACATTCACAGTTGAGGGTAACTTCTCATGTGCTGCATGAAGGGCTTGAGGTATCGATTGAAGACCGATTTCTAACTCGCGGTCCGCACATTAAAGAAATGCCAGCACGACATGAATACATAGGCGATAAACGTTTATAATCAGGGGCTAACACTTCAGAGTTGACATTAATTCCCGGCGCTAAACGGTCGAGCGCATGATCTGGATCTTCGTTGAGAACCGAATACAAGGCCGCGGATTTACGATTGAAGTGCGATGTCACCTGTCTGGCGGTAGTAGGCCAAGCCCGCGCAAGTAAATCCCGATGCCAGTTTCCAACAAATCCTCAGGTGGGAACGGTGCGCGCGCGCCCGGCGCCCCTCTGGCATAAAGCTCCACCACACCATGGCTCATGGCCCAGATATGGGCCGAGAACATCGCCGCAGGCGGCCGCTTGTCGGGAGGTAGTTGTTTAGACAACTCGCGCGCGGCCTTTTCCAAGATATCCGCGGACTTGTTCGCTGCCGCCGCCAAACTTGGATTGGCGTTGATCGATATGCCACTTTCGAACATTGCCATATAGTGACCTGGATGCTTGCGCGCGAAGGCAAGATAGGCGCGCCCGGTCGCCTCAAACGCAGACAGGGGCGATGGGCCGCCATTTGCGTAGGCAAACTCCATCAGATCCGCGAAAATCGCGTGGCCTTGCAGGGCAGCCTCGGCAATCAGTTCCTCGCGTCCAGCAAAGTGGCGGTAAACGGCGGCAGGGGTTACGCCCGCAGTTTTTGCGGCCTCTGATAGTGTAAATCCGGTCGGACCCTTCGCCTCGATCAATGCCAGGGCGGATTCGACCAGCGCTTGGCGCAGGTTGCCATGATGATAGCCGCGTTTTGGCATCTTATGTGGGGGTGTCCATCGCGACGTGCGGGTGCGGCCACAGATCAGGACCGCCACAGATCAATGGATCAGGTGTGCCTACCACAGTGTTGTTTTTATTGGCATAGTCGATACCTAACAGAAGTTGCCGGATCGCAGACAACCGCGCACGTCGCTTGTCATCGCTGTGAATTATCGTCCAGGGCGCATCACCGGTATGAGTGCGCGCGAAGGTCTCTGCAATCGCGCTTGAATAGGCACTCCAGCGCTTCAGACCTTCTACATCGATCCAACTGATCTTCCACTGCTTCAAGGGATCGGATTCGCGCGCCATCAAGCGAGACAGCTGTTCGGCCCGGCCTACGGTTAACCAGATCTTGACCAAATAGATACCTTCACTTGTCAACAATCGTTCAAAATCAGGTGTTTGGTCGAAGAACTTATCGCGTTGCATATCGGTGCAGAACTCAAACACATGCTCAACGACGCCGCGGTTGTACCAAGACCGATCGAAAAACACGATCTCGCCGGCTGCGGGTAGTTGTTCGATATAACGTTGGAAATACCATTCGCGGGTTTCGCGGTCTGTCGGTTTGCCAAGGGCCACAACACGCGCAACACGAGGATTAAGAAACTCACGGAAGCGTTTGATTGTGCCACCTTTTCCGGCTGCATCGCGCCCCTCGAAGACAACGCAGACGCGCGCGCCACTGTCGCGGACCCAAGATTGCAGCTTCACCAGTTCAATCTGCAGGTTTTCGAGGTCACGCTCGTAGGTTTTGCGATCCATCTTCTCGTCATAAGGATAGGTCGGTGAAATCGGATGGCCCTTGCGCGCCTTATCGATCTCGCGGCGCAGTTCGGCCGAGGCCTCTTTTTCGAAAAAGGCGCTGATCGCCCCGTCAAACGGCAAAGCCATTGTTGAATTCCTCTGATCAGGTCCTCTTGTTTCTAGCGCGAATGGGCAGTGCCGCGCAATCCGGCACGATGGACTGCGCGCCAGATTGCCGCGACAGTTTCGTCCGGTCTTGCGTGATGTGGCATGTGGCCAACACCGTCGAGGATAACCAAGTTTGCCCCAGCAATAGCCCGCGACAAGGGTTCAGAATGGATCGTGAGCGGTACTGTGTCATCGAGCGCGCCATGCAGGATTTCGACAGGCAAATCTAGGGTGGGATAGCGCGCGCTCATCTGGGTCACGTAGGGCTTGAGGCCACCAACCTGCCGCGCGTTGACGCGCAGCGCAGAGGCCCGCAAAGTGAGGTCCGCGCCGATATAGTCAAGGTATCCGTCCGGCACCGGGTCAGGTTCGAAAATGGCGCTAACTGAGGTAGATGCAACGCTTCTAGGTAAGAGAGCAGCAATCACCGGCACCACCGTCGCACCTCCAAGCCAGCTGGCCGTAATGGCGTACCAAGCGCCCAAACCGCCGGGCCAAGGGTTGACCGTACCGCCCAATGACACGACCGCGGCGGCCATATCGGGGCGTTCCAGTGCCCAAGCCATCGCGACCGACGCACCGTAGGAATGTCCGACAATGACAGCGCGGTCGACGCCCAACGCCTCAGCTGCGCGCGCCAAGTGCAAGGCCTGCTCGGTCGGGGATTCTCCGCGTTTGTGCAGCCGGTCTGAGTAGCCAAGCCCGGGGCGGTCGAACGAAATGACGCGGAGGTTGTCTGCCAACCGAGGAACAAGATCAAAAGTGAAGTCGCGTAGGTTGCCGGACGCGCCATGTAGCAAAATGACAACTGGCGCGTTCTCAGGTCCGGCGAGATGCACATGGACCCGTTTGCCTTCGATCACCAAGAATTGCCCAAGCGGCGGTGTTAACCCACGTGCCACGGCACCGGCCTCGCTTTCAGGAAGAGAAGTGCATCCACTTAGGGCCATAAGCCCAGCAAGCGCGAAGGTTTTAGCATGATCCAATGGCATTCATCTCGTATGGCGTGGTCTGATATATCTGGTTAACCCAGTTGCCATATAGAAGGTGCGCGTGACTTCTCCAGCGATTGGTCGGAGCGCGCACGGGATCGTCATCGGGGTAGTAGTTTACTGGAACTTTGATCGCATTTCCGGTGTCTGCGTCGCGGTCATACTCTTCTTTCAAAGTATAAGAATCGTATTCCAGGTGGTTGAAAATATACAAAGAGTTGTGATCCGCGTCCTCAACCAAGCACGGACCGACCTGATCTGATCCGAGAAGTGTTTTAAGCCCGGCATGCGCATCGATCTCAGTGCTGCGCATCTCTGTCCAGCGGCTAACCGGGATAAGAAGATCATCCGAGAACCCATTGAGAAGTGGGGAATAAGGGGCCAAGTTGCGGTGCCTAAAACACCCAAACGCTTTGTCCTCGAGTATATGTTTTTGCACCCCGTGGAAGTGATGGATCATCGCCATCCCGCCCCAGCACACACCAAAGGTCGAATGCACATTGGTCTGGGTCCAATCCATCACCTCGCGCAGCTCATCCCAGTAGGTCACCTCGGCAAAGGGCAGATGCTCAATCGGAGCACCGGTGATGATCAGGCCATCGAATTTCTGATCTTTCACCTCGGCGAAGGTTTTATAGAACGCCTCCATATGGGCGGCGGCGGTGGTCTTGGTCTGGTGCTCGGACATGCGGATCAGGGTCAACTCAATCTGCAGGGGCGTCGCGCCGATGAGGCGTGCGAACTGCGTCTCGGTCTGGATCTTCTTCGGCATCAGGTTCAGCAGGCCAATCCGCAGCGGGCGTATATCTTGGCGCGCGGCTGCAGTTTCATCCATCACCATCACGCCTTCGCGTTCGAGCACGGAATAGGCGGGCAGGTTGGATGGCAGTTTGATCGGCATGAGACTGAGGTCCTTTGCAGGGCAGCGAGCAGGCGACTGGATTTAGGCGCTAATGGCGCGGGCTTCAAGCGCCTCGGCAATCAGGCGTGTCACGTCGTCAGCGTTGCGCACGGTTGCGATCTTGTCGGCAGCAATGCTGATGCCCCAATTGCGCGCCATGGACGCGTAGCGGGGCTGTCGGTGGGCAAGCGCCTCGGCATAGGTCCATCGCACGAAGGTGTCTGGATCAACCTCGGCTTCTGTGCAGCCCCGCAACGCCAGATATTGCGCCCATTTCGCCTCAAGAAAGCTGGGTTGGTAATACATCGGCTTCGGGGCGCGATCAAAACGGCGGACCAGTTCGGTCGTATGCGCCTCGGTACCCTCGATCCAGATCATCAGATGATCTTCGGCAAGCGCTGTCAAAACCGGGTCATTTGAATCGTCGGGGTCCACGATCTCGCAGATTGACCCACCGCTATCGCAGACGAAATTGCCATAGCCATAGAGCGTTTCTGCGCGCTCGATGAAGGCCCGGGTGTCCAGAAGCGTGGCTATTTCGGCTTGGCGGTGCTGCTCTTGGCGGCGCATGTATTCTGCAAACGGCAGACCACCCTTGTCGGGGTTGCCGGGCTTGCCCAGATAGGTCGAGAGCGGCGCCAGATTGTCGAAAGTAATGTTGGACTGTATATAGACCGAGTCCGTCATCAGCAGCTCGCGCAGCAGCGGCACCTGCATGGCCTCGCGCTTGAAATTATCGGCAATATGCTCGCCCATATAGCGCGTGCCGATGCGGTAATCGACAGAGTAATGGAACCAGTCGCCCGCCTCGCGCAGCAGGTTGGAGACATGGGTTTTGCCCAAGCCCGACATCGCAAACAACAAGATGCGCTTATCTTGCGCGGCATGCCACGCATCAGGGGTAGGGAAAAGCATCGCGTGCCTCCGTGGCCGGGTCTAGGGCGGGGTAGCAAACGCGCGCAGGGCGGTCAAAAAGAAACGGCGCAGGGGTGAGCCCGCGCCGATGTCGTAAAGTTGAAATTTGGGAGGGCTTAGAAGGAAAAGCCAACCTTCATGCCAAGGCCAATGGCCGAGTTGCCAGAGAACGAGCCGGTCGCACCACCCGCGCCGCTCGACGTCGCGTCGCCGATTTGGACATAGCGAAGACCACCGGACACTTCCATGCCGTCATTGTTATAGGCAACGCCAACTTGAAGGCTGGTGTATCCATCGGTTGGAGCAAGGTTGCCAGTCTGACCGCCTTGGGCCCGCTCATGGCCAAGTGTTACAGAACCGGCCCAGTTTTCGTTAAAGCGTCGACCGACCCCGAGAGATAAGGTGTATGCATCTTCGCTGTAGCTTTGCAGTGCGCCACGACCAAGCGTTACAGCATAGTGGTTGGGTGCGATCGATGTCTGTGTCCAATTTGCCCAACGAATGCCTGCTGTCAGCAACGTATCGGCTGCGATACCCGTTTGGAAATCTAGGTTCAAAGACTGTGGTGTCGTCACGGTGGTAATCGAATTTACACCAGCCGGAGCCGCAACAGAGAATTCGCGCGTCGCGATGTCGAATGTGCTGGCCGAATGGTATGTAAGGGCCGCGCGCAAGGCAATCTCAGGGATCTCGTAAGCTGCACCAAGCACATAGCCGGTGGCCTGTGTCGAGGTACCGATGCCGACGTAGTTCAAAGCGCCGCCGCCCGGGATCGCCACGTTCATCGCTACAGTTGTGCTTTTCAAACCACCATAGACGCTGATATTGTCGTTGATCTTGTACTGCAGCAAAGCGGTGATCGCGCTGGACGAAAACTCGGCCGTTGTTCCAACGAGGGCCGCGAAACCGCCGGTCGCTGGGTAGTTTACATCCGCGCCCCATGGCTGATCGAAAATCAAGGCGATGGCGAGATTGTCGCTCAGCTGATTGCGGTAGCCCAAGGACAGCTGATTGTAGCTCTGTGCAATATTTCCCGACGAAACGTTCCCCGCGGCAGGATAGGTGCCAGAGACGTTCGGGCTTACGCTGCCGAAGCTAAGCTCTACCCAATCACCGTCTTGAAAGATTACACTAACTCCCTGACCAGATCGATCAAGTCCGGCCGCGCCGGCGACCGTTGCACTCAGCGCAAGCACCGAGATTGTAGTTCCCAAGATTCTCATCGTCTCCACCCTTCAAATCTGCGCGAGCTCTTTGCGGCCTGATGCGCTATAAATCTAGGCGGAAACATGCCTAATTCTGTGGGTTTGGGTCAATCTCTGACCTAGCGTAACTGCATTGTGACACCGCGTCAGAGGCATGGAACAGCATTTGGCCCCTAAAACTGTTGCACTTCAGGCACAATCGCTTGAGCTAGCCCCGACGGCTTTCAGACCGAACCATGTAGAGGTTCCCGGCAAGAATCAGCGCGCCCCCTAGCAAAACAAGCAAATCGAGCCCCTCATTATAGAAGAGCATCCCGATGACAGCGATGATCGGAAGGCGCAGAAAGTCGATGGGCATCACGATTGAGGCAGGTGCCAGGATCAGCGCTTTGGTCAGGCAGAAATGCGCGGTCAGACCTGCGAACGCGATTAGCGTCAGCCAAGGGGCCGATTGCGCGGTCGGCAGGGCGATGTCGCCATCATAGCCTGCCATGGTCAGCCCAAAGATCGCCTGCATGGCGGTCAGCCAGAACAAGATGCAGGTCACCGTCTCGGTCCGGGTCAGAAGTTTGGTGAAGATGGCGGAGCCCGCAAATCCGATCGCCGCAGCCGCTGCGATTAGCACGTTTGGATCCAGCGTTGTCGTATCAGGGCGCGCCACGATCAACACGCCGATGAAGCCCAGGGCGGCCGCAACGACGCGCGGTTGCGTCAAACGCTCGCCCAGAAAGATGGCAGCCAGCGCCATCACCCAAAGCGGTGACGTGAACTCGAGCGCGAAAACCTGCGCCAGTGGGATCACGGTGATCGCGTAGAACCACAGGTTCTGCCCAGTGAAATGGCTGACGTTGCGCATCACGTGCAGGCCCATGCGGCGGGTGTTGATTTGGCCCAATGTGCCCGCCGCTTTGGCAACGATCAGCACGACAACGAAGCCGACAATTGATCGAAACAACATCGTCTCGAACGTGTCGTGCTCAACGGCCACAGCGCGGCCTGCAATGGCCATCGAGGTGAAGGCCACGATCGCGCCGCTCATCCAGGCAGCGGCCTGCAAAACGGCTGAAGGTTCGGAGGGTTTCATCTGTCGGCTTTCGATCTCAGGGCGCGTAATTTCGGTTCAGGCAAATGCCAAAATAGGGCGGTTGGCAAGAGGATGCAGAGGGTTCGGCGTCCCGAGGCTATGTTCGATATTCACATGCAACATTAAGAGCGCTTCATGTGCCGCATGATCATTGTAGTCTTTATATTTTAAAAACAGATAGTTAAACATCACAAACCACGCGAAGAGAGCTCACTTAATACATTAAGTAAGTCGCGTAAGCTATTGATGTGTTGGATCAGGAACGAAGCCGCTGCGAGCGAGAAATTGAAGGGATGTTGTCTATTTGGAACTCAATGTTCACATCTGTTCTGCTAAAATAGACGAAATAGAACTTTGCTTGAAGTCTGTCGTATAGGCGTTTCAGGCAAAGAAATGTGGATTGCAAACTAGCGAGAGTTTGCTGGATCGCCCGGCCGCAGCGGCACAGTCCTGATCCCGGAGGCGCGAATCAAATCAGCTCTTCCGTATGCGAAAAGCCTAGCAGAGCTAGGCCAAAATCGCAGTCAAAACGTTAGAAAAATTGAATAGAAAAATCCGCTCGCGGATTACTCCCACTCGATAGTTCCGGGGGGTTTGGAGGTGATGTCGTATGTCACGCGATTGATGCCGGGCACTTCGTTGATGATGCGCGTGGCGGTCTCGCCAAGAAACGCGTGCTCGAACGGATAGTAATCGGCTGTCATGCCGTCCACGGATGTAACCGCACGCAGCGCACAGGCAAAATCATAGGTCCGACTGTCGCCCATGACACCCACGGTGCGCACGGGCAAGATCGCCACAAAAGCTTGCCAGATCTTGTCATAAAGCCCGTGCTTGCGAATCTGGTCGATAAAGACAGCGTCCGCCTTGCGCAGGATTTCCAGTTTCGGGCGCGTAATCTCGCCGGGGCATCGGATCGCAAGACCCGGTCCGGGGAAGGGGTGACGGCCAATGAAGTGATCGGGCAGGCCAAGTTCGCGGCCAAGCGCGCGGACCTCGTCTTTGAACAATTCGCGCAGCGGCTCAACCAGACCCATATTCATGCGCTCAGGCAAACCGCCGACATTGTGGTGCGACTTGATTGTCACTGACGGGCCACCTGAGAAACTGACGCTTTCAATCACATCAGGGTATAGGGTGCCTTGGGCGAGGAAATCGGCGCCGCCAATGGCTTTGGCGTGATGCTCGAACACCTCGATGAACAACCCGCCGATGATTTTGCGCTTAGTCTCAGGGTCACTGACGCCGTCGAGCGCACTAAGGAAGCGTTCTTGTTCTTCGGCGTGGATCAGCGGCAGATTATAGTGGTCGCGGAACATTCGGGTGACTTCTTCGGCCTCGTTCAGGCGCATTAGACCGTGATCGACAAAGACGCATGTCAGCTGCTCGCCAATTGCTTCGTGGATCAAAACGGCGGCAACAGAGCTGTCGACGCCGCCAGATAACGCGCAGATGACCTTCTTATCGCCGACTTGAGCGCGGATCGCCTCAATCGCCTGTTCGCGGTACGCTCCCATGGTCCAGTCGCCGGTGAACCCTGCCAATTTGACAAAATTCGCGTAGAATTCTTTGCCACGGGGCGTGTGATGCACCTCGGGGTGGAACTGCACTGCATAGAAGTTGCGCGCGATGTCGGCTGTAATTGCAAAAGGCGCGTTGGGGGAGGTGCCGTAAACCTCGAACCCCGGTGCGATTTGGCTGACATGGTCGCCGTGGCTCATCCAGACTTGCTCGGGACCTTGGTCAAACCAATCAGACGTTAAGGTTAACTCACTGGTTTGGGTAACATAAGCGCGGCCGAATTCTGCGGTGCCATGCCCACTTTCGACCTTGCCGCCCAGCATATCCATCATAACTTGCTGGCCGTAGCATACACCCAAGACCGGCACGCCCGCCGAGAACACTTCGGCCGGAGGGCGCGGAGCGTTTGAGTTGGTCACTGAGGCCGGACCGCCGGACAAAATCACCGCTTTGGGCGCAAATTCGGCCAGAAACTCGGGTGTGACCGCATTAAACGGGTGGATTTCACAGTAAACATTCAACTCGCGCAGTCGCCGCGCGATCAGTTGAGTGACTTGGCTGCCAAAATCGATGATCAAAAGGCGCTGGAGGGAGGTATGTGTCATGGGCCTCGAACTAGCCAAGCGGGCGCGGTCGTGCAAGCGGGTGAATGTCGTTTTGCGCCCCTAAGCGCCGCCTTTGACGACGGATTGCAGGCGCGCGGCACCTAAAACCACGTTAATACTAAATTGCTCCCGCTGATGCGGGCGAGAGAAGGACGCAAGCGCATGAGTGATACGGGGTCAGGGACACGTCGGGTGCGGGGCGGTGGCGGTGCTGCGCGGCGTGCGGCACATAGTGCAGTTCGCATCGAGACGGCAAAATATATCGAGCGTAAAATCCCAAATTACGAGATCCTCAATGAAGAGGCTATCGAGATCATCGAGTACAACGCCGACACGGTGTTGGAAGAAATCGGTGTTAACTTCGTCGATAACCCTAAAGCACTGGAACGTTGGAGGGCAGCTGGCGCTGATGTCAGCGGCGAGCGCGTGCGCATCCCGCGCGGATTGGCCCGCAAACTATGCGCAACAGCACCGTCAGAGTTTACCCAAGTTGCGCGTGATCCGTCGAAATCGGTGGTGATTGGTGGGCGCAACATGGTGCTGGCCCCGGTCTACGGCCCGCCATTCGTGCGCGACCAAGATGGCGGGCGACGCTATGCAACGCTGGATGACTTTCAGAAATTCGTGAAGCTGGCCTATATGTCGCCCTGGCTGCACCATTCCGGCGGCACAGTGTGCGAGCCCACGGATATTCCGGTGAACAAGCGTCATCTCGATATGATGCTGGCCCATATGACCTTGAGCGATAAGCCATTTATGGGCTCGGTCACGGAACCCAGCCGCGCGCAAGACAGCGTTGAGATGTGCGAAATCTTGTTCGGTAAAGAGTTTGTGCAATCCAATACGGTGATGACATCGCTGATTAACGTGAACTCGCCGTTGACGTTTGATGCGACAATGATGGGCGCGATGGAGGTGTTTGCGGCCAACAACCAAGCCTCGATCCTGTCGCCGTTCATTGTTGGCGGTGCAATGGCACCCGTGTCCGTGACAGGCACATTGACGCAAGTTTTGGCCGAAGTCATGGCGGGCGTGGCCTATTCGCAGCTGGTTCGCGCCGGTAGTCCGGTGATTTTCGGAACATTTGTGACCTCGATCGACATGAACTCAGGCGCGCCGACCTTTGGAACACCTGAAGCCGCGCAAATCACGTATGGGGCTGGGCAACTGGCAAGGCGGATGAAGCTGCCGTACCGCTCAGGAGGCGGATTTTGCGGGTCAAAACTGCCAGATGCCCAGGCCGGATACGAGAGTGCAAATTCACTGAACGCCGCTTTGTTGGCGGGCGTTAACTTTATGCTCCATTCCTGCGGATGGCTTGAAGGCGGGCTCGTCGCGTCGTTCGAGAAATTCGTGATGGATGCGGACCAGTTGGGAACATTGCATAAATTGGCCCAAGGCGTGGCCTATGACGAGAATGCGCAAGCCATGGGCGCGATCCGCGAAGTCGGGCCAAGCGGGCATTATCTGGGTTGCGAACACACCCATGCCAACTTCAAGGACGCGTTCTGGCGCAGCACAGTTCTCGACTACAAACCGTTCGAGACGTGGGAAGATGAAGGTGCGCGCGACACCGCGACCTTGGCCGCCGCGCGCGTCAAGAAGCTGCTTGGCGACTACCAGCAACCCGCGCTGGACCCCAGCATTGCAGGCGCGCTGGCCGAATATGTGGCGCAGAAGAAGTCGTCGATGCCTGACAGCTTTATGTAAATCTACTCAGACTGTTTCTAAAAACGCCTCGCTGGTTTGCTCCAGCGGGGCGTTTTTGGTTTCAGGCGCGGCTGTTGCCGCGGAGATCAAGGACATCTCGGTCATCAGGGCCGCTAAAACGATAATATGACGGCTCACAGTATAATGAGAGTCGCCGTCAATGCGCATTGTTTCCAATTTTAGCTCTAGGTCCGTCAGAAGCCCGAGCAATCTTGCGCTGGAGGGCAGGCGATCTAGCTTGAGCACCTTCTTTGTATGACGCTCACGGCGGAAACCTTCTAAAGCAAAACGGGCAGCACGCACGAGTGTACGAGGGCGGCGAAGGGGAGGAAAGCTGTTAAAATCGGTCATGGAATCGGCTCCGGTTGAGGAAATTATCCACAGATGTTGCACAACCTAAGGCTGTGTTGCGGGGCTGGATGGAAGAGCGTTCGCTCGATTTTACCTTGTTTTCATTATGGAAACAAACTAGCCCTACTTAACGCCTTATTAACCAATTTCGGGGGAAAACAACTAACGGTTGCACAATTTGTGCTCAGCAGGAGCCGATGAATGACAACAGTTACGTCAATATCAGAAACAATGTTTCCAACCTGGGTGCCGGACGCCGCTAAGCGGTATCTGACCCATACGGATCATGGCTGCTCTTTGCGCAAATTGGCCCGGCGCGACAATGTCTCTGCCTCAACCGTGCTTCGCCAAATTCGGCGGGTCGAGGCACAGCGCGATGATCCGCTGGTGGATCAAGCGCTGAATGCGTTGGGCCAGCACCCGGATTATATTGGTTCTCATAAGGAAACGGACACCATGTCTATGCATTCTCGCATTCTCAGCCTGCCCAATCAGTCCGATCTGGAACGCGAGGCGCGCCGTATCTTACGCCGTCTCAGCGAAAGCGACGCGGTTTTGGCCGTCTCGGAAAATATGGACCAAGCGGTTGTGCTGCGCATGAAAGACGACATTCCGGTGCGTACGGCGAAAGTGGACCGGTGTTTTGCCCAAGCCTTTGCCTTGAAAGACTGGATCAAATGCGTGCGCAAAGGGCGCGTGCATCAATATGCGATCACAAATGTGGGCCGCGCAGCACTCAAGCGTCTGTTGTCTGAGCACGCGAACCCAGTGCAGAGCAATTGTGACGACAGCTTTGCCAACCAGCACCGCGACTGGGGGCAGCGCGATGTTGCGGACGGGAAGGGTGGTGCAAGCCGCTCGGTACGCGTCAACATGGCCGAAAGCCCGCTCATGGCGCTGTCCCGGCGCAAAGGCAAAGATGGCAGCACGTTTCTCAGCGAGGCGTTGGTCATCGCGGGCGAGCGGCTGCGGGAAGATTTCGAGTTGGCGCAGATGGGTCCGCGGGTCGGACAGAACTGGGAGCGTTTCTTGACACCCGGCGGTCGCGGAAGCCTCGGCGGCGGGCGCGGACCTGCCGAGGGGCCATCGGATGCACGCGGGCGAGTGCAGGCTGCGCTGGCTGAGCTGGGCCCCGGTCTGGGCGATGTGGTGTTGCGGTGCTGTTGCCATCTCGAAGGGCTGGAGGCGGCAGAGAAGCGAATGGGCTGGTCGGCGCGTTCGGGCAAGATCGTTCTACGGATCGCACTGCAACGCTTGGACCAGCATTACACAGCGCTGCACGGGCGGGGCCGGCCGCAGATTGGATAGACCATAACGTAATCAGGGAGGCGTCGCGTGGTGGCGGCGGCCTATCTGGCAGGCGCTGCGGGGCAGGGTCAGTCCTCGCCGCGCCGCATTCTTGTCGGGCCATGTGACCAGGCTATATAATTGTGCCATGCGATCGGGCCATACCGGGCATGCACATCGGCCTGCGTCCTTAATCCCCTGTTATCGCAGTCGGCCCTGTCATATATCTGTTGGGCAAAACCGGAGGCACCATGCGCGATCTGACCATCCCCGAAAGCCGTCACCCTGAGAAGGCGCATCGTCCAGATCAGGCCCAGCCGAAGAAACCGCACTGGATACGCGTTAAAGCGCCATCCGGGCAGGGCTTCAAAGATACGCAGAAGATTATTAGCGACAACAATCTGGTCACGGTGTGCCAAGAAGCGGGCTGTCCGAATATCGGCGAGTGCTGGTCCCAGGGCCACGCCACGATGATGATCATGGGTGATATCTGCACGCGCGGCTGTACCTTTTGCAACGTTGCCACCGGCAAGCCCTCAGCGCTGGATGTGTTCGAGCCGGGGCGCGTGGCGGATGCTGTCAAAAAGCTTGGCCTTAACCATGTTGTAATTACATCTGTTGACCGCGACGATGTCGAGGATGGTGGTGCCGAACATTTCGCCCAAACCATCCGCGCCATTCGCAAGCAATCGCCCGACACCACAATCGAGATTCTGACCCCTGATTTCTTGAAGTGTGCACCGGAAGTCGTTGAAACTGTGCTGAAAGCCAAACCGGATGTGTTCAACCACAATTTGGAAACGGTGCCTGGCCTTTATCCTACAGTGCGTCCGGGCGCGCGGTATTTCCACTCTTTGCGGCTTTTGCAGCGCGTTAAAGAAATTGATCCTACGATATTTACCAAGTCGGGCATGATGGTCGGACTAGGCGAAGATCGCCAAGGCGTCGGCCAAGTGATGGACGATATGCGCGCGGCGGATGTTGATTTTCTGACAATCGGTCAATATTTGCAACCAACGCCCAAACACCATGCCGTAGACCGGTTTGTGACCCCAGAGGAGTTCGAAGCCTATGAGAAGGCCGCGTATGGCAAAGGGTTCTTAATGGTCTCGTCCACACCGCTGACCCGGTCGAGCTATCATGCGGGCGATGACTTTGCGCAATTGCGTGCCGCGCGTTTGTCAAAATTAGGGCAGGCATGACCTGAAATCGTCTTGTTTTGGTCTTTGTGGCGTCTCATCCAAATGGTCTTGATGTCGCCACAACAAACCCGAGCAGACGAGGTCAGTTATGAACATTTCTACAATGAAAATGCGTCGCTTCACAGGCGGCTTTGCTATTGGTCTGGGTCTTGGCACCCTTGGTTTGGCGGTCGCCGCCTTCCAAAATCCCAGCATCCCGCATGATTTTGCAGGTGCTACCGCCCTTATCGGCATGTTTTGTATGGCCATTGGCCGTGTTTGCGTGACCGACCGTGCCGAAGAAGGCATGGATCGCAGTTCTCTCCAAGCAGCGGCCTAAGCGCTGATATGAGCCGTCTTCCTGATACAACCGCCGCACAGCGGCGTGCCGATGATCAGGGGGGCGGGATCATAAAATCCTACAAAGTCAGCTCCTGGCTCGTTACACGGGTCTATGGGGCTGTCTTTTTGTGGTTTTCGTGGATCTTATGGTCCGAAGCGTGGCTTGCCGAAGATATGATGGGGTATGTTGCCCGTGTGATGCCCCGCGAGGGGTTGATCGGGCTACTGGCTGTGTTTGGTGTGCTTCTAGCCGTCCCATTCCTGACGCCCAGCACATTGCGCTTTCCACGCACTGTCGGTGGCGGCGTGATCAAGGCGATCTTGCTATTGATCCTGTCGGGTATGATTTACATACTGACAACCTTCCTACTGAATGATGATTTCTTACGCTTTTCCAACGAATTGCGCGACGTTCTTCCGCTTATGATCAAAGCCGTTGCGGGCATGGCAATCACCGGCGCTGTTCTTGTCAGCTTAGCCATTGCACTTCGGGATGGTGAAGAACGCAAAGACGACGCGCCAAATAAGCTAAGCGACGCTGATCTGCGGATGTTGCGCAGAATTAGGGAAAGCACGTAAGCCTAAGTCGTAAAACGAACTTTCCCAATATAGGGTAAATTTCGGTTTCGTTGCGCATAGTCAATCCCGTAGCCAACGACGAATTCATCAGGGATTTCGAAACCAGTCCAGCTTGCCTTGATATCGACCTCGCGACGCGTGGGTTTGTCCAGCAAGGCGATAGTTTCGAGCTTTCGTGGTTTGCGGGAATTTAGCAGCCCCGTCACAAATAGCAGGGTATGGCCCGTATCGACGATGTCTTCGACCAAAAGCACGTCGCGTCCCTCGATCTTGCCGCGCAGGTCTTTCATAATCCGAACTTCGCGTGTGCTTTCCATTCCATCGCCGTAGGAAGAGGCTTCGAGAAAATCGACCTCCACCGGCAGGTCCAATTCGCGTACAAGATCAGCGATGAAGACGAAGCTGCCGCGTAAAAGTCCAACAACAACAAGCTTGTCGGTGCCAGCGAAGTTGGCCTCAATCTCGGTTGCCAGTTCCTCGATCCGGGCCGCGATAGATTTGGCCGAGATCATCCGATCGATAACATACTCTTGCTGCGCCATGACGCCCCCTTGAATTTCCTCAACAAACCTACGACAGCAAGCACACCGACAACAAGTGACAAGACGTTCCATGCCACGCCACGCCGAGACCCGCCAGATGCCCTACCAAGCGCGTCAAATGTACGATTTAGTGGGGGACGTCGCATCCTATCCGCAGTTCCTGCCATGGTGCGCCGCCGCGCGCGTGACGTCCGTGCAGCCTTGTGAAGGAGGGCGCGAGGTGACCGCAGACCTTGTTGTGTCCTTCAAGGTGTTCCGGGAGAAGTTTGCCAGCAAGGTGGGCCTTCAGGACGATCTAATGACCATTGAGACAGAGTATTTGGACGGCCCGTTCAAATACATGCAGTCAACTTGGTCATTTGTCGATCGCGAAGGCGGAGGTTGCAATGTGTCGTTCTTCGTGGATTTTGAGTTCAAAAACAGAGTGTTGCAAGGCATAATTGGTGTTGTTTTTAATGAGGCCATGCACCGGATCGTGCGCGCGTTTGAGGTGCGGGCCGAAGCACTTTATGGGGCGAAACCAGACGCCTGAGCAATAAGCATCAACGCATGATCGCAAGCTGCTTGACGGACATTTGCACGACCTATGGCCCCGAACTCATTGGTATGGCTGGATAAGTTAGCCTTCATTGCAATGGCGAAGCAGACGCGTCCTTCTGGCTTAAGTTCTGATCCACCCGGACCTGCAATTCCGGTCACCGAAATTGCGATGTCCGCGCCGCTACCCGTCAGCGCGCCCTGTGCCATTTCA
This sequence comes from Dinoroseobacter sp., assembly GCA_034111085.1. Lineage (GTDB taxonomy): Bacteria > Pseudomonadota > Alphaproteobacteria > Rhodobacterales > Rhodobacteraceae > Dinoroseobacter. Next base: position 16,853 of record JAWUXZ010000013.1, read on the forward strand.
CGTGCTACTTCTTCTGAGACAGCGCCGTGGGCTTCAAGGGTGCTGATGCGCACCTCAAGAAGCCTTATTTTCGCATTGTTTGAATAAGTTACGATGCCTTCTTCGAACACATGTGACGATCCTGGTACATTGGTGAGTGATGCGGCGACAAGGCCGCCTGTGCAGCTCTCGGCGGTGGTTACACGCAGGCCCTTGGCAGCCAGATGTGCCACCAATAGAGCCGCATCAGTCACATTAACACTCCATGGGCCAGCGCTGCTAATGCAACAACAGCGATTGCGCCAAGCACACCTGCGATCACGTCATCCAGCATCACGCCGAGCGCATCATCACGTCGATCTGCCCAGCCCACAGGGCCGGGCTTCCAGATATCGAACAGTCGAAACAGAACAAATGCAGCGATCAAACCGGGCCAAAGTGCAAATACGCTTGTGGACATCATGCTTGCCCCGATCGAGATGGGCAGCAAGGATATCCACTGGCCAACCACCTCATCTACAACGATTTCTGACGGATCATGGTTGTCTGAGCCCTCGGTTTGGACGCGTGTTGCCCACAGGCCAATTGCGAATAATCCACATATAGCCATTAGAAGAAGAAACCAGCCGCCCAAGATGTGCAGGCCCCATGCCAAGGGAAATGCGGCCAGAGAGCCCCATGTGCCGGGTGCGGGGCGCAGATGGCCGACGCCGAATACAGTTGCGATGGCCCAGCTCATAGTCGCACCAACGTCGCTGTGGCGATCGAGGCGATGCCTTCACCGCGTCCAGTGAAGCCCAAACGCTCAGACGTGGTGGCCTTAACGCTAATGCGGTCCGTCTCAAGTTCCATTATTTCGGCCATTTGTGCTTTCATTGCAGGGGCATGCGGGCCGATCTTAGGGGTTTCGCAAATTAAGGTACAATCGGCATGGGTGATCGTGAAGCCGCGTGCGCGGGCGAGATCGCAGGCGTGGCGGAGGAAAAGCTCGCTGGCTGCACCTTTCCATTGAGGGTCGCTGGGCGGGAAGTGTTGACCGATATCACCGTCCCCAAGCGCGCCATATATGGCATCGGTGACCGCATGCATTCCAACATCGGCGTCAGAATGTCCTTGAAGCCCCCGCGCGTGCGGAATTTCAATTCCGCAAAGCGTTACATGAGTTCCGTCCCCGAACCTATGGACATCAAACCCATTTCCGACGCGTATATCCATGTCTCGATCCTTCAATATTCGTTCGGCGCGCGCGAAATCTTCGGGCCGTGTGATCTTTAAGTTGTCTTCGTCCCCCGAAACGATCGAAACGGCAAGACCTGCCTTTCGCGCGACTTCTACGTCATCGGCGGCGGGACCATCGGAATTGCGGTGGGCCTTAAGGATCGAAGCGAAACGAAACCCTTGTGGCGTCTGCGCACGGTAAAGCCCGTCACGTTCCTGAGTGCCGGTGACATGGCCGCTCGCGCCGCGCCAGAGCGCGTCTGTGATCGCCAAGGCTGGTGCGGCTGCGTCGGAGTTGTCCAACATAGTTAACACTGCTGAGATCAGGGCTTGAGAGGTAGCTGGACGCGCTGCGTCGTGGATCAGCACGCGCTCAGGTGCCGGAACGAGGGTGGCCAAGGCCTCCAAACCATTGCGAACTGACGCATCTCGGCTGTCACCGCCTTGCACACAGACAACATCAAGGTCCGCAATATGGGCTAAATCCTCAGAATGATGCACTAAAACGATGTTATCCACAGACGGATGGGTTTGGAATGCCGCAAGGGTCCAATCGATCACGCGTTGACCCGCCAGAGGCCGCCATTGTTTTGGAAGACCGCCGCCAGCGCGCGTTCCCCGTCCGGCGGCGACGATAATGGCTGCTGTTCTGGTCATGGGGCATCTCAGGGTCAGGACTAGGTGTGACCTGAGTAAGCGTGGTTCGCGGATCGTGCAATCTGCGATCAAACGGGGGGGTGAGTGCGCTTAAAAAATAGGCATGTTGAAAACCCGGTGGTTAAGATTACATCGTCATCTTGTTGTAAATTGGGGCGCACGGTAGCTAGGTCGTGCTTCTGCACAAGGAACAAGCGTTTGACCGTTTCCAAGGCAATCACGCCCGGAAATACGCCGCGCGATGGGAAATTCCGTCCCATTGTTGCGCTTGCTCCGCTCGCGGGGATCACAGATCTGCCGTTTCGGAATGTTGTCTCGCGGTTTGGCGCGGACTTTGTCGTTTCCGAAATGATCGCAAGCCAAGACATGGTTAATGCGCGCCCTGGCACACGTGACAAGGCGCTGATGGCCGATGGGCAGGGGACGCCAACGGCGGTGCAACTGGCTGGGCGCGAGGCTTATTGGATGGCTGAGGCTGCGCGGATCGCCGAAGGCCACGGGGCGGAGCTGATCGACATCAATATGGGATGCCCGGCAAAGAAAGTGACGAAAGGCTATTCCGGGTCGGCACTTATGCGGGATTTGGACCACGCGTTAACATTAATTGACGCAGTTGTGGGTGCGACGAAGGTACCTGTGACCCTCAAAATGCGCCTTGGATGGGATGAAAGCTGCCTTAACGCGGCTGATCTGGCTAAGCGCGCCGAAGCGGCTGGAGTGCAGCGTCTGGTGGTCCACGGGCGCACGCGGTGCCAGTTCTATAAAGGCTGTGCCGATTGGGGCGCTATCGGGGCTGTGAAAAACGCGGTTGCAATCCCAGTGCTGGCAAATGGTGATATCGTTGATTTGGCCTCGGCAAAGGCGGCATTGGCCGCGTCGGGCGCAGACGGTGTGATGATCGGGCGTGGCGCGCGCGGACGGCCTTGGCTGTTGCGCCAGATAAAGGCTGGGCTCAGCGGTGGCGTTGACCTCGATGTTCCTAGTCAGGCTGAACTTATAAGTTTAATTACAGATCATTACGAGGCGATGCTAATTTTATATGGCAGCGACCTTGGCCTGCGTGTCGCGCGCAAACAGATGGGTTGGTATCTTGACGCGCTCGGCGTTCAAACAGGCTCCGATCGATGCCTTGTGCTGACAGAGGTCAATTCAAGCGCTGTCTTAGGTGCAATGGTGCGCGCGATCGAAGGCTGCGCGCCTCTGGATCCGGGGAAGGTTGCATGACCTCTCGAACCAACGCGCTTTGGGCGTCGCTGCCGATTCCGGCCTTCATTATTGACGCCGATGATAAGATTACCGACCTCAATCCGGCGGCCGAAAACTTCATGAACAATTCGGCCAAGGCTTTTCTGGGCGCGCGCGTCTGGGACCGCTTGTTGGTGGATGCGCCGATGGAGGAAGCCGTACAGCGGGTGCGGACGAGCTTGTCGCCATTATTCATTTCCGATGTAGATGTCGGAACCGGCGAGCGCGCGTCTGTGCAGTGCAACATCCAGATCGGCCCGCTGCAGGACGTGGCGAACGAGATTTTGATCCTGATGGAACCGCGCGAGATTGCCGGCCGCTTAGGTCGCGCGCTGAGCACTCAGACCGCTGCAAAATCTGCCATTGGTATGGCCGAGATGCTTGCGCATGAAATCAAGAACCCGCTTGCTGGCATTACAGGCGCTGCGCAACTTCTGGGGATGAATTTACCCCCGGAAGACGTTGAACTTACCGATTTAATAGTTGAAGAATGCCGCCGCATTGTGAAGCTTCTTGATCAGGTAGAGCAGTTTGGAAACCTTCGCCCACCTCTGTTGAAGCCGGTGAACTTGCACGATGTCTTGGAGAGAGCGCGCAAATCGGCGATGGTTGGCTTTGGCGCGCATATTTCCTTCAGCGAGGTGTATGACCCATCCTTACCCAATACCCATGCGGATGCCGATCAGTTGCTTCAGGTATTCTTGAACTTGCTCAAGAATGCGTCCGAGGCTTGTAAGTCGGGCGGGACTATAAAAATACGAACATTCTATGAATTGTCGCTTCGGCTGCGACGGCAGGATGGATCGGGCGCGATGGTGCCTCTTCAAGTGGAAATCATCGATGATGGACCCGGTTTGCCGGCTGATATTGCGGGCGACATTTTCGAGCCGTTTATCTCAGGACGCGAGAATGGCACGGGGCTTGGCCTCGCGCTCGTGTCGAAAATAATTTCTGAACATGGCGGTTTGATTGCCGTCGAGAGTGCTCCGGGTCGGACCGTGTTCCGTATCTCGTTGCCCTTAGCCCCACAAATTAAGGAGAGCGTATAGATGGACGGAACTGTCCTTGTCGCCGACGATGATCGCACAATTCGCACGGTCTTGACGCAAGCGTTAACGCGGGCGGGGTGCAAGGTGCACGCCACCTCTAGCCTATTAACCTTGATGCGTTGGGTTGAGGAGGGCAAAGGCGATCTGGTGATCTCAGATGTTGTTATGCCTGACGGAAACGGTCTGGAAACCCTACCGAAGATCAGCGCGGTGCGGCCTGATCTGCCAGTGATCATTATATCAGCGCAGAACACGATCATGACTGCGATCCAAGCGGCTGAAGCCGAGGCCTATGATTACCTGCCCAAACCTTTCGATTTGCCGGACCTCATGAAGCGTGCCGCGCGTGCGTTGGAGGTGAAGCGCCGCGCTCCGGTCCGTGTGGATACCAGCGACGGGGTGCAAGATGACCTGCCTTTGGTGGGGCGCACGGCGCAGATGCAGGCGCTCTACCGTTTGGTTGCACGTGTGATGAATACGGATCTGCCAGTAATGATCACAGGCGAAAGTGGGACGGGCAAGTCCCTGATTGCACGTGCTATTCATGATTTTTCGGACAGGCGTAATCAGCCCTTCGTTGTGGTCGCCGCTGCTGAGCTGGAAGGCTTAGATGGGCCTGGAACAATCTTATCGCGCGCGCAATCAGGTTCTGTTCTGTTTGATGAGGTCGGCGATTTGGACGAGGTCGCACAAACGCGGGTCGTGCGGATGCTGGATACGCTTGGTGATGGCGCGCCTCGGATTATGGCAACCAGTCAGAAGGATCTGATGCAGAAGATGGAAGGCGGGCTATTTCGCCAAGATCTATTTTACCGTTTGGGGGGCGTGACGCTGAATGTTCCTTCATTGCGCGAACGCGTCGACGACATTCCGCTGTTGGCTGCCCATTTTCTGGCACGCGCCGAACGTGACGGCGCAGGGACACGGACGCTTGGACCTGATGCGATTGAATTGATTCGCGCCTATTCGTGGCCGGGAAACGTGAGGCAGCTGGAAAATGCGATACGCAGATTGGTCGCAACGGCTGCAGAGGATGAAATTACGCGCCCTGAGGTTGAAATGGTGCTGGGCGGTCAGCCTGCGATCGAGCCACTGATCGCTGGGGCAGGCGGTGACCAGTTGTCTGGCTCGGTTGAGAAGCATTTGCGTCGATATTTCGACTTACATGGCGGGGCCTTACCGCCGCCGGGTCTTTATCAGCGGATATTGCGCGAAGTTGAAACGCCGTTGATCGAGCTTGCGCTTGATGCAACAGGCGGAAATCAGGCAAAATGCGCTGATCTTCTTGGGATTAACCGAAATACGCTTAGAAAGAAGATAACGGACCTCGATATTCAGGTGACACGCCGCCGCCGGTTGATGTAAACAAGCAACATAATTGTTGCCCAAGCGCCACGTGTTGGCGGCGCTAACCATCAAGATGGAACCCATCGTTTGCGTAGTAGCCTGACTGCCCGTGCGCTTCGGACAAATTTCGCCAGAATGCGGTCTCAGCGACGGTTTGAAGCCTTCGTGACCTTCGCGCTCGTGGGGCTTGGCCCGATTCTGGCGTTAGCAACTTTTGCTGTGCTTGGTCCCTTGGATCAGGGTGTGAATGCGCGAGGACTGCGCGCGGTCATTCTTGCGGACCTCGTCTATATACTCGTTGTTGCTGCTCTGGTGATGCAGCGCGTGGCGCAAATGATCGCGGCGCGCCGGGCACGTTCGGCGGGATCACGACTGCACTTAAGGTTAACGGGCGTCTTCGCAGTGGTCGCACTTGTGCCCACTGTTTTGGTCGCGGTGTTTGCTACGATCACGGTTAATTTTGGTCTTGAGGGGTGGTTTTCTGACCGGGTCCAAGGCGTTGTCGGATCGTCTCTGGCCGCAGCGGAGGCCTATGAAGGCGAACAGCGTATCTCCATCTCGCAGGACGCCGAAGCGCTTGCGGCAGCCCTGAATCTATCCGGGCAGGCAACGGCATTTGTGACCGATGGCGACTTGCGGCAGATGCTGACGCAAGGCCAAAATCGCATCCAACGGGGGCTGCGCGAAGCCTATTTGGTTGACAGTTCCGGGGCCCTGCGTGTGCGCGGTGAACGCAGCTATCTATTTGATTTTGAACGTCCAACCCAAGCGCAAATAAATCTAGCGCTATCGGGTGAAACGGTAATAATTCAAGACTGGGTGAATGACGAATTCCGAGTGTTGGTTGCGTTGGAGGCCTATGTTGATCGCCTTCTTTATGTAAGTCGCGATGTGGATGGCGAGATTCTAACGCTGCTGGATGAGACGCAGGAAACTATTGCGCTTTACCAACAACTTGAAAGTGACCGGGGCAGGCTGCTGTTCGAATTTGGCCTCTTATATCTTGGTTTTGCGGTCATCTTGATCTTGGCTGCGATTTGGTTTGGTCTTTGGTTTGCCGAGCGATTGGCGCGTCCCATCGGTCGACTTGCGGGGGCTGCACAACGCGTTGGAGCTGGTGATTTTTCGGCCAAAGTGGCGATTAGCGCAGGTGATGATGAAATTTCGATGCTTGCGCGGTCCTTCAACCAAATGACGACCCAACTATCTGGTCAAAGAGACGCTCTGTTGAAGAACACCAATGAGATCGAAGAGCGTCAACGCCTGTTCAATAGCGTGCTTGGGTCAGTTACCGCTGGCGTCATCGGTTTGGATGCAGACGGGCGTATCGACTTTGTTAATAAGTCAGCGCGTGTGTTGCTTGATCTGACAGGTGCGACCCTGCACGGCGAATTGTTGGCCAAGCAAGTTCCTGAATTTGAAGAGTTATTGGGGAAACTTCAAAAAGGGAGGCGCAACACGGCGCAAGATGAACTGCGTGTCACGAGGCGTGGCCTGACCGAGTCGCTATTGGTGCGCATGGCTCGCCGGCAAAATATGTCGGGTGCAAATGAGGGCACAGTGATTGCTTTTGACGACGTCACTGACCTGGTGTCTGCGCAGCGGATGGCGGCGTGGGGGGATGTTGCTAGGCGAATTGCCCATGAGATCAAGAACCCGTTAACCCCGATTCAGCTTTCCGCAGAGCGATTAAAACGCAAGTTCAGCCCACTGGTTGGGGATGAGGCCACATCGCTTGCCGAGTTGACCGATGTCATTGTCCGCCAAACTGGCGATCTGCGGCGCATTGTCGACGAGTTTTCGAAGTTTGCCCGGATGCCCGAGCCGGAGAGGCGGATGGTTGATTTTGGTGCCTTGGTGCGTGACGCGGTTATCTTGCAGCGTGCAGGCCAGGCAGGTGTGCTGATCGAAGCAGATCTTCCAGTGGACCCGCTGATGGCGGACCTCGATTCCACAATGATAGGTCAGGCGTTGACAAATTTGATTAAGAATGCCGGGGAAGCTATTGAGAGCAGAAGAGAAAAAGGTGATAGAGAGTTCAATCCGGAGATACGCGTTGAGCTTTCTGTCAATGATGACACCCTATCATTGACGATCTCAGACAACGGCATCGGGCTACCGCAAGACATCGCGGCGCTGTTTGAGCCTTATGTGACAACGCGCGAGAAGGGCACCGGACTTGGCCTGCCGATCGTGCGCAAAATTATTGAAGAACACGACGGCTCGCTTGCATTGGTACAGGCTGAGCCTTTCGACAAAAGCATGCATCGCGGCGCTAAGGCTGTGATTACGCTGCCCCGAGTGCCCGATCAAAATGAAATTGCGTAACTTAAGATATTGGAAAGACGAGCAGATATGAGCGACATTCTGATTGTAGACGACGAGAAGGACATCCGCGTCCTCATTGCCGACATCCTGCGCGATGAAGGCTATGCGACGCGGGTCGCCGCCAATTCCGAAGAATGCATGGCCGAGGTGACAGGCCAGCCGCCTGGATTAATGATCCTCGATATCTGGCTCAAAGACAGCGCTATGGACGGCATTGATATCCTCAAGACGGTTAAGCGCGATTGGCCTGAAGTACCTGTGGTCATTATCTCTGGCCACGGAAACATTGAGATCGCTGTCGCTGCGATCAAGCAGGGCGCGTATGATTTCATTCCTAAGCCTTTCAATATTGACCAACTTCTTGTGGTGGTCCGACGTGCAATGGAAACGTCGAAGTTACGCCGAGAGAATGTGAGTTTGCGCCAGCAGGGTTCTGGTCTTACTGAAATGATCGGATCGTCACCGTCGTTTAAGCTATTAAAAAGCAACTTAGATAAAGTCACGCGCTCAAATGGCCGGGTTATGTTAACTGGCCCAGGTGGATGTGGGAAAGAACTGGCCGCTCGCTATATTCATGCCAATTCCGACCGCTCAGACGCACCGTTTGTTACAGTAAATTCGGCTGCTATTGCACCGGACCGGATGGAAGAAGTTCTATTTGGGCGTGAGCGCAGCGACCGCAGCGTGGAGCCGGGCTTGCTGGAGCAGGCTAATGGCGGCGTTGTCTATTTTGATGAAATCGCCGACATGCCGATTGGAACGCAGTCGAAGATCCTTCGTGTTTTGGTAGATCAAAAATTCCAGCGCGTTGGGGGCACCGCTCTTGTTCAAGTTGATCTGCGCGTAATCTCGTCCACTACACGCGATCTTCAAGTCGAGATTGAAGCTGGGCGGTTCCGGCAAGAGCTCTATCATCGCCTGAACGTCGTTCCGATGCAGGTGCCCGGCCTTGGAGATCGGCGAGAGGATATTCCTTTACTTGCAACGCATTTCATCGCGGAGTTCAACCAAATGCAGGGCCTGCCAATGCGGGTTCTTAGCGAGGATGCCGTTGCTCTGCTGCAGACAATGGAATGGCCCGGCAATGTACGTCAGCTTAAGAACGTGATCGAGCGTGTCATGATCCTTGGCGGTGAGAGCGACGAAATTTCCGCGAGCGAATTGCCGGCCACGACCGAAAGTAGCATTGAAGGGGGGCAGGCGCTTGTCACCGGGGCGTTGGCGGCCTTGCCATTGCGTGAAGCTCGAGAACTCTTTGAACGCGAATACCTAATGACGCAGATAAACCGTTTTGGCGGAAATATTTCACGAACTGCTAACTTTGTTGGGATGGAACGCAGTGCGTTGCATCGTAAGTTGAAGTCCCTCGGTGTGGTGACGAGCGCCAAATCGGGTGCGCGCGTTGCGCAGATTATGGAGGCTGACGATACGACGGGTGAGGTTGAGGCCGATTGACCCTAGCGGGGCGCTCTGTCACCAAAGGATTGTTGGAGACGGGCGCGGAGACCAGTCATGAAGGTGATCATTTGCGGCGCAGGGCAAGTTGGTTGGCAGATTGCGCGGCACCTGAGCGGTGAGCGCAATGATGTAACGGTCGTGGATAATAATCCTGACCTTGTGCGGCGAGCGACAGAATCTCTGGATGTTCAAGGACTTACGGGGTTCGCATCTTATCCTGATGTTCTTGAAGCCGCAGGCGCGGCTGACGCAGAGATGATCATTGCTGCAACGTATTCAGATGAAGTGAATATGGTCGTTTGCCAGATCGCGCATTCGGTTTTTGGAGTGCCGCGCAAAATTGCACGTTTGCGGGCTCAGTCCTATTTGAACGCAATTTACAGCGATTTGTATCGACGTGACCACCTTCCGATTGACGTTGTGATCAGTCCCGAACGCGAAGTTGCCGAGGCGGCTTTGCAACGTCTATCGGCTCCTGCGACCTTTGATACCGAGAGCTTCCTAGAAGACCGGGTAAGGTTAATGGGCATCGTTCTTGATGAGAATTGTCCGGTTCTTGCGACGCCACTTCGCCAACTCAGCGATCTTTTCTCTACGTTGAGAACAATTGTTGTTGGCGTGCGCAGGGAGGGCGTTTTATTTGCGCCGGAGCCCGGCGATCAGCTGTTTGCGAATGATCAGATATATCTGGTTACGCCAACCGAGGACATTAACCGCACGTTGGAAGTGTTTGGAAAGACATCTAAAAAGCAAAACCGCATTATTATTATTGGCGGTGGCAACGTCGGTCTTGCAGTTGCCAAACGACTTGAGCAACGCACAGATCGGGTGCGGGTTAAAATGATCGAGCGGGACCGCGCGACGGCCGAGCGCGCTGCAGATGCACTTGAGCGCACGATTGTGCTGAATGGTGATGGTCTCGATATGGAGTTGCTGACCGAGGCTAATATCGAACGTGCTGACGCCGTGTTAACCGTAACAGACGACGACAAAGTAAATCTTCTGGCTGCTGTGCGTGCAAAATCAGCCGGTTCAGCCATGACCATCGCGCTTCTCAACGATCCAAGTCTCGTTCCGCTGCTAGGGCCCCTAGATATTGACGCCTATATTAATCCGCGCGCGACGACCGTCAGTTCGATCCTGCGGCATGTCAGACATGGGCGCGTGCGAGGGGTGTATTCGCTCGGCGATGCTGAGGCCGAGGTGATTGAAGCGCAGGTGCTCTCGACAATGCCAATGGCGGGCAAGGAAATTCGGGACATTGATTTTCCGGAAGGTGTACTTGTTGGGTCCGTGGCGCGCGGCGACAAAATTCTCAAACCCACTGGAGGCTTGCGGGTGCTGGAAGGCGATGTGTTGGTGATCTTTAGCCTTGCTGCGGATGTGCCTGAAGTAGAACGCCTTTTCCAAGTCTCAATCGACTTTTTCTGATGCGAGCGGCTCTGCGTCTGCCGTTGATTGTTCTGCTTTCCGGAATTGGTGCGGCGGCGATGCTTGTGCCTGCCGCGGTCGCTTTGGCTGTCGAAGACTTCGCCACAGCGCGCCCGTTTTTCTATGGGGCTATCCTATTTTTGACCCTGACCGCCTTGGTTGGCTTGGCAACTGCGCAGTATCAGCCACAGAACGGCGCGCGGTCACATTTATTGGCCTTGGTCGCAACGTTTACCGTGTTGCCGATTATGCTTGCGGTGCCATTTGCTGAAGCTGTGCCGAACACCCGGTTTCTTAACGCATATTTTGAGATGGTGTCGTCATTAACCACGACGGGTGCCACGGTTTTTGAAGCCACGCGCTTGCCACTTGCCATCCATATCTGGCGCGCTTTAGTCGGCTGGATGGGTGGATTTTTGATCTGGATAACGGCCTTTGCCATCCTTGCGCCAATGACCTTGGGCGGATTCGAGGTGACCTCTGCCCAAGAGGCCGGAACAGGCGCCATGCGACGCGATGTACGTGATGATATTGACCCAACTGCCCGGCTGTTGCGCTACACTCTAAGGTTGTTTCCTGTTTATACAGGACTGACTGTTTTACTTTGGTTTTTGTTGGTTCTAGCAGGCGATCCACCCGCGATTGCTGCGATCCATGGTATGTCCACGATCGCCACAAGTGGTATCACGTCGCTTCCGAGTTTTGCAGAAAGCTCCGGTGGAATCGGTGGCGAACTGCTGATCTTTTTCTTCTTCATTTTTGCGCTCACGCGACGCAGCTTTTTGGGAGGGTTCAGTGCACCGATGTGGGGGTTGTTGGCGTCAGATCGAGAGTTGCGTTTGGCGGCGCTTCTAATTCTCGGCCTGCCTTTGATCTTGTTTTTAAGGCACTTTTTCGGAGCACTTGACGTTGATGAATCCCTCAATTCGCAAGCGTTACCAGCCCTGTGGGGCGCCATTTTTACAGTGGCTTCATTCCTGACAACGACCGGATTTGAATCCCAGAACTGGTCAACGGCCCGTGATTGGTCAGGCCTTGGTACACCCGGCCTCTTACTTGCAGGAATGGCTGTCATGGGCGGCGGCGTGGCAACAACGGCAGGGGGCGTGAAATTGCTGAGGGTCTACGCGCTCTACAAGCATGGGTTGAGAGAGATGGATCGATTGGTGCATCCCTCGTCAGTTGGCGGCCAAGGGCAGATGGCACGCCGCATGCGCCGGGAAGGGGCCTCGATTGCTTGGGTATTTTTCATGATATTTGCGCTGTCGATTGCGGTTGTAATGACAGGCTTGGCGGCCGCTGGACTTGGATTTGAGGGCGCAGTGATCTTGTCCGTCTCGGCATTGTCGACGACGGGGCCGGTAGCGCTGATTGCAGGCGGTGAGCCGATCTCCTACGCGGCGCTGCCGGATGCCGCAAAATTAATCATTGCAGCCGCAATGGTGCTCGGTCGGTTAGAGACTTTGGCCATAATTGCGCTACTCAACCCTGATTTTTGGCGCTCCTGAGCGTATTTGCCGCTAAAACACTGATATTGGCTCTGGAATCATTGGCGCGAAAGGATATTATCGCGTCTATGCAGGCACCCAAAGAGGTGATGGCACCCAGAGACAGGACAGAAGGCGCAAGACCGATGGCGAATGACCGACAGAATCTTCAAGATGCGTTCCTGAACCATGTCCGAAAGACAAAGGTTCCGGTTACGGTTTTCTTGATTAATGGCGTTAAGCTTCAGGGCGTTATCACCTGGTTTGACAATTTTTGCGTGCTTTTGCGCAGAGATGGTCAAAGCCAATTGGTATATAAGCATGCGATTTCCACCGTCATGCCGACCCAACCCATTAGTCTTTATGAGGGCGAGGACTGATCTGACCCAATTTCAAGATCAGGGCCCGCAGCTTACGCGAGGCTGGGTGATCCATCCCGAATTAACCAATAATCGGTCGCGCCGAGATCCTGGATTCGCGCTCGAAGAAGCTGTGTCTTTGGCAGAAGCTTTGCCAGGCTTTGATGTGCAAGGCTCTGAAGTTGTAAAACTTTCCAAACCTCAGCCGGGATATCTGTTTGGCTCCGGTAAGGTGGAAGAGCTGGGCACGCGCCTCAAAGAGAACGACGTCGAGTTGGTCTTGATTGATGGGCCGTTAACTCCGGTGCAGCAGCGAAATCTCGAGAAAATTTGGAAGGTCAAGATCCTTGATCGAACAGGGTTAATCCTTGAGATCTTCGCGGATCGCGCTGCCACGCGTGAAGGTGTGTTACAGGTCGAACTTGCCGCCTTGAGCTATCAACGCACGCGGTTGGTGCGGTCTTGGACCCACCTAGAGCGCCAACGCGGTGGCCTCGGCTTTGTTGGTGGTCCAGGAGAAACGCAGATCGAAGCTGACAGGCGTGCCATTGATGACGCGGCTATCCGTCTTCGTCGACAGCTTTCGCGTGTGGTTAAGACCCGTGAATTGCACCGGGCCGCGCGCGCCAAAGTTCCGTTTCCGATTGTGGCACTTGTCGGCTATACGAACGCCGGAAAGTCTACGCTTTTCAACCTGTTGACTGGCGCTTCTGTGATGGCAAAAGATATGCTTTTTGCGACGCTAGACCCAACGATGCGGTCGGTGCATCTGTCGAATGGCACTGACATTATCTTGTCTGATACAGTCGGGTTTATCTCTGATTTGCCGACCGAACTCGTCGCCTCCTTTCGCGCGACTTTGGAAGAAGTCCTTGCTGCTGACTTGATCTGCCATGTGCGCGACATCGCCCATCCGCAAAGCGATGAGCAGGCCGAAGATGTGCGTAAGATTCTCGAAACACTTGGAGTCGGTGAAGGCGTTCCGGTGATTGAGGTCTGGAACAAGTCTGATCTGCTGGATCCGGACGCAAGGGACAGTTTGGCTGAAGTGGCTGCACGCAGGGACGAAGTTCAGGTTATATCGTCTATTGATGGCAGCGGGATCGAGGCACTTGTTGAGGCGATCTCCGAGCGGATCAAGCCAGCCGTGTGCCGGGAACGGGTATTTCTTGGCTGGAAAGATGCAAAGCGTCGGGCATGGTTGTTTGAAAAATCGCTAGTCCTAGAAGAGCGCCCCGATGATACTGGCGCGTATTTTCTTGTGGAATGGACACCGGTGCAAAAAGCCACGTTTCAAGCGATGGCTTAACACAACCTGATATCCATTTGGTTACTCTAGATTTATCGGATTCAGAACTGTGATCCCTGTAGCACCCGCGCGTGCCAGATCGGTGTCGAGTGACATGCGCACATACTCGCCGCGACGCCAGAATTCTGCCAGATCATCATAGTGACGTGACAGCGGGTGGCCTGATTGTCCGGTCGCAATCACGAACAATGAACTGTCAGGATCGTTGAAATCGTAGACGCCGCGATAGCCCGCAGCATGTGTATTCAAGAACGGCTCTGGTCCGTCACCACTTGTCTGTCCGCGCATCAAAGTGTGGTCGCCGCCGCTGGTGGATTGGCGGATGTTAACCACGCCACCGAGCCAAGACAGTGCGCCCAATGCTTGATGATCGTGGGTCGCTTGATGCGCATCGCCCCAGCGCCAGCTCGCGATGGCGGGCCCGTATGATTCGGACAGCTCAATCAATGCGGCGTCTAGGGCGCGGCGCGCGATTTCGGGGCAGCTTTCATCTCGGCTAGATTGGCTGAGGTCGCACCAATCGGATGCCCCATTCGTATTCCGGAAAACACGTTCGATAAACAAGGGGTTGGGCGTCGCAAATGCACTTGAAAGCGGGCCGAGCGCATCACGGATAAGCAGCTGATTTAGGTGTCGGATCCAGGCGGCATAAATCAATGGCTCTGGCAGATGCTCGTTCATGGCGCCGTTCCAATCGGCAAGCAGACGCAATGCATCTTGGCGAAGCCGCTCGGGTGTGCCACTCGGGGCGGCTTCATCTGCAAACCACAGATCTCGTGCGATCAAGGGTAGGAGGGTGCGCGCCGCCGGGCTGACGATATCGAGCTGCGCTTCGATAAAGCTGTCACGGGTATGGACCTCGCGCGCCTGCATGAGGCGGCTCCAGCGTTGAATGCGTTGAGTGTCGCCCCAATGGTGCGACAGATGACCCGGAAAAGGACGATCGACTGTGCGATTGTTGGTGTTGCCGACAATTCCGCTGACCGGGGAAAGAGCCCGAGGGTTATCACTGTAAGGGCGATATCCTGACCATAAGTTTTCTCTTTCAGTTCCAAAGGTTGGAAGGCGACCTTCAGAGCGGTGATTAACAGATCTGTTGGGTTGCTTACCGATGACTTGAAGTCCAATCCTCGTCCTATCTGCCAATATAAGGTTAACGGCGGGAGAAATGTGATCGCGTCCGGCCGCCATTGCGCCCGGGACGGACCCGGCTTGCATGATGGCAAAAACCGCGCTGAAAGAGGTGTCGTTCGCGTCTAGGCCAGTCCAGGCCAGCGCTGGCACATGACCTTCCGGGGTGATTACGTTTAGATTGAAGTCTGAGCCCGTTAAGATTGGTCCATTCACGCTCCATCTTAAGGTTAACGTAACCGGGGTAGCATCGGCCACATTAACTACTGATCTGCGGGTCTCGAACGCCGTGCTCCCGTCTGGGGCGAGGTAATTACCTGTCTGTGCGGGATCCAGACGTTCTAGGATCACATCTTGATCGTCCACGTAGGACGCTGTCACGCCCCACCCAAACAGGCTCGATCTGCCAACGAGCATCAGAGGCAGGCCGGGAATAGTGCCCCCAATAATGTCGCCGGAGGCAAGTTTGACACGCGCCAAATACCAGATTGCAGGTGCGGTCAGCTCCAGATGCGGATCGTTGGCCAGCAGCGTGCTGCCAGAGGCGACGCGCGCAGGCGCTGCGGCCCAAGCGTTTGATGCGCCACCTTTTCCGGGGCGTGGCACCGGATGAAAGCGGTCAGGGTTTAATAAGGCGTCAGGGGTGGCGAAGGCCAAATCACGGTTAAGACCTGGCACGAGGGATGCGTAATCGGGCAGGGCGATGACTCCCTCGCCGGGGGCGTCAGGCAGGATGTCGAGGACACGGTCAGTGGGCAGGGCGAGTGAGGTTCGGGCGCGCAGAACCTCATTTGGTAGGTGGTCGGTAAGTTGCAACGCCATCAGTTTCAGAATTGCGAGCGAATCCTCGGCCTGCCAAGGCGAGATTTTGGGTGGAAACAGAAAGAACTCTGGTGCACCGCGACCGAGTGCTTGGCTGTTAACTTGATTAATGCGCGCGTTAACGCCTGCTGAATATGCTTCAAGCGCTGCCAACGCACCCGGCGATTGCACCTCGACCGAACTACGCGCGACCCCGCCAATGTCGAGCCGGCGCATAAGTGCATCAACGCGCACGGTGGGCGTTCCGAAAATCTCGGATAGTTTGCCTTGGGCGGTGCGCCGCATCACGGTCATCTGCCACAAGCGGTCTTGTGCATGGACGTATCCGAGCCCGAAGAAGCTGTCAGCGTCGGTAGCACCCAAAATATGAGGCACATTGGCAGTATCGCGCACGATTTCCAGTGGGGCCGAAAGGCCATCGACTTCGATTTCTGCGTCATAGTCGGGTAAGGACCGGCTGGCGAAATAGTAAACGCCAAACAGTACAAGCACCGTCATAGTTAGGGAGGCCAAGAAGAGCCGGACGAGCCAGCGGAAGACGGTAGGCATGGCACCTCAGACGGCAAAGGGCGGTGGATTACGCTGTGGTGCTATGCCCTCGCGCCGCCTGTGTCAAAGGGGCGGCGCGATCACATTTGCGGGTTTGGTTAATGCGCAGATTATGGGAAAATCCGCGTGTATTTGGTGCCTTCCAAAGTGGCACCTGCGATTAGCCCCGCTTGTCCGAAAATGACTGCGATGACCGGGCGTCGCACGGTGGTGGAGTCTGCGGTCAGGGCACTACCGCGATTGGTTAGCGCATATTCAAGATCGGCACCGACCGAGAATCCGTTTGACGCTCGGAAGGCTTCAAGGGCCTCGTCGGTCATGAAAAATAGGGCGTGTGCGTATTGCTGTGCCCCTATCTGGAAGCCGAAACTGCCGGACGCGGCAGAGTAGTAGTCAACGGTGGCTTGCCTGACGCGCAATGAACCGCGCCCGAAGGAGCCGCCGATGCCAAAGCCGGCTTCTGTAACCAAAGGCATCACCAGGATACCAGAGGCACGACTTGCCAACGCACGGGATCCGTCAACATTTGCAAACAGATAGTCCATTGCTGCATCAACCCGCTGATCAATGCGTTGTCCACGCTGCGAGCTACCTTGTACTGTTGTGCAACCTGCCGCGCCCAAAAGCGTTACGCCTGCGCCAGCCAATACTGTACGCCGTGTCATATATTCAGTCATCCGCTCGACCTCATGTAACTGCCTGATTACTGCCTCTGTCGGGCAGTTATCAACACAGTACTAGATCAAGGCTGTTCTGTCACGCTAGAGGAATTTGGGTCCGGCAGTGCTATCGGCGATAGTTCACTGATTGCGCAACGCTTTGGCGGCGCGCGGCGCGAAATACGTAAGAATCCCGTCACAACCTGCGCGTTTGAACGCCATAAGGCTTTCCATCATCACCTTGTCACCGTCGATCCAACCGTTTGCGGCAGCAGCCTCAATCATCGCGTACTCGCCAGAGACTTGATAGGCATAAGTCGGGACACCGAACGTATCTTTGACACGCCGACATATATCCAAATACGCGATACCGGGCTTGACCATCACCATGTCAGCCCCCTCGGTGAGGTCACGCTGGATCAGGCGCAGCGCTTCGTCCGAATTGCCGGGATCCATTTGATAGGTTTTCTTGTCGCCCTTCAAGGCACCGGACGCACCGACTGCATCGCGGAAGGGCCCGTAAAAGGCGCTGGCATATTTTGCCGCATAAGACAGGATTGTGACGTCTTGGTGGCCCGCCGCTTCTAATGCCGTGCGTATAGCCCCAATCCGTCCGTCCATCATATCCGATGGCCCAAGAATATCTGCCCCGGCATCGGCCTGCGCGATCGCCATTTTCACCAACGCCTCGACGGTTTCGTCGTTAACGATGATGCCGCTCCGGACGATGCCGTCATGACCGTTCGCATTATAGGGATCGAGCGCGACGTCAGTCATTACGGCGATGCCAGGCACGCTTGCTTTGATCGCGCGGATTGCTTGGTTGGACAGGTTATCGGGATTCCAAGCTTCCTCGCAAAGCTCTGTTTTCAAAGAAGGATCTATATAGGGAAAGATGCAGATAGCGGGGATGCCAAGATCTGCGGCCTCGGCGGCTGCGTCAACCAACTTGTCGATTGAGAGACGGTCAACGCCCGGCATGGAAAGCACCGGCTCTACGATATTATTGCCGTCGCACACGAAAACCGGCCAAATTAAATCATCGACCGTTAACGTATTTTCACGGCTGAGCGCTCGTAGCGCGGGTGTCGCACGCATGCGGCGAAAACGCGTGTTCGGGAATGGGCCTTGGGTCGGTAGCATCGTTTGCGTCTCTCTAAAAACTGTCTGACATGGCTGGCACGAATTGCAGGTGCGCTCAAGTCGCAAGCTAGGCACTGGCGTGTGCGCTGGATCGGCCTTAATGTATTCGCATTGACGTGCCATGAGAGCGCGAGTGAATTTGCAGCAAGGGCAGGCCGATTGGATATTTTCGATACAGTGTTTCTGTTGATCGACACCCACTCGTTCAGTTCCATGTGGTTCTGGATAGTATTGGCCGTGTTTTGGTCGGTAATGAGCCACTTTGTGATTGGCGTGCCTTTCGATTTGGTCCAACGCGCCGCGCGGAATGGCGGTCAGGCGATGGAAGATGTGGAGGCGCTTGCCCGCATTAACGCCAACCGACTTTTGCAGTTTACAGGTGCGGCCGGTGTCATCTTGACGGGCGTGGCCGCGACGCTGTTAAGCATGCTTGGACTTTTGGGGTTCCTTTATGATGTAGAAGTCTGTCAGGCGCTGTTTTTCCTCGCGTTGCCGTTTACCTTGGTTAATGTCGTGGCGCAGCGCACAGCGCGGTTGGTGCATGAGAAAGATTCCTACGGGCTCGATCTTATCCGACGCTTGCGTAGGCATCGTCTTGTCACCCAAGTCATTGGTTTTATGTCTATTTTTGTGACTGCCTTCTGGGGCATTTTTCAAACGATGAATGCGTCCGTCCTAGGTGGTTAGCTTTAACTTTGGGATAGAGCGGTTGACACGGGACCGCTGCGCGGTAGATGCGCCTGCATGGCTTTGAACCCACCCTCCACACCTGCTGCACTTCGCGCGACAGTCACATTGTCAGGCACGCCTGAAGGCGTGGACGCGCTGATGGTTTTGCGCGAGACTGAGGCGGGTACAGGCCCGGTTTTGGTCGTTCTGCGCGATGACAAGCGCCTTGATGCAATGGCTAGGGCTTTGGCCGTTTGGGATCCCGCCCAGGCTGTCTTGAAGTTTCCGGCTTGGGATTGTTTGCCCTATGATCGGGTCTCGCCCAACGCCGATGTGTCAGCCGCACGGATGGCGGTTTTGGCGCAGCTGGCTACGATGCCCTCAGATGGGCTAATCGTGTTAACCACGCTGAATGCCGTGAGCCAAAGAGTGCCAGCGCCGGATTTGCTGCGCCAATCGAGCTTCTGCTTAGAGGTTGGCACACAGGTCGATGTCGGCGCTCTGCGAGGCTTTTTGGCGCGGATGGGCTTCGCGCAGGCTCCGAATGTGGTTGAGCCGGGCGATTTTGCGTTGCGCGGCGGTCTGATTGACGTGTTCCCGCCGGGGCACGCGAAGCCAGTACGTTTGGATTTTTTCGGTGACGTCCTGGATGGAATGCGCCGGTTTGATCCGGAGACACAACGTAGCGCAGGCAGTCTCACGCGGATTGAGTTGTCGCCGGTGTCGGAGGTTGTTCTGGACGAGGCGTCGATCACGCGCTTTCGGCAAAATTACCGGATTGAGTTTGGCGCGGCTGGTAGCGACGATCCGCTTTACGAGGCAATAAGCGCCGGACGAAAACAAGCCGGAATGGAGCATTGGCTACCGTTCTTTCACGACGGGCTTGAGCCGCTTATGGCCTATTTGCCTAGGTCGACTATCGTGCTGGATGACCAGTTTGTGGCGGCGCACCTCGCGCGTTGGGAAGGGATCGAAGACCAATACGAGACGCGGCGCTTGGCGATGGGGCAAAAAGGCAGGCTTGATACTGTTTACAAACCGTGTCCACCGGGATTGCTTTACCTTAGCGAGGCTGAGCTAGGCGCGGCTTTCGGTGGGAACCGCTTGGTTCAGTTGGCACCATTGCCCCAGGCCACGGGGTTGAAAGTCGTCGATGTGGGAGGGCGGATGGGGCGCAGCTTTGCCCCTGAGCGCAAGCTGGAAAATGTAAACCTTTTCGATGCTTTGGTCGCCTATATTAAAGTAAAGTCTGAAGTTGGTCCCGTTGTTCTTGCATCCTGGTCTGAGGGCGCGCGTGAGCGCCTGATTGGTTTGTTGGACGACCATGGATTGCCAGAAGTGCTTGAGGGCAATGACTTGCGTGACTTGCCCAAGCGGGGCGTGTTTGCGCTGGTATGGACCCTAGAGCAGGGATTCGAAGTTAACCTTCACGACGACCGCGCGTTAACCGTGATCTCGGAGCAAGATGTGCTTGGAGATCGCCTGATCCGCGCGCCCAAACGCACACGCCGGGCCGAGAATTTTCTACAAGAGGCCAATAGCCTTAGTGTCGGCGACCTTGTCGTTCACGTAGATCATGGTGTCGGCATCTATAAGGGGCTGGAGACCGTAACCGCGGCTGGCGCCCCCCATGAATGCCTGCATTTGGAATATGCCGGGGGCGATAGGCTCTATCTACCCGTTGAAAATATTGAGCTTTTATCAAGGTTCGGGCAAGATCAGGGACTTCTGGACAAGCTCGGCGGCGGTGCATGGCAGGCCAAGAAGGCGCGCCTAAAAGAGCGGATCCGCATGATGGCGGACCGTTTGATCCGCATTGCTGCAGAGCGCGCGCTGCGGCGTGCGCCAGTGCTGGAGCCGCCACCTGAGATGTGGGAAGATTTTGCGGCTCGCTTCCCGTATCAGGAAACCGATGACCAGTTGTCTGCAATCCACGACGTGATCACAGACATGTCGTCGGGGCGACCAATGGATAGGCTAATTTGTGGTGATGTTGGCTTTGGTAAGACTGAAGTTGCGATGCGCGCGGCGTTTATTGCGGCGTTATCAGGCGTACAGGTGGCTATCATCGCGCCAACAACTTTGCTCGCGCGTCAGCATTATCAAAGCTTTACCGAGCGTTTCCGAGGGTTTCCGCTAGAAATTCGGACGCTATCGCGCTTCGTCTCTGCTAAGTCCGCCGCCGATACGCGGGCAAGGCTAGCGGCAGGTTCTGTCGATATAGCTATTGGGACGCATGCGCTTTTGGCAAAGCAAATTAAGTTTGCAAACCTAGGGCTTCTGGTCATCGATGAAGAGCAGCATTTTGGCGTCAGTCACAAAGAGCGTCTGAAAGAACTACGCAGCGACATTCATGTCTTAACCTTAACGGCAACGCCGATTCCACGGACCCTACAATTGTCGCTATCCGGGGTGCGTGATCTGTCGATCATTGGGACGCCGCCGGTCGATCGCCTTGCCATTCGAACTTATGTCAGCGAGTTCGATTCCGTCACGATCCGCGAGGCATTATTGCGTGAGCACTACCGTGGTGGTCAGAGCTTTTACGTTGTCCCACGCATCAGCGATCTACCTGAAATAGAAGAGTTTTTACGCGAACAAGTGCCAGAGGTATCTGTGATCACAGCCCACGGGCAGATGGCAGCGGGCGAACTTGATGACCGCATGAACGCTTTTTACGACGGCAAGTATGATGTGCTGCTGGCAACAACAATTGTCGAGTCGGGGCTCGATATTCCGACAGCAAATACGATGATCATTCACCGCGCTGATATGTTTGGCTTGAGCCAGCTTTACCAGATCCGGGGGCGCGTGGGGCGTTCAAAAACAAGAGCTTATGCATATTTGACGACCAAGCCGCGCGTGAAGTTAACTGCGACGGCGCAGAAGCGTTTGAAAGTTCTATCCAGTCTCGACACGCTGGGGGCCGGATTCACCCTGGCGAGTCAAGATCTCGATATTCGTGGGGCAGGGAACCTGCTTGGGGACGAGCAATCGGGGCAGTTCCGAGATGTCGGTTATGAACTTTACCAGTCCATGCTTGAGGACGCGATCGCGCAGATCAGATCTGGCGCGATGGATGGTTTGACCGAAACTGATGACCAATGGGCGCCCAGCATTAACCTAAGTGTTCCGGTATTGATCCCGTCTGATTATGTCGCCGACCTCGACGTCCGCCTCGGCCTCTACCGGCGCCTTTCACATCTATCTACGAAGGTAGAACTCGAAGGCTTTGCTGCGGAATTGATAGACCGGTTTGGAAAACTCCCCAAGGAGGTCAACACCTTACTGCTCGTTGTTCGAATCAAGGCGATGTGTAAGCGCGCAGGTATCGCGCGGCTTGATGGTGGCCCAAAAGGAGCTGTGATCCAGTTTCACAACGACAAGTTCGCCAATCCCGCAGGGCTTGTTAGCTTTATCCAGGCCCAGAAGGGTTTGGCGAAGGTTAAGGATAATAAGATCATTGTCGGCCGTGATTGGGGCCGGGAAAGCGACAAGATCAAAGGGGCTTTTGCGATCGCGCGTGACCTCGCCGCCGAGGTTAAGGCTGTTCGAAAGAAACCTTAATCCAGCGTCTTGGGCATGATCCTCATGAGGCCCCATGCGACCAGCCCCAGCACTAGAATGCCTGCTGCGAGCGGGACTGGGGTGCCATTAAACGCCAGTCCCAATGGGGCCCCAAGCGCGCCGCCAAGCAAAGTCGCGGTTGCACTCATTACCGAGCTGGCAGTGCCTGCAATGTGTCCCATTGGCTGTAGTGCGAGCGCGTTCAGGTTGCCGATGGTGAAGCCTAACATACTGAAAAGGCAGACTGTCCAAATATAGTAGATGAGGAATTGCGCATCGGTCCCGAGGGGCAGGGCCGTCATGGCCAACAGAGCGATTGCCGATACGATACACTGCACCAGCAGAGCGGTTCGGATCAGACGACGCATGCCGAAACGAACGACAATTGCTGCGTTAACCAAGCTTGGAATGGCACATACTAACGCGAGTGCCCCGAACCAGTAGGGAAACGCTTCGGCGCGGTTGAAGGTGATGTCGAAAATTGGCTGCACAGACGCGATCGCACCAAATAGCATCCCGTAGATGAGCGTTTGCGTTGCAATGCTGAGCGCCACGGCACGGTGCGACATCACCTCAATTACGGCGAGCCGAAACGGTGCGAATGAGAAGGGGCGCCGCTTCGGTTCTGGTAGCGTTTCGGGCTGACGAACGACCAGCCATCCGACCGAGAGCACAGAGAATGCAATGAACGTGGGGAAAATTGAGCGCCAGCCAAATTCGGCGATGATCAGCGATCCGATCAAGGGGGCTACTGCGGGCACTAAGGTAAAGACCATCATTGCGAAGGACACGATCCGTGCCATTTGGCGCCCTTCATAGAGGTCTCGAACGATGGCAAGCGCCACAACGCGTGGTCCCGCAGCGCCGAGGCCTTGGAGTGCGCGCCCAAGCAGCACCATTTCGAGCGTCTCGCCGGCCCAAGCAACAATCGCGCCCAAAACATACAGGCCGGCACCGACAACGATGATCGTTCGTCGCCCAAAGCTATCGCTGAGCGGGCCGGCGAGCAAAGTTCCGATCCCCATGCCGATAACGAAGGACGTGATGATCAACTGCGCAGAATTTGGCGAGGTCGGAATCAACTCGCTTGCGATTTGCGGAAGGGCAGGCAGCATTGCATCGATGGAGAAAGCAACAAATGCAAAAAGTATGCCCATCAAGGCAATGAATTCAATTTGCCCAAGCCGTTTAGGCGTCGAATCAGTGGCTGAGTTTGCTGCCTCGTTCAATCTATGTTGTCTTTCATATTTTCGATAAGCTCATCAATGACTTGAATCCAAAGCGCTTTTGGCTGAGCTCCCTGCAAAACATGTTCGTTGGAGATGATAAAGCAGGGTACGCCCGTTACGCCGCGTTCCCTCGCATGGGTGTCACGCGCGCGCATGGCATCAAGATCCGCATCGGCTGAAAAGAGGCGTTCCAGCATCCCCTGGTCCATCCCGCAGGCCTCGCCAATTTTGCGCAGCTCCGCGATCGAACCGATATCGCCGCCGTCGTTAAAGTATGACCGGAAGACAGCTGCGACGACAGCTTGTTGCCGGCCCTCAAGTCCTGCCCAATGGATCAACCGGTGGGCGTTAAGCGTGTTGGGTTGTCGGGTGATTGCAGCGAAATCGATTGCCAGGCCAAGTGCTTCGGCGCGTTCCAAGATCGGTGCATAAGCCCGAAGCGCGCCGTCTCTGCCACCAAACTTGTGTTCGAGATAGTCTTTGCGGTCCATTCCCTCTGCCGGCATCGCAGGGTTCAACTGGTAGGGATGCCATTCGATTGTGAATGGATGATTGGGGCGCTCAGCCATCGCGCTGTCCAGCTCAGTTTTGCCGATATAGCACCAAGGGCAAACGGGATCAGAAATTATGTCGAGCTTGATCATACTGAGGCCTGCGAGGTTGCTTTTGGGATGCTTGTGCATGGGGCCTCATAGCAGGCGTGTCAATCAATGGGCACGGCACAGATGATCGATGTGCAGCATTGCACTGGACGATTATTTACTGTCACAAGCGCTCCATGACCAAGGAGATAGAAGAACCGAGCTTGATTAAGCTGGCGCGCGCGAACGGCGGATTGCCTGCAGTCGAGCAGCTGGATCTTGGTGCACGGGTAAGGGCTTTGCGCAAAGAAAGACGGTTAACACTAGAGCAGGCCGCGCGGCAGGCGGGATTGGCGCGCTCGACATTATCCAAGATTGAAAATGGGCAGATGTCGCCGACCTACGATGCGTTGAAAAAACTTGCCGGCGGATTAGACATCTCTGTGCCGCAGCTTTTTTCGCCACAGAAAGCGGCTCAGGTCACCGGGCGTTTGTCCGCAACATTGGACGGGCAGGGTGTTGCGCACCCCACAACCACCTATGAGCACGAGATGTTGGCGAACGCGTTAACTAAGAAAGCGATGTTGCCATACCGAACCCGCGTCAGAGCGCGCAGCTTCGACGAATTCGAAGGCTGGGTGCGCCATGATGGCGAGGAGTTCTTGTATGTGCTGACCGGCGCGGTCCGTTTGATCACAGAGTTTTACAAGCCTATCGATATGCGACGTGGTGACAGTGCATATTACGACGCAACCATGGGGCACAACGTTGTTTCGATCAGTGATGATGATGCGACGATTCTTTGGGTGACCGCGCTGCCGTAGATCTTTCGGGTGCATGTGGAAGTCGTATAATTATGATTATGTTAAATGTGCCCGATACTGGAGATATTGTATGTCCTTTTACTTACAAATGCTTACAGCGTTAAGCTCGAATGCGGGACAGCCCGTTGAAAACCAAACACTCGACAAAGATGCCTCTGTCTCGCTAGGACAGAAAAAAGGAAACGCATTATGCCTGATCTTCTGATCCTGAATGGACCGAACCTCAATCTGCTAGGAACCCGCCAGCCGGAAATCTACGGGCATGAGACACTCATGGATGTGGAAGCGCTTTGCGCTGACGCAGCGAAGATCCATGGATACGGCGTGATTTGCGTGCAATCGAACCATGAAGGTGTGATGATTGATGCGGTTCATGCTGCCAAAGGCGCGCAGCTGGGCATCGTTTTGAACGCTGGCGGCTACACACACACATCTATTGCTTTGCGCGATGCGATTGCGTCGGTTGAATTGCCCACGGTGGAAGTTCATCTCTCAAACATCCATGCGCGTGAGGCATTCCGGCATCATAGCCACATTGCGCCTGTAGCACTTGGGCAGATCGCTGGCTTTGGTACGATGTCCTACAAGCTGGCGATCGAGGCTTTGGCAGCACACCTAAAACGTTGATGCGCCACATGAAAAAGGGGCCCTAAGGCCCCTTCCCTAAAGGTATTTTTGGCTGATTAGCCCTTCATAGTCTTTGCAACTTCAGCGGCAAAGTCTTCGGTTTGTTTTTCGATGCCTTCGCCAACTTCCATGCGCACAAACCCCAGCACCTCGACGCCAGCATCTTTTGCAGCGGCTGCGACGGTGAGGTCCGGATTTACCACGAACTGCTGATTCAGAAGCGTCACTTCGGACAGAAACTTCTTCATACGGCCAACGATCATTTTCTCGATCACAGCTTCTGGCTTGCCGGATTCGCGTGCGATGTCCATTTGAATGGACTTCTCTTTCTCAACCACAGCCGGGTCGAGATCTGCTTCCGACAGTGAAGCCGGATTTGCAGCAGCTACATGCATCGCGATCTGCTTGCCAATGCCGTTGTCGGCACCCTTCAGCGCAACAAGTACACCGATCTTGCCCATGCCGTCGGCCGCAGCATTGTGGACGTAGGACACAACGGTCTCGCCTGTTACTTTAGCCATCCGGCGCAGCGTCATATTCTCACCGATTGTGGCGATTTTTGCGTTCAGGATATCCCCGATGGCTTTGCCGTCGATGGGCGCTGCTTTGAGCGCCTCAAGATCGTCGACTGCAACGGCTGCTTTCGCAAAACTTGAAACCATCGATTGGAATTCTGAGTTCTTTCCGACGAAGTCCGTCTCGGAGTTCACCTCGATTGCAACAGCCGTACCGCCGTCGACTGCGACAGCCACGAGGCCTTCAGCAGCGGTTCGACCGGACTTCTTAGCGGCTTTTGCGAGGCCCTTGGTACGCAGCCAGTCGACGGCGGTGTCCATATTGCCATCAGTTTCGGTCAGCGCTTTTTTCGCGTCCATCATGCCGGCACCCGTAGTGTCGCGCAGTTCTTTCACCATTGCAGCGGTAATCGCCATCCTGGTTTCTCCCTAAATGGTAAATGCCCGGGCCGTTAAGCCCGAGCGTGTTACAATTTCATCGAGTGGAGCGACTTAGCTCTCTGCGGCGACAGCAACGGCTTCGGTTTCAGGAGCAGCCTCAGCTACAACTTCTTCCTCAAGACCGGCTTCCATCTCGCCTAGATCAACGCCAGCCGCACCAAGTTGTGCGGACATACCGTCCAGAGCTGCGCGGCTGATCAGATCGCAATACAAAGCGATTGCGCGTGACGCGTCGTCATTGCCTGGGATGATATAGTCGATGCCGTCAGGCGAGCAGTTGGAGTCGACAATTGCGACGACTGGTATGCCCAGCTTTTTAGCTTCGGCAATCGCCAAGTCTTCTTTGTTAACGTCGATGACGAAAAGAAGGTCAGGTACGCCGCCCATTTCGCGGATACCGCCAAGGCTTGATTGCAATTTGCCTTGGTCACGTTCCATACCAAGACGTTCTTTCTTGGTCATGCCCTCAGCGCCGGTTTCCATCTTCTCGTCGATCTCTTTGAGACGCTTGATGGAGTTCGACACTGTCTTCCAGTTGGTCAACGTGCCGCCGAGCCAACGGTGGTTCATATAGTACTGCGCGCAACGCTCAGCGGCATCTGCAACTGGGCCTGCGGCTTGACGCTTGGTGCCAACGAACAGCACACGACCACCCTTTGCAACGGTGTCACGCACAGCGTTCAAAGCTGCGTCCAACATCGGCAAAGTCTGTGTCAAATCAAAGATGTGAATGCCGTTCTTATCACCATAGATGAACGGAGCCATTCTGGGATTCCAGCGTTGAGTCTGGTGACCAAAATGCACACCAGCTTCTAAAAGCTGACGTAGAGTAAATTCAGGGAGCGCCATGTCCAAGATTCCTTTCCGGTTTGCGCCTCGGCAGAGCGTCAGAGGCCGATTTCTCGGACCTCAACCGGCGGACGTTGCGGGATATTTCCCCGCGCGGCCCAAGCTCTGCCTGTGAAGTATGCGCGCCTTACGTCATGGCTGCGTAAGGCGCAAGGGTTGCCGTGCAAATCAGTGGAATCTGCGCTTCAACCATGCCCATACACCTGTGCTTTCGGGCGCGACTGCGCGCGGTGCGATTTGTGGGCGTAGTGGCGTTGCAGTGGATTCGCCAGCCAATGGGGGCAACATAGCAGGTCGCGGTGGTGGGCTGTCGCTGTCTTGTGTTGGCAGGGCGGCCTCAATTGCTTTCACAAAAGCTTCTGGGGGCGCGATGCGGACAGCTGGCACCTCGGCCTCGACCAAGAATCCGTCGAGAAGATCCTGAACGCCTGCTTGTCCTGCCTGCAAGATTGCAGCGCGACCTGTTTGTGTGTTCTGGGCGGCGGCCAGTGCGGCTGAACCGACGGCCAGTGCCAGTGCTGCCTGAACGATTACATCATCATGGTGAACGTCTTGGCCGCGCGCCATCTCGACACGGACAGCCAATTGGATGGCTTCGAACGTTGCACGAGCATTTTCGTTTGAGCGTGCGACATCCATCGCAAGACCCGCCAAAGTACAGCGTAGAGCTTGTGGTGTTGGGTTGTTCGCAGACAGATAGTTGTCGAATACGCCGCGCATCTCGGCCAAAAGACCCTTTTGATCTTGGGAGACGCGCCGCTCGAGATTTTGAAGTAGCGGCGTTGATTGATGCAAAGATTCGAGGAAAACGGCTTCTTTTGATGAAAAATGCGCGTAAAATGCGCCTCGGGTCAGTCCAGCGCGGCCCATTACTTCGTCGATGCCGACCCCGTCGGGGCCTTTTTCGCGGAAAAGCGGTGCGGCTTTGGCGAGCAATGCCGCACGCACACGCTTATTATGAGCCGATTTGCGGCTTTGTTCTGTATTCATGTTTGGCAACCTAAATATGACAGCCCGCTTAGATAGCCCGATTCGTGTGCATTCGCCAAGTCCGAGGACTAGACGCGTTGCAAAGCCCATGTCAGATCAGTGTGATGAAATCTGTGACTGACGATACTCCCGTGGCCGCGACGCCTGACATTCTCTGCATCGGATCGGTGCTTTGGGATATTGTTGGGCGCGCGCCTGTGCGGATGAAAGCAGGCCATGATGTGGGTGGGCGCATTCAACGGATCCCTGGAGGTGTTGCGATGAATATTGCGATGACTTTGCGGGGCTTTGATCTGGTGCCTGCCCTGCTGACAGCGATTGGACGAGACGCTGAAGGCGCGCAGCTTCTTGCAGAGGCCGAGCGACGCGGGATGATAACCGAACATGTCTACCGCGCCGACCATCCGACCGACGTCTACATGGCGATTGAGGGCGCAAACGGTCTGATTGCAGCGATTGCTGACGCGCACGGACTAGAGGATGCAGGCGATGCGATCTTGGGTCCGCTGCGGGATGGCACGCTCGCATCTGCGGACAATCCATGGGATGGATTGATCGCGCTTGATGGGAATTTGACCGAAGAACTGCTGACCGAGATCGCCCGCAGCCCTTTGTTCGCGAAGGCAGATTTGCGCATTGCACCTGCTTCACCGGGAAAGGCGCGGCGCCTTATTCCATTGCTGGCGCATCCTTGCCCGACGCTTTATGTGAACCTGATCGAGGCGAATTTGATCCTTGAATCGCACCATGAGACAACCGAGCGCGCGGCCGAAGCGCTATTGACCCAAGGCGCGCACCGGGTGCTGGTAACAGATGGCGCGAACCCAACATCTTTTGCCGACCAGGTTGAAATAATCACCCGCGCGCCGCCCCCTGTTCAAGTAAGTCGGGTCACCGGCGCAGGCGATACCTTTATGGCTGCGCACATTAGTGCTGAACTACGCGGACTTAACGCAGATAAGGCCCTTGATGCGGCGTTGGACGCGGCGGCGCATTATATCTCGACGGAGGACCTCCTATGATCAATATGCAATTCTCGATCGAAGTGGCGGCTGCAAAAGCCTCGGGCGCTGCAATCGTAGCGCTTGAATCGACGATCATAACGCACGGCATGCCCTACCCTGCGAATCTGGAAACTGCACAGCGTGTGGAGGATGAAATCCGCGCGGCTGGTGCAGTTCCCGCAACAATCGCAATACTAGACGGGGTGTTGAAAATTGGCTTGAACGCGTCTGAGCTGACTGATTTGGCCCAAAGGCGTGATGTCTCAAAACTTAGTCGCGCAGATATTGCGGTTTGTCTTGCCCAAGGCGGGACCGGGGCCACGACCGTTGCAGCAACAATGATTGCAGCGCATCAGGCCAGAATATCGGTCTTTGCCACAGGTGGGATCGGCGGTGTCCATCGCGGCGCCGAAGACAGTTTCGACATCTCTGCCGATCTTCGAGAATTGTCTGAAACGCCTGTGACAGTTGTTGCGGCGGGTGCAAAAGCGATCCTCGATCTGCCCAAGACGCTCGAAGTGCTCGAGACTTTGGGCGTTCCGGTCTTGTGTTATCAGACTGATTCTTTTCCAGCATTCTGGATGCAAGACAGCGGCTTACCGGCCCCTCTTCGCGTAGATTCTGCGGCTGAAATTGCAAAAGCCCAACTGGTGCGCACCGCGTTGGGACTGCCGGGGGGCCAGCTGGTCGCCAACCCGATCCCTGCGGACGCTGCTCTAGATGCAGACGACATAATGCCGGTGATAGAGATCGCTTTGCGAGAGGCCAGAACGCAAGGCATCGCGGCAAAGTCAGTCACACCCTTCTTGTTGGACAAAATTGGCAAGGCAACCGATGGACGTGCGCTTGCTGCAAATATTGCGCTCGTGCTTAACAATGCGCGTCTTGCCAGCCAGATCGCACTTCAGTTGGTGGCCCTCACGCGCGTCCCTGCGTGATCCGTCGCCGCATTGCAGCTGGCATCTTGTGAACTTCCTGCCCCGCACCTATTAACGACGTGGGGCACGGAGGCAGGACGTGAAATTAGAGCAAGAGACTATCAAGCCGCCAAAGCGAGGGATTTTTGCTGCGTTCCGCGGTAATTTTCTGACCGGTCTAATCGTGATCGCGCCCATTGGCCTGACCATCTGGTTCATCTGGAGCATCATCGGCTGGGTCGATGGTTTCGTGCTGCCGTTCCTGCCGGATGCCTACAATCCAGCCGACTTTATTAACCGTTACCTCGATATCGGGATCGATATTCGTGGGATCGGGGTCATCGTTTTTCTGTTCTTCACCTTCGCAGTCGGATGGCTCGCAAAAGGTTTGATTGGTCGCTGGATGCTTGGTGTTGCTGAACGCTTTGTGTTCTCGATCCCACTGGTACGTTCCATCTATTCTGGCCTGAAACAGATCACCGAAACGGTTTTCGCTCAAGGCAGTGCTAATTTCGAGCAGGCCTGTTTGGTTGAATATCCACGCCGGGGGATCTGGGCGATTGCATTTGTGTCCACCACTGCAAAGGGCGAGGTCGCGAGCCGCGCCAGCACGCCGATGATCTCGATCTTCTTGCCCACAACGCCCAATCCCACCTCAGGGTTTCTGCTCTTTGTGCCGCGTGAAGACGTGATCATGCTGGAAATGAGTGTCGAGGATGCTGCAAAACTGGTCATATCAGCGGGTCTTGTTTACCCGAATGGGCAAGACAACGACGCGCCAGAAGCGCCACCCGCGATTGGCTAAGTCGCGGGCAGCATTTGTAAACTACTCTTCAATCCACCAAATATCAGGCTGAAACCCGATCCAGTCGCCATACATAGGCAAACGGTCCGTGCGGAATTTGAGGTTGGCGTTATGGGCCAGCCGCGACACCGGGTTGTGATTGACCGGAATGACGTATCGACCCGCTGTCAGTATCCGGTCGAGCGCGCGAACAGCAGCCCGGTAGCCGTCTTGGGTGGGGGCAGTCAGCATCTCGGCAATCATCGCCTCGGCAGCTGAGCTGTTGATCCCCATTAGGTTGCGGCTGCCCGGCGATGTCACGCCATCGGCCCCCCAATATGACAACTGCTCGTTGCCGGGACTAAGGCTGAGGCCGCGCCGATACCACGTCATATCGAAGTCGTAAGCATCGGTGCGTTCTTTATACTGGGCGTCATCGATGTTGGTAATCGTCGGGGTGATGCCAAGACGCGCGAGAGCCTCGGCATAGATTGCAACGATGGAATCTACTTCCGACGATCCGATCTTGTTAACGATTTCGAACGTCACAGCCTCGCCTGTTGGATCTGTCATGACGCCGTCGACAACTGCATATCCGGCATCCTCAAACAAGGACAAGGCTTGGCGGATACCGGCGCGATTTGCTTCCGATCCGTTGGATACCGGCAAAACGTAGCCTTCGAGTGTGCCAGTGATCAACTCAGCTGCAAAAGGCTCGAGCAGCTCGTGCACACGCCCCTGCGCAGCGCCGGGGTACATC
>JAWUXZ010000014.1:0-21065 GCA_034111085.1 Dinoroseobacter sp.
TTTCGCCGCGCATCAGGAAGCGCTGACGGGTAAGATAATCTCGATCAAAACCCAGGTCCAAGAGGAATTGAATCGCCCGCTTCCAGACCGGCTAGAGCCGCGTGCGTTTAATCCGAGCGGTGTGAATGCAACCGAAAGTAACACGTTCGGTGGGCTGGCAATTTCGATTGTACTCATAACTCTTGGAATGGTTGGTCTACCGGTCTTGATGAGTGTTCTTTTTTGGTAGGTTAGCTGTTTAGTCCCAAGCTTTGATGGTGCGATCGTTTCGCAGGAACGGAAGGCTGCATCATGGGGCAAGTTCGACGTGGGTGCGCTACGATCCCTTTGACCTCTCGGGTATGATCATATGCCCGAGAGGGGCACGCTTTGAACGCGGCGCTGAGTAGGGAGCTCGGCATCAGCGCCAAGACAGTGGCAAAGTGGCGGAAACGAAAGAATGTTGAAGATCTCAAGGAACCGCCTTCGACCGTCAAGCGCTTCCAGCGGCCTCAGACCCTACGAATACATCTGCAAGATTGGGACTTCCGAGCCAAGGTAATTGATCGTCAATCTGGTCCACCAGATGACGGGGTAGGGCGGCTAAGCGTCTTGGACAAAGCCTCGATCTTGATTTGCCATCGTTCCGAAGGCCTCTCAACATCGCCAGTACAGCAGATGTGGGAACCGAGAGTTGCCGTGATCTATCGATCAGTGTTGTCTGGCGCGGGGCCCTCGATACTCGTCACAAGTCCGATGTCGGAAAACCCAGCGGCACTCAGCAGACCCATGATTTCAGACACACGGATCCAGTCACTACGCCCATCAGCACGTAGGAATATCTTGTTGCTATCGCGCTCGGCGGCGATCGCTTTCAACTGCTCAACCAAGACATCCTGTGATGTTTCCGTTTCTTGGATCATCACTTGACCGTCGACCGTAATTGTCACGGTTAGCGGCTCTTCGTCATCACCGGGCAATGCCGCTGCGGATGTTTCAGGCAGTTGGACGGGGATACCAGCAAGGGTCAAAGGTGCGGCAACCATAAAAATAATCAACAGCACCATCATGACATCAACAAATGGGGTGACATTAATCTCTGACATGAGCTGCGCACGCCGGGACTGGCTGCGACTGCGTCTGCCCACATCACCACCTGAATTTAGTGTGCCTTCACCCATCTCAGCTACCCATCTGCCTGCTAAGAATAGTTGCGAATTTATCGGCAAAAGCCTCGTAGCCACTGACGATCTGGTCACTATCAGTTGACAGCTTGTTATAGATAATTACGGCCGGAATTGCGGCAAGAAGGCCAATGCCAGTCGACAGCAACGCTTCGGCAATTCCGGGCGCAACAACGGCAAGGTTGGTGGTCTGCGCTTCGGAGATCTCGATAAAAGCATTCATAATGCCCCAGACTGTACCGAAAAGACCGACAAACGGAGCTGTCGACCCAATCGTCGCCAAAATCGGCAGGCCTTTTTGAAGCTTGGATGATTGCTCAGCGATCGTCACATCCATCGACGTGTTTATTCGGGCCGTAGCCTCAGCGATCAATCCGCCATCTTGGCGGTGCGACCTGCGCCATTCGAGCATGCCGGAAGCGAATATACTCTCAGTGGAGCCATTGGGTTTGGCCCCGATCTTGTCGAAAAGGGAGTCCAATGGCTCGCCCGACCAGAAGGTGCGGCCAAAAACATCAGCCTCAGCCCGAGCTCTGCGATATTGGAGTGTCTTGTCGATGAATACTGCCCAACACCAGATTGACGCTGCCACCAGCAAGATCATGACGATTTGGACGAGAACTGTCGCGCGCGTGAACAACGCCCACATTGTGAAATCGTTTGCTGCTTCCATGTGCCTGCTCTCTTTGTAGTTGGTTAGCGTCTAGATCGGCGGTGGCAAGACCTCTGAGCCAGACAGAACCAAGGCCAGTCCGATCCAAAAGTCGCCAATACCGAACACCTATTTCTGGCCGAAACTTGCGACCTCCAGCCACCCAGACCGCACCAGACTTGCCACTTCCGGACTGCTACTGATTGCTGCATCGATTGCGGCGTCCGGTGCCGCAATCCGCGCGATCAAGCGCAGTGCATCATGGATTGGCTTGCCGTTGAGAAACAGGCTCTGGTCCGACGGCCCACCTCTCAGTCGGCCCGATATTCCATCCAGCACACCGATCCCGCCGCACACATTCTGGACCAACTTGTTGCCGCTGCTGAAGGTCTGTGGAGACACTGTTGCGCCATAGTATTGCAGGTTGATCCATGCCGCGACCAACAGAGGGCCAGCAACGAGTTCTGCAAGAAATTTGCCCTTAGGATCGCAGGCGAAATCGTAGTCATGCAGGAATACCTTGCCTGCAAAATCCCGATTTTGTGTCGCATTTCGCGGCGCCGCTACGAACCAGTGGCAACCGGCCAGCCCCCATTCGGGGCGGGTTTGCGACCAGTCTCCGCCTCGTGCGTACAAAGCCCCACCTCTTGGGGTTGCAGGCAGATCGGTGGACCGCTCGGCCCGTACGATGTCGCATGCTTGACCAAGGAAATCTTGAAGCCATCTGGTCGGCTGCGGTTTGCGGTCCCCAACCGGATCAGTGACGAAAAGCGTCACCGTGTCGCCGGTCGTGTCATGCAGAGCTGCCTGAAACATCGTTTGTTGAGGTATCTCAATGCCGCGCTGCGCTAGTAACTTACGAAGTGGCGTCTTGTTCAGCAAACACGAAAGGGCACGGGCGCTCATGGCTCCGTCATGCCCGCCACACGTTCCGCACTGAAGCAGGCCGCTTTGCGCATCATTGGTAACGCGCGCCTCATGACCAACGAAGACGACCACTGGCGCGAAATTCTCGGTCAAACCGATGGCGCGAAGGGCCGCTTGTGCAACATCTGCCGCAGCCTCGCTCGAGGGGTCAAGCGCCAACCTGGGTACTGGTCCGTATCCGATGACACGGCGGTCGTGAAACTGGGAGGACTCAACGAGCGGAGCTAGCCTGAGCAAACCTGCCGCCTCGACATAGGCAAAGCTTGAAACAGCTGCGCGCGAGAAACGGGAAATGGCCCTAAGTAACCTGCCATGAACAGGGGGCGCTTCTGGGCAAGCGCCGTCTGGCTTGATCTGAAACGAAGGGGCAGGGAGCTCGGGCCAGCCTAACTCGCGGTTTTCTGCGTCGAACGGTTGGTGCACAAAAGGAAGACCGAGGAACCCGGCCACGCCGTAAGTTTGAACGCTTGGATTAACGATCTCCAACGCGCGCCTCAGCCGTTCGGACCTGACGTCCATGCAGAACACAAGTTGTGCGTCGTATGACTTCGGCTCAGCCGTATCCGCGGGTTCGCCTGCTTGTTCTAACAATGTGTCGAGGCGCCGTGCCGAAACCCGTTCCGCCGCCCTTTGCAGGATCGCGCTAATCAGATGATCCGTTTGCGCCTGCAACGGCTCTTTATGCTTAACGATCAGAGCGTCCCATTGCGCGCCCACTTCGACGGCGTAACGCGCGTGGAGTGCCTGCTCCCAGACCAAGCGGATGGCGAGCAATTCCGAAAGAGTAGTGTCGCACAACTGGGCCCGTTCCGCTTCCCACAGCCGGTAGCGTCCGAGCCCGGCCCATCCATCCAGATCGCATAGAAGACGATGAAAAACTGATGTTGCCGCATCGCGGTCGATACCGAGGGCGACGCACGCATCTTCGATAGCACGCCAATGATCACGTTTGGTGTTGCTTATCGTTTCGCAAAAACCGGTCAGGCCGAAAATTTCGGGCGTCAGATCACTCATTGCCCAGTCACGCCAACTGGCCCATGCGCCTTGCTCAGATGCCTGTGCCCAAAGCGCCTCGCCGGTATCAAAATGACATTGCGCCCAGGAGCCGAACCGCTCTGTGACAAGGGCTGGCCAATCAGTTCCACTGTGCTCGGCTGCGAGGTCGGCGACGGTCGGTATGGCCCGAGGTATGAAATCTGCCGTATTAACGGTTTCGAGGATGGCTTGATCGCTTAGGTCCAGCGTGGGCGCGATTTCAAGGCGCGATGTACGAATATCCTTGAGGGTAATCTCGCCCTTCTTAAGGCGGTCCAATTGGACGACCCGGCTGGGGAAAATATGAACCCCAGCGCTGCGCTCTAGGCGCGCGGCGGCAACAGCGATAGTTTCGTCGCTCTGCCCAGCGAAAGGGTTTGCCGCAATGGCATGAGAAAGCGGAAAGAGCGGTGCGATTTTACGAACAGCGTGTTCAGCCGCGTCGACAAGGTCCAGGAAATCGGGCGAAAAGTCTTGATTGCGAATGAACATTTCTCAGGTCTTCTTGGTTGGAGCGTTGATTTTCCAAGCACCAGCAGAACGGTCCGCCCGCGCATTGAAGTAAAAACCATTCGCGGCATGGACACGCAGACCACGAACGGCAGGATGAGTGGACCAGAGCGGCAACAGCGACTGAAAGACAGCAACTGCTGCGAAGCTAAACACTGTTAATGCGATCAGCATCCATTCCAGCGGGCCAGCTTGCGGCGTTGGCGGCAATGTCCCGGCGGTCAATGTTTGCGATACCCATTGGAAGCCGAAAAACATGGCGACGAACAAGACCGATGCTCGTGCCGTCGCCATACACAGCTCACGTGGTGCCGCATCCGCGATCCCTTGTGCTGCAAGATACCCGACGCCGAACACAAGGATTGCGCCAAGTGCCACCGCTTGTGGAGATTTCTCCACGAGGCCCAGCGGGAACCCGACAAGCGCGTAGACAGTGATTGCGATCCCCATTGCCAGCGCCACGTTGCGGGCTGAGGGTGGGGCGACAGGGCCGAGTCGCCGCGCCGCACGGATGGTGTGACCTGCGCCGGGCGCTATCAGAAATGCGTGGGTCTTATAGAGCGCGTGCGCAACGATGTGCAGCAGGGCTAGCGGGAACAGCCCCAGTCCACATTGCAGCACGATGAAGCCCATTTGCGATACTGTGGACCATGCCAGTGCGGTCTTTGCTGCCGATTGCGTCAACATGACGATTGATCCAACAAGCGCCGAGAAGCCCCCCACAATAACGAGAGCGGCCATAATCAAGGGAACGCCGAGCATCACGTCGGCAAAACGGATCAGTAAAAAACCGCCCGCGCTTACGACACCAGCATGCAGAAGTGCCGAAACT
This sequence comes from Dinoroseobacter sp., assembly GCA_034111085.1. Lineage (GTDB taxonomy): Bacteria > Pseudomonadota > Alphaproteobacteria > Rhodobacterales > Rhodobacteraceae > Dinoroseobacter. Next base: position 5,120 of record JAWUXZ010000014.1, read on the forward strand.
GGGGTAGGGGCCTCAATGACTTCGGTCAACCACCCGTGAACTGGGATCAGAGCTGTCTGCAAAACCGCCGCAACGGCCAGAAATGCCGCCGCTAGAACCGCTGCTGGCGGGACAAAACCTGCACGCGCTGCCGCGTTGATAGATGCAATATCAGACGCGCCGTAAGCTCCGTAAAGAAGCAGCAGACCAACCGCCAGTGTGAGAACTGCAGCCCGTGCAAAAACGATATTCTTACGTGCGGCGCGCCGGGCACCGGGCCGGTCCGAATAAAAGATAACAAGGCGGTTCGCACCAATCGCGGTTCCCATCCAACCAAGGCCCAGTTGCACGAGGTTCCCGGCCGTAACCAACAAGACGAAACCAGCCAGCGTAAAACAAACCCAGAATGTAAACCGACCCTCTCGTTGTTCTCCCTGAAGATGTGTCGCCGAAAAGCGTAAAATTACCCACGCAAGAATGCTGATCAGCAGCAGCAAGATAACCGAAACGGCATCTAGCAGCACCGAAAATCCAAAGTGCCCAACCCCGAGAACGGGGGATGTGCTAGGGCCGAAAACGATTATGTGGCGAACGGAATATGCAGCCAGAAAGATGCCGAGCAAGGCCGTGCGCTCTGCCGCTTGGGGCGGTGTGATGGGCATGGTTTTCTCGCGCAACCTGATAGCACCGGCCACCAAGAGAGCTGTTGAAAAGACTAAAACTAGCCAATGGACCGCCATCTTCAGATCTCCATTTCAGAAGTGTAAATTGGAAATTCTATGGGCTAATTCCGGCAAAAAGTGATTGAGTTTTTTGATGCGTTTGCAATCGCCAAGCGACGGAGATGTGCTCCCACACAGCGGGCTGTCTTAGGGGCGGTGCTTTCAACTTGAACACTGGTCGCATCCAGAAAAAGTGAGCCCTAAGGAAACGTTCTGGGAAATAGCGCCGGTCCGTATTTGGTTGGGTTGCAGGTAGGTGGACATGGCTTTTTCCTTTTCTGTTTGGCGGGCTGCTGGACGGACTGAGCACTCTGCTATTGTTGATACAAGAACGCTGGGCTGCACATTTTCATCCCTGCTGGGCAAGAAAAAGCATGGTATGGAGATTGGTGACATTTACTGCGGGAACCTTGCGCTCAGTCGTCTTCGAAAATAGTGTTTGCAGCTCTTTCCCATCACTTTTGTCCCTGCAAACCAGTTCTTGGCAGGTCGGTTCAGCGCCGCCCCGACCGTCCTGAGACGGCGCAACTGCCCTATTGAGCCTCCTCGACCGTGGGCAGTGGAGGTGCCAGAGGTGCGGGCGCGGGCACGAGTGCTATGAAAAGGGTCAATGCCACCGCTATGCTCAAGATTGCGAGCGCCCCACGCTCTGGTTGAAGTAGGGCCGCATTGGCGCGGCGTGTGACGAGAGGGCGTGCCCGTTTGGGTGGCATGGGTTTGAGAACTGGCTTTGGCCGCGAAACACCGTGCACCATCCCGAGCAACTCGCCCGGTGCCGCAGGTTCCAAACGCAGCCCTGCGTAGCGGAAAACCAAGCCACCCAGCGCCGCGAGCGCCCCGGCTGTCGCAAGCGGCAACAGGTCAATGATCGAGCTGACTTTCGCTACGTCTGGGGCAATATTGGCAATCGCGAGGCCAAAAACAACCAGTGCAGTCATCGCAAGCCAAGGCAGTGCGACATCGCGCGCAATCTCGGGCTTGTACGCGGCCCCAGCCAGTAAGAAGAGTGCGCGAAGCATCAAAAGGGCTGTGCCGAGGCTCGCCAGAAAAAGAGCCGCACCAAGCCAGACCGTCCAGCCAAAAGGCGCATCTGTCAGCGCGGCCTTAAGGGCGTCTTTGGCCAGCCAGCCGCTGGTGCCCGGCAGTCCAGCAAGCGCTAGAGCGGGCAGCGCCAGCAAAGCCAGAACGGCAATGCGCAACGCACCCTTGTCCAGTGACCACACGACCGGGACGCCAAGAAACAGCGCCGCCTTCGCAAAAGCATGATGGACGGCCAATATTACCAATGCCGGAGCGATCATTGGCCACGTTTCTGGCGCGGCTAGTGCTGTAGCTAATCCCAGCAAGATTAGGCTCATTTGGCCAATGCTGGAATAGGCAAGCACCGCCTTGGGATCGCCTTGGACCAACCCAAGTATGGGGGCAACGATAAGTCCGGCAATCGCCATCGCAGCGAACACCGCAGCGACCTCAGGCAGGGCGGTTTGGCCAAGCGGCAGCACGGTGATTAAACCAAACAGTCCAGCCTTCAACATTGCGCCTGACAGCACAGCACTTGCTGGGGCAGGGGCCGCAGCATGTGCCAGTGGCAACCAAAGGTGCAGCGGCACAGCGCCAAGCTTAGTCAGGAATCCAACCGACACCAGCGCAGTGGCAAGCAGGGGTACGGTCTCGCCCGTCATGGCCGACAGCGCCAAGTCACTTGCAGCAAATGCACCCATCGCCAGACCTGCAAAAAGAGCAACCTCACCGGCGATTGCAAAGACAATATAAACCCGCCCGGCAAAAGTCTGCGCCGCACCGCCGCCGTGCAGCACCAAACCCCATGAGGCGAGGCTCATCATCGCAAAGAAGGTATAGAACGAGGCCATGTCTTGCGCGATTAATAGGCCCAGATTGCCCGTCATCGCGAAGAGAAAACACAACATCGTACGGTTTTGGGCGGGGTCACTTGCAAGCAGCCGCGTCAGTTGCCACCCTGCAAGGCCCCACAGAAGTGCTGTGAACACCAAAAAGGGTGCAGCGGTTTCGGTCAGCGCAAGATCAGTCCCCAGCAGGAGCCAGTCGAGGCGCAGCGGAACAGGGCTCGGATCCGCCAATGCAGCCAGCAACGCTGGTAGCGGGGCCAGAGGCATAAGTGCGCGAACATACGGCCTGAGCACGGGTATGCAGAGCGCAAAAACCAGCGCTAACGGGACGGTGGGAACAAGCCAGAGCGGGACTTCGATCATAAATATTCCAAAGAAACGATAAAGCGGGTCCAACCCAGCGGGCTGAACGGCGCGTTTGCAAAAAGACCAGCGGCGATGATCAGGGCGGCTGTCAACGCAGGCGGCAAGACAAGCATCCACCCGAGTTTACGGGGGGCGGGCGCATCCTCTGGCGGATCAAGAAACCACGCCCGGTAGAGGATTGGCAGGAAATAGGCGGCGTTTAGCAGGCTGGAGCCCGCGAGCAGTGCAATGACCGCAGGTTGCCCCGCCTCAAGCCCGCCAGCGCCTAAATACCATTTGCTCAGAAATCCAGCGAGGGGTGAGATGCCGATCATCCCGAGGGCTCCGATCGTGAAGGCCATCATCGAGATTGGCATAAGACGGCCCATGCCATTCATCGCGCTAACCTTCTTGACCCCGTGCGCTTCCGCAAAGTTGCCAGCTGCGAGAAAGAGCGTGATTTTCATGATGCCCTGATGGATCAGATGCGTAAGTCCGCCAATCGCTGCCAGAGGTGAGACGAGCGCAATCCCGAGCGTGATGTAGCTGACTTGGCTAACGGTCGAATAGGCGAGGCGTTTTTTCAAATCGTCCTGCGTCAACGCGCAGACAGAACCCCATATTATAGTGATGGCGGCCAGCAGGGCGAGTGGCGTGGAAAGACCAAGCTCCTGCACGCTTTCAATCCCAAATACATCATAGACGATGCGCATGATGCCAAAGGCACCTGCCTTGACGACTGCCACAGCATGTAGCAGCGCGCTGACCGGTGCGGGTGCCACCATTGATAGGGGGAGCCAGCCATGTAGCGGCACCAGCGCAGCCTTGACGCCGACGCCAGCGATCAGCAACACGAAGATGGCAATTAACGCCAGTGTATCGGTCTGCGGCAGGTCGCCCAGAACGCCGAGCGGCGTGAACGTCACCTCATCTGCCAACGCATAAAGCCAGATCGTACCAAGCGTCAGCGCAAGCCCTCCTCCGAGGGTATACATAAGGTAAATCCTGCCAGCGCGGTGCGCCTCGGCCGTGCCGCGATGAACAACAAGCGGATAGGTCGCAAGCGTCAGTAGCTCGAAAAAGATCAGGAAGGTAAACAGATTGCCCGCCATGGCAATGCCCACGGTCGACGCAACACATAGGGTGAAAAAGCCGAAAAAGCGGCTGCGATCCACCCCGTTTTCCAGATAGCCGATCGCGTAGACGGTCGTAATCAGCCACAAGATCGCCGAAAGGGCTAGGAACAGCACCGATAGCGCATCAGCCTGTAGATGCAGGTCCAGCCCGGGTGCGACCGTGAAACGCAGAGCAGGCGATCCGCCCTGCACAACCACGACCGTCAACCACACAACCAGCGCGAGTTTTACGCTCGCCGCAGTGAGATTTACGATCGTCCTCAGCCGGCTGGCATGCTCTGGCATCATCATGATGATCGGGGCGACACCGAGCGATGCCATCAGAATTGCAATGGGTAGGAACTCGCTCATTTTACGGTGATCTCCAGAAGAGTGAGTGGGAGAGCCGAGGCAAGGCCAAGGACCAGAGCCGACGTGGCAAGCACAAGGGCAGTGACATCGCCGGTGCGCCAAGGGGGGTGATGTGCGTCGGGGCCAACATGCGGGCCACCGCGCAGGCAACGCGACACGACGCGGGAAAGATACGCAGCCGACAGCGCCGTACCTATCAAGATGAGCGCGACCCAGATCCATGCGCCGCGCGCGATCAACCCATCTATCAGGATCCACTTGCCGATAAATCCAGCTGTGGGTGGCAGGCCGATGAGGCTGATAGAGGCGATGGCAAAGGCAAGCTCTGCTGCGCCGGGTCGTAGCTCCATTCGGTTCAGACCCGAGATGCGGTCGTGCCCCAGTTCTTCAGCAATGCGTCCGACAGCAATGAACATCGCCGCCTTGGCAAGTGCATGCGAAAGCATCAAAAGTGCGGCGGCCTGCCAAAGGCCATTTTGCTGCAAGTTGTCACCTGCGACACCAATTGCCAGCGCGATTAGGCCAATTTGCGCGACGGTCGACTGGGCAACCAGCAACTTTAGCCGCGTGGCCCGAAGCGCGCCCCAGGCCCCCCAAAGCATCGCGCCAGCCCCCATTACCGCGAGAGCAAAGCGCACCGCCTCCATGCCTGCGCCGCCCTCGATCGAGATGCGAAGGATGACATAGAGCGCGCCTTTGACGACAAGCGCCGACAGCAGTGCACTGGCTATGGGAGCTGCGCTTGAATGTGCCGCGGGCATCCAGAAATGCAGCGGAAAGAGTGCTGCTTTGACAGCAAGACCAGCCACAATAAGCCCGAGGGCAATTCGCCCCGTGATCGTTTCAGCTAACATTGGCACTGCCGCAATATCCACGCGGCCAATTGCGCTGTAGGCCAACGCCACGCCAAGCAACAGCAGAAGACTGCCTGCAAGGCCCGCGCTTAGGTAATCGAAAGCCGCACGTAGCGCGTTGCGCGTGCCCGATAGCGCCGTCAGACCGACGGCCGTTAGGCCCAGAATTTCGAAAGCGACATAGATGTTGAACAGGTCGCCGGACAGGAACAAGGCGTTCATGGCCCCAAGCGTCGCAAGCCAGAGTGGCCAGAAACCGCCACGCAGCGTTGCCACCTCTTCGGACACGCGGCTTGAAGGCCAAACGCCCCAGCTTGTTGCCTGAAGGGCTACCGCGATCCCAACCCCTGCGGTCATGAGCAACATCATTGCAGCAAGCCCGTCTGCAACAAAAGCGATCCCGAGCGGTTCAACCCAGCCGCCGATTGCGATTTCGCGCGCGCCATTCTGGTGCACATCCAATGCTAACCAAATGGCAAGAACGGCCGTCATAGCAGTGGCCGGCAGGCCCCAAAGTCCACAAGCGCGCGGGCTTGCTGCTGCGCCGACAGCGGCAAGCAAGGGCAGTAAAACGAGCAATGAAATGTCACTCATCATCGTGCCCGTCGATCCGTTCGGCCAAAGCCAATAGTGCTGCAGTTACTCCGACAAGAACGACGATTCCCGTCAGAATGAAGGCCTGTGGCACGGGATCGATCACGCCCATGTCCTGTGCAGATGCAAGAAAAAGCACCGCAATTCCAACCGCCAGCAGGTTCAGCGACAATACGCGCAAAAGCATATCACCGCAGGTGGCAAGCCGGTAAAACGCCAGACCTACAAGGCAAGTTCCGGCGCAGATATAAATGAGTTCGGACGTCATTTCAGAGGCCTCCGAGGCAAGCCGCAGAAAAGCATGCAGAGCATGGCGGCAATGGACAGCGTGAGGGCTGACTCGATCGCGATGATCCAGATTTTTTCAGCACCATCTGGATAAAGCAGCAGTGTGCCCGTTAAGGCCTCAGTGCCAAGCGCGGCAATTATGAAGACTGCCAGACCCGCAAAAGCAAGCATCGTTCCCCAGGCTAGAAGGCGCTTCGTAGGCACTGCAAAACCGCCCAGCATCAGGACAATCAGTCCGCCGGCCAACATCGCGCCCGCTTGGAAGGCACCACCCGGCACACTTGCGCCCTGCCAAAGCAGATGTCCGGCGAGAAATGCGCACATCGGCACAATAACGCGTGCGAACGGCAGCATTAGCTGTCCCAAAGCACTTGGTTGGGGAAAGGCGGGCGCTACAGCTCGCACCAGAACGAGTGCTACGAACAGCACTACAATTTCAAGCAGGGTGTCCCAGACACGAAAGTTCAAAAGGATCGCTGTCACAGGGTTGCTCACGCCGCTTTCGGCCAACCGTTCGCTGACGAGCGCTGGATACAAGGAGGTGCCCGGTGCGGTGTAGACGGCCCAAGCGAGCGCGCCAGCTAAACCCGCCGAGATTACCGCTGCGAAAATTCGATGAATGGGGGGCGACACGCTGTTTTGCGCGGGCTTCAAACGCCGAGCACTTCGCATCAGCAAGGCTCCGGTTAGGCCCGCGCCGATAGCAGCTTCAGCGAGTGCCACATCGGGCGCTCCGAGGCGCACGAACGACAGGGCCACCAACAATCCAGTGACCACGAACGCGGTAACAGAAGCGATACGGTCGTGGGTGCTAAGTGCTGCAGCCGCCGTAAAGACAATGCAAATGGCGAGCAAAATATCAAAGGCCAAGCTCATTCAAGGTCATCCTCAGCTAGATGTGAGCGTGCAATGAGATGGCCCAAGGTTGCGCCCGATAGCGCCACCAATACGACGCAAAGCCCAAGAGCCAGAAATGCGTCTAGGCGTCCTGCATGGCAGGCGGCTCCCAGTGCGATAAGGCTCAATCCAGCCGAATCCGCCTTTGTCAGCGCGTGCAGCCGAGACATGGAATCCGGAAGGGTCCAAACCCCCAAAGCCGCAATCAACAAGAAACCCACACCGAAAGTCATCAGCGTCAGGCCCAGCACTTCAAAAAACGCCGTCATGTCCGCGATTTTCTAAGGGCAACGAAGGCAAGTCCGGTCACCGCAGAAAGCGCGGCAAAAACGAGCGCTGTGTCAAAGAGCGCAGGCGCATTATCCGCCACGCCAAGAACGATCAGGGTCGCAACCGTTCCCGTCCCGGCAAGCTGTGCGGCAAGAATACGGTCTGCCGCCGTTGGACCAACAATGAGCCTTGGCAAGGATGCGAGGGTGGCAACAAGCGCACAAAGCGCGAGGAAACTTAGGATCATGGAACCATCTCCGTGTGATCAAGCCGGTAAAGTTCGGCAATGCGCGCCTCTAGCGACGCGAGTTCGGCGTGCGTGGTATCCGACAGGTTGAGTGCGTGTACCGTGAGCAGGTCATCCTCAATCCGCGCGGTTAGCGTGCCGGGCAGAAGCGTGATCGCCACGGCAAACAACCGGCGCGGCCGACCCTCGGGAAGGTGGGTGCGCCAAGACAGGAACCCGGGCTGGAGTGTGCGCGGTGAAAAGCTGCGTTGGCTCACATCGACGGCGCCGCGCAGCAGTCCAACGACCGTGAATTTGGCGAAGCGCAGCCCCCCGAGGGGGGAGAGCCGGAATGGCGCAGAGGCTGGCAAAAACAGCGTGAGCGCTGCGCCAATCAGCGCCATGGGGAAGCCCACCGTCCAGCTGATTGGGTCATACCAATGAAACCCAGCCCAAAGCACGATAAGCACAGCACCGGTTACCAGCGCGCCTCGTAGGCGTTCGGGCGAAAGCGCAATTTCCGGGACCTTTTTTTGCGGCTCTGTAGTGGCCGGCGGCGCTTGCTGCCGGTCGATTGAAGATGCGTCCTGAACGGTCATAGAAACTCCTAGGGCAGCGTCCAAAGGCGCTGGAGCGTAGATTCCGACACCGCAACCCGCTGCCATGTGGTTGCCAGAGGGGCCCGGAGCCTTTCGGTCGTGTGAATAATGACCTGATGGGGCAGGTCATTATGTGACCCGCATTCCCACCAAAAACGCGCGGGCCGCGCGTTTCATCCCTGTGCGATCTTGGAAAAAATCGTGCGCAAAGGTCGGCCCTAGGTTTGCAAAAGCAGCATCACTGACACTCCGACGGTCAGCGACGAAGTGTCAGTTCAGGCCAACTGGTGGCTCATGATTAAAGACAGCTACAGTTTTAGACTAGCGTGCCGTGGCGACAGGAAAGAAGGCCGCCGTAGTTGCTACGACAAGGCCCTATCAGTCTTTCCTTGTGATATTCTTCCAGACGTTTTTCATCCAGCCAATCGCCGTACCCTTTGTCGGTTGTTCTTCTTGGTCGGGTTTGATCAGTGGTTTCGACGCGTCTTCAACCGATTTTTCCTGACTGTCAGGCAGAACTTGTGATTTCGCCGTATCCTCTTTCGGCTGTTCTTCTTGGTCGGGCTGGATCAGCGGCTTCACCGCGTCTTCGACCGACTTTTCCTGGTTGTCAGGCTGAACCTGTGGTTGCATCGTATCCTCCTACAGTTTTTTGAGTGGCGGCACATCGGGCGAGTATTTTCACCCCTTGACCTATACAAAGAACGCGTCGCGAACCCGTTCCATCCCAGTCACAGCAAAAATATGTGGCTCAGTTCTGTGGGGATTGGCTTCGATTCAGGACGGTATTTTGCCCACCGATTCCGCTTTGAGTGGTAGCGGTTCAAAGTCGCTCTAGTACGCAAACAAAAAGAGGCACCACAATGCGGGTGCCTCTTCTTTTCGACAGTTGCGCGTGATCTGATCAGTTAGCTGCGCCCAAGTTTAGCGCCATTGTCCGCACCAACGTCCCATTGTCATCGCCCACCAGCGCAAAATCGATTTCAGATGCGCTCCAATACCCCACGGTACCGTTCGGATACTCGGCCGTCTGAAACGGCAAGATCGGTTGGTTGGCGAGATGCCTGCTCAATGTCAGCGAGTACCGCCCGCCATTTGTGTTTTCATAGATGAACTGCCCAAGCGGTCCTTCCTTGGTTCCTAGAAGGCGCGACCCGATAAGCATCATGCCATGCTCGGAGAGGTCTGGAGCAACTATGCGAACCCCAATCTTTTCTGACAGCCACTCTATCGCGCCATCAGTCTCGTCGCCGGAAAACTCGACCGGGTACCGCAGATCTTCGGCAAAGACGATATGGGCCCCCACTGCTTCGGACACGTATTCAGGCAGGCCCAACTCCTGTTGTGACCATGTCGCATGCCCCCACCATCCAAAGGCCACGAACGCGCAGGTCGCAGCAAGCTGAGTTCCCATGCGCCCCCAGGCACCGTATGCAATTACTCTGCGCGGGGTGCTGCGTCGGTGAATGGCTGACGCAAGACGGCGCTGAAGCCGTGCAGTTTCAAGATTCCCTAGTTTCGCATCAAGGGCATCTACTGCTTCATTGATTTGGGTCTTCTGACGGGAAAAGGCATCGAATTGGGCGCGTGCTTCAGGGTCCATGTCCAATTGCGCTTCAATCTCGGCAGCTTCCTCGGGTCCGAGTTCGCCGTCAAGATAGGCGTTCACGCCCATCTGTACATCGTCTGTCATCGGCTTTTCTCCTGACAAGGGATCAACTTCAGTCGCGTTGTTTTCAGATCCTCAATGATCCGGCGTAGGGCTGTGCGCCCGCGCCCAATTCGACTGTAAAACGTGCCCAGCGGAAGATCGAGAGTTTGTGCCGCCTCAGCATAGCTCATCTCTTGCAGAGCGACGAGAACAATGGGCTGGCGCTGCGCCTCGGGGAGCTGGTCAAGCGCATCAAGAACCTGTTGCAGTTCGATCCGCTTGGTTGGGTCACTTGTATCGACCGGAATTGGCAGCATCGGCTTTGCCTGCTCGCGCACCTGATGGCGACGACGCTCGCTTACGTGGGTGTTGTGCATGATGCGAAACATCCAGACCCGAAGGTCGGTGCCCGGCTGCCAGCTTTCCGAAGCGGCAATCGCCTTAACCAGCGTTTCTTGAACAAGATCTTCCGCAGCGTCACTGTTGCGCGTCAGAACAAGCGCATAGCGTCTTAGGCTTGTGACATAGTCATTTATACTTCGTTCAAGTTCTTTGCGTACGCCCACCGAGTTCTCCTTTTCCATGTAGACATAACGCGCGGGCCCCCACTTTCATCCCTGCGGAACAAAACTTGTCGTTCCCGTCCAATTTCTAGGGATGAAGCCTAGTGCCAGCGCGTTTGTGTTTTCAAATACGCATGGAGGCGACAGACGTGGCGAACACCCCGCAAATTACGATTGATCCGTATGATGCCAAGACTGCACGACACCATTGGTGGCGCGGGTTCACCGGCTTACAGTCGGAATTTCACCACCACCGCAGTTATTGCTTCACCGCACCGGAAAGGAGCAAGTTTTGCAGCAGGTAATGGAAGACTACGCAGACATGATGCGGGAGTACTATAGCGACCCTATTGACCCCCTTGCTAAGCAGTTCATGTTCCGACGTCCCCCGACCGTCGGGGAGCTGAGGCGCCCGCCTCAGGTGCTAATGCTCGGCAATCACTCGTCGGGTAAATCCACCTTCGTCAATCACTTGCTTGGTGTTGAGGTGCAGAAGACCGGCGTGGCACCAACCGACGATAACTTCACGATCATCACGTATGGTCCTCATGAAACCGATCGCGATGGCCCCTCGGTCGTCAGCAACCCAGACTTGCCTTACGAGGGCCTACGGCACTTCGGCGACCAGCTTGTTTCTCATATCCGCCTGAAGTTGCAACCCGCCGAGCTGCTTCGCACCGTGACGCTCATCGACAGCCCCGGAATGATCGACGAGGCCAAAGAAGAGAACGGCCGGGGCTTTGACTTTCCCGGTGTCGTTCGTTGGTTCGCAGAGCGTTCAGATTTGGTGATGATATTCTTCGATCCGGACAAGCCCGGTACGACTGGCGAGACACTGCAGGTATTCAAGGAGTCGCTTAACGGAATCGACCACAAGCTACTGATCGTTTTGAATAAAATGGATCAGTGTCAAAACCTGCATGACTTCGCCCGTGCTTACGGCGCACTGTGTTGGAATCTGGGCAAGGTCATTCCGCGCAAAGACTTGCCAATGATCTACAACACCTTCGTGCCGCTTGAGGGAATGCCCAAATCTAAGCTGCCGATGGCAGACTTCGATAAAGCGCGGGGTGACTTGATTGATGAGCTCCGCCGTGCCCCAACGCGCCGAATGGATAATCAGATCACGCAAATGCAGGCCTTTGCCGAGCGCCTGCGCCTGCATTCGTTTGTAATCGACGAGGCCGCCGAGCGTTGTAGACGATCGCATGCACGCTCTTATGCCATCTTGGTACTCCTGTTTGGCGGCTTGGGCGTCGGTGCATTTGTGACCGGCTTGATCGTCGCTCTTCCGGTATTGGCCGTCCTCGCGGGCGCTGCGGCAGCGCTTTTTGAGCTGGTGATTTTTCCTCATAAAAAGAAACGCCTTATCGGACAGTTCGAGGATATTTTTGAGGATCTCCATGATCGCGAATTGTTGGTGCGCGATCGGGCGGAGGATTTGCGCGCGATGTGGGAAGAGGTGCATCCGCGGGCCCGCGAGGTGGCCGAAAAGCGCGGATTGCAGTCCTTTATGAAAATGAGGCGGGTAGATCGCGATATGCTGAATGAGTTGATTGAGGAATACATTCCGAAGTTGCGGAGCCAATTGTATGACGCGCTGCGAGACGTCTCAATCGACGCCGGTCCGCCGAGCGAAGAACAGCCCGCAGCAAACGAACAGACCGTTGTACATATGGCAACGGACGATCGGCACCCCTCGCGCTAGTCTCAGGACCCGTTAATAACCTTGAGCCTGATAGATGTGCATCATTCATGCCCCCAAACGATTGGGGGCATGATGATAAATTTTTCTGGATTACAAAGGCACATTTGGTACGGCTCCGGCGGTGTTTTCCGAATGTAATTCCCGCACGATTTCTGGGGATGAAACCCGTTGCCAGCGCGTTTGTCTATTATGGCTTCCAAAGGCCTAGCCCAAGTTTGTCCCTTAACTTGGGCCATTGAAGCGGCTCCGAAAGGGGTCGCTTCTTTTGTTAGGTGCTTAGTCCCGGCATCTGGTGGGCCCGATTGACGACGAATCTGTCCTGCCCGCTATCAATTAATATAGCGGGCAAGAGCTTTCGTTTAGGCTGCGTCGATGGTCTGCATAAGCGTAACCCAACGGGCCAGGATGTCGCCGGAGACCCGTGGGTCATCTTTTTCAAGAACCCACTTACGCATCCGCTCGGCCAGTTGCACACGCCAGCCGGAAACCAGAACGATGTCCTGCGACTTCGCCCAGTCCAACACCTGCCCTTGAAACGGCTTCCCGGCAACGACGCAGTCGGCAAACAACTTTTCGGGACGACGTTCCACCCGGTCCATCATCACGGCCATCTCCTCAGGCGGCATCAGGTCCTCAATCGTCGCTCCAGTAAAGCCGCCAAACTCAGAAATGCGGATTGCAGACTGTCCTGCGGCGCCCATCCCATTGAGGGTCTGAGTTGGAAACGCGTCGTCGATCATCAGCCGGGGCGGGCAGGCATCGGCGTCGCTGAGAAGCCTTGCCATCATTTTCAATACTTCTGCGTCACATGCCGGGGCAAAAATAATGTCACGGCGCGGTTGGAATCCGCCCGATGCGATACACACAGTGCGGATCATCGACAGGTAAATCTGCTCAACCCGGCCTGGCACCAGCACAGGCTTCGAGCCGCCCATACTTGCCTCGGCAACAGCCAAATTTAAGGCTGCGCGTATGGCAAAACCGGCACCTTTTTTCGTATCGTTACCTTCGGTATCAAGCAGGTCGCCGCTGACACGGGTCGAGCCGTTACGATCTACGAAAACTTTGCGCGCCCGTGCAAGCCGATCTGCATCCACAAGAAATGGCGAATGCGTCGTGTAAATGAGTTGATTGCTTTCAGAAAGTCCCTCGAAGAATGCCGAGAGATCCCGCTGAGCGAGCGGATGCAGTGAATGGCCGGGCTCATCAAGCAATAGCACGCAGTTGTCATGCTCGCCCTTTGCCTCGTGCAAGAAAACCAAAAAGAAGCTCAGAAACCACTGCAACCCAGTGGAACGGTGCTCAAGTTCGACTTCTTGTGGGCGGCGGCCATCAGCGACCCAGATGCGAAAATGGTTGCCGTCCGCCTCGAACCGAAATTGATAATCGCCTTGTTTCCACCACTGCGCAAACCGACTGGTCAGCTTTGCTCCGGCAGATTGCAGCAAAATCGACCGGGTGCGCTTTGCCTCGGAAATTTGGGCCAGCAACACGGGATCGGGAGTATCTTCGTGCCCACGCGCGCGCACCCAGAGACTGCGCAAAAGTCCGGTCCGGCCCTGCTCTTCGATCATCAGCGCTTCGGCCTCATCGCGCAGATCGCGGAAATCGCGCCCCAACTCGAGAATTTCCTGCGCCTGCACTCCGACGAAATCGAATAGAACCCTCAAGGTTCTGGCTTTGGCACTTTCCTTCGCACCTAGATCAGATCGGCTCATGTTTTCGACAACATGGGGAAGGTAGATCTCGCTGTCGAGATTTCCGTAGTTCGAGTAGTAAACGAACCTGGGTAGCCGCGCGATTACAGCCGCGCGCACATCGTCACGGCTACCGGGGTCGGGCTGAAACAATTCTAATACAGCTTTATCCAGAACAACGCGTAGCCCTCGCAAAATGGCTACGATATGGCTGACCGCTGGTGGCTTCTCTGGAAGCAAGGCACCAACAGCATTACGGGCAAGCCTGATGTCATTATATTTGACTTCATCCTGCCCCTCAAGATCGCTCAATAGCTTGCTGAGTATTACGCGGGCGTCCGAGGCGGTGTTCTCCTCCTTCGGGTGGGCGGCAATATCGTCTAGTGCAGTCCGCAATGCCGCAATCGCGCGCAGGATGCAGCCGCCTCTGTCACTCTGATGATCGGGAAATCCAACACGGTAGGTGCCATCATACAACCGCGCGACACTGACCCGCCGAGCCTTGGCGGGGGGAATGCTCGCCAACTCGGCCAAGGCCGTAGCCTCGCTGCCAGTCTCGAATTCGGCGGAAATGAATTCGAATTGGTCCGGCGCATTGCGGATCGTAGCAAACAGCGACTTGGGATAGTCCGAAGTCGGCTGAATTGCACCGCCGCCCGCGGGATTTAGCTTCCACAGCGGCAGCATAAGATTGGTCTTCCCGGATTCGTTCACGCCAACCAGAGCGGTTACGCTATCCACGGACAACCAGCCGGAATCAGTGACCGAGCGGAAGTTGCTAACCCGGTAACGGCTAAGGGTGAACCCAGTCTGTTGTTGGGTGTTTTTCTTGGGGCGGCTAATGAGGTCTGTCGGAGCTTCGATCTCGAAGTTGGTGTCTTGAAGCACGAATATTCTCCTTAAAATTGCACGGCCTGACGAGTGTGGAAATTCGCCTGCTGCGAGTTGCCAATCGCACGGCAGCATTATCCTTAGTTGTGTTGATAACGCGCAGGTCAGCGGTTTCATCCCGTGACTGGACGGAAAACTGCAAGCATGACGGGCTTTTCGTTCCAAATTTTCGCGCTGTATAATCGGGTCGGGTGCCTTGGGCCGCAAGGAGTGTCAGCACGGCGCGCGCGGTGATTTCCTACCGGCGTTGGAGCAGGCGAAGAGCCAGTTGCTGCGGCAGATGCCGATCCTGTGGTGCAGTCATCTAACCTTCGTTCAAATTCCTTGCATACTCGCCATGAATTCCTTTTTTCATCACAAATGGAAGAATGCCCGCGCCCCTATTTTCTATCGCCATTGAACACATTTATTCTCCGAATGTCCGTCCAGCCCGATTTCTAGGGATGAAGCCCGGTGCCTGCGCGTTTGTGTTTCTAGATGCGCAAGGAGGCAACCGAAGTGACTGACACCCCACCAACCCCTAATGTTTCGGATGATGCCAAAACTGCGCCGCGCAGGCGGAAGTGGGGGGCCGGGACGCGCCTTAGCTGGCGTAGCGTAAAGATCGTTATTGCCGCGCTTTTGCTTGGGGTGGCGGTCAATTACGGTGTTCTTGCCCCTTTGACACATGAGATTGACAACAATCCTGAGTTTCGGGCCACCTCGGTCCCAGAGAATGGAAGCGCTGCAGTCGCGCCCGCGGCCGCGCTGCTAGATCGCGAGCTGCTCCTGCATGGCTGGCCCCCCAATGATCCGTGGTTCGCCCCGGCTGGAGTTCTGGACAATATGCCCAATTTTCAGACTGGCGTTGTCAACGCTGTGGGCCGTTTCAGTTTCGAAATGCTGGACCAGATCGGACGCAGGAGTGGTTCGTCCAGTGCTGATCCGGATCTAGAGCGCGCCTCGGGCTTCTTGCAGTATCCACCTTATATTTGGGTGTGGGAGCCGTCACAGTCTTTCCTTCCGTCAGTGCCTTCCGAGAACCAGTACCGCCAAGGGCTCGCAGCGCTTGAAAGCTACAATGCTCGCCTTGGCCAGGGTGAGGCGGTGTTTGAGCGACGCGCCGATACGCTGGCTAACGCTCTCTCGCGTATCGCTGACGATCTCGGATCGCAGACCTCGCAGATTGACCGGGCTCAGGACACCGGAAGGTGGATCTTCAGCCAAACCGCCGATGACGTTTTCTATCGCAACAAGGGGATGTTGTATGCCTACGACGTCATTCTCGCGTCGTTGGGCGAGGATTTCGGACAGGTGATCCGGGAGAA
>JAWUXZ010000015.1:0-234196 GCA_034111085.1 Dinoroseobacter sp.
GTAACCCTCGAAATCAGCATCTTGCGAGCCGGGACCGTAGCGCGTCAGGTGCGCTTCGCCGCCCGCGTGCAATTCGGTCTCGTCGGCATTCAGGCCGCAATTGGGACAGGTCAGGATCAGCATGGGCAATGTCCGTTGATGCGTGGGGCCGCCGCGCGGGCGGGGCGGGTGTAGGAATTTCGAAAGCACAGTTTTAGTGAGTGGTGCGGGTCGCTCCCCTTTCTAGTGCTCATAAGCACAGATTTAGTCAAAGTAGGTTTGGGATGACCCTCCGCTCTTACTGGGACCCTAGCAATACCGATCTCAGGAACTGGAAAATCTGGGGGCGATTCTGTGGGTAGATTTGGCTTAAACGAAAATATACTTAAGGTATTCGATTTCGCCTTGCCTCTAGATCTACATGTCGAATTATATTTGACATCAACTACTAGATAAGGGGTTGTTTCGCGCAAAACGGGCAACATTCTATTCACAGGATATCTCGATTGATCGGTACCCCTCGCTTGCGCAAGTATCTTCGCAGCGACAACGACAGAACGGAGAACAGCATCATGAGCAACTACAGCAGGCACCTTCAGTACGAACTTCAACGCCTCGAAATGCGCGCGAAAACCGAGTTGGATGACGCGGCGAAAAAAGAGAAGAAAATGGAAAAGAGTACGGCAATGATCAACGCACAGACTAGAAAGCTCATTGAGTTGAAACGAGAGGATGTTCTCGTTCGCGAAGAGTTTCGTTCTGCTCATGCGGTTTATTGCGGAACAAGACAAGAGATCGGAGAGGTTCAAAGCGAACTCGGTCTGGAGTAGCCCTGAGCGTGATGCCAAATTCAATGCGCCACCCCCGCCGCCACGCTCTCGTCGATAAACCGCCCTTCGCGGAACCGGTCGAGCCCGAACTGCTCGGTCAACGCCCCCGGCTCGCCCTTGGCGACCAGCTCGGCCATCCCGAACCCCGAGCCCGGTATTGCCTTGAACCCCCCGGTCCCCCACCCGCAATTGATGAAGCACCCGCCCAATGGCGTCTTGGATAGGATCGGCGAGCGGTCCCCGGTTATGTCGACGATTCCGCCCCATTGGCGCAGCATTTTCAGCCGCGAGATCATCGGGAAGGTCTCGACCAGCGCGCGCACTGTCTCTTCGATATGGTGGAAGCTGCCGCGTTGGGTGTAGTTGTTATAGCCGTCAGTGCCGCCGCCGATGACCATCTCGCCCTTGTCAGACTGGCTCATATACCCGTGGACGGTGTTGGCCATGACGACCACATCCATGCAGGGTTTGATCGGCTCGGACACCAGCGCTTGCAATGCAACGCTTTCAATCGGCAACCTAAACCCGGCCATCTCGGCCAGCACACCGGAATGACCTGCCACAACAACCGCCAGCTTCTTGGTGCCGATGCGGCCCTTGGTGGTTTGCACGCCGGTGACTTGGCCGCCTGATTGCTCAACCCCTGTGACCTCGCATTGCTGGATGATGTCCATGCCCATGTCCGAGCACGCCCGCGCATAGCCCCACGCAACCGCATCATGGCGCGCTGTGCCGCCGCGTGCTTGCCAGAGCCCGCCCAGCACCGGATAGCGCGGCCCGTCGATGTTCATG
This sequence comes from Dinoroseobacter sp., assembly GCA_034111085.1. Lineage (GTDB taxonomy): Bacteria > Pseudomonadota > Alphaproteobacteria > Rhodobacterales > Rhodobacteraceae > Dinoroseobacter. Next base: position 1,602 of record JAWUXZ010000015.1, read on the forward strand.
ATCGGGCATAGTTCTTTGACGCGCTGCGGTCCGATCCATTCGGTCTTCACGCCTTGGATGGCGTTGGCATGGGCGGTGCGCTGATAGCCCCGGATCTCGTGATGGGTCTGGGCCAGCATGATCAGGCCGCGCGGCGAGAACATGATGTTGTAATTTAGGTCTTGGCTAAGGGTCTCGTAGAGGCTGCGCGCCTTCTCGTAGATCGCCGCTGAGGGGTCTTGCAGATAGTTGGACCGAATGATCGTGGTGTTGCGCCCTGTGTTACCACCGCCGAGCCAACCTTTTTCAATGATCGCCACGTTCTTGATGCCGTGCTCTTTGCCCAAGTAATACGCCGTTGCCAGTCCGTGACCGCCTGCGCCGACAATGATTACATCATACTCGGATTTGGGCTCGGGCGAGCGCCACGCGCGTTCCCATCCGGTGTGATAGCGAGCGGCCTCTCGGGCGATGGCAAAGGCAGAATAGCGGCGCATGGAGGGCATCCCCTAGATCGGTGGTCAGGCGTGACGCATATCTGCATCGCCCACGAGATTGCCCCACGTTGATTCCCGCCACAATGGGCGAAAAAACCGACATGGGCGAAAAAACTGCCGCAAAAGGTGCATCGCCGGGCAGGACAAATCCGCGCGTCGGGGGGGGGACGCTCTTTTCAGGGCGGCGGCGGCGCTCTACATGGAACGCAACTGCGACAAGGAGGTCTGCGCACCATGTTCTGGGTTGTCACCACATTGATGTGTCTCGTTGTCGCTTTTGCCGTCGCACTCGTGCTGCTGCGCGCGCGCTCGGCGGTGGGCCCAGCGGCAGAGTTTGATCTACGCGTTTACCGCGATCAGCTAAAAGAAGTGGACCGCGACGTGGCGCGCGGGGTTGTGGCTGCCGAAGAGGCGGACCGCTTGCGCATCGAGATCTCGCGCCGGATATTGGACGCCGACAAGGCCAGCCAAGGCGAGACGACTGAGGGGCGCATGGCCCCGAAATCCCTAAGTTTTGCTGCAACCGGTCTGATGGTTCTGGTCATTCTGGGCGGCGCATCCGGCCTTTATTGGCAGATCGGCGCGCCGGGATACCCGGACCTGCCGTTGGCCGAGCGTATGGAGATGGCTGAGCAGGCCCGCGCGCAGCGCCCCTCCCAAGCACTAGCCGAGAGCGCCGAGAATTTGCGCAACCCGCCCCCTGCCGAGGACATGTTTGAGGCGGATTATTTGGCGCTGGTGGCGCAATTGCGCACAGTTGTCGCCGAACGGCCCGATGATCTACGCGGTCATGCGCTGCTGGCACGCCAAGAAGCGGGCATGGGCAATTATACGGCCGCGTGGCAGGTCCAAGCGCGGGTCGTGCAGCTGCGCGGCGAGGATGTGCGCGCCCGTGATTATACCGATCTGGCTGATATGATGGTGCTGGCTGCGGGCGGATACGTCTCGCCAGAGGCCGAGGCGGTGATCGGTCGCGCGCTCGACTTGGACCCGTCTGACGGTGTCTCGCGGTATTATTCGGGGCTGATGTTTGCCCAAACCGGACGGCCTGATTTGGCGTTTCGGATCTGGGCGCAGTTATTGGCGCAAAGCCAACCGGGTGATCCGTGGCAAGACCCGATCCGCGACCAGATCGAGGTTGCTGCGATGCAAGCGGGGGTGGATTACGAGATGCCTGCGCGCGGTGCAGCGCCAACGCGAGGTCCCAGTACGGCCGATATCGAGGCATCCGAAGACTTATCACCAGCCGAGCGGATGCAGATGATCGAGGGGATGGTTGGCGGCTTGGCCGAGCGTTTGGCCAACGAAGGTGGTCCACCCGCAGATTGGGCGCGCCTGATCCGGGCATACGGCGTGCTGGGCCAAAGCGACGCCGCGCGCGTTGTCTGGGCCGAAGCGCAGCGGGTGTTTCCCGACGACATCACCCGCGTCACCATCCTGCAAGCCGCGCGCGATGCCGGGATAGAGCAATAGTGGCAGTTTTCGAGGATATGTATGCGTTTCGCGCAGCCCTGCCGAATATGCGCGCCATTGCGGGTCTGGATTTGGGAACCGTGACGATTGGGGTGGCTATTTGCGACTTGCTCTGGACGGTGGCGACGCCGATTTTGACGATCAAGCGCAAGAAATTTGGCGTCGATGCCACAGCGCTTGAGGCGCTGTTTGCGGCGCGCGAGATCGGTGGGATCGTGCTAGGCCTGCCGTTGAATATGGACGGCACAGAAGGGCCACGCGCGCAATCGACCCGTGCGTTTGCGCGCAATCTGTCGGCACGCTGTCCACTGCCGATTGGCTTTTGGGACGAGCGTTTAAGCACTGTGGCAGCAGAACGCGCGCTTCTAGAGGCGGATGCGTCCAGAAAACGTCGCGCAGGGGTGATCGATCACGTGGCCGCGTCGTATATCCTGCAAGGAGCGCTGGACAGGTTCGGGCATATGGAAGGCGAGATAACATGAGCGACGTGTGGAAACGGGCCGAGATAGAGAGCCCTTGCATCAATATCTGCGTGGTCCATCCCGAGACGCGTCTGTGCACCGGGTGCTCGCGCTCTATCGACGAGATCGGCATCTGGTCGCAACTGTCACCTGCCGCGCGCGGCGCAATCATGGCGGATCTGCCAAACCGCGAACCCGCCCCCAAGGGTCGGCGCGGGGGGCGTGCGGCACGGCTCAAGCGCTAACCCAGTCTCTTTGCTTTTCTAAATATCCAAATTCCGACCGCTCAAACCCAGTCTGCCCAATGTGGCAGCTCGGGGCGGAAAAATGCCGTGATCCGGCACCCCTGCCCGCTGTCTGCCCAAGGTGCTGTCCCGTGCAACATATGGCGGTCCAGCAAGATTGCCTCGCCCCGGCGCAAGGGCACCTCGATGCGCGCGCAGGTCTCAAACACGTCGCGGCGCAGAGATTGGTACAGGTCAGTGACGTCCAGATCGCCCCAGTTTTGCACAGGGTGCGGCCCGTAGAAGCGTCGAAACGCGGTGCGAAAGATCGACACACTTCCGGGCCAGATCACCAAAGGTGCGGCAACGGCTTCACCCAGCCCAACCCCTAGCACCCATGCGTGGGCTTCGCGCAAATGACGGCGGCGGTTTGGACCTTCTGGCAACAATCCGTCGATATGGGCGGCGTCGCGCTTGGCGCGGTAGCGGTGGTTGGCCTCAGACTCAGCGGCGTCGCGCTGCGGATAGCCCGACCAAACCGCAGATATTTGGGCGCGGTGCAGGGCAAGAGGCGTGAACAAGGACTGCGCTTTGGAGGTGCCCTCCCCCCGCAGCGGCGGGCCGCCCGGAACAGCCCCATTGGCACCATTCGCCAGCAAATCGACACCCGGAGCCCATGTGCGACCATGGCGGCGCTCGGACGTCTCAAGGGCGGTGCGTGCAAGCGGCAAAACCGCCTCAACCCACCGCTGCGTGGCGTCCTCAGCTGGGAAAACCGTCCAGCCGTCCGCCTCAAACCTCACGCAAAGAACGCTTGGCGCAGCATGTTTATTGCGACCGCGATCAAGAATACCGCAAAGATCCGCTTAAGCGGTTTAGGGTCCATAGAATGCGCCAGCTTCGCGCCGTAAGGCGTTGTAATTAGGGTCATTGCAATGATCAGCCCAAATGCGGGCAGATTGACCACACCAAGCGTCCATGGCGGCGCACCGATCGGCGTCCCCACCAGCACAAACCCAATGACAGCAGGCACGGCAATGATGATCCCGAAGCCTGCGGCGGTGGCGACGGCGTTGTGGATCGCCAGTCCAAACAGGCTCATGAGCGGCACGCCAAACGACCCGCCGCCAATGCCCATCAGCACCGACAAAAAACCCATCGCAGGTGACAGAACCGCGCGCAGCACGCCCTTGGGCATCTCGTGGCCCAAGCGCCATTCAGCGCGCCCGAACGCCATGTAAAGCCCGATGCTCAGCGCCAGAACGCCAAAAATTGCCTGCAAGGTCGCGGTGCGCAGCCCAGATACGGTCAGCATGCCGATAACAGCGCCAATGGCGATGCCGGGGGCCCAACTGCGCAATATATCCCAGCGCACGGCCCCCTTTTTGTTGTGGCTCAGCACCGACCGGACGGAGGTGACAACGATCGTGGCCAGCGATGTCGCAAGGCAGATCTGCATCAGCGCGTCTCCGGTGTAGCCAAGGCCCGAGAATGCATAAAACAGCGCTGGCACCAGAACGATGCCGCCGCCGACGCCCAGCAGCCCGGCAAGCACGCCTGCAAATGCACCGATCACCATCAGAAGTACGATCATTGGCAGCAAAAGGGACAGTTCAGGCATTGGCGCGTACTCCGAGAATGGCAGCCCAATTGCTAGCGCGCGGCGCAGTCGAGGGCAATGGTGGGTGCCAGCGCGCAAAATGGTCATGGTCCGAAACCGACGCGTTTCGTCGCGCGCGGGCCAGAGGCCGCATGACCTGCCCGCCACGGTGCCTGCCAACACACAGCGCCTCAAGGAGTCGGCTTCGATGAAAACTCATGCCCAAGCGGTGGTGATTGGCGGCGGCGTCATTGGCTGCTCGATCCTGTATCACCTTGCGAAACTCGGCTGGACCGATGTGGTTTTGCTAGAGCGCTCAGAGTTGACGTCCGGGTCCACATGGCACGCAGCGGCAAATATCCACGGCCTGCATGACAGCACCAATATCAGCCGCCTACAGCACTATACCATGAACCTTTACAAAGAGTTGGAAGCCGAGACCGGACAGTCTTGCGGCGTTTTCCAACCCGGCTCTCTTTACCTCGCACAGACCGAGGAGCGCGAACATCAGCTGCGCCTTCAGGAGGCAAAAGCGCGCCGCTACGGCATGAATTTCCACGAGGTCAGCCGAGACGAGGCCGAGCGTTTGCATCCGCTGGTCAATTACGACGGTATCCGCTGCATCATGTTTGAGCCCGATGGCGGCAACGTTGATCCCTCGGGCGTCACCAACGCCTATGCGGTTGGCGCGCGTCAACGTGGCGCCGAAATACACCGGTTTTGCCCAGTAATAGCGACCCAGCAGCAGCCCGACGGCACATGGATCGTGCGCACTGAAAAGGGCGACATTGCAACGCCTTGGGTGGTGAATGCCGCTGGTCTTTGGGGGCGTGAGGTGGCGGCGATGGCCGGGCTAGAGTTACCGCTCTTGCCAACCGAGCACCAGTATTTCGTGACAGAAACGATTGCCGAGATTGCTGCGTTGGATAAACGCCTGCCGAGTGTGGCGGACCGCGACGGCGAGTATTACTTGCGCCAAGAAGGCAAAGGCCTGCTGGTCGGCGCCTACGAGAAAGACGTGCGGTTCTGGGCCGAGGACGGCACGCCGCAAGGCTTCGGGCATGAGCTGTTCGCCGATGATCTGGAACGGATCGAGGACAACATGATGCGCGCCATAGAGCGCGTGCCAGCCGTGGGCGAAGCCGGAATTAAGCGCGTAATAAACGGGCCAATGATCTGGTCGCCGGACGCAAATGTGCTGTTCGGCCCTGCCCCTGAATTGACCGGCTATTTCTGCTGCAACGGCATCATTCCGGGCTTTTCGCAAAACGGCGGCATGGGCAAGTTGGCGGCTGAATGGATGGTCGAGGGCGAGCCAACGCTCGATATGTTCGCATGGGATATGGCGCGGTTTGGCAATTGGGCAGGCAAGGCATTTACCAAAGCGCGGGTCGGCGATCAGTATGCCAACCGCTTCAAGATCCACTTTCCCGGCGAGGAACGCGCGGCCGGGCGGCCCATGCGCAAGCGCCCCGCGTATGATCTCCAAGAGAGCATCGGCGCGCAGTTCGGGCTCAACTATGGCTGGGAACACCCCCTCTATTTCGATGCAGACACGCCTGACAGCGCAGGCTTTGCGCGCCAGCCGTGGTGGGACAGCGTCGGGCGCGAGGCGCGCATGTTGCGCGGTGCAGCCGGGATCATCGATATCTCAAACTTCGCCAAATACCGGGCCAAAGGTGCGGGCGCCGAGGATTGGCTGAACGCGCTGTTTGCCAACCGGATGCCGAAGCTGATCGGCCGGTCTTGCCTGACACCGCTGATTGGCAAACGCGGCGGGGTCGCGGGCGATTTCACGGTAACACGTCTTGGCGAGGACGAGTTTTGGATCATCGGATCAGGCATGGCCGAGCGATTCCACCAGCGCTTTTTCAAGGAGGTTCCGCTGCCCGAAGCCACCACATTCGAGAGCCGCACAGACGCGATGTGCGGCTTCAACGTGGCCGGGCCGAAGTCACGCGCTTTGCTGGGACGTCTCACAAATGCAGCGCTGGAAAATGCGGATTTGCCCTTCATGCGCTCGGCTTGGATGACGGTCGCAGGGGTTGAATGCCTCGCACTTCGGGTGTCGTTCACTGGCGATCTGGGCTGGGAATTGCACTGCGCCGAGGCCGATCAGGCAGCGCTGTATGGCGCATTGCTGGAGGCGGGACGCGAGTTCGGCGCCGGCCCTGTCGGCAGTCGCGCGCTCATGAGCCTGCGTTTGGAAAAGGGCTACGGATCATGGGGGCGCGAATACTCGCCCGAGTATTGGCCGCAAGAATCCGGGCTGGCGCGTTTGGCGAAGATGGACAAAGACTTCCTCAACAAAGCGGCTTATGCCGCCGTCGCAGACAACGCCCCGCGCGAGCATATGGTGTTGATGGAGGTCGACGCATTAGAGGCCGATGCGTCAGGCGGCGAGCCGATCTTTTTGCCAGATGGGACACCCGTGGGCCAAGTCAGCTCGGGCGCATACGGCTATCATGTCGGCAAATCCTTGGCGCTCGGGTATGTGAAGGCAGGGTTTGAGACGCCCGGTCAGACCTTGCATATTGCGGTGCTTGGCCGACCTCATGAGGCGCGGATATTGGCCGAGCCACCCTTTGATGCGGATGGGTCGCGATTAAGGGGGTAACGCCCTGCCCCAAATGGCGTGACCCACGGGTCATTAATGAGGGGCGTCAACTTGACTTGCGCTGATCCAAGGCGCTTGTCTGGGGGGTACGCATTCAGGAGGCCACGTTTTGGCCGACATCACCCCGCCCACTCAGACCACAGCCCTGCCCGCCTTTCGCACCCGAGGGCTGACCAAAACCTACGGCGAAGGACGCAGCGCTGTGCATGCTTTGCGCGGCGTCGATCTGGAGATTCCGGCAGGTGAAATCGTCGTGCTGCTCGGCCCCTCAGGCTCGGGAAAGTCAACGCTGCTCAACATCATCGGCGGGCTCGACCGCGCGACTGCGGGCGAAGCGTTCTTTCGCGACCAAGCCTTGCACGACATGAACGATACCGCGCTGACACGCTACAGGCGCAACCATATCGGCTTTGTGTTTCAGTTCTATAATCTGATGTCCAGCCTGACCGCGCGCGAGAATGTCGAGTTGGTCACCGAGATTGCGAATGACCCAATGGACCCGGACGAGGCCCTATCGCTCGTTGGTCTGACCGACCGCGTCGACCATTTCCCGGCCCAGCTATCAGGGGGCGAGCAGCAGCGCGTGGCTATCGCGCGCGCGGTCGCCAAGCAGCCCGAGGTGCTGTTTTGTGACGAGCCCACAGGTGCGCTCGACAGCACAACCGGCAAAGCGGTGCTGCGGGTGCTCCTAGATGTGAATGAAAAGCTGGGCACGACATTGCTGATGGTCACACATGCGGCCGCCACCGCCAGAATGGCTGATCGCGTGATCCATTTTGCCGATGGCGCAATCCGCGAGATCGCGCTGAACAAGACCCGCACGCCCCCCGAAGAGATCGACTGGTGAGCCCGCTGAACGCCAAACTGGGCCGCGATTTGTGGCACATGAAGGGCCAAGCGCTTGCGATTGCTTTGGTGATTGCGACGGGCGTGATGATGCTGGTGATGATGACAGGCCTCGTCAACAGCCTGTCGGAAACCAAGCGCGCCTATTACGAGCGCTACCGACTGGCCGATGTTTATGCGCCGGTTGTGCGCGCGCCGGACCGCTTGATGGAACATATCGCTGCCCTGCCCGGTGTCGCCAGCACCCAAGCCCGCGTGACCGGCACGGCCTTGGTGAATTTGCCGGGGCTTGCGGTGCCCATACAAGCGCGCGCGCTGTCGCTTCCCGACCGGGGCGAGACGGCGCTGAACGCGATTTATCTGACAGATGGGCGGCGGCTGAACCGCGACCGCGCCGATGAAATCTTGCTGCTCGAAAGCTTCGCGAAAGCCCACGACTTGCGCCCCGGCGACGCATTACAAGCGACTATGAACGGTGCGCGGCGCACGTTTGATATTGTCGGCCTCGCCCAAAGCCCAGAGTTTCTGTACGTGACCGCGCCCGGCGAACTTGTGCCCGACGATGCAAGGTTCGGCGTGATCTGGATGAGCCGCTCTGCCCTGTCGGCGGCCTACGGCATGTCAGGCGCGTTCAACGAGGCGATTGTGGGACTAGAGCGCGGCGCAAGCCAGCCCGCAATTTTCGCAGCCATTGACCGGGTACTCGATCCCTATGGGGGCCTCGGCGCATACGGGTTGGCGGACTTGTTGTCAGACCAGTTCGTCACTCAGGAAATCGCCGGGCTGGAGGCGGCGGCAACTTCGGTGCCACCGCTGTTTTTAGCCGTTGCGGCGTTCCTATTGTATATCGTGATTGGCCGAATGGTGCAGTCCGAGCGTGAAGAGATTGGGCTGATGAAGGCGTTTGGATACACGAACATCGAGGTCGGCGCGCATTACCTGAAACTGGTGCTGGTGATCGCGCTCGGCGGTGCGGTCCTTGGCAGCCTGTTTGGCATTCTTGCAGGGCGGGCGCTGGTCGGTGTGTACCTCGTGTATTTCAAATTCCCGTTCCTCGTATTCCAGCTTGATCCAGGCTCGTTTGTGATCGGGTTTGCGGTTAGTGTGCTTGCGGCCTCGGCAGGCGGCGCGCTGGTTTTGCGCCATGTTTTTGCCCTGACGCCTGCTGCGGCCATGCGCCCGCCTGCGCCTGCGGATTATTCGCGCACCGGGCGCATCGGCGCTGCCTTCAACCGCTACCTCGATCAGCCCAGCCGCATGGTTTTGCGCCGCCTGACCCGCCAACCGGGGCGGATGTTGGGGGCTGTGGCGGGGCTGGCCTGCGGGATGGGCCTATCAGTGGCAATGATCTCGATCTTTGCTAGCTTTGAGCGCACTGTTGATCTGACATTTACGGTTGTGGACCGCTCGGATGTGACGGTCAGTTTCACCCATGCGGTCAGCGACAAAACCCTGTTTGAGCTGGCGCGCATGGACGGGGTGCTCAGTGTGGAGCCAACCCGCAGCGTGCCTGCCATTCTGCGCAACGGACGCCTCAGCCACCGGGGCGCGCTAACGGGGATGGCCGAGGCACCGCGCCTTTACCGCGCGCTCGACGCCGATCAAAGCGCGATTGCCCTGCGCGGTGAAGGCATTGTTCTGTCGCGCACTTTGTCCGAAAAGCTAGACCTGCGCCCCGGCCAAATGCTGAGCGTGGAAGTACGTACCGGCGCGCAACCGGTCCTCAGCCTGCCAGTGGTCCAAATCGCCGACCCGCTTCTCGGCGCGCCTGCCTACCTGCCACTGGATGCGCTGAACCGTGTGCTGGGCGAGCCCGGCCGCGTATCAGGTGCCTATCTAAGCATCGACAGCGCCAAGGCCGATGCAATCTATGCGCGCCTCAAGGACATGCCCACGGTCGCGGGTGTCAGCCTGAAAGCCCAAGCTCGTGATGCGTTCCAACGGATGATGAACGAGGGCGCAGGTGCGACGCGCTATGTGATGGCGGCATTGGCGTTCATAATCACCTTCGGCATCGTCTATAATTCGGCCCGCATTGCCCAAGCCGAGCGCGCGCGCGATCTGGCTTCCTTGCGCGTGTTAGGCTTCACCAAAGGCGAGGCGGCTTTTGTGCTGTTGGGCGAATTGGCTGTGGTGACCCTGGCCGCCCTGCCCTTAGGGGCTGCATTGGGCTATGGTCTGTCGATCCTAATTGCACAGGCCTATTCGACGGAGATCTATCAAATTCCCGCCCTGTTCGACCCGCCCAGCTACGGCTCAGCAGTTCTGGTGGTGGTCGGCGCGGCGCTGGCGTCGGGCTGGGCGGTGAAGCGAGACCTCGACCGCACCGATCTGGTCGCCACTTTGAAAACAAGGGAGTAAGCCCAATGGCGAAACCCAAGAAACGATCCCGTTTGATCCTGACACTGCTGGCGTTAGGGCTACTCACAGGCGCGCTCGGTGCTGCATTCTGGCCGCGCCCGATGGCCGTGGATATGGGCATAGTCGCTGTGGCCCCGCTGATCGTGACGATTGACGAAGAGGGCCGCACGCGGGTGGCCGAAGCTTACGTCGTCTCCACCCCTGTGGCGGGCCGTTTGCAGCGCGTCGAAGTTACCCCCGGCACGCCGGTTGTGCGCGGCGTGACGGTGGTTGCCCATATGTTGCCGACCAATCCAGCGGCCCTCGATGTGCGCACGCGCGAGCAGGCGCGCGCAGCCGTGACAGCGGCGGAGGCGGCTCTGCGGGTGGCACGTGCCGATATGAATGCGGCACTGGCGAACTTTGAATTTGCGCAAACAGAACTGGGCCGCACCCGCCAATTGCACGAGCGCGATATTGCCTCAGATGCAGCCCTCGAGCGGTCCCAGCAGTCAGCCCGGATCGCGCAGGCAAATGTGGACACTGCCGAGGCTGCAATCGGGGTGCGCGAGGCCGAAGTTGCCAATGCGCGCTCGCAGCTGATTGGCTTTGAGGATCAAGGACTGGTCGGCGCGGTGGGCACTCAATCGGATGATATACCGCTTTACGCACCTGCCGATGGCCGCATTCTGCGGATCATGCAGCAATCTGAAACCACCCTGCCCGCAGGCGCGCCAATCATGGAGATCGGCGATGTGGCAGGCGATCTGGAGTTGGTGGTGGAATTGATCTCGACCGACGCAGTGCAAGTGGCCGCAGGTGACCGGGTGATAGTCGAAGACTGGGGCGGTGAGGCCGACTTGGCCGGTGTGGTCCAGCGCGTCGATCCGTTCGGGGTTACGAAGTTCTCGGCGCTCGGTGTCGAAGAACAGCGCGTGACAGCCGTTGTCGCCCTGACCAGCCCAGCCGAGGCGCGCGGCGCATTGGGGCACGGCTTCCGGGTCGAGGCGCGGGTTGTGATCTGGGAAGACGACGCGGCACTGACGGTGCCTGCAAGCGCGCTGTTTCGAGATGGCACAGGCTGGGCGGTGTTTGCGGTTGTGGACGGCGCAGCGCGCCTGACAGGGTTGGAAATCGGGCGCAGCGACGGTGTGGCAACCCAAGTGCTTGGCGGATTGCAAGCAGGTGCCAAGGTGATTTTATATCCGTCGGCAGCCGTGACCGAAGGGCTCGCGGTGATAGCGCGGGCGCTCGACTAGGTCATGGAAGCTTTGATCTTCCCGAGGATCTCAGGCAGCGCTTTGAACGTTCCGGCCTCGGCCAAGCCCTCGACCATCTGTCGGTTCAGCGTGTTTGGCGAGGCGAGCGCGTTCTTATGCGCCTCCAACTCCCCGGCTTCGTCTTTGGCCAATGCACCCAGATACCCCGAGATCAGGTTCGCCACGTAAACCTCTCCAGCGCCTTTGTTATGTGTGGCCTCGCCCAACCATTCTGCGCCAGATTGCATGACGCCAAGGACGCCTGACATCAGCGCGGAGGCGGCGAAATACGATTGCAACTGCGCCTCATCATCCAGCGGAATAATCGGGTTGATCGTGCCAAGCAGGGTGCGCAACGGCTCGTCCGGCCCAGCTACGGGCAAGGGGCATCCGCCGGTTTCCAAGAACTCCAGCGGCAAGGTCGCCGACACATGGGTGACAGGTGCGCAGACCTGCATGATCTGGGCCAGCGACACCCCTGCCATGACCGAAATTATCCGATGATTTGCGCGCCAATTTAGGGGTGCTGCCACATCCGCCCAAACGCCAGGGCGCAAACACAAGAACACCACATCGCAGGCCTCAAGTACTGACTGGTTGTTCGCCACAGCGATGCCAAGGCCAGCGGCGGCAAGTGCGCTTGAGGTCTCTTGGCTACGCTCAGACACCGTCACAGTGTGGCCTTGGCGCGCAATCAGACGTGCCATCGGGGCCGCAATATGACCCGTGCCAAGGAAGCCGACTTTAAGAGGCTGTGTCATGCGTGGGCGTTCCTTTTTGGCAATTATAACCCGACCCTCGCCCAGATCAGCGCGCATAAGCCAGCCAAATCGTTGTCGCGCGGGGCTGGCACCGCTAAGCGGGGGCATGTATGCGCGCTACGCTCTGTATTTCACGCCACCACCCGGTCCGTTTGCACAAGCTGGTGCGGGTTGGTTTGCGAAAGATATAGCCGAGCGCCCGCGCCGTTACGGGTTTCACGCAACGCTGAAAGCGCCGTTTCGGTTGTCGGAGGGGATGACCGAGGATGGGTTGCGCGTGGCGGTGGAGGATTTCTGTGCGCGCGCCAGCCCCGTTCTGCTCGGCGGGCTAGAGGTCTCGCAGATCGGGCGGATCTTGGGGCTGACACCCTTAGGCGAGACAGCGGCACTGACGGAGTTCGCAGCCCAAGTCGTAGAATCCTTCGATCCGTTTCGCGCGCCTTTGACGGACGCAGAACTAGCACGGCGGCGTGGCAAAGGGCTTCCCAAAGACGCCGAGACACGGTTGCAGCGCTGGGGCTATCCACATGTGATGGAGGCGTTCCGATTTCATATGACGCTGACCGGGCCGCTGCCGCGCGCGGAATTTGACCAGACCGCAAACGAGGCGCGCGCGCATTTCGTCCCGTCCCTTTGCTGCCCAATAACCCTCGACGCACTGACCCTATGCGGTGAAGACAGCGCAGGCCGCTTTCACGCGCTCGCCCGCTTCCCGCTGTCGGCCTAACGGTTTGCGCCAACCGCGCTTTACTCTCAACGCCCAGCCCTAGACACTTATGTCTAGACGGATCGCAATCGTCGCACTAACGTCGCCGCAGACCTGCATTGCAGGCAAGAAAATCGGGGATTCGGACCAATGAAATCGCATTACAGAGTGGTCGTTATCGGGGGCGGTGTTGTGGGCACATCGGTGCTCTATCACCTCGCCAAATTGGGCTGGACCGACGTGTGCCTTATCGAACGCTCGGTGCTGACTGCGGGATCAAGCTGGCACGCCGCGGGCGGCATCCACGCGCTCAACGCCGACCCCAACATCGCGCAGCTGCAAGCCTACACCATCGACCTTCTGTCCGAGATCGAAGAAGAATCCGGCCAAAACATCGGCCTGCACATGACCGGCGGGCTGACCATGGCCGGCACGCCCGATCGCTGGGAATGGCTGCAATCGGCCTACCGCACCTTCCAGTCTATCGGCATCGAAGACTGCCGCCTTGTGAGCGTCGAGGAGGCCGTAGCCCTTAACCCGATCATGTCCGGCGAGGGTCTCTTGGGCGGTATGTGGGCCGACCGCGAGGGCTATATCGACACCACCGGGACCGTCCACGCCTATGCGGGGGCTGCCAAAAAACGCGGTGCGACGGTGATCGAGCATAACCGCGTGCTCGAGCTGAACCAGACGCTTGAGGGCTGGGAAGTCGTCACCGAAAAGGGCACGATTTCTTGCGAACATGTGGTCAACGCCGCGGGCCTGTGGGCCAAACAGGTGGGCCGGATGGCCGGGGTTGAGCTGCCTGTTTCGCCGCTCAACCACCACTACCTGATCTCCGACAGCATTCCGGCGCTTGAGGCGCTCGATTTCGAGGTCCCGATGACCGTCGATCTGGAAGGCTTCACCTATCTGCGCCAAGACCAAAAGGGCGTGCTTCTGGGCATCTACGAGGTCGACCACCAACACTGGATGATGGACGGCGCCCCGTGGGAATACGGGTTTGAGCTGCAACAAGAAGACACCGACCGGATCGAGAATGAACTGACCTTGGGGTTTGAGCGCTACCCCGCCCTGCAAACCGTCGGCGTCAAAACATGGGTCAACGGCGCGTTCACCTTCTCGCCTGATGGCAATCCCCTCGTTGGCCCCGTCCCCGGCAAGCGCGGGTATTGGAGCGCGTGCGCGGTCATGGCGGGCTTCCTGCAAGGGGGCGGCGTTGGCAAATCGCTGGCCGAGTGGATGATCCACGGCGAACCGGAAGCCGATGTCTATGGCATGGACGTGGCGCGCTACGGCATCTGGGCCGAGAACAAACAGTATATCAAGCAAACCACCGGGCAGTTCTACTCGCGCCGCTTTGTGATGACCTATCCGAACGAACAACTGCCCGCCGGACGGCCCTTAAAAATGGCCCCGGCTTATTCGGATATGACAGAAGCGGGCTGCCAATGGGCGCAGAGCTGGGACATGGAAGTGCCGCTTTATTTTGCGGAAAAAGGCTTCGAGGAAGTGCCGTCTTTGAAACGCTCCAACGCGTTTGATATCGTCGCAGCCGAGTGCAAATCCGTGCGCGCGGGCGTTGGTCTTCTAGACATCTCCGGGTTCTCGCGGTTCGAGGTTTCGGGCGACGGAGCCGAGGACTGGCTCAATAACATCCTGTCGACGAAACTGCCAAAACCGGGGCGCGCGCGCTTGGCTGTGATGCTCGGTGATGATGCGCGTCTTAAGGGCGATCTGACGCTGTTTAACTGGGGCGGTGGCACCTATTGGCTGATGGGCAGCTACTATCTGCGCACTTGGCACATGCGCTGGTTTAACGAGCACATGGGCGCAGGCGTTCATCTGAAAGATCTCGGCGATGAGGTTGCAGGCTTCTCCCTGTCTGGTCCCAAATCCAAAGCGGTGATCGAAAAGCTGACCGACGGCCCGGTGGGCGATCTGCCCTTCATGGGCTGTGGCGATTTCGACATCGGAATGCTGCGCTGCAAAGTCGGCAGATTGTCCGTCACTGGCGAGGCAGGCTACGAGATCCACTGCCGGGTGGGCGACCACATCACCTTGCGCAAAACCCTGCTGGCAGCAGGGGCGGATGCGGGCATGATCGAGATCGGCTTTAACGCCATGCTATCGCTGCGCTTGGAAAAAAGCTTCGGGATCTGGAGCGCCGAGTTCACCCAAGGCTACACCGCTGGCATGACCGGGATGGACCGTTGGATCGATTGGCAAAAGCCTGATTTCATCGGACGCGCGGCCGCAATTGCCGAGCGTGATGGCGCAGGCTCCAAACAGGTGTCAGTAACACTCGAGGTAGACGCGATTGACGCCGATGCCAGCGGGTACGAGCCGGTCTGGCATCAAGGCAACAAGGTCGGCTTCGTCACGTCCGGGGGCTACGGCCATACGGTCGACAAGTCGCTGGCAATGGCATTGGTGAACCGCGATGTGGCAGCTGAGGGCACGGATTTGACGGTCCATATCGTCGGGGTGGAGCGGCCCGCAAAAGTCATCGCCCCATCGCCCTACGATCCAGCAGGCAAAGCAATGCGCTTATGAGGGCCGGAGGGCGGCGCGGTCGCAAAGCCGCCGATGCCGCAGGTCCGGTCCGCAAAGTCGATTACCGCAACCTGAAAAACCCGTTTCCGCCGATGCGCGCCTTTTCAGATGACCACATCGCGGCGATGCACGAAGGGGCGCTAAGCCTGCTCGAGACCAAAGGCATCAAGGTGCTGCTGCCCGAGGCGCGCAAAGCGTTCCGGGCGGCGGGGGCCTCGATCGATGACAGCACGGAAATGGTCCTTATTGGACGCGAGATCGTGGCAGAAGCGCTCAGCAATGCGCCCAAATCCATCCCCGTCTCAGGTGGTGCACGCGACCGCGATATTGTGCTCGAGCTGGGCAACCTGATCTTCCAACCCGGTGCAGGTGCGCCCCACGCCACTGACCGCATTCGAGGCCGGCGTCCCGGTGATCGTGCGTCCTATATAGAGCTCACCAAACTGACCCATCATTTCGACGTCCTGCACATGATCCCGCCCCTAATCGAGCCGCAGGATGTGCCCACAAACCTGCGCCACTACGCGATGATGGAAGACCAACTGACCCTATCGGACAAAGTGCCATTCGTATATTCGCGCGGCACGCCGCAAGTGGAACAATCCTTCGAGATACTGTGCGATTTCAGGGGTCTATCGGCAGAAGACTTCGCGTCCCAGTCCCACTGCTACACCATCATCAACACCAACTCACCGCGTACGCTCGACATCCCCATGGCCCAAGGGTTGATGGATTTTGCCAAGGCGGGCCAAGTCTCGATCGTGACGCCGTTTACGCTAATGGGCGCGATGGCCCCGATCACCGTTGGCGGCGCGATTACCCTCAGCCATGCCGAAGCGCTCGCCGCGATCACGCTCACCCAGCTTGCAAAACCCGGAGCGCCTGTGTGCTACGGCACCTTCACCTCGAACGTGGACATGAAATCCGGCGCGCCGGTGTTCGGCACCCCTGAGCATTTTCGCGCTTCACTTGCCGCAGGCCAACTCGCACGCCTGATCGGGTTGCCATGGCGCTCGGCCACAGGCAGCGCGTCCAACTCCTCAGATGTGCAGGCCGCAGGCGAGACGCAGTTCGGCCTCTGGGGGTGCCTGATGTCTGGTGCAACTGTGGTGATCCATGCGGCAGGCTGGTTGGAGGGCGGCTTGACCGTCGGCTATGAGAAGCTGATCAGCGATGTGGAAATCCTGAACATGGTGGCCGAGCTATGCGTGTCGGGTCAAACCGGCAGCAGCGACATGGCCCTGGACGCCCATAACGAGGTCATGCCTGGCGGGCACTTCTTCGGCGCGGCCCACACGATGGAGCGTTATCAGACCGAGTTCTACAGCCCGTTCAGCTACGACTACTCCAACTTTGGGACGTGGGAAGAGAAAGGCAGCATCGACGCTACCACCCGTGCGACCCATATTTGGCAAGATATCCTCGCGCGCCCTGACGGCTTCACCCCGGACGGCGAGCGCACCGCCGCTCTGCGCAGCTACATCGCCAAGGCGAGCGCTGTTGGCGGCGCGCTGCCAGTAAGCTAAACGCCCATCATGGACACGACATTGCACCGGGACGACCCGGACAAAGAACCGCTCGCAGGCAACACCCGCGTGACCCGCGAGGATTGGGTGAACACCGCCCACCGGGTGCTAATCGCGCACGGGGTAGAGCAGGTGAAAATCCTCGGGCTGGCCGAGCGGATGTCAGTGTCGCGCTCAAGCTTCTATTGGTATTTCAAAAGCCGTCAGGACTTGCTCGACGTGCTGCTCGACGAATGGATGTCGACAAACACCGCCGTCGTGATTGAGACAGCCGAGGCCCCTGCCCCCACGATCACCGCGGCCGTGTGCAACGTGTTCGCGGGCTTTGTGGATCCGGCGCGCTTTAACACCAAACTCGACTTCGCGATCCGCGATTGGGCGCGGCGCGATGCCAAAGTGCGCGCGGTGCTTGTGCGCTCGGATGCCCAGCGGGTTGGCGCGTTAGAGGCGATGTTTGCGCGCTTTGATTACCCGCCCGCCGAAGCCCTCGCCCGCGCGCGGATCGCCTACTACATGCAGATCGGCTACAACGACGCGGATCTAGACGAGCCGATGTCGATCCGCCTGACCCTATTGCCGGAGTATTTGTACGCCTATACCGGCGTGCGGCCCTTGCCTGAGGAAGTAGAGCGGTTGCGCGCATGGTCCAAGACGCTTGCCGCGCCGAATTAGGCTTTGATTGCGGCCGTTACGATGATCTCGACCTTCAGCACTTCGCGCGCCAGTTTCGCCTCACCGCAAGCGCGTGCAGGCGCAAAGCCCTCGGGCACCCACGCATTCCAGACCAAGTTCATCTCGGCGAAATCGGCCATATCAGCCAGCCAGACCACCGCTTGCAGCATATGCTCGCGGTCAGATCCAGCCTCAATCAGCAGTGCATCGACCCGCGACAAGCATTCTTGGGTTTGCGCGGTGATATCTGCACCCTCGCCCACTTGGCCACTCAGATAGACCACGCCGCCATGCTTGACGATCTTGCTGCTGCGCGCGCCTGTATGCATCCGCTCAATCATGGTGCTGTCTCCAAACCTGCCGTCTGCGCGGCCACCAGCGGGCCAAATCCGCCGCGCATTCCTATTGCACGCGCGCCAGCATGATTGCCAGCGCTCAGGCACTCTGCCAAGGCACGCCCGTCGAGCCACGCATGCAAGAAGCCCGCATTAAACGCGTCCCCGGCCCCGGTTGTATCAACTGGGGTCACGCGCTCGGCAGCCACATGCACCTCGCGTCCCGCCTTCCAAGCTGATGCGCCATTTGCGCCGTCCTTGATCACCGTAAGCGGCGCAAAAGGTGCGACAATACCCATCTCGGTCAACCTAGCGGCCTCTGCCGCATTGGGCAAAAATACGTCAACCGCAGCAATCAACTGCGCCGCATCTGTCGCCACGATGCTTTCATCCCAACTACAATCGAGCGATACTGTAAGCCCTGCGCCGCGGGCGAGGTTCAACAGTTCTGGCATCTCAATCAAGGTCGCCAATTCGCCGATATGCATATGCGCAATGCCTGCCTCGCGCAGCTGTTCGGCGCGCAGGCGCGGTGCCGCAGGTCCAGCACGATTGGTCACAAACGCACGGTCCTCAGTCCCAACAAGCGCTGCGGTGACTTGCAATGGCAGGTCCGGATCAGCACCACGGCTCAGATCGAGGTGGACACCGGCCGCCTTGATTTCGGACTTCATCGTGGGGCCAAACGGTCCTGAAGGCAGAAACGACGACAGATGCGACTGACGCCCGTGGGCTGCCAAATGGGCCGCCGTGATACACGCGCCGCCGCCCGCATGCAGGCCAAATCCGCCTGCATAGACTTCCGTGCCCATGGTCGGCAGACGCGGCACATCCGTGAAAATCAGATCACAATAGAGCCGCCCAACACAGACAACCCCGCTTCTGACAGCGCCGTTTTTGACAGCGTCTCCTGTCACGCGATCGCCTCGCCTGTCGCCTCATCGAACACATGCAAATTCTCGGTCTTAGACGACAGCTTTACCGTCTCGCCAACCTTAGGCGGGGAGCGCCCGTCGCCCTTGGCAATGATCTCACCAGAGGCGGTTTGCACATATAAAAGCGTCTCGTGACCAAGCGGCTCGCTCAGAACAACCTTGCCCTCAATCAGCACATCCTCGCCACCGGGTTGCAAATCCTCGGGGCGCACGCCAATCAAAACCTTGCGGCCATCCTCCAGCTTGCGTCCGGGATCAACGATCGGACCTGCTGCGAGCATGACCTTGCCGCCCTCAGCCGTACCCGGCAGCATATTCATCGACGGAGCACCAATAAAGCCCGCAACAAACGTATTTGCAGGCTTGTGATACACCTCGGCAGGGGTGCCAACCTGTTGGATATAGCCGTCTTTCATAATCACGATGCGGTCAGCCATGGTCATGGCCTCGACCTGATCATGGGTCACAAATACGATTGTGCTGCCAACGCGCTGGTGCAGTTTCTTGATCTCAAGGCGCATCTGGGTGCGCAATTGTGCATCCAAATTCGACAGCGGCTCGTCAAACAGAAACACCGCAGGATCGCGCACCATCGCGCGGCCAATGGCGACGCGCTGGCGTTGACCACCCGACAATTGGTCCGGCTTGCGGCCCAAAAGTGGCGTCATATCCAGCAGTTCGGCCACCTCGTCGATGCGCTTTTCCTTGTCAGGCTTGGACATCTTAGAGCTGCGCAGCCCAAACCCGATGTTCTTGCGTACCGTCATATGCGGGTAGATCGCGTAGTTCTGGAACACCATCGCGATGTCACGGTCCTTGGGTTCGAGGTTATTGACCACGCGCCCCGCAATCTCAATATCGCCCGAGGTTGCGTCTTCAAGCCCGGCCACAATGCGCAAGGTTGTCGACTTGCCGCAGCCCGAGGGGCCAACGAAAACGACAAACTCGCCGTCCTCCACGTCGAGGTTTATCCCATGCAACACTTCCGTCTTGTCATAGGTTTTGAAGAGGTCGCGGATTTTCAGATCAGCCAAGGGTCAGGTCTCCGATAGGGCCGCGAAGGCCTTGTTAAGGGTGGTCTCAGCGGCTTGGTGGCGCGCATTGCGGGCCAGCTCAGTCGCGCGCAAAGACGCAAGTGTTTCAGTGTATGTGTCGAGGGCCGCATCAAGGGCGCTAGGTGCTGGCCCGCCCGGACGATCCCGGCGCGCAATAAAGGTCTGCGCCGACACGGCCTGCACGAACGCCGCCTCCTGCATCCGGGCTGCACGCTTTGCAACCTTGGTGAACGCGCCGCGAAAGGCGTGGAAGCCTTCGCCGAGCGGCTCACCATCAGCAATAACGGTCTTGGCGGTGGCAGCGGCGATCTCGTGGGCTTGGCGAAAGCTAAGCCCCTCGTCGCGCACCAACGTATCAGCCAACTCGGTGATCGTAATGCAGGCCGCGTCAGTGGTCTTGGCAACGCGTTCTTCGTTAATCTCGCAGGCCGGCAACATCGCGGCCAGAAGGCGCAAAACCCTACCGCCGCTGTCAAACGCTGCATAGCCCGCTTGCTGCACTTCGCCCTCGCTGTCGTTCATGTCGGTAAACGGGGTGTTGTGCATGGTGTTCACAATGGTGTCGCAATGCCCGGCGGTTACACTCGACAAATGGCGCATATGCTCAATCGGCACCGGATTACGCTTTTGCGGCATGATAGAGCTGATCTGCACAAGGGCGTTGGGCACGTAAAGCTGCCCCACCTCAAACGCCGACCAGAACTGCATGTCTTGGATGACGCGGCCCAGATGAACGAAGATCAACTTCATCGCCGAATAAAGCCCGGTGACATAATCAACACTGGCAATACAGCCGTAGGAGTTCAGCAGCGGCTCTTCAAACCCCAGCAAATCCGACACGCGCCCGCGATCAATCGCAAAGCCCGAGGTCGTGATCGCAGCAGCGCCCATCGGGCAATGCTCTAGTCCGTTCATGGCCGCTTGTAGGCGGGTGGCATCGCGTTCCAGCACCTCAATCATCGCCGCCAGATAATGTCCAAAGGTCGTTGGCTGCGCCGGTTGGCCGTGGGTATAGGCCACAATCAGGGTGTCGCGCTCGGCCCGCGCCTTAACGATCAGCGCATCGGTCAGCCCCAGAAGCTGATCCATCAGCACCCGCGCCCGGTTGCGCAAAGCCAGCTTGAATAGTGTGTGGTCCATATCATTGCGCGAGCGCGCGGTGTGCAATGCGCCGCCCAAATCACCCAGCCGAGCGCGCAATTCCGCTTCCACCAGGAAAAAGTAATCCTCATGCTCGCCCGTATAGCGCAGCGCCGAAATATCCGTATCAGCCTCAATCGCGCGCAAGGCACCGGCGAGTGCGACGGCATCCTCGCGCTCGAGTATCCCTGTCTCGGCAAGCATCACCAGATGCGCGCGGTTCAACGCCCCCATATGGCCCGCATAATGGGTCTTCACCCCCTCAAACAGCGGGGCGAGCACCGTCTCGCGGTAGGTCGGGTCCGGAAAAACGCTCTCGTCGGTCATCCTTTTAGGCCCGCCATAACGACACCGCGAATGATGAAGCGTTGGAAGATCAAGAACACAATCAGCGTTGGGATCGTCGAGATCGCAGCGCCGGTCATAATCAGCTCCCACTGCACATCGGCCTCATCTCCGAAGGATGATAGGCCCACAGGCAAGGTATACATCTCAACTGAGTTGGTGACGATCAGCGGCCAGATAAACGCGGTCCAGTTGCCCAAGAAAACGAAGATCGCAAGCGCCGCCAAAGCAGGCTTAACGAGCGGCATCGCCACGGTCCACCAAATCTGCAACTCGTTCAGCCCGTCGATGCGCGCGGCTTCAATGAAGTCATCGGGCACGGTCTCAAAGAACTGCTTCATCAAAAACGTGCCGAATGCCGTCATCAGGCCCGGAAACATAATGCCCCAGTAGGTGTCTAGCCAGCCGAACTGTTGGCTCATCAAATACCACGGGATCACCAGCATTTCGGTGGGGATCATCAGGGTCGACAGGATCGCGATAAAGATGATGTAGCGCCCCGGAAACTTGAATTTGCACAGGGTGTAGCCGACGAGGCTGTCGAAGATCACGTTACAGATCGTGGTGATCGTGGCGATGATGATCGAGTTAATGAACCATAAGTAAAACCGTCCGTCTTCCAGCACGAAAGTATAGTTCTCAATCGTTGGCTCGTTCGGGATCAGCTGAAGATTATAGACCTCATGGGGCCATTTCAGCGAGGTCGAGATCATATAGGCCAGCGGCATGACCATGGCGATGCCACCCAAAAACAGCAGCGCCCAGCGGATATAATTGCCCATATTCGCGGGCCGCTTTTGCTTGGGTGCCTTCAAAAGCGTGTCCGAGCTCGGGCGGATTTCGTCTATAACGGCCATCTCTAACGGTCCCTCATAATGCGAAGCTGGACCAGACTAACGATCAGCAGGACGGTGAAGAGCACGACGGTTTGTGCCGCCGCATAGCCCATATCGAAAGAGTTAAAGGCGCTCTCATAGATCATCAAAACCAGCGGCTTGGTAGAGTTCAGCGGCCCGCCGGGATTGTTCGTCGTCATGTTGAAGACGTGATCAAAGATGCGCAGGAAGCCGATGGACGAGAACACAACGATAAACACAATGGTCGGTTTTAGCAGCGGCAGTGTGATCTCCCACAATACCGTGCCCCAGCCAACGCCATCAATCTTAGCGGCCTCGTAATAGCTTTTCGGGATAGAGCGCAAACCCGCCATAAAGATGATGATCTGAAAGCCAAGCCCCGCCCAAACGGCTGGGGCCAGAACTGAGGGCAGCGCGTTGGTGGTCGAATTCAAGAAGTTAATCTGCGGGATGCCGAAGCCTGCAAGGAAGTTGTTGAACAGACCGATCGGGACCGGCTGGTAAAACCAGCGCCACACCCACGCCATTGCCACTGCACTGGTCATAAACGGAAGGAAATACAGCATCCGCAAGAAGCCGTGCATGAAGCGTACTTGGTCGAGATGGTAGGCGATTACGAAAGAGATCACGAGGCTGACAGGCGTGCCGATCAACAGATAGACGAACGTGTTGCGGAAGACCTGCCAGAACACCGGATCTGAGAACAGTTTGACGTAGTTATCAAGCCCGGTCCAAGTCCGGTCGCCCAGAAGGTTCCAGTCCTGAAAGCTAATCAGGATCGCGTTGCCGGTCGGGTAGAAGCGGATAACCGAGTAGAACAAGATGGGCAGCGCCAAAAACGCGTAAGCCCATACGATCTGCTTCTGCCGGATCGTCAAATTGCGGTAAAATTTCATGAAGTCCCCCACCGAAATACCCCCGGCCCATCTAGGCCGGGGGTGTGCACCAAAGCGGTGATTACTCGCTGTAGTATTCGTCCAGCAGCGCTTGCTCGGCTTCCGCCGCGATCGCGATGCTATCAGCCGAAGACATGCCCTGCAGGGTCATGCGCTCAACCATTTCCACCAAAATCTGACGCTGGGCGCTCTCGTTGGCGAACTTGGTGGTGTTTGCATAAGCCAGACCACGAATGAACGGACCAAAGGTCTCGTTGTTCGCGTTCTCTTCGGTCATGCCGACGGAAGGCTTCGCAGGCAATTCGCCCACAACATCCAGCCACACCTGCATCGCCTCATCGGAGGTGATGTACTGCATGAACTTGACCGCTGCGTCGAACTTCTCGCCCTCAGCCTTCGTGGTGATCGCGTTCACCCAGTAGCTTGAGTAGTTGGACTGCACGCCGTCTGCGGTTGCAGGCAGCTCGGTCACACCCCAGTCGAGGCCACGGGTATTGTTAAGCGATCCAATACGGAACGACCCGTCAATATGCATGCCAGCGCGGCCTGCTTTGAACGCAGCCTGTGGCTCGTCCATAAAGCCAATCGATGAGATCGGCTCGTCGCCCTCGGACATGCCTACATAGAAGTCGAGCGCTGCTTGGCCCGCTTCCGAGTTGTAGTTAACCGTCCGGTAGTCGTCCACATAAGGCTCACCGCCGAACTGGCGCACGAGAACTTCGCGGAACCAGTGGTGGTCTTGGGCCGTCATGCCTTGGGTGATGCCGACTTGGGTGATGTTGCCAGCACCATCAACTTTGGTCATCGCGCGCGCGGCGGCAACCATTTCGTCGAGCGTGGTAGGCGGCTCAACACCGGCCTCTTCGAGAAGGGTATTGTTATAGAACAGCGCCAGCGAACGCACAGCCGTGGGCAGCGCCCAGTAGTTGTCGCCTTCGCGCATGGCCGCAACCATCGGGAAGAAGTTGGCGTCGATCTCGTCAGCCGGGAATACATCCGCAGGCAGCGGCTGGATCAGGGCGGCTTCTTTATAGTCGTTCAACCAACCGTAGAACAGCTGCACAACATCAGGGCCCTCGCCCGCTGGAACGGCAGCCGCGACCTTGGTGCGGTAGTCGGCATACGGGAAGTGGGTCATCTTGACGGTAATATCAGGGTTTGCAGCCTCGAAACCTTCGATCAACTGCTCCATTGATGCGACGCGTGCGTCGAAGAAATACTGCCAATATTCGATCTCGACGGCGTTTGCCGCGCCGCCAAAGAGGGCTGCGGCGCTTGTCGCGCTCGCCAGCACCGTGGCTTGAAGTGTCTTAAATCCCATGGATAGTCTCCCCTGTTATATCGCCCGCGTGTTTGGTGGTGGTCGTTCGTGCAGGCATCTAGAGCAGCGCGCAGAGCGCCTCTGTCAAAATGGTTAACTCAAACATATTGAGCTATCAAGTCACTTGAGTTAATCCGAGACATGATCGCCAAACCCGATACCGTCGTCGGCGCCAATGCCGGGCGTTCGCGCAACCATAACCGCCAGGTTGTGCTCGCCCGTGTGCGCAGTGCGGGCCAGATTGGGCGTGCTGAAATTGCGCGCCAATCCGGGCTAAGTACCCAAGCCGTCTCAAATATAATCGCTGATTTGCTCAGTGACGGCATGATCTTGGAACAAGGTCGGCGGACCGGCGTGCGCGGATTACCAGCCGTCCAATACGGGGTGAACCCCGCAGGCGGTTTTGCGTTCGGAGTAGAGGTCAGACCCGATGCCGTGTTCGCCGCCCTGCTCGATCTCAGCGGCGAGACCCTGTTTTCGGAACGCTGCGCCCAAGGGGATTCGGCGCTAGAGGCCGTCACCGCGACAATCCAGAACCTGCTGACCCGCGCGATTAATGCCACAAACACCGACCGCGCCCGCGTGCTCGGCGCAGGCATCGTGTTGCCCGGCCCGTTTGGCGAGACAGGGATCAAGGGCAGCGGATCGGAACTGCCTGACTGGCACCACGTAGACCTCGCCCACTGGTTCGAGGACGCGCTTAGCCTGCCGGTTTTTGTCGAGAATGATGCCAACGCCGCCGCCATGGCCGAGCGCGTAAAAGGCGTCGCACTCGGGCTTGAGACCTACGCATTCCTATACTTCGGCACCGGGATCGGGCTGGGCATTGTCACTCAAGGGCGCCTGATGCCGGGCAGCTTCGGCAATGCGGGCGAAATCGGTCATATCCCCGTGCCTTGCGGTGGCAAAACTGTGCTGCTGGAAACCGCCGTCAGCCGCCTATCGGTCCAGCGTCATCTGGCCGAAGCGGGCCTAAACGTCACCGACGGCAACGACCTGCGCGCGCTTTATGCGGCCAAAGATCCGCACCTCATGGGCTGGCTCGACCGCGCGACCGAGCCACTGGCGGCCGCCATCAACACCGTCGAGAACCTGTTTGATCCTCAAGCCGTGATCCTCGGTGGGGCCATGCCCGACGCGCTTCTGGACCACCTGATCGACACCACGATACTATCGGACCGCTCCGTTTCGCACCGTGGCGCCCGCGATGTGCCCCGCCTGCTGCGCGGTGCGTCAGGCCGCATGACCGCGACACTCGGGGCCGCCTCTCTCGTGATCAACCGCGCCTTCACCCCCACAATTGCCGTTGCCCAATAAGGCCTAGCCCATGCCCACACTCGACCAGACCCGCATTGACGCCGACCGCGTCCACCCGCGCATCATCGACCTGTGGTGGGCGCTGCGCCCGCTGACATCCGTGATCCGCTTCATGAACACCGGCGCCCATCCCGATGACGAGACCACCGCGATGCTGGCGGCAATGACCTTCCGCGATGGGATCAACCTGTCTTATGCCTGCTCCACCCGTGGTGAGGGCGGCCAGAACGACATCGGCACCGAGGCTGGACTTGATCTCGGCGCGCTGCGCACCCGCGAGATGGAACGCGCCTGCGATGTGATGAACATGCGGATGTATTGGCATTCGGAAACGCCCGAGGACACGATCACCGATTTCGGCTTCTCCAAAAGCGGGGTCGAGACGCTTGGAAAATGGGGCCACGCCCGCACGCTGGCGCGTTTCGTCGAGATAATCCGCACCGATAAGCCCGATATTATCTGCCCCACCTTCCTCGATATTTCTGGCCAACACGGTCACCACCGCGCCATGACCGAGGCCGCACATTTGGTGATGTCAGCCGCCGCCGATCCAGATTTCGAGTGTGACCTGGCGCCGTGGCAGGTCAAGAAAATGTATCTGCCTGCATGGTCTGGCGCGGGCCAAGCCTACGACGATGACTTTCCGCCGCCGCCCGCGACATTGACCGTGATCGCCTCAGATCATGATCCCATTAGTGGTTGGAGTTGGGAACGTATCGGCCAGCAATCGCGCGCCTATCACCGCACTCAAGGCATGGGTCGCTGGGTGGCAGCTGGGCCGGGGCGCGACTGGCCGCTGCATCTGTGCGAAAGCCATGTGGACGGGCCGGATAACGCACTAACCTCGGGTCTTGCAAACACGCTCGGTGATCTGGCGCGCCTGCCCGGCGTTGATCCTATCGCCTCCGATCTGAATGCTGCGCAAGACACCATCACCCGTGCCATTGCCGCCTACCCGGTCTTTGCTGCGGTCACGGATGCTGCCACGGATGCCCTGCGCCACATCCAAACCGCCCGCGCAAACTGCCCCGAAGCTTTGCAGGGCGAAATTTCACACCGCCTTGCCGCCAAGCAGGACCAACTGGGCCATGTTCTGCGCCTTGCCCACGGGATCGAGGTGCGTGCGCGCGCTGCCGACACATGGCTGCACCCCGGTGACACAACCGCGCTCGCTATCGAGTTTGATGCCAAAGGCACCGACGCGCAAATCGCCGTCGATCTGCCAGATGGTTGGAGCGTCCAAGACGACACACTCACCCTGTCAGACACGGCCACTCTCACCGATCCCTACCGCGCCCTCTACGATCCAGCACGCGCCGAGGCCCCGGCCCTGACCCTCACACTCGCAGGCACCCAAATTCGCGTGCCGTTTGAGGCCCCGCCCGTTGCCCTGCCCGCGCGCCTTGCCGACATCACGCCCGCGCGTACCGTTATCAACACGGGCATCGATACGGGCCAACCCGGACGCACCGTAACAATCACCCTCGCCGGAATTCGCCCCGAAGGTGCTGTCGCAACCCTTGGTCTGCCCGAAAACTGGACTGCCACCCGCACCGAGACCGGCTTCACCGTCACCTTGCCCAAGCACACCCCCGAAGGCGTCTACGACCTGCCGCTGCTGCTCGACGGCCAGCCCGCCATGACCGTGCGCCGCATTAGTCACGCCCATATCGACCCGACCGCGCGCGCCCATCCCGCCAATGTCCGCGTTCTCGCCACCGCCGTTGCCGTGCCAAAGGCCCGCATCGGCTATATCGGCAGCGGCAATGACCGAGTGGACGCGCAGCTCAGCGCCATTGGCGCGGATGTAGTCCCCCTGACCGATGCCGATCTGCAAAGTGATACGGCGCTGGCCGCCTTCGACAGCATCGTCATCGGTATCTTCGCCATGCGCTTCCGCCTCGGTCTGGTAGAGGTCATGCCGCGCCTGCACCGCTGGACGCAAAATGGCGGAACACTTGTAACGCTCTACCACCGCCCATGGGACAACTGGGACGCGGATACCATCCCGCCCAAGCACCTAGAGATCGGCATGCCGTCCCTGCGCTGGCGCGTCACCGACGAAGCCGCCCATGTCACCCAAATTGCCGAGCATCCGATCCTGCAAACCCCGAACAAAATCCAGCCCGAGGATTGGGACAACTGGGTCAAGGAACGCGGGCTCTACTTTGCCAAAAGCTGGGACGCCGCCTATACGCCGCTGCTGGAAATGGCCGATCCCGATGAGGCCCCGCACCAAGGCGCTCTGCTGGTTGCTGATATCGGAAAGGGCCGCCACGTCCACACCTCCCTGATCTTGCACCACCAAATGGAGCACCTCGTGCCCGGTGCCTACCGCCTGATGGCCAATCTGGTCGCCCCGCGCCGATGACGCCGCCGGCCCCGCGCGACAATATCCGCGGCGGGGTCTGGCTGCTGTCGGATCTGGCGCTCAACATCTGGGCGCTGGCAATCGTCAAGGCGCTTGGCCTCGACTACTCAGCGTTCCAGATCGTGTTCTTGCGCGCTTGCGTCGGCCTTGTGCTGATCTCCCCGCTGATCTGGCGGGGACGTGCGTCCTTCCGGGGCATCGCACATCTTCAACTCCACCTCCTGCGCGTCGCCCTGTCCGTCATCACCCTTACGTCGAGCTTCTTCGCCATCTCCCGCGTGCCCTTCGCCGTGTTCACTGCGATGAACTTCACGCGGCCCCTCGTCACCATGGTTATGGCCGCGCTGATCCTCGGCGAGACCATCGGAAAACGCCGCTGGAGTGCCGCTGCCATCGCCCTGCTTGGTGTGCTGATCGCGCTCAACCCCGATAGCGTGGATTGGAGCTGGGGCCTCGCCGCCCTCGCCCTCGTCATCCTCACAGGCTCCGGCGCAATCATCATCACCCGCCGTCTACGCAGCGCGCCCGAGATCGTCATGATGACCTTCTACACCGCAGGCCTCGCCGCCTTTTCCGCCCCCTTCGCCGTCCTCAACTGGACGCCCGTCGCCCCCCAGCATCTGCCCTTCCTGATCCTCGTCGGCGTCTTCGCACAAAGCGCGCAACTGTGCTTTCTGCGCGCGCACTACTTCGGTGAGGCCGGGTTCTTGTCGGTGCTCAGCTACCTCAGCCTGATCTTGTCGGTCAGCGTCGGCTACTTGGCGTTCAACGAGGTCCCGACACCCTCATTTTGGATCGGTGCAGTCCTCGTAGTCAGCGCCGCCCTCTGGGTCACCCTGCGCGCCAAACCAGTCGTCCAAAAACCGCCCCCTCTGCCCTGAAAACGCCACAACAAGACGCTAGAACGCCGTCATAGCACCGCGTCGCGGCCCCCCAAGCCCGGCGCAGTCATGTCCAGTTTTACCTTCCAAACCTAGAGGGAGCGTTCCATGCGTATCAAATCCATCCTCCTCGGCCTCGCCGCCGCAATCGCCACGACCTCGCCCGTGCTCGCGTCCAACATGACCGATGCGCAGATCGAGGATAAGTTCATCGGCATGCGTCTGGTGTCATATCAGCAAGGCATTGAATCGATGGTGCTTTACGATGAAGATGGCTTCGTGCGCATCAGCGGCAGCAGCCTCGCAGGTGAGGGGACTTGGACCGTAACAGACGGATCATTCTGCACCAACATGACCTCCGGGCCCCTGCTCGGCCAGTCCTGCATGACCATCCAGAGCCGCCTCGACGGGGGCTTTGCAATGTCCAACGGCGTGACGTTCCAACTGGGGCGCTAGGCCAAGGCACAAGCGCGCCCGCCAAATAAGCCAGATAGGACCAAACGGCCAGACACAGCGCGCAAGCTGGGTCTGGTCCAAAGGCGTGTTGGGATGCCTTGACGCCTCGCTCATAACTTGCCTCAATGCTCCAAACCACCCGAGGCACCACATGAGCAACCGCGAAACCCTTGCCGAACACGGCTCCGCCCTGTGCCTCGCAGCCCTTGGCGTCATCGCAGGCGGGGCAACGCTGGCCTCCGCAATCATTCCCGTCGCCGTGCTCACCACCATCGGGCTTGAGAAATGGGCGCAGTGCGATGCCAATACCGTCAAATCCGCCAAAGACGCCGTCCTAACAGCCCTCTCCGCCTCCAGAGACATCTCCGAGGGCGAGATCACCGCCGCCGCCGAGCTTCTCAAATCCGCCAAGACTCCCATCAAATTCGACCCCGTGCGCATGACTAAAGCCGTCAAATCTGGCGACCTGCCCACGGCGCTTGTGCGCGAGGTCTTCCCGGACGCGCTCAAAGGCGAAGACCCCGGCACTCGCACCGCCATCACCCTAACCCTGCAAGCCGCGTTCGACATCTTTCGTCAGAACGAGAAATATCGCGACGTATTCACCCAAGAAATGGTGATGGAGCTTTTGCGCGAAAAACGCGTCGAGATCACCCTGCTGGAGGATTTGAACGCCAAGGTCGATCAACTTATCGACCGTGAACGCGACCTTGCGCGCGAGCTTGGCGTGCAAGAAGGTATGCTCATCGCCCTCGCCCGCCGCTACGCCGAAGGCAACCCATCCGATTTCGAAGCCGCCCTGCGCGGCCTCGAACGCGCCTTAACCGTCGCCGCTGATGAAATCGCCAAGAACGCCCTGCCCGCCAATACCGATGCCGCCGTTGATGCGATCCTCAAGCAAGTCGATGCCCTCAACGAGGACGGCCAAATCGACGACGCCGCCACCCTCATCGCCGAAGAAGAATCCCGCGCCGAGGCCGGACTGATCCGTCTCTACGACAAAGGCATCGCCCAAGCGATCCTCACCCGCGACAGTGACGCCGCCGCAACCTACGAGCTTAAGAAACTCCCCATTGACACCCCAGACCCAGCCGCCCAGTTCAACGCCCTGCGCATGGTCTTTATCAATTGGTATGAGCGCGGCCGCGACAAGGGCCTGAACTTCGACCTCGAGGTCTCTATCATCCTCGCCCGCGCCAGCACGCAGGCCGCACAAACCGCCGACCAATCAGGGTCAGCACTCAACGATCTCGGCACCGTCCTCCAAACCCTCGGCGAACGCGAAACCGGAACCGAGCGCCTTGAGGATGCCGTCACCGCCTATTGTGCAGCGCTCGAAGAAAACACCCGCGACCGTGTCCCGCTTGAATGGGCCGCGACGATCGGCAACCCAAGCTCCGCTTTAATCACGCTTGCCGACCGCACCAACAACCGCGATCTTGTCCTCCGCGCCCGCGCGCAATTAACCGAGGCAGC
This sequence comes from Dinoroseobacter sp., assembly GCA_034111085.1. Classification (GTDB taxonomy): domain Bacteria; phylum Pseudomonadota; class Alphaproteobacteria; order Rhodobacterales; family Rhodobacteraceae; genus Dinoroseobacter. The sequence continues at coordinate 32,504 of JAWUXZ010000015.1, forward strand.
ACAGGTGCTCCGCGATGGCGGGCACATTCCTTGGGCGATCACATTCGAAAATCAATTCCCAAAAGCCGACGCCGTCATCGCCCGCCTCTCCTAACGCGCTAGACCCTTAGCTTTGCCAAATATCCCCGCCGGAGGCACCTGCCCGTCCAACCGCGCCACCGGTTCACAATCTATCAACATACCTCCAAATCAGGTTCACAAACTGTCAACCCGGCCGATTTCGTTACCAAAACGTAAAGAACCGCGCCCCCCGGAAGGGACGCGGTTCAAAGTCTCAGCAAAGCCGCCAGATCAGGTCAGATCAAGCCAATTCAGGCCAGATCGAACCGGTCCAGCTCCATCACTTTTACCCATGCGGCGATGAAATCATTGACAAATTTCGCCCCCGCATCATCAGACGCATAGACCTCAGCCAACGCGCGCAGTTGCGAGTTCGACCCAAACACCATGTCCACAGCCGATCCGGTCCACTTGACCGCGCCCAAGGCGTCACGCCCCTCATAGCCGTCGCCAGCTTTGCTCCAAGTCACTGACATATCAACGATATTTCGGAAAAACGCGTTGTCCAACGTTCCCGGCGTATCGGTAAATACACCGACAGAAGACCCGCCAGAATTCGCCCCAAGCGCCCGCATCCCGCCAATAAGCACAGTCATTTCAGGCGCTGACAAGTTCAGCAAAGACGCTTTATCTACAAGCATTTCAGCAGGTTCGCGCATTTGCGAGCCCTTGAGGAAGTTGCGGAAGCCGTCAGCTTTCGGCTCCAGCACAGCAAAGCTCTCGGCATCGGTTTGCTCGGCGCTCGCATCTCCACGACCGCCCGCGAACGGAACAGATACGTCGTAACCCGCTGCTTTGGCTGCACTTTCCACCGCAGCCGAACCACCCAGAACAATCAGATCCGCCATCGAAACCGGCTTGCCAAACCCGGCTTGCACACCTTCCAAGGCCTTCAAAACACCCGACAATTCCGCCGGATCATTCGCGTCCCAACCACTTTGCGGAGCCAACCGAACCCGAGCGCCATTCGCCCCGCCACGCTTATCAGACCCGCGGAAAGTCGAGGCTGAAGCCCAAGCCGCCTTCACCAGCGCCGAAACAGATTGCCCCGTCGCCAAGATTTGTCCTTTAAGATCAGCCACATCCGCGTCCAACAATGCAGGACCAGCCGCAACCGGATCTTGCCAGATCAGGTCTTCCGCAGGCACGTCCTTGCCGTGATAGCAGGCTTTCGGCCCCATATCGCGGTGGCACAGCTTGAACCATGCACGCGCGAATGCATCGCCAAATTCTTCTGGGTTCTCAAGGAAGTGGCGGCTGACCTTCACGTAAGCCGGGTCCATCTTCATCGACATATCCGCCGTCGTCATCATCGGGCGGTGCGATTTTGAGGGGTCATGCGCGTCCACAACCATATCCTCGGCCGCACAGTCAATCGGATGCCACTGCTGCGCGCCCGCCGGCGAATGCGACAGCTCCCAATCGTATTTAAACAGAACCTCAAAATAGCCCATATCCCAAGTGGTTGGGTTCGGCTTCCAAGCGCCCTCGATCCCAGAAGTGATCGTATCGCCGCCCTTGCCCGACGCGTGGGTGGACAGCCAGCCCAGACCCATCGCCTCAATCGGCGCGCCTTCCGGCTCGGGGCCAACATGCTCGCCAGGACCGTTGCCATGGGCTTTGCCGAAGGTGTGACCGCCCGCAACCAGCGCCACGGTCTCGTAATCGTTCATCGCCATCCGGCCAAAGGTCTCGCGCACGTCATGGCCCGAGGCCAGCGGGTCGGGATTGCCGTCCGGGCCCTCGGGGTTCACGTAGATCAGGCCCATCTGCACAGCGCCCAGCGGATCGGACAACTCGCGGTCGCCTGAATAACGGCTATCGGCTTGGTCAGACGTTGCCAGCCATTCGCTTTCTGGGCCCCAATAGATGTCTTCCTCAGGCTCCCAAACGTCCGAGCGTCCGCCGCCGAAGCCGAACACAGGCCCGCCCATGCTTTCAATTGCGACATTACCCGCGAGGATCATCAGGTCCGCCCAAGACAAGGCCGCGCCGTATTTTTGCTTGATGGGCCATAGCAGGCGGCGTGCTTTATCGAGGTTGCCGTTGTCGGGCCACGAGTTCAGGGGCGCAAACCGCTGGGTGCCCGAGCCCGCCCCGCCGCGCCCGTCAAAGGTGCGGTAGGTTCCGGCCGAGTGCCATGCCATGCGGATGAACAAACCGCCGTAATGGCCGTAATCCGCGGGCCACCAGTCTTGGCTATCGGTCATCAGAGCGGTCAGATCAGCCTTTAAAGCATCCAGATCGACGCCCTTGAACGCTTCGGCATAGTCAAAGCCCGCGTCCATCGGGTTGCCCTGCGGAGCGTTCTTGTTAAGCACTTTGAGGTTCAATTGGTTCGGCCACCAATGCTGGTTGGCGGTGCTGCCTGTGGCTTGCTCTTTGCGCGCGCCGTGCATGACGGGGCATTTGCCGCCTTCGATTTGGGATCCGTCCATGGGGTCTCTCCGATGTGCTGTAGGTATGTGCGGTTGGGTCCAAAATGCTGCACGGCGGCAGACTCACATCAGGACTCTTAGGGATGGGCATACCAAGCCTCGACCATTAGAGTAAGTTGGTTTTTCTGATTGTTCTGATAAGCTGACCTTATGAATAACCTCACATTGAAGCAGCTTCGCTATTTCGAGGCCCTTGCCCACCAAGGCCATTTTGGTCGTGCAGCCGAGGTTTGCGCGATCTCGCAGCCTGCCTTGTCGATGCAGATCAAAGAGTTGGAAGAAACTCTCGGCACCCAACTGATCGAACGCGGCCCGCGCCAAATTCGCCTGACCCAGCTTGGCGAGGCCTTAGCGGAGCGCGCCAGCGAGATCTTGCGCGCCGTGGACGAGCTGGGCGATCTTGCGCGCGCGTCCCAAGACCAGATGGTTGGGCGCCTGCGTCTTGGCGTGATCCCCACGATTGCGCCCTACCTGCTGCCGACGTTGATCCGGGCGCTCAGCGAAAGCCACGCGGCCCTCGACATCCATGTGCGCGAAACCATGACGCCAAAGCTGATCCGCGAGCTCGGCGAGGGACGCCTAGACGCAGCGATTGTGGCACTTCCTGTATCCGAACCCGCCTTTGCAGAGGTCCCGCTATTTGACGAATCTTTCGTGCTCGTCCGCCCCCTCAGCGACGCAGACAAACCGGTGCCGAACGCTGATATGTTGCGCGAAATGCGCCTGCTGCTGCTGGAAGAAGGTCACTGCTTTCGCGATCAAGCTTTGTCGTTTTGTTCTATGCAAACGGTACGACCCTGGGCGGGCCTCGATGGCAGCTCGTTGTCCACGTTGGTGCAGATGGTCGGTGTTGGGCTTGGGGTCACGTTGCTGCCAGAAATGGCCGTTGCGGTAGAACGGCGCTCGGCAGATGTGTCGGTCGGGCGCTTTCCCGACCCGCAACCGTCGCGCACGATTGGCATGATCTGGCGCAAGACCAGCCCCTTGGCCGAGCAGTTCCAAGTCATCGCCGAGGCTGTGCGAAGTGCCGGACAAGACCTGCGCGAACGCCATGCGGCCAGCCTGCGCTGTTGAGCACGCGTAAACTAAACTGAACGAAGGGTCTGATTGTTGCGCCGATTGCACCCTATTGCTGCTGCATTTGTCCTTGAAATTGACAGCTGAGTTGCGAGCGGTGAAAGTCCCATGTCAGCCCCAGTTCCTGTTGTTAGTTTGAGAGTAGTCATGGACGCGCTTGCCCCCTTCCACGCCGAGCTCCCTAGATTTCCGGCCACTTCGGCGCAGGCGCGGTTTCAGTATCTGGACCAAACGATCCCAGACTTCACCGGCAGCAATCTGGCGATCCAGTGGGAATTACGCGGCAGCTTTCACAACGAAAGCGTCGAGCGCGCGATGGGGCAGATCATCGACCGCCACGAGATTCTGCGCACCCGGTTGATCGAAGTTGACGGCGAGATCATCCAAGAAGTCGAGCCCCGCGTCGAGTTCCGTATGGGCATGATCGACGTGCGCTCGCTGCCCGAGGTCGAGCGCGAAGCCCGGATTGGGCGCATCGTCCGCGAGGTCTCGACATCGCCGTTTGATCTGTCCAAGCCCTGCCCGTTCCGCTTGACATTGGTGCGGTTTGCGCCTGAGCGCGCGATGCTGTTGATCGCGGTGCATCATGCGGTCTTTGATGGGTTCTCCATCCGCGTGCTTGGCCGTGAAATCGGCGCGTTGATCGCGGCAGAAGAAACCGGTGACCCCGCAGACTTGCCAGCTTTGCAGCTGCAATATGGCGATTATGCGCAGTGGCAAGCGGCCTGCGCCGACAGTCCTGCGCGTGCCAAAAGCGGTGCGTTTTGGGTCGAGACACTCGGCGCAGCACCCTATTTCGAGTTACCAAGTGACACGTCTCGAAAACCTCTTGGCGTCCGCAACGGTGTCCGGCTGGACACAGCACTTGGCCCGGCCTTCGCAAACCAAATCGCCACCTCCGCGCGCGCGCAAAACCTGTCGCCCTTCGCTTTTGGTGCTGCCATCTTTGCCGCCGCCCTGCACCGAGAAACCGGCGCGCGCGACATCTGCTTTGGCACCGCTGTCGCAGGCCGCGAAGCGCCTGAGTTGGAAGTCCTGATCGGCGTGTTCGTGAACCCGGTGATCCTGCGCTACCGGCTTGAGGATGCCAAGACGCTCCAAGACGTGACCGACAAATCGGGCGAAGTCGTGCGCGCGGCACTGGCACAATCCGACCACCCGTTTGATGATGTTGCGCGCCAAATCCACGCGCGCCCCGATCCGCTGCGCACGCCGCTGGCATCGGTGTTCTTTGGGCTGGGCCAAGTGTTCTTGGAAGAGCACGACTACGGCGCGGTCTCGCTGGCCTCGGTGGCCTCGGCCACGCCGGGGATCACCCATGATTTGAACGTCCAGATCATGGGACGCAAATCCGGCTGGAAAATGATGATCGACTATGATGCGGACCGGTTTGATGCGTCGCGGATCGAGGCGCTGTCTGCGCTGATCCTGAAGACGTTTGAGGACGCGTTTACGGCACCTGACGTGGCGCTATCCAACATGGCCGTCGTCGCCAATACGCCTACGCAAACCACGTCGATCTTCGCAGCCCCCCCTGAAGCAATACCTGCGCCCAGCAAGACCGTCGATAAGATTGCGATGCTCTGGGCTGAAGTTTTGGGACTGCCCGCAAACGCATGTGACGCCGATTTCTTCGACCTTGGCGGACACTCGCTTCTGGCACTGCGGATGCTGGCGCGGCTGGAAAACCTATGCGGCGTGCGCCCCAGCATCACCGATTTTCTCGCAGCCCCAACCTTGCGCGGCTTGGCTGCAACCGTGGACGCGGTGGCGGCCCCAGTACCGCGCGACGGCACAAACCCATGGCGCATGATCGAGCTTGGTAAAGGCGCTGGCATGTCCCCGCTTCTTGTTACGATCAACCAGCCGTTTTTGTTCCACACCATCGCACGCAAATTAGGCGCGCGCACGGTTTCGCTGCATCTCGAAAACACCTCAGCGCTTAGCCAGCCAGATGCTGTGCAGGTGCTGGCGCAGCATGCAGCAGCCTTGGTGACCGAAGCCGCTGGCACCCGCCCCGTTGCCTTGATGGGCCACTGTGTTGACGGCGTTCTGGCCCGCGCGATTGCAGATCAGATGGCTGGAGATCCAATGCTCGTCATGGTCGACAGCTGGGCACCGGGCGCATTTAAGGATGGCACACCACTGGCGCGCAAAATGCGCCGCTGGGTGAAGCGCCTGCGCCGATGGCAGCAATATATCGGCCAGAAAAGGCGCGGCCAACTCAGCTGGGACGAGTTCTGGGCCAAAAACCGCTTTCTCAAACTCCGCCTGATTGCCAAGGGCCGCATGAGTGAAACCACCGATGCCGAGCTGCGTGAGCTCGAGATCAATTATAAGCTTTTTGCATTGATGAAACCTGCGCAGTTTGGCGCTTACGCAGGTGAAGCAATCCTTTTCCAAACCGACGGTCAGCACAGCAATGCACGTGCGCGCCTGTTCGGTTGGCAAGGGTTGTTGGCCGCCGACACGCCCGTCTATGACCTGCCTGGCTGGCATGAGGACGCGTTCCAACGCGAAGGCGCTGACGTGCTTGCAGGTATCTTGAACGCGCGGCTGACCCGTCTCTAGGCGCTGGCACGTAGTCTCGGCTGGTCTTCGCGGGTCGGTTCCCGTTAGTCTACGCAGGCGGCGGACGAGGCGGTGATGGCAGTTCAGATTGATCTTTGGTTTTGGCGTCTCGACCGCGGTGACGACGAGGTCGCGGCCCATCAAGCATGGCTGACACCGGATGAACTGGCCCGCGCCAATCGCTTCTTAAAGCCCCGCGATAAAGCCCGCTTTGTCATTGGCCGCGGCCATTTGCGCGAAATTCTCGGCGGCTATGTCGGGTGCGCACCCGGTGCACTTAACTTCCAAACCGTAGCACAGAAAAAGCCAGCACTTGCTGACGGGCCTGCGTTTAATCTCAGCCATTCAGGCGGCTGGGCAGCACTGGCCGTGGCACCGGATGCGCCCCAACTGCACCTCGGGATCGATATTGAGGCGCACCGCCCCATCGAGCACAATCTGGCCCGGCGCTTTTTCTCTGCTGCTGAGCAAACCGCGATCGAGGCTCTGCCGCCCGAGGATTGGCAGCTTGGCTTTTTCCAGACATGGACGCGCAAGGAGGCGGTGATCAAGGCAACAGGAGACGGGCTTTACGCCGATCTCGCTGGGTTCGATGTCAGCCTTGGCCGACAGATCAATGCCCAAGTCCTGCGCACCACGCCCCCCATGCCTGATGCCCGAAACTGGGCGCTGACCGATCTGGACACAGGTCCAGCGTTCTCAGGCGCACTTGCCGCCGTTACCGACGGAGCCATGATAAAGGTGCAGGTCCGGGAGGGACACTTGCCCCTCCCGCAACTCTAGCCGGTCTGGCGCGTCCGCACGAAATCTTGCAGCGATGGACGCTCTGGGGTCGCCGCCGCACTTGCCGCATGCTCAGCCAGCGCCCTGATCGAGGGATGTGCAAACACATCGCGCGCCTCTAGTGGCAGACCAGCCGCCATCAACCGCGACGCGATCCGGAAGATATCGAGGCTATCGGCCCCAAGCTGTTGCAGCGTATCGGTCACCGAGACAACATCGCTGCCCAGCACGTCTTTCCAGATTGCCGCGATCTGCGCCTCGAGCCCGCCTTTTGGGGCCTCCACGGCGCGCAGGCGCATGGCCTCCACCGGGTTTGGCTCGGGCAACGCCTTGCGGTCCAACTTGCCATTGGCGGTTTGCGGCAAGTCCGCCATCACCTTCCACGCGGTCGGCACCATGTAGTCAGGCAACGCCCCGGCAAGGCGGTCGGAGGTGGCGATAATGTCGATGGATGCGCTTTCGCCCGCAACCAGATAGCCGACGAGTTGATCGGCCCCAGATGGACCCTTGCGCAGCGCTACGGCCGCATTTGCCACCGACGGGTCACCGCGCAATTGCGCCTCGATCTCGCCGAGCTCGATCCGGTAGCCGCGCAGTTTGATCTGTCCATCGCGCCGTCCCAGCAAATGCAAGCTGCCATCAGCGCGCCGCATTGCCAGATCGCCGGTTCTATATAAACGGTGCGCTTGACCTGCGATCTCGACCATGCGGAACGCCGCTTCGGTCAAGTCGTCGCGCCCGAAATACCCTTCGGCCAGGCCGTCACCACCGATGTTTAACTCGCCTACAACGCCTTGGGCACAGAGGTGATCTGCGGCGTCCAGCACATGCATATGGGTGTTGGCAATGGGTTTGCCGATGCTCACGGGTGCGCCGGGTTCCAGCTTGGCAATCGTGGACCAAATCGTCGTCTCGGTTGGGCCGTACATGTTCCACAATTCGGCCCCGTGCGCCATCAAACGTGCGGGCAAATCCTGTGGCAACGGCTCGCCACCTGCCAGCAATTTCAGACCCGAGTGCGGGGTTAGACCAGCTTCCAACAACATCGCCCACAAGGTCGGTGTGGCCTGCATGACGGTAATATTGCCCTCGCCTGCACGCTTGGCCAGACGGAACCCGTCGAGGATATCTTCGCGGCTGGCAATCTCGACCTGCGCACCCACGATGAGGGGCAAGAACAGCTCCAGCACCGCAATATCAAAGGAAACCGTGGTCACCGACAGCAGCTTATCGGAAGCGCTCAGACCGGGTGCGACGGCCATCGAGGTCAGGAAATTCACCACCGCCCGGTGCGGAACCGCGACACCTTTGGGCGCACCGGTCGAGCCGGATGTGAAGATCACGTATGCCGTGTCCTGCGCACCGCGATCTGTGTCTTCCGGCTGCGCGCCGGCGCATACTGACAGAGGATCAATCGCGTGGATCAACAAGCCTTCGGTTAGCACGCCGGACATATCCGCCGGCGCGATCACAGCCGATACCGAGGCTGCTTCAAGAACCGCGCGTTGGCGCGCGATGGGCTGGCCTGGATCGAGCGGCACATAGGCATGACCCGCTTTCAACACGCCGAGCAACCCAACCAGCAACCCAGAACCGCGCGGTAAAGCGACACCAACGCGCGACGCCTTGGTGCCGACCTGCATTTGGATCTGTGCGGCCAATGCATCGGACTGCGCGGCCAGTTCACGGTAGCTCAACACCCCGTCGATTCCGGTCACGGCAACCGCGTCCGGTGTGGCTGCAACTTGCGCCGCCACCAGATCTTCGATCCGGGCTGCGCGGTCAAACGGAGCGCCTGTCTCGTTGTTGCTTTGGGCCAGAGACAGCTCCTGCGGCGCAGTCAGAAGCGGCAGATCGGCGATAGCACGCTCCGGCGTCTCAGCCACCGCGCCAAGCAGCGTATCGAGGTGACGCACCCAGCGCTCAATCGTGCTGCGGTCGTATAGATCGACGTTATAGTCGACCTCGATCCGCACGCCCTCGGCACCCTCAACACAGTTGAAGAACAGGTCATAATTCACGCCTGCTTTCGGGTTGCCCTTCATCTGTGCAGTGGCCTTACCCAAAGCGATGCCTTCGGGAACGCGCTCAAGGTTGAACTGCACTTCGCTGATCGGCAGGCGGCCCAATTGGCGCGCCACGTCGAGGTCATTGATAAGCGTGCCAAGCGTGTAATTGCCATGGTCAAACCCGTCCATAACCGCTTTGGCGACGCGGGCGACCTGCGCGTTTGCGGGCTCAGCCGGATCGAAATCAGCCCGGATCGGCAGGAAATTCACCAGATGCCCGACAAGTGACTGGTCCGGCAAATGCGCTTGGCCACCCATAGGCACGCACACAACAACCTGGTTGGAGCCCGAAAGCCGCCCAAGCGTCATCTGCACCCCGGCAAGCAAGGTCGCAAACAAGGTCGCCCCCATCTTGCCCCCCGCCTTTTTCAGCGTGGCAATGCGCTCGGCAGGGATCGTGGTCGCCACCGTTGCACCGTTGAAGCTGCGCTGGATCGGGCGGGCCCGGTCAGTTGGCAGTTCGGGCAACGCTGGAACGTCCGCCATGACCGCGCGCCAGTAAGCCTTGGTGTCAGGTTCAGGCGTGATCAGTGCCGGGGTTTGCGCGAACTGCGCGAAAGACGGTGCATCAGCCAAGGCAGCGTCGGTGCCATTGACGGCGGCGGTGTAGAGCGCGCTCAGATCCTCGACCACAGTGTTGAACGACCAGCCATCGCAGATGATGTGATGGGCCGTCATCATCAAGACATGCCTCTGCGCCCCGAGGGTCACAAGCGTCGCGCGCATCACGGGCCCGTCTACCAGATCAACCGGCGTTCGCGCGTCGCAAGCGAGCAATTCTTGCAATGCGGCCTCGGGATCGGACGTGCCGCGGTAGTCTTGGGTCTTGAGGTCAAACGTATCAGGCGCATCCACCGTAAAACTTGCCCCATCGCGGGCAAAGCGCGAGCGAAGTGCATCATGGCGGGCCACGACATTTCCGAGTGCGGTTTGCAGCATTGCCCCGTCCAGCTCGCCCTCAATCCGCAGGGACACGCTTTCATTGAACGCCGTCGCAGGAACATCCCCAAGCTGGTGGACCATCCAAATTTCACGCTGGCTTTCGGTCAGCGGCACGGGGCTGGAAGCTGCAACAGACGGAACAGGCAAGCTGACCGGACCCTCAGCCGCAAGAATGCCCACAGCCTGCAACCGGTCCAAAGCCACCTCAAACGCCCCAAGCACGGTATCGCAATCGGCGTCCGTATGCTCGGTCGTCAGGAACCCGCAGAACCCATCGAGCAGATGCACGCCCTGCAACCGCATCAGCGGATAAAGCAATGTCGCGCGCGGATCATGGGCGGTGGTCTTAAGCACAAACCAACTGGAATAGGTCTTCACCAACTCTGGTAAACCGCGCGCCACAAGCGCTGCGTTCATACGGCCCGCAAGCCCCTCGACCTTGGCGGCCGCATCCACCCAGAGCTTGTCACCCTCGCCGTCGAGATAGTCCATCACCGCTTCGATTGCGGTGACAACAAGCGGGTGGCGCACGAAAGTGCCCGCAAAGAACGTTGGGGCCACTTGGGGTGCGCTGTCATCGCCAAACTCCCACATGCCGCCATCAAGCGCGTCCATAAATTTTGCGTCGCCAGCAAGCAGACCAATGGGCATACCGCCGCCGATCACCTTGCCGTAGGTCGCCATATCGGGCTGGATATCCCAGACGCCCTGCATGCCGCGTCTATGGGTGCGAAAGCCCGTGACCACCTCGTCAATGACCAGTGCAGACCCGGTCTCAGCCGTGATCTTGCGCAGCGCGCGGACAAAATCAGCCGGGCGATGGTGCGGATTGCGGCTTTGCACAGGCTCTACGACCACGGCCGCGATCTCGTCGGCATGGGCCTTGATCCATTCGAGCGAGGCATCGGGGCCGTAATCAAGCACCACCATATTCGACACCGCCGCGCGCGGGATTCCAGGCGCGATGGGCAATGCAGTCGGCTCGCCGCCGCGCGCTTTGCCTTTAACTAGGACTTCGTCAAACTGGCCGTGATAATCGTCAGAGAACACAACAATCCGCTCGCGACCCGTGACCGCACGCGCCAGACGCATCGCGGCCATAACGGCCTCGGACCCGGTGTTGCAGAAGGTGACGCGCTGATGTCCCAACATCTCGCACAGGCGCGCAGCAACTGGGCCAGCACGATCGGCTTGGGGACCAAGCGCATAGCCCGTCTCCATTTGTGCCGCGACCGCTTTGGAGACGAAATCAGGCGAGTGTCCGAACGCTGTCTGGCCGAACCCGTTGACGAGATCGAGCAACTGGTTGCCGTCGACATCCTCGATCCATGCGCCCTTGGCTTTGGCGGCAACGATGGGGAACGCAAGCTCCTTCCATTCGGGCCGGAAGCCCGCGACGCTGCGCGGATCGGCATGGGCGGCGCGGTAAGTTTGCGTGTGCGATTTGGAGCCGGAGTAGCGCGCAGAATAGTCCCGCGCGAGGTCTTGGGCAAAGACAATCTGGGCGGGCGTCAGGTCTGCGCCTGACAGGTTCGGGCCACGGCCAAACTTGAATGCTGCGGGCTTATCGGCAGGCTTTGGAGCCGCGATCGCTTTCGGCATATCGGTGCGGACCGGGGCCAGTGCATGTACAGGAGCAGGAGTAGGTGCGGCGATAGCTTGCGGCGCACTTGAACTACGGCCACCAAGCGCCTGCAATTGCTGTGCGAACACTGCCTGCATCGTTTGCATCTGCGCCTGTATGATCGCGCTGGTGTCGGAGGACGCGACAATCGGGGTTATGGCATGTGCAACAGGCATTGCCACAGCAGGCGCGGCGACGGCGGGTGCGGGTGCGGCGACTGGCGGCGCAACTGGCGTCACGTCCGCAGGCATCGACGCATCAAGATGGCGCGCCAACGCCCCAAGGCTCGGATGCTCGCTTAGCAAGCTACGGAACGTCATTTGAACGCCGAAGGTCTTGGCAATCGCTTGCGCCGCTTGGCCCATAAACAGGCTGTCAAAACCCAACTCGAGGAACGGATTATCGAGGTCATCTGCACTTAGGTCCTCGCCGGACAGATCGGCAAACAGGGCGGTGACCTCGCCAATCAAACGGTCAATGCGAGGAGCGGCAATGGGGGCGACTTGGGACATAAGAGACAACTCCGGGGCATGGGAGGGACTGGCAACAAGGGCGGCGTGGGGTGCCGCTTGGGAGGCCACCGGATCAATCCAGTGGCGTTTTTTTAGAAAAACCGGACCGGGCAGCACGACCTTGCGCTGACCGCGTTTTGTCGCGCGCCCCCAATCGAGCGGGACACCCGCAGACCAAAGCGCGCCTGTGGCCTGCGCAGTGGTAAACGCAGCCGTTCCGGGCGCGCCCGCTCCGGGCAAAGACGAGATGATCCCAGCATGTTGGTCACGCTTGAGGGTTTGGGCGCAAAACGTGCTGAGCGTCTTTCCGGGGCCGGCTTCCAACAGGGCATATTCCGCCTCGTCGGCAAGCGTCTCAAGTGCTTTGGCAAAATATACCGGCGCGCGGGCTTGGCCTGCCCAATAGGCTGGATCCGTGGCTTCGGCGTCCGTCATCCATGCGCCTGTCACGGTCGAGACCAGCGGAATATTCGGCGCGCTCAAAGTAACTTGTGCGAAGGCGTCCATCAGTGCAGGCGCAATCGGATCCATCATCACCGAATGGAACGCGTGCGAGGTGTGCAGACGGCGGTGGGCAATGCCAGCCGCCTCTAGCCGAATTTCCAGACGCGCAACCGAGTCCTCGGTCCCAGACACAACCTGCAATTTCGGCGCATTCGCTCCGGCGAGATCCACGTCCTCTAGCAGCGCCGTGACCTCATGAAGCGTCGCGCGCACCGAAAGCATCACGCCCGGCGGTTGGTCCTGCATCAGCGCGCCGCGCTTAGCGACCAGCTGCAAAGCGGTCTCGAAAGACATCACGCCAGCAAGCGCTGCGGCGGCAAACTCGCCAACCGAATGGCCCACAAAGGCGCTCGGCATGATGCCCTTGGCGATCCAGTGCTGGGCGGTCGCGAAGGAGCTCACAAATAACGCGGGCTGCGCGATGGAGGTTTGGCGCAAGACATCTGCGGCAGCTTTGTCGTCGGGATCTGCGGTGGTTAACAAGCCGAGGAAATCGAGATCAAGCGTCCCGGCCAACGCCTCGGCCCCCCGGTCCATCCATTCGGTAAAGACCGGCTCGGCCCCGTAAAGACCTGAACACATGCCCGGAAATTGTGTGCCTTGGCCCGGAAACAGGACCGCAACCGGTGGAGCACTGGCGGCGCGACGTGTGGCTTTGGGCGCATCGCGTAGGTTTTTCGCGGCATTTACAGTATCTTCGGCGGCAATGCTCATGCGGAACGGGTGCGACTGGCGCCCCTGTTGCAAGGTGAATGCCACGTCCGACAGCGGCGCATCTGACGCCTCAAGCGCATCTGCAAGGCTGGCTGCGGCGACCAGCAAGGCCTCCGGCGATTTGGCCGATAACGGCAAGATTTGCACCTCAGCTGCCTCGGCAGAAATCGCCTCGTCCTCAGGCGCTTCTTCCAGCACCAAATGCACGTTGGTCCCGCCGACGCCAAAACCACTGATCCCAGCGCGGCGCGGCCCATCTGAGTGCCAATCGCTCAAGCCGTCTGGCACGAAGAACGGACCATCCGCAAACGAGATCCGAGGGTTTGGCGCTTTGTAATGGGCAATCGGTGGGATTTGGCGCGCCTGAAACATCTCGACCAGCTTGATCACGCCAACAACGCCCGCACCTGCATCCAAATGCCCGATATTGCCCTTGACCGAACCGAGCGCGATGCGCCCATGCCCGTCCACATCATCGAACGCTTGGGTCAGTGCGCGCACTTCAATTGGGTCGCCTAAAGGCGTCGCGGTGCCGTGGCATTCAACGTAGCTGATGCTTGCCGGATCGACCGCCGCATCTAGATAGGCAGCCTTGATCGCACCGACCTGACCGCCCACCGAAGGTGCGGTGAACGCGATTTTGTCGGACCCGTCATTGTTGATGCCAACGCCTCGGATCAAGCCGACAATCCTGTCGCCATCCGCCCGCGCCAGCGTCAGCGGTTTCAGCACAATCACGCCTGCGCCGTGGCCGAAAACGGTGCCTTGGGCCTCGGCATCAAACGGGCGACATGTGCCATCTTGGGAAGCCATGCCGCCCTCTTTGGCCACATAGCCGCGCTTTTGCGGGAAGGTGATCGACACGCCGCCTGCAAGCGCCACATCACATTGGCCCGCGCGCAATGCCGTCACGGCTTGGGCTATCGCGGTTAACGAGGTCGAGCATGTCGTCGACACGGTCATTGCCGGGCCTTTGAGGTTTAGCTTGAACGCAACCCGCGTCGCCAATGTGTCAGCGACATTGCCCGTGTAGGTGTTGTAGTTTTCAAGCTGGAAGCCTGAGGTAAACGCCTCAAGCCCTGCGCGGTCGGCCATGATGTTGTTGAGCAAATATGTTGAATGCGTCGCCCCGGCATAAACCCCAATGGGTCCTGTGGCCCGCGCCGGATCAATTGCGGCATGGTCAAGCGCTTGGGTGCAAATTTCAAGAAATACACGCGCTTGCGGATCCATCTGCGCGGCCTCAGCGGGCAGGATGCCGAAGTATTTGGCATCAAACATATCAACATCTGCAAGGATCGAGCGCGCTGGCACGAACGCAGGATCAGCATGCGCCTCAGCGCCGAGCGTGTCTTCAAGCTCGGCTATATCAAACCGCTCGATCAGGTCTTCACCGCGCTGGATCGCGTCCCAAAACGCGCCGGTGGATGCCACACCCGGAACGCGCGCGGCGTAGCCAATGATGGCAATGGCTTTATCGTCAATCTCAGGTCCCGCGACTTCGACTGCCTCAAGCGGCGTGTTTGCAGTCGCGACAGTATCGGCCAATTTCGCGCACAGCACAGCCGCCAGATCGCCCAAGCGCGGTGTCTCAAACAACTGAGTTTGCGCAATCTCGATGCCGAGCGCGTCCTGCATCTTTACCCGTGCGCGCAGTAGCAGCAGCGACGTGCCGCCCGCCTCAAAAAACGTGCGGTCATCGGCAATGGCGTCGGCCCCCAGCAGATCGGCCCAAATACCCGCAATAATCTTGCGGACTTTCGACTTTTTCAAAGCGCGCTTGGCGGGGGGTGGTGTGCCGTTGGGGGTCATATATCGCTCCTGCGGGGCCTCGTATCCTACGGATATCGGGCTTGATTTGGACCAGACCTTTTAGACGATGCGCCCACACTGCCCCCCGGCACGGCGCACGCGCTGACAGACATAGCAAATTCCGGCGTCTTGGGGCGCGGATTTCGGTTGCGGACCGCCAGATCACGCTTTCGATCCACATCAAGAAGCCTCCATACAGCCCTGTTAATAAATCTTTTCATCCAAAGCACTTCATGAAATCAGCGCCGAACAATCGTTGTTCATGTGCCATCAATCATCTATATGCCCAACGATCGTTTCGACTCCGTGAACACCGGCTCATGCGCGCTCGAGAAAATAGCCCATACTCTCGCTCGCACCGAGCCAAGGATGGGTTCCGATACGGTGGCTCAGCGACGCAATGGTCCAGCTATCGCGGATTATGTATCCCGCTTCGGCCAGCTCAACCTCGAACGCGGGCTTGTTGCGTATCCGGTAGGGCACGCGGGCCGAGCCGATCAGTTCCAGCGTGACCATCTCGTCGTCAGGCCATGTGGCGACCTTATTGAGGATCACGTAGCGCGGCGAACGGCTCATCTGTCCCAGCAATTGGGTCAGCGAGATATCGAGGTATTGCAGAAGACCCGAGGCCAACAGCAGATCGACATCACCCGCATCCTTGGGCGTGTCGACAAAGCGTATGGCCTTGGGCAAGCGCCCCTCGCGCTGCCACTGTCGCCCGGCCTTCAGCAACGCTTGCAGATCCCAAACCGCCCAATCAATCTGCGACAAGGGCAGTTGATCCGAGAACGCCAAGAACTTGGTGCCAACATGGCCACCTGCATCCAGCAAAGACAGAGTGTGGTTCTCGCGGATCAACCGATCCAACCACAGCAGCACCGGATAGTCACAAAGTGCGATTTGGCTCATCATGTTAAGTGAGACATCGGCAATGTCATCGCGGTCATAGGCGGCGCGCTCGGCTGCTGGCAGGCTGGCAAGTGCTGCATCGCGCGTAGAGAAGGCCCCGGCAAATCGCGGTTCTGTATCGACAACGGCGCGCAAACGGGTGGCAGCCCCCTGTGCGAACAAAAATCCATGCTTAAGAACGTGTCTCGACCCCATTGGCGGCGCTCACTCTATTCACTCGTTACCCTATTAGCCCCCAAGACCTAAGCCGCGCAAATGGCAGAATAGTGACCGCAAAAATGTCAATTTTGGGTGCTTGTGCAGGAGACTTCGACAATCATACTCAAGGGGCCTCAGTGTTTCCCACGTGGGACATATCCTAAGGAAGTCGCGCCCCTGCCCTGCAACGCGCCCCCGCCTTGTAACGCGAATTGGCTAAACACCGCCTTCGCCGGGCCGGGCACGGGGTTCCCTTCGCTGCGCAATTAAGCTAAGGTGGCGATAGAAATTCAGCAAACTTGAAAGAGGAAGCGGCTATGGCCATCGTCCTTCTTACCAGCGCAGCACTTGCTGCCAGCATTCACCTCGCGCTTTTGGCGCGGCGTTCAGCACGCAAAACCGTGCGCCTGCGCGCCGATTGATCTGACAATTTTGCAAGGCCAGCGTGCAGCCTTTAGGTGACGCGGCTGGTCGTTTTGTAGTCTGGATGGTCCCACAGCCGATTGTCCAGAATATCCGCAAGGATACCGACGGCCGCGACCACATCCCCCTCATCAATATAGAGCGGCGTAAATCCGAAGCGCATCACATCCGGCGCGCGGAAATCGCCAATCACACCGCGCGCGATGAGCGCCTGCATCGCAGCATAGCCATTCTCGAAGCTGAAAGAGACTTGGCTACCGCGCTGGGTCGCATCCCGAGGACTGTTGAGTGTCAGCGCCGGGCAACGCCCCTCAACTTCCGAGATAAACAGATCGCTCAACCGCATCGACGCGGCGCGCACATCAGCCATTTCCACCCCGTCCCACACCGAAAGCGCGGCATCGAGTGCTGCGACTTGCAACACGGGCGGGGTACCGACGCGCATCCGCTCAATGCCGGGGGCGGGTCTGTAATTCGCCTCGAACGCGAACGGATTTTCATGGCCCAGCCATCCGGCAAGTGCGGGGTCGATGCTGTCTGCGAGGTCCGGGCGCACATAGATAAACGCAGGCGCACCGGGACCGCCGTTGAGGTATTTATAGGTGCAGCCAACCGCCAGTTCGCAGGCCGAGGCCTCGATCAGCACTTCGACCGCGCCTGCCGAATGGGCTAAATCCCAGAGCATCACCGCCCCGGCATCCTGCGCGAGCTTCGTCACCGCGCTCATGCCGTGCATCCGCCCGGTGCGGTAATCGACTTGGGTCAGCATCACCACGGCCACGGTCTCGTCAATCGCGCCGGCGACATCCTCAGGCGCGACCGTCTTCAAGGCATACCCTTGGCCTTTCAGCCGCGCGAGGCCATCGGCCATATACAGATCGGACGGGAAATTTCCGGTATCAGACAAGATCACCTTGCGCTCAGGCCGCATGTTCAGACCCGCGCACAGGGCTTGGAATACTTTCAGCGACAGCGTGTCGCCAATCACGACCGATCCCGCAGGCGCACCGATCAAGCGACCGACCTTATCGCCGACCTCGGACGGCTGCGCCATCCATCCGCACTGCTTCCAACCCTTGATCAACTGCCCGCCCCACTCGGCGGAAATGACCTGCGCCACCCGCGCCTCAACCCCTTTGGGCAACGGCCCGAGCGAGTTGCCATCTAAGTAGATCACGCCCTCTGGCAGATGAAACAGCTCTTTGCGGGGGAGTGTCATGGCGGACGCCTTCGGTTGAGACAGGTCGGCGCATATGTGCCTGTCAGGGCGGCGCACGTAAAGAGGCGTGGGTGCCCGACAAAAGCCGGGCACCCACCGATCATAGCTTACTCGATTACGCCAACTTCGCGGTAGTAGCGCGCTGCACCGGGGTGCAATTGCGCCAGGCCCCGCTGAGTGGCTGCAAATTCGACGTCCAGGGCCTTGGCCCATGGCGCGTCGGAGGTCACTTGGTCGAGGTTGTCCCAGAACGCCTTGGTGATCTGGTAGACGGTGTCTTCGTCCAAATCTGCGCGCACGGTGATGCCCACAGCTGTGTCGAACGAGGTCACAGGTCCGTCGTTGCGCTGGCCCGCGTAGCCATCTGCCACGATTTCAGCCTTAAAGCGGAACGCGCCGAGGAACTCGTCCACCGCGTCGCCTTCGTCGCTTTCAGCGCCAAGGAAGCGGACTTCTTCGGTCTCGGTGAATTGCAAGAACGCGCCGCAAGGCGTCAGGCAGCCCACAACATAGACGTCGATATTTCCGTCCAGAAACGCCTGCCAGCCGGTCTGCCAGTTGGCGACAATCGCATCGAAATCTTCGCCTGCAATCAACCCGGTCGTGGACGCAACCCAACCGCGCGCCGCGTTATACGCACCACCGCCTTGGGGGCCGAGAAACACGGATGCGCCTTCCAGATCGTCGAGAGTTTGGATGTCGCTGTCGGCGCGCACTGCGTAGTGGTACGCTCCGAATGGATACCACATCAGCAGGCGGAGGTTCTCGGCCAGCTCTGGTGCCTCAGGCTCGTTTGCATACATCGCGCGGCCTGCCGACATCAGGTTGTAGATGACGGGCGAAGTCATCGCCAATTCGAGATTGCCGCGCGCCACTTCAACCTGGTGCAAGGTCGCGGCCCCGCCGCCGGAGACCTCGATCTCGATATCTTCAAGGTTGTCATTCACGATATTGGCGAAGGTCGCCATCGTGATGGCCGCGCCTAGATTTGGCGCAATCGTGGCCATGCGCAGGGTTTGTGTTTCGCCAAATGCTGCGCCGGAAAAAGCTACCGCCGAGATTGCCGTGAGGGTCGTTAGTCGCATCAATAATCCTCCCTAGATGCTGGTGTTTGGTGTGTCGATCTTGGTGTCGACTGGTGAAGGCTCCCCGTTGAGGAAGCGGTGTGCGATGACCAATGCGACCCCTGCCACAAAGGCAGGCACCGCGATGGTCATGTCTGGGACCAAGATGGCAAAGCCGATCCCGATCCGCAGAAAACGTTCTATGATATGCAGGCGGTTTTTCTCAAACCCGGTTAGCGCTGAGGTCAGCAGCCAGAGCGCCAGCGTGAAGGCCAGAAGTATCCAGCCGAAATCGCCCCACGAGACCGTGGTGATGTCGATCATGGCGCTGGAGCGCACCGGATCCTCGCCGAACCATTCGAACGCGACTTGCAGCTTATAAAGCACCGCCGGATGATAAACGAACACGAACGGGATCAGGAAACCCGCCAGCGATAAACGCGCGGCCTGAAAACCCGTCTGCACCGGGTCCGCGCCCGCAATCGGGGCAGCCGCAAAAGCCGCAAGCGCCACAGGCGGCGTGACCGTGGACATGACCGCGAAGAACACCACGAACATGTGCAAGCTCAGCGGTGCTACACCAACAGCATCAATCCCCGAACTCAGCGCAATCACGATAATGAAATACGTCGCCCCCGGAGGCAGCCCCATACCCAGCACAATTGCGCCAAGTGCGACCACAACCAGCGTGCCGAACAGTGGACCGTCTGCAAGCTGCGCCAACAAAAGCGATAAGCGCCCTGAAAAGCCAGACACTTGGATCAGGCCCACGATCAGGCCAATCGCCGCGACGATCACCACGATAGACCCGGCCATGCGCCCCGCGGACGCGAACGCGTCATAGATGCGGCGCCAATTGCGGAACGACGGAAACAAGACCAGCGAACTGCCCACGGCGGCGATAAAGCCATAAAAGCCAGCTTTCGGCACCGAAGGCTGCGCGAATAGAAAATAGCTCAGCGTCCCAAGCGGGATGATGAACACCAAGCATTGCAGCCCCTCGCGCGCTGTCAGCCCCGGACGGTCTTCACGTGGCAACGGGCCAATCCCTTGGCGACGCGCCTCAAAATACACAGTCAAGAATACGCCCAGATAGAACATGATCGCAGGCACAATCGCGGCCACAACAATATAGCGGTACTCAAGCCCGATCTGGCCTGCCACGAAGAAGGCCACAACACCCATAACAGGCGGCATTACTTGGCCCCCGGTTGACGCCGACGCCTCGACCGCTGCGGCAAACGCAGGCTTGAAGCCGGACCTTTTGATCACCGGGATCGTCATCACGCCGGTGGAGACCACGTTAGATATTGCAGCCCCTGACAAGGTGCCAAACAGCGCCGAGGACGCCACCGCCGCATGTGCCGCCCCGCCCGTTAGCCCGCCGGTGATGCGATTGGCGATCTTCATCAACAATTCGCCTGCGCCGGATGCCATCAACACCGCACCAAAGACGATAAATATCAGAACGTTGCCCGACACGACCTGCAAGGGTTGGCCAAACATGCCGCCGGTCTGCGCCCAGAAGTTCAACACCATCGACCGCATGGATTGCGCGAACGTGCTTTCTGATCCGGCAAGGATACCGGTCCAATCCGGCAGCAACCCACGCACGAAGAAATAGACGATCCAGAACAGACAAAAGCCGATGATGAACGACCCAAACTGCCGCCCCGTCAGATACAGTGTCAGCAGTACCGCCACCGGAAACAGCGCGAAATCGAGCGTGCTGGCCGAGGGCAACGTCCCCCCATCCACCGAGAACAGGTTCACGACCCAAGCCATGATAACGACCGTCGAGACACCTGCGAGCACCCAATTCACCCACTGCATCTTCTGCGGCAGCGTCAAAAACGAGATCGCAAAAGAAATCAACACCGGCAGACCGAGGATCAATCCGGTGGGCAAGAAAACCGAACGCTCAAAGCCCTTATAGGCAGCGCCCAGCCAATGCTCGCGGAACAATAGGCGCTGGTCGCGGCGCGATAGCTCCTCAAAATCGGCGGTCGTTGCCTCGATAAACCAGCGCACAGCTTCCGAGATTGGCCCGGACGCCGCATAGACCACGATCACCATCGCAAAGAAGAATGACAGCGCGTTGGCCGTGCGCAGGTTGCCGGGAAGCGGCGTCAAAGTACTGCCTCCAAGTTGCGCAGGCGCTTGGCCTCCCACAGATATGTGTTACGCGCGGTGGCGTTGATCTCAACCTCTGCCAGCGCCTCCATCGCCGCGGCTTTCAGGCCATGTGCAGGCTGACCGACGGCTGCGAGGTGATCGCAAAGCTCCAGCCGCCATTGCAGGTCATCGGTTTGCTCGGCCAGCTGGCGCAGGGCATCTACCCCACCTGCAAGCTGCGCGATATGGACCGCACGCGTGGCCGATGACATCGTGCCAAGATTTGTCGGATTGCCGTCGTACCAACCCAGTGTGCCTGACGCAAAAGCCCGCGCCGACCACGCAGCTTTGCCGTAAAATTCGCCCAGCCAAGGCTTATCAGCCAACTCTTCCGGCAATGCGACTGAGGCCGCGATGTCATCCAATGGTAGCCCCGCGTCCATACCGTCGGAGGTGACTTGCATGACATGCAAGATCGCCGCGCGCGTTGTGCTCAGCACCTCTTGAATTTTGTCGCCACCTTGGACGGGCAGCGTGTGACCGGGGGCCAAAACCTCGGGCTTGAAACTTGCCAGCAAGGTCAGGCTTTCCGCCCAAGCTGCAAAATCCCGATAGGGCGTGCCGCGAATGGCGTAAAGGTTCGGGAACGCGTGATACCAGTTATCGCCTGAAATCAGCACGCGGGTCTGAGGCAGCCAAATAACCATATGATCGGGGGTCTCGCCGGGGGCCATGACGAGGCGTGCGGCCACGCCGTCGAGATCAATATCAAAGTCATCCGCGATCAATTGGGTTGGCGGCTTGAGCCCCGCGCCGAGTCCCTCCATAGGCCGGTCCCCCGGCCCACAACCCAGATTAACGCGACCCTCTGGGCTAAGCCCAATACCAAACTGCGCTTGCGTACGCCGCCCGAGCGCTTTGTTGGGCGCGATCACCTCCGCGTCCACGCCCACCAAATCTGATGAAAACGTCGCGGAGGCGAGGATCGGAATATCACGGCCTTCGGCAAATACGCTCGCCCCAGAAATGTGGTCACGGTGACTGTGGGTATAGATGATCCGGCCCACGGGTTTGTCCGTGTGCGTGCGCAGCGCCGCCAGCACATTCTCAGCCGCTTTGGTGCTTTCGGTGGTGTCGATGATCGTCAGGCTGGATGTGCCTTCGACCGCATAGACATTGGAGGCCGCAAACCCAATCGCGCCCCAGACGCCCGGCGCGAGCGCGATCACCGATTTCGGGAATTGCGCGTTATGCGCGATCAAGGCGGGATGGGGCATTAGGTCTCCTCCGGCGTATAAATTGCCGGTGCCGGGCCGGAATATTTCGACAGCAATTCCTCGGGCACTTCGGTGCCATCGGCAAGAAACGGTAAAATCCCGCGCCGCAAAGAGCGCCCGCGCATCGCCAAAATGTCATCATCAGATTTGGTCACCCGCTGCGCACAGCGTCGTCCCCATTCACCGAGCAGGCCGTAAAGCCGGTCAATTTGATCTAGGTGCAGCTCACTGGTCCCAAGATCGGTAAACTCGTCGGGGTCCGCCTCCAGATCAAATAGCATCGGGGCAAATCCGCCCTCGGCATGGATCAGTTTGAAGCGACCATCGAAGATCATAAACAGGCGCGCGTCTTTGGGGCTAACGCCAAGGGAGGTCGCGCGCGGCGTGACCGAATAGTCGTATTCGCTGATAACATACTTGCGCCACGCGTCCGGGGTTTGCCCGTGCAGCCATGGCATAAGCGAACGCCCCTCGATGATGTGATCCGGCACTTTCCCACCCGCTGCCTCGACAAAGGTGGCGGCCAAATCAATCGCCTCGACAAGGGCTGCGCAGGTCGTGCCACGGGTGCTGTCGGCCTCGGCGCGTGGGTCCATTATGATCATCGGGATCTTCACGCTGGGATCGTGGAAAAAATCCTTCTCGCCCAACCAGTGATCACCCAGATAATCGCCGTGATCCGAGGTCAGCACGATCATCGTGTCATCCGTCTGCCCGGTCGCATCGAGGTGGTCGAGTAGGCGCCCAAGTTGATCGTCACATTGCTTGATCAACCCCATATAGGCCGGAATAACCGTGGCGCGCACATCGTCGCGCTGGAAGGCTTGCGAGATTTTGCTGTCGATATAGACCCCATAAACCGGGTTCGGCACCTCACGTTCGGAGGCTTTTCGCACCGGGGCTGGCACATGATTAGCCCCGAACATGTCGTGATACGGGGCCGGTACGATATAGGGCCAATGCGGCTTGATATAGCTGACATGCGCCATCCAAGGCCCAGCGCCCTTTTCCGTCTGGGCGTCGATAAATGCGATTGTTTGGGACGTCAGCCAAGGCGTTTCGCTGTCCTCTTCGCGGATATTGGCGGGTTTGTCGGCGTTGAGCATGATCCAACCCGTCGCCATATCGCCCGTCTCGACCACGCCGGCATTGGCGTAATGAGCCCACGGGTTCTCGCCCTCATAGCCTTTTGACTTTAAGTATTCGTTGTAAGGCGATCTTTTTTCGTCATAAAATCCGTCCGGTCCCTGACCCCAAAGCCCATCATCTCGCGCCCAAGCATCAAAGCCACACTCAGCTTGGCGCACGCCAATGACTGAATCGGCACTCAGCCCCAGCCGTTCCATCCCCTCGGCATCGGCCTTCATATGGGTTTTGCCCAGCAGCCAGCACTCCATCCCCAGTTTGCGCAGATGATCGCCCATCGTCATCTCGCCCACACGAAGCGGAAACCCGTTCCAGTGCGCGCCGTGGCTGGAGGCATAGCGCCCGGTATAAAAACTCATCCGCGAGCCGCCACAGACGGGAGATTGCACGTAAGCGTTTGTGAAGCGGACACCTTTTGCGGCGACGCGGTCAAAGTTCGGGGTGTGCAGATGCGGGTGGCCCGCGCAGCTGAGGTAATCAAACCGCAACTGATCATACATGATGAACAGTATATTCATCGCGTGGTTTGGCCTGAGTTATTGCCGTGACACTGCATGTAGCCCCTCCCCGTGCGCGATTCGAAGTGGAGTATTGGCCAGAACGCTTTCAGACGCTAACGTCCAGTTCACCTAGTGAACCGGACAAGTTATGTTTAAGCAAGACAGTGACAAACACACCCGCGCGCTGGACCGAGGCCTTGTGGTGATCGAAACGCTGGCACGCCACGGCCCAACTTCGCTGGCGGGCATGCGGCGGGCAACGGGCCTCAGCAACGCCACGCTCTACCGCCTTCTGGCCACCTTGCAGGAGCGCGGCTGGGTTCGGCGCAACCTCGTTGAAGGCCAATACGAGTTGGCCCATTCGCTCGGCAATCTCCTAGGCGAGACTTCGCGCGCCGACCCGCTCGCCGAACATGCGGCCCCGATCTTGATGAACATGCGCGCCCGCGAAGTCGGCCTGCCCTCGGACGTTTCCAAAATCCTTGCGCCGGGCCGGATCGAGATAATCGAAAGCACGCGATTGCGCGGCCCGATGGCACCGTCACGCACGTCGCTCGGCATTCGCCCGTCGATGCTGTTCTCTGCCCATGGGCGTATTATTCTGGCGCAATGCTCGGGCGAGGTACGCGAGGCCCATTTGACCGCGATCCGCCAAACTGGATCGAAGGAAGAAAACGCTTGGATCGACAGCGCAAAGCTAAAGGACATACTCGCCGAGACCCGCGCGCGCGGCTTTGGCCTGCGTGAAGCCAATTACTGGGTTGCCCCGTTCGACCCCAGCCCCGAACTGGGCGCGATGGCTGTGACGATCTCAGGCAAGGCGGGCGTTTACGGAACGCTTAGCGTGCTGTGGATTCAAGACGACATGAGCCTCGAAGAAGTTCTAGATTTCGGCTGCCTCGAAGATCTTCAAAATTCAGCACGGCGGATTGCCTTAGCAATGGAGCGGTTTGGCATCGCGCCACCGCGCATCACGTAACGCCCCGGCACGTCCCGGCATATGCAAAACGCGCGCGACTTTCGCCCGCGCGCGTTCCCAGATTTCTTAGGCCAAAACCTTAGGCTTGCGCCAGCTTGCCCGACTTCGCTTGCGTATCAGCCGTCTCGCCAACCCGTTGGCTCAGCAGGCCCCACAGGAACCCAGCCGTAACTGTCTGCACCCCGAGCGATCCCATAACGACCGCGAATACGGCCTGACGCGCTATGATGCTTGGATCCAAATCGCCCCAGCCCGCTTGCGCCCAGACCATCACCGAGCCCACTGCCGCGATGATACCCGCCGCAAGGAAGATGCCGCCGAACTGGCAGGCCTTATCGACGGTGATCCGGCTAGAGAGGCGCTCAAACCGATCGGAACTTGGGAGCAGTTTGAACCGCACCGAGAATAGTCGCGCCAGCGCATAGAAACACGCCATCTGGAAGCCAACGATGATCAGGGCCGACCCAAGGATGAGGGCTGCAATGTCAAAGGTTACGCCGCCAACAGTCAGCGGAGCGCCGATCAGCAGAGTAAACAGCGTCATGCCAACAGCAAGAAACGCGAGGCCCGGATAAAAGAACAGCCAATGGGGGGCGAATGTCAGGAGCAGCTTCAGGTGCAGCCAACCATCGCGCCAGCTGCGCAAATGCGGCGGGCGCGAGCGGCCATCCGGGCTGAGCGTGGTCGGCACCTCGACGATTTTCATGTCTGCAAGCGTGCATTTGATCACCATCTCGGACGCAAACTGCATCCCCGGCGTGTTTAGGCCCAGCTTCAGGATTGAGGCGCGATTAAAGCCGCGCAAACCGCAGTGGAAATCACCAACCGGCGTGCGGAAGAATACGCGCCCGATTGTCGACAGAACCGGGTTGCCCAAGTAGCGGTGCAGCGGCGGCATAGCGCCCTTTGCAATCCCGCCAGCAAAGCGATTGCCCATGACCAGATCCGCGCCCGCGCGCAGCTTTTCGACAAAGCCGTCAAGCTGCGAGAAGTCGTAGCTATCGTCGCTGTCGCCCATGATGATGTATGTGCCCTTAGCGCCTTCGATGCCTGCAATCAGGGCTGCCCCGTAACCCTTTTGCGGCGCATGCACGACGCGCGCGCCAAGGCTAAGCGCCAATTCTTGGCTGCCATCAGTTGAGCCATTATCCGAGATCACAACCTCGCCGTTGATCCCGGTGCGCTCAAGAAAGCCCTTGGCCTTAACGATTACCGCTTCCAGCGTTTCGGCCTCGTCCAAGCATGGCATTAGAATTGTAAGTTCGGTCATTGTAACTGCCCCTAGCGTCTATCTATGTGCGGTTCGGGCGGCATGCGCCCGTCGCTATGTTTCCAATTCATCAACCAATCGTGGTGCAAATGAGGTCAGAATAGGGTCATTGCGGACCGACAGCGCCCAATTTGAGCAGCGCAAAAGGCTCTGAGATTGCCATATTCATGCCGAAAACAAGGCTTAGATGGGTGCAAACAGCGGTGATGCAGATCACCATCATCCGCAGGGGCAGTGATGACAGATCGGAAACAATCCTTGGCGACTGGGTCGCGCGCTGCGACCCTTATGGCGGTCGCGGCGTTGGCCTATATTGTCATGCAAGCGCTCTTTCTCAGTGCACCGGCCCACACGTTGCTATCGATGGGCGACAACGACGACATCATGCGCGTCTTGTCAGTGCGTGCTTGGCTTGGCGGCCAAGACTGGTTCGACATGACGCAGTACCGCGTGCTCGCGCCCGACGGCGTGTCGCTACATTGGTCGCGCTATGTCGATCTGGGCATTGCAGCAATGATCTGGCCGCTGACCTATGTAATGGCGTTCGAGGACGCTGAGGCAGTGGCGCTTGTGTGGTGGCCGACACTGATGCTGGTCGTGATGATGGTGTTGACCGGGTGGGTCGGGCGCCGTGTCTTCGGGCCATGGCCCGCTGCAATCGCGCTGGTATCGATGGCGCTTTGGCCAATCCTATCGAACAACTATTTTGAGCCGGCCCGAATGGACCACCATAACATCCAGATCTTTGTGATGACGGTCGTGGTGCTGAGCCTTCTGACAAGAACGCCCCGGGCTTGGGGCGGAGCGATTGCCGGACTGGCAGCGGCACTGTCACTCGCCGTGGGTCTAGAGAACCTGCTGCCCATTGCATTGGCTGGCCTGATCCTTTGCGCGCGCGTGGTGCTTGACCCGCAGCGTGAGAGCGGTCCACTTTTGGGCTTCAGCATAGCGCTCGCCTCGGGGAGTTTGCTGGCTTTTATGGGCCAGACCGCGCGCTCTGAGTGGCTGGTGGCGCAATGCGACCAGCTTTCTGTTCCGTTTCTAGCGCTGGCGCTGAGCGCTGTATTTGTCAGCGTCGTGCTGGTGCTGGGCGGTCGTCGTCTGAACCATAGCGGCTTGCGTCTCGGCCTTCTTAGCATCGCTACCATCGCCAGCCTTGGCGTACTCGCCCCCCTGCTGACACCCTGTCTAGAAGGTCCCTATGCCCATCTTCCAACCGAGGTGCAGACCCTGATCTTTGAGGGTATCCGCGAGGCCTTACCGCTTTCGCATTTCGTCCAGAACAACCACGGTATCGTCTACACCACCGTTTTGCCTCTGGCCGCGGCCCTGCTGATCGCAGCGCTTATACTGGCCCACCGCCTGCGCCACAGCTTGGTTCGGTCAGGCGAGGTGCGTGCCGTCATGGTGCTTCTGCTATTCGCAGCACTCGGCTTTATCGGCGCAGTTTTTCAGATCCGCATGATCTTAATGGGGGCTGCCGCTGTGCCACTTCTGACGGGCTATGCGGTCCATGCACTCGCCCAAGCCAGCAGCAACAATCAAAGACATGCGCCCACTAGCTTGGCGCTGATTGCAAGTATTGCCGCCACGCTGTTCGCGCCGGTCCTATACCCAACCATAAGCCATATGTTGCAGCGCGTTGGTTCGGCCGGGGCAGCGACCGCGTCTAGCAACCCGGTGGAATGCCGCGCGCCGCAGCATCTTCGTGCGCTGAACGCCCTGCCCAAAGGCGCAGTTCTCGCCCCCGGTAGCCTGAGCACATCGCTGCTGCTGGTCACAGATCACACCGTGCTGGCCGCCCCCTATCATCGCAGTGGTGCGGCCATCGCCAACGGCGTTTTGCCGTTCAACGCAGATGAGGCCGGGTTTCGCGCCAAACTGGCACAGACTGGCGCAGACTACGTCCTGCTATGTCAGCACATCCGGCACCTGCCAGACGGATTTGCAACGCAGTTGCTGAACGCGGGCGGCGCGCACGATTTGGTGCTTGTCGCCCTGCCCGAAGGCTCGCCGCTACGGGTGTTCGAGGTGACACAATGACAAGGACATTCATGTCGGGCCGCTTCATCCGCTTTGCCATCGTCGGGGGTGGGTTCAGCCTTGGCTACGCACTGCTGACCGCGTTCCTGGTTGGGCCGCTTTCAGCGCCGCCGCTCGTTACTTCTGTGACGCTTTACGCGCTGTGCATCCCGCTGGCTTACCTTGCGCAAAAGCACTTCACGTTCGGCCAAGAGACCGCCCACAAGGGAAGCTTTGCCATTTATGCCCTCACGCAAGTGGTAAGCCTCGCGGTGGTTGCAACGCTCACCACGCGATTTGTCACGCAAGTCTACTGGATGGATACGGGGCTGTTTTTGGCGACCGCCGCAAGTGCAGCGGTCGTCAGCTACGCCATCAACCGCAGCTTCGCATTCAAGCGCTCGGCGTAAGCCGCGCCACAAAGTGCAGCTTGCGCCCAAAGATCATGCTGAGCGGTGCTGCATAGAGCGGCACATCAGTTTCAAACACATCTTCCGCCAGACCCGCTTTGGCGAACCAGCGGTTCCACTGCGCACGCGAGGCGTAGTTATAGGGCAAAACCACCCCATGCGGCGCGTTGCCAACCCAGTCCATCAGACGCAGCGTGGCATGATCAAGCGCGTTTTCACTCAGGTGATCTTTGATGACCACGGCCTTACGCGCGACACGTGACGCCTCCGAGATAAGCACCTGCGGATCATCGGTGTGGTGCAGCACGTCAACAAAGCTGACCACATCGACGCTGTTGTCGTCCATCGGGATCGTCGTGCCGTCAAACAAACTGACCGGAATATGCGTGGTCGGGCGCAGCATCACGTCGATGCCCTCCACGGTGACGTCGAGCTGCTCGGCAGCGATGCCCTTGGCGATCTGGCCGTCGCCGGTGCCAACGTCCAGCATGTGGCTGCCCGCGGGAATAAGTGCGCCGAGCGACCGGGTCAAAACCTGAACCCGACGGTCGAAAACGAGCCGGTTGTGAACCCGCCCCATTAAGGTTGCTGTCATTGCTATGCCTCGCGCGTGCGTTTTTTTGTGTTGGCCAGAGCATGCAAAACAACTGGTGCAAAAGAAAGGCAGCTGGGCGCAAAGCTGCACCCGATCGGTCGTATTCGCATGGTTTTGGGCCGATTGTTGCGCGTAAGACTCGGGATGCTGGCTGCCAAACCATCTGGCGTAAATCCCGGTCGCGTGTTTGAGTGCGCGCAACCCCTGCCCTTGCAGCCTTCCCTGTCCCGGACCCTCGCCTATGTATCCAGTCCTTTCCAAAGCCGCCGAGATGCTTGCGCGCGCGATGGCGCTGATCGGCGGGGCGATCTTGATCGGGCTCGTGGTCTTAACCTGCATCTCCATCGCCGGGCGCGCATTGCTGGGCCTCGGCCTAGGGTTCCAACCGATCTGGGGCATCTTCGACATGACCGAAATTGGGATCGCCGCCGCTATTTTCGCGTTCCTGCCGTGGTGCCAATTGCAGCGCGGCCATGCGGCGGTGGATCTGTTCAAGCCAGTGTATCCGGATGGGATGAACCGCCTGCTTGATCTGTTGATTGATATGGCCATGTGCGCGGCCGCCAGCATCTTGGCATGGCGGCTATTTCTCGGGATGCTCGACAAGCAGCGCTTCACCGAGACGACGCTGATCCTGCAATTTCCGGTCTGGCAAGCCTACCTCGCCTGCCTGATTGGGGCTGTGGCCTTCGCGCTGGTTGCCGCGTTCTGCGTGCTCCGCTCGGGTCGCGCGCTGATCGGCCTAGACCCAGAGGTGGATCTGACATGAGTAACTTTGAGCTTGCCCTGTGGTCGTTTCCGGTCCTGTTGACCCTGATATTCCTGCGCATGCCTATCGCATTGGCGATGCTGGCTGTCGGCTTTGGTGGCACGTATTTGGTGATCGGTTCGCCAATGATGAGCCTCAATCAGCTCAAGACCCTAACCTATGGCACGTTCTCCAACTACTCGTTCTCGATCATTCCGCTGTTCTTGTTGATGGGCCAATTCGCAACCCTATCGGGCATGTCTAGAGCATTGTTCAAAGCCGCCGAGAGCTTTCTAGGCCACCGTCGTGGCGGCGTCGCTATGTCAGCCATTGGGGCTTGCGCAGGCTTCGGTGCGATCTGCGGTTCATCCTTGGCGACTGCGGCCACCATGGGCCAGACCGCGCTGCCCGAATTGCGCCGCTACGGCTATCCCGGCTCCCTTGCCACCGGAGCACTGGCCGCAGGCGGTACTCTTGGCATCTTGATCCCGCCATCGGTTATCCTCGTGATCTATGCGATCCTGGCTGAGCAAAACATCGAGAAGCTGTTTGTCGCGGCTCTGCTGCCGGGCATCTTAGCGGCCACCGGGTATATGATCGCGATCTCCATCTGGGTGCGTGTGTCGCCAAATTCCGCAGCCGTCGCACCGCGTGTGCCATGGCCCGAGCGCTTCACAGCGTTGGCGAAAATATGGCCCGTGCTGGCAATTTTTGTCACGGTTGTCGGCGGCATCTATGCGGGTATTTTCACCCCTACAGAAGCCGCCGCCGTTGGCGCTGCGGGCACCGGACTTGTGGCAGTGTCGTCGGGGCAGATGAATTGGGGAAAACTCCAACAAGCGATCTTATCGACCGCCACCTCAAGCGGGATGATCTTCTTGATTATTCTCGGAGCGGGCCTGTACAACAACTTCCTGTCGCTGACGCAATTGCCGCAAACCGCCTCAATTTGGGTCGGCGCGCAAGGCATGTCGCCTTGGCTGATCCTGACCGTCGTGCTGGTGATGTATCTGATCTTCGGCTGCATCATGGACTCGCTGTCGATGGTCCTTTTGACGGTGCCGATCATCTACCCAATCATGGTCGTGCTCGACTTCGGCATGACCCCGGACGAGTTCGGCCTGTGGTTCGGCATCCTTGTGCTGATCGTGGTAGAGGTTGGGTTGATAACGCCGCCTGTGGGGATGAACCTGTTCATCATCAACTCCATGGCCAAGGACATTCCCATCGGCCAAACCTACCGCGGCGCGCTACCGTTTGTGATCACCGACATGATCCGAGTGGTGCTGCTGGCGGCTTTCCCTGCGATCACCTTGTGGCTGGTTTGGGTGCTCGACAGTTTCGGCTAGCCTATGTTTGGTGTTGTCTAAGCGTCCAGACCCAGCCACACTGACCAGAATGTCGCACCTAAGACGCAACGTCAGACCCATGGGCCATTGCGCCTGAATGTCTGCTGCGCTTTCGTGCGAGGGCGCGGTTCGGCTGTCTAGACCGCAAGCGATCAGGTTATTTTGGCGACGAGGTCCGCAGAAGACGGCCCACGCCTTTTTGGGGGGGTATGCGAGCAGTGCTCGACATCCAAGACTTGCACCTGTCCTTTGGGGGCATCAAGGCGCTGCAAGGCGTCAGCTTCACCGCGAAAGCGGGCGAGATCACCGGTGTGATTGGCCCAAATGGAGCGGGCAAAACCTCGCTTTTCAATTCGATATCAGGGTTTTACGCGCCCAATAAAGGCGCTGTATCCTTCGACGGCCAAGACATCACACGCCTGTCGCCCGACAAACGTGCCGGGCTTGGAATTGCGCGCACCTTCCAGAATATCGCGCTGTTTCGTGGCATGACCGTGCTCGACAACATCAAGCTTGGGGGTCACACGCGGCTGCAATCGGGGGTCTGGTCTGCGCTGCGCTACTTCGGGTCTGCGCAACGCGAAGAGCTCGAGTTTCGCCAAGAGATCGAAGAGCGCGTTATCGACTTTCTCGAGATCGACCATATCCGAAAATACCCTATCACTATGTTGCCTTACGGGCTGCAAAAGCGCGTCGAGTTGGGCCGCGCGCTTGCAATGCAACCTAAGGTTCTGCTTTTGGATGAACCAGTTGCGGGCATGAACCGCGAGGAAACCGCCGATATGGCGCGCTTTATTCTCGATGTGCAGGCCGAGTTTGGCACCACGATTTTGCTGGTTGAGCATGACATGCACATGGTGATGGATATCTGCACCCATATCGTTGTGCTGAATTTCGGCCAACAGATCGCGCAAGGCACTCCAACCGAGGTGTCGCAAAACCCAGCCGTCATTGAAGCGTATCTCGGGAAGGCTGCATAATGGCACAGTTCCTGCAATTTACCCTCAACGGCCTGATGTCCGGAGCGATTTATGCCTTGATTGCAGCGGGTATTGTCAGTGTATACAAAGCCACCCGCGTGGTGAACTTCGCCCATGGTTATCTGATCATGTTTGGCGCGTACTTCTACTACACCTTCGCGGTGCTCATCCCCGGATTGGACATCGCCCCCGATTGGTTAGCGAAATGGCAACCCGAATGGCTGCTTATCGCCCGCGAAGGCTTGCCGATGTTCTCGACCATGGGCGCAATCCTTGATTGGATCGCCAACCTGCCCCGGATCATTCTCGGGCTCGTCGGCTCGGTGGTGTGTTGCGCGCTGCTGGGGCGGTTGATTGAGCGTACGTTAATGCGCCCCCTTATCGGCCAGTCCACCTTTGCGATGATCATGATCACCGTCGGCCTGATCTCGGTATTATCGGGCACAAAAGGGCTGATCTGGACCGCAGACGCCGCCTTCGTGCCCCACATTGCCCCCAACGCCCCGATCCGGTTTGAGGCGTTTGGCAGCACAATCTTTCTGTTCGGCGCCGACGTCGTGAATGTCGCCATCGCGCTGATCATGTTCGGTAGTATCGTCGCTTGGGTTCGCTATTCCAAAGGCGGGGTTGCGATCCGAGCTACCGCCGAGGACCAGCAAACCGCCTATTCCATGGGCATTTCTGTGCCTTCGGTCTTTGCGCGGGCTTGGGTGCTGGCCGCCGTGACAGGCGCAATTGCCGGTGCGATCCTTGCAACCAGAAACGGGGTCTCGCCGTCCCTGGGACTGTTCGGCTTTTCGGTACTTGCAATCGTGCTGATGGGCGGTCTGGACAGTTACGTCGGCGTGTTCATCGCGGCGCTGATCGTCGGCTTCCTTGAGGCGATGGCGCAATGGAAACTGGGCGGCGAATGGGCTGAGGTGACGCCCTATATCGCCGTTCTCATCGTCATCGTCATTCGCCCGCACGGGCTTATGGGCCAAAAGGAGGTTGAACGCATATGATCAACGGCAATCTCAAATCCACCTATGCCGCTGACGAGCGCGTGCTGAACAACCACTATAAACAGGCGTTTGTCGCAATCATGGCCGTGCTCTGTGCCGCGATCCCATTCTTTGCCAACGACTATATCATTCTCGTCGCCGCCCAAATGGGCATCATGCTGATCGCGGTTGTCGGCGTGAATGTGGTAATCGGCTATACGGGGCTTCTGTCGCTCGGCCACGCCGCGTTCCTTGCCATCGGAGCGTATTCGATCCCGGTCCTGCATAGCCTGTTTGCCAGTATCGGCCTGCCCGAAGGCATCATGCCATTTTTTGCCATTCCCGGTGCCATCGCAATCTCGGCGGCTATCGGCATCATCGTCGGCCTGCCCTCGCTACGCGTCAAAGGCCTGTATCTTGCGGTCGCCACGTTATCCGCCAACTTCATCGTCATATTCTTGATCGAGCTGGACGTGATGTCCCCTTTCACTGGCGGCCTTGTCGGCATCAACACGCCCGACGCGAACCTGCTGGGATGGGAGCTCGACACCCAGCGCGAGATGTTCGTGCTGATCGCCGTCCTTGCCTTCGCCACGATCTTGATCATCCAGAACCTATTTCGCACCCGCATTGGCCGCGCCTTTATCGCGATCCGCGAGCGCGATTATTCGGCCGAGGTGCTGGGTATATCCTTGCTGCGCTACAAGCTGATGTCGTTTGCGATCTCGGCGGGATGTTGCGGCCTCGCGGGCGCGATGTTTGCGTATTTCTATGCCCGCATCTTACCCGAACAGTTCGAACTGGCATTGTCTTTACAACTCGTGGCCGCCTTGATCGTTGGCGGCATGGGCCGCACCATGGGTCCGGTTTTTGGCGTTATTATCGTCGTCATGGTGCCGGAATTGCTGAAGTTCTCGTTCGGGATGATCGCAGGAGGCAGCGCCGATGTTGCCGCCTTCCGCGCGCCTGTGCAGGAAATCGTCTTCGGCGGCCTCATCATCTTTTTCCTCATGTTCGAGCCCCTCGGGATCACGCAAATCGTGGACCGAGGGTTTCGCGCACTCAACCGCTGGCCGTTCGCCCGCGGATAACCAACCAACGCAACCTAAGTCTCAGGGAGGAGACCCATGAAACTGAACCGCCGCGCGTTTATCGCCAGCTCCGCCGCTGCCTCCGCAGCACTCGGCACACCTGCCATCCTCAAGGCCCAACCGACCGAATACGTATTCGGTGCGTCCCTGCCCCTGACCGGGCCGTTCGCGACCGCAGGCCAGCTTGTCGCGCCCGCCTTCGCGCTCGCCCAGCGTCTGATCAATGATGAAGGCGGTATTGGCGGCGTGCCGATACGCTTCACCACCGAGGACTCGGGCTACATCCCCCAAAACGCGCTGGCGAATTATCAGCGTGCGCTGGCCACTGAGGGCGACGCACTGGTTGCCTATTTCGGCGATAGCACGGGCTTCATGAAGCTGGTCGCGCCCGAGTTAACTGGCGATCAAGCCCGCCTCATGGGCTCTACCTCTTTCGCTTCCGAATTGGCGAACCCATCGGTGAACCCGTATCAATATCTCGCGGGGCCGACCTACGAAGATCAGTTCGACATCCTGCTGCAAAACATCAAGGCCGAGGGCGGCACCACGGTCGCGTTCATCTTCTCGAACACCGAATTTGGCCGCGATCCGATTGCCTATGGCAGGACGCGCGCCGAAGAGTTGGGCATCCAAGTTGTGCTGGAGGAATCCACCAAGGCCCAAGGCGCGGATATCCCAACCCACGTCACTAAGCTGGCCCAATCAGGCGCGGAATACTGCATCCTGCAAGGCTACGTGACCGGCGTTTGGCCACAGCTGATCGGCGGCGCGCGCCAGTTCGGCTTGCCAACTAAGTTCATGGGCACATTCTGGGGTATGGAAAAGGTCATCGCAGATCGCGTGACGGCCGAAGCTGGCCCGTTCCTTGACGGCTACCAAGGCGTGATGCCCTACCGCTACTTCTATGACCGCGAGAATGCGCCGCGCTACGAGAAGTTCGCCGAGTTGTCCAAAGAGATGTTCGCGGGCAGCCTGCTTGAGAACTACATGCCAACCTGGACGATCCAGACCATGTGCGCGATCGAGCTTGCGGTCGCCGCCTTGCGCGCCACGGCTGAGAAGGACCAACCCCTGACGGCAGACAACACAGCCGCCTCGCTGTCCGAGATCAAGGACTTCGACATGGGTGGCTATTTCGGTGGTCCGGTCACGATGGAGAGCAACAAGATCGGCACAGGTCGCGTGTACCAGTACAGCGCCGAGACAGGCCTGTTCACGCCAACCTCCGACTGGCTGTCGGCCTAAGACCAAAAGGTGTGTCCGGGCCAAGCGCTCGGGCACACCCCTCCGATTCCAATGGCCCCATCCCAAAGGCATCCCATGCTGACGATTGAGAATATCGAGGTCACCTACCACCACACCGTGCAAGCCCTGCGCGGTCTGTCGCTTGAGGTGCCCACAGGCAAGATCGTCACGCTGCTTGGCACCAATGGCGCTGGCAAAACCACGACCCTTAAGGCCGCGTCCAACCTTCTGGGGATGGAGAACGGCCATGTCGGCGAGGGCCGCATCATTTTCCGCGACCAGAACGTGTTCGCCATCACCCCCGATAAACTGGTGCAACGCGGGCTGTTTCATGTGCGCGAGGGGCGCAAGATTTTCACTGAGATGACGGTCGATGATAACTTGATCGCGGCGTCCTATGCGCTGGACGGGCGCGGGTTGAGGCCTGCCTATGACAAGGTCTACGATTTCTTCCCGCGCCTCAAAGAACGCCGCAGCCAGATCGCGGGATACCTGTCCGGGGGCGAGCAACAAATGCTGGCTTTCGGGCGCGCGATGATTGCGCAGCCGTCGATGATCTTGATGGACGAGCCGTCGCTTGGCCTCGCCCCCAAAGTGGTTGAGGAGATTTTCGGCATCATCCGGCGGCTTAATCAGGAAGACGGCGTGTCGATCCTGCTGGTTGAGCAGAACGCAGGCGTCGCCTTCTCAGTCGCGGATTACGGCTACATCATGGAAAGCGGCCAGATCGTGATGGAAGGCCCCGTCGAGACCCTGAAAAACGACAAGGACATCCGCAGCTTCTATCTGGGTGTCGCTCAGGAGGGCAGCGCGCGCGCAAGCTTCCGCGATGTCAAACACTACAAGCGCCGCAAGCGCTGGCTCAGCTAGGGGTTTGGTATGACTTACGACGTCCACCAATATGCAAGCAAAGGCTTCCGGCCTCTGGTGTCGGTCGTGTCCGAGCATGCCGCAAGCCATCCCGACGGGGTGGCGATGCGCCAAAAGCGCCACGGGATCTGGCAGGAACTGACGTGGAGCGGTCTAGACGAAGTCACCCAAGCGCTCGCAGCTGGGCTGATCGGGCTGGGCGTGTATACCGACACGCATCTGGGCATCCTATCAGAGAACCGCCAAGAATGGGTGTTGGCGCAATTTGGCATCCAAGCCGCTGGTGGCACGGTTGTGGGCATGTATCCGACCAGCCCGGCGGCCGAGATCGACCATCTGGCGAACGCGTCTGATACCGAGATCTTGTTTATCGAGGACCAAGAGCAGTTTGATAAAATCGTAGATCTGGACGGCAAGCTGCCAAAGCTGCGCAAGTTGATTGTGTTTGAACCCAAAGGCTTGAAGGGCGAGACCTATCTGGATCTGACGACCTTCGACGATCTTCTGTCCGCTGGTCGTGCTGCTTTGTCGGCGCAGCGCGCGACGATTCAGGCCCGTATCAAAGGCCAGCAAGAAGACACCACCGCCAAGATGGTCTTTACCTCAGGCTCGACCGGATTGCCGAAAGCCGCCGAGATCAGCCACGCGAACCTGCACGCCGCCGCCGGCCTTGCTGCGCAATATTTCGGGGATTATCCGCCCGGCACCAACATCCTCAGCTACTTGCCCCTATGCCATATCGCCGAGCAAAACGTGACGGTCGTAAATTCGCTATCAGGCCAGTTCACCATGAATTTTGGCGAGAGCCTGCGCACAATCACGCTCGATCTGCGCGACGCGGCCCCGCAGATTTTCTTCGGCGTCCCGCGCATCTGGGAAAAGATGCAGGCGGGCGTGATGGTGCAGGCCCAGACCTCGTCACCCCTACGTCGCAAGTTGATCCTGCTGGGGCTGAAGACCGCAACCGAGCGCGCCAAAACCCCGCGCAAGGATTGGAGTGCCGCGCAACGCCTCGGCAACACCATTTGGGACGCGCTCGTTTACCGCCACATCCGCAGCTATCTCGGACTTGGGCGCTGTACGTTCGGGATCACTGCTGCGGCCCCCATATCCCTTGATCTGCTTATCTTCCTGCGCAGCATCGGCATCAATGTACGCGAGGCTTGGGGCATGTCCGAGACCTCAGGTGCGGCCTGTATCCAACCCAATTGGGGTGCGAGCGAAGGACGCTGTGGGAAGTTCCTGCCAGATGTTCAATACAAAATCGAGGATGACGGCGAGTTGCTGGTCAAGGGCGGCATTATCTTCAAGGGCTACTACAAGAACGCCAAGGCCACCGCCGAGGCATTTGACGGCGCGTGGTTGCGCACCGGCGATGTGGCAGAGGCGGCCAGCGACGGGTCAATCTCGATCGTCGACCGCAAGAAGGACATCATGATCAACGCGGCTGGTAAAAACCTCGCGCCATCGTTGATTGAGAACACCATGAAGGCGTCGCCTTTCATCAAAGAGGCCATCGTGATCGCAGATCGGCGTGCTTATGTGACCGCCCTGATGCAACTCGATTTCGACACCATGCGTCTGTGGGCCGAGGGACAAGGCATTGCTTATACGACCTTCAGGTCATTGGCCGAGCACCCCAAAGTGATCGCCAAGATCGACCGCGAAGTCGCCAAGCGAAACGAGCTTTTGGCGAGGGTCGAGCAGATCAAGAAAGTCTGGTTGCTGCCCAAAGAGCTAGACCACGACGACGGCGAAGTGACAGCAACGATGAAGGTGCGCCGGAGCAAAATTTACGAGATCTACGGAGACCAGATCGAAGGGTTGTATGCCGACAAGGTGGCCGCTTGAGCCGCGAGACGGCGTTGGCGCCAGTCCTCATATCCTGCTCGGCTTTCATTTACGGCAACCTCTGACGAACCCAAGTGAATAGGTTTGGCACCAATTCGGTGGCCTAGGTTTCCGCGTTCGCCTATTGATGTATTCGGCGTTGATGTTTCGTTATCGCCCACAGCGAGAAAGAGCATCGACATGGCTAACAACAAAATTATGGATAGCGGTTTTTCAAATTGGACGGCGGATCGACTGCCGGACTTAAAAGGAAAGTTATACGTAATCACCGGGGGCAACTCGGGCATCGGCTTTGAAGCTGCCAAGCATCTTGGCAAAGCAGGTGGTGATGTCGTGTTGGCATGCCGGTCTGTAGCCAAAGCTGAGGAAGCGGCAAAAGAGCTGCGTCCGAATGTTTTTGGGAAAGTCGACGTTGTTAAGCTCGATCTGGGCGACCTATCTTCGGTGCGCACAGCGGCTGCGGAAATCCGCGCGAAATACGGCAAGATTGACGCTCTGATTAACAATGCGGGCGTCATGCAGACCCCAGACCAAAAAACTGCTGATGGGTTTGAAATGCAGTTCGGAACCAACCATCTGGGGCACTTCCTATGGTCGGGATTGTTGGTCGACTTGGTGGAGGCGGCAGCGGGTCGTGTTGTGACGCTGTCAAGCATTGCGCATCTTTCAGCAGAGATCCGCTTTGACGACCTGATGGGGGAAAAGGGATATTCCTCGACGCGCGCCTATTTCCAAAGCAAAGGTGCAAACCTGATCTTCGCGTTTGAATTGGATCGTAGGCTGAAAGCCTCGGGACGCAAAGCCGTGAGCATCGCCTGCCATCCGGGCTATACCAACACAAACCTACAAAGCACTGGCCCGACTGGCTTTTTCAACTTTCTGTATAAGCTTACCAACCCGATTTTTGCACAATCCGGCCCCGATGGTGCTTTGCCAACCGTTCTCGCAGCCGCCGGTACGGAAGCGAAACGCGGTGGCTATTACGGCCCGCAGAAAATGGGTGAAACACGAGGCCCGGTTGGGGACGCAAAAGTCGCGCCCTATGCTTTGGATGAAGGCACAGCCAAAAAACTCTGGGATGTGAGTGAAAAGCTCGTCGGTCATCAGTGGGCTTAACGGCCTAACCTGCGCCGGGGGGGATCGAGAGTTGATTGATGACTGCTGCGTCCGCCAGCCAGACATTTGCAGCTTTGGGGAGCGTTTTACTCACACCAAACACTCCCCTTCCCCCCCGGCCCCGTTACCGCTAAACCCCCGCAACCAGCGAGGGGAAGCACAATGCAAGAATGGTGGCGTGACGCCGTAGTCTATCAGATCTATCCACGCTCGTACCAAGACAGCACTGGCGACGGCGTTGGCGATTTGCGCGGTATTACGCGGCGCTTGCCCCATGTCGCAGCACTTGGGGCGGATTGCATTTGGCTCTCGCCGATCTTCGCCTCCCCGCAAGCCGATATGGGTTATGATGTGTCGGACTACACCGCCATTGATCCGCTGTTTGGAACACTTGATGATTTCGACGCGCTGATCGAGGAGGCCCACGCCCTCGGCCTCAAGGTTATTGTTGACCAAGTGCTCTCGCACACCTCTGACCAACACGACTGGTTCAAGCTGTCTCGCACCAGCCGCGACAACGCAAAAGCCGATTGGTATGTCTGGGCTGATCCGCTGCCCGACGGCTCGCCCCCGACTAACTGGCACAGTCATTTCGGCGGACCAGCGTGGGAGTTCGATCCCCAGCGCGGCCAATACTACCTGCACAATTTCCTCGGCTCGCAACCCGATCTGAATTTCCACAACCCGGACGTGGTCGCAGCACTGCTAGAGACCTGCAAATTCTGGCTCGACCGGGGCCTCGATGGCTTCCGGCTTGATACGGTGAACTACTACTTCCACGACGAGCGGCTGCGCTCCAACCCGCCCGCAAATGCCAAACCGCAGGTGATGGCGACGGATCTTTATGGGATGCAGCAGAATATCTACAACAAGACACGGCCCGAAAATATCGCGTTCCTTGAGCAATTGCGCGCGCTGACCGACCAATACGACGACATCATGATGGTCGGCGAAGTGGGCGAGATGGGCGAACGCTCGATCGAGATTATGGGCGAATATACCGAAGGCACTTCGCGCCTGCACATGACCTATAGCTTCGCGATGCTGGGGCCGGACTTCACGGCGGCACATCTGCGCAGCTGCATCGAGGGGTTCCGCAAGGGTGCTCAGGAAGGCCATCCCTATTGGTCATTCTCCAACCACGATGTGCAGCGTCAGGTCAGCCGCTTTGCCGAGCATGCGGTTAGTGAAGACGCTATGGCGCGTCTGACCTGCGCGATGTTGATGGCGTTCGAAGGTACCATCGGCATCTATCAGGGCGAGGAATTGGGGCAGACCGAGACCGAGCTGGTGTATTCCGAGCTGACCGACCCCCCAGCCCTTCGCTTCTGGCCTGCGGTCAAAGGTCGTGATGGGTGCCGCACGCCGATGGTGTGGGAAGCAGATGCGCCAAATGCGGGGTTCTCCGAGGGCACGCCTTGGTTGCCAGTGAAGGCACCGCAAGCTTTGAAGGCCGTAGACGCCCAAGGCAATGACGGGATCTTGGCGTTCTACAAGGGCACCATCGCGTTTCGCAAAGCCAGTGCGGCGCTCTCACGCGGCAAGACCACGTTCCTAGACCTGCCCGAGCCTATCTTGGCGTTTAAGCGTGTGGCCGAGGGCGAGACGCTTACCTGCGTGTTCAATCTGTCGCCTGAGCCGATCACCCTCAAAGTAACCGGGACCGGGATCCTCTCAGGGCCTCATGCCGCCACGCTGTCAGGCCAAACTCTTGCACTTCCCGGCAACGGCTTTGCCTACATCGCCCATGACGGCACCATGATGATCTCTTAATCCAGCAAACTTTTCGCGCCCCACACATCCGCCATATACCCTCGGATCGTGCGATCTGACGAGAAGTAGCCCGACCCCGCGATGTTGCTGAGCACCAACTGGTCCCAGCGCGCGGGGTCCTTGAAGGCCACGTCCACCTGCGCTTGCGCGACCGCATAAGCATCATAGTCCGAGGCCACCAGAAACGGATCATGGTTCCACGTCTGATCCACCAACCCGTGATAGCGCGAGGGCTCACCCGGACTGAACAGCCCCTCGGCCAACATTTGCAGCACGTCCTGTAACTCTTGGCTCGCCAACACGGCCTCGCGCGCGTGGTGCGGGTTCTGGTAGCGGGTTTGCACCTCGCCTGCGGTCATGCCGAACAAAAAGAAGTTCTCTGCCCCCACATGCTCGCGGATCTCCACATTCGCGCCGTCCAGCGTACCAATCGTCAACGCACCGTTCATAGTGAACTTCATGTTGCCGGTGCCGGACGCTTCTTTACCAGCGGTCGAGATTTGTTCCGACAGGTCCGACGCCGGAATAAGCCGTTGCGCCATCGAGACGTTGTAGTTGGCCGGATACACCACTTTCAGCAGATCGCGGGTGACAGGGTCTGCATTCAGAACGCGCGCTACATCATTGATAAGGCGAATAATTGTCTTGGCGGTGAAGTAGCCCGGCGCGGCCTTGCCCCCAAACACTTTCACGCGCGGGGCCCAGCCCGCATCCGGGGCCTCGCGGATTGCTTTCCAACGCGCAATCGTATCGTAGATGTTCAGAAGCTGGCGTTTATACTCGTGGATACGCTTCACTTGCACGTCGAACATCGCATCCGGATCCAGCGAAAGACCCATCTCGCGCCCAATCCAGTTGGAGAACGCCACCTTGTTGTCGCGCTTGGCCCCTCGGATTGCTGCCATCACATCCGCGTCCGCTGCATGGGCCTTCAGATCCTGGAGACGG
Organism: Dinoroseobacter sp.; assembly: GCA_034111085.1. Classification (GTDB taxonomy): domain Bacteria; phylum Pseudomonadota; class Alphaproteobacteria; order Rhodobacterales; family Rhodobacteraceae; genus Dinoroseobacter. Next base: position 74,691 of record JAWUXZ010000015.1, read on the forward strand.
TCCAAATCCCGCTCCCACCCGGCCCCGATCGTGTCGGTGATCACCGAAGACAGCGCCGGGTTTGACAGCCGTATCCAGCGGCGCGGTGTCACGCCATTGGTCTGGTTCAGGATGCGTCCGGGATAAAGTCGGTTCAGATCGGCAAACACCGTCTCGCGCATCAGCTCGGTATGCAGGGCCGACACACCGTTGACGTGGCTTGCCATAACAAAGGCCAGCGTCCCCATATGGACTTGATCTTGCCAGACAATGCGCAACGACCGCCCGCACCCTGTAGCCGCTTGGTGTTCGGCATCGATCCGCTCGATAATCTGCATATGTCGCGGCAACACCCTGCCCAGCAACCAAGTGGACCAGCGCTCAAGCGCTTCGGGCAGCAGGGTGTGATTGGTGTAGTTCAGGCAGCGCGAGGCAATGTCCTTGGCGCGGTCCCACTCCAACCCATGCACATCCACCAGCAGGCGGATCAACTCCGGTCCAGCAAGTGCGGGATGCGTGTCGTTCATCTGGATTGCGACCTTGTCGGGCAGCAACGCGAGATCGTCATATTCCGTCAAGAACCGCCGCAGTAGATCCTGCAACGCCGCCGAGGTCAGAAAATACTCCTGCTTTAGGCGCAGTTCCTTGCCGCTATCTGTAGTGTCTTCGGGATACAGAACCCGGCTTAACGTGCGCGCCAAAGCCTCTGGTGCCGCAGCCGCAGTGTGGTCACCGGAATTAAACCGCTCCAGATCAAATAGCTCTGTCGGAAGTGCGCCCCAGAGCCGCAATGTGTTCGACCACTTGCCTTCCCAACCAACAACTGGCGTGTCATAGGCCCGCGCCAACACCGTCTCGGACGCGCGCCAAACTGCCTTGCCGTCCACCTGATCCACATAGCCCTTGAACGGAATCGTGTAATTGGCCTCTGGGCGCTCAAACTCCCATGGATGGGTCTGGTTCAACCAATCCTCAGGCGTCTCCACCTGGCGTCCACCCTCAAAGCGTTGGCGAAACAGGCCGTGCTCGTAGCGGATACCGTAGCCAAAGCCGGGGCAGCCCAGCGTGGACATCGATTCCAGAAAACAAGCCGCCAACCGCCCGAGGCCACCATTGCCCAGCGCTGCGTCAGGTTCGTCTTCAACCACATCGCGCAACGAAATCCCGTCTTGCGCCAAGACCTGTGCGATCTCGTCATGCAGGCCCAGATTGATCACCGCATCCTCAAGAATGCGCCCGATCAGAAACTCCATCGACAGGTAATAGACCCGCTTGCCTTGCGCCTCGTAGGTCTTTCGCGTGGCCGCAAACCAGCTGTCGGTGATCCGGTCGCGCACGGCATAACTGACCGCCATGCGCCAGTCATAGGTGCTGGCATGGGCCTTATCCTTGCCGATCGTATAGGTCAGATGATGGGCGATGCGCGCGCGCAGCTCTTGCGCGGAAACGGATGTCATGACGTTCATTGATGTCTCTTTAAGTCATCCACACGCGCCCATAGGGCGGCAGGGCATAGGTGTCGGTCTCGAGTGTGACGGGGGCGTCGGACAAAGCGTCGTGAAACTGGGTCACGCCTTGGCCGCGCAACCAGTCAGCGGGGACGTGTTGCCATGTTTCCGAGACGTTGAAAAGGCAAACGAAATTCTCCGTGGGTGCCAAGCGCGCGAAGGCAAAGGCAGCGCTAAGGCCGGTGTCGAGGATCCGGGCCGGGTCGCCGCCATGGATTTGCGGCGCGCATAGATGTGGCGCGTGCCTGCTCGGACTAGGTAATAACATCCGGCGCGTCCCGCCCGGTCATAGTTTTCAGGTCTGACAGGGCCAATGCAGCATCGATAATTCCGGACAGCGCGTCGCTTGGATCCAGATCAAACCGGCTTGGGTCGTTCTCTAGCTGCTCAAGATACACCCGGATCGTAGCGCCCACCGTGCCCGTGCCCGACAGACGGAACACCACACGCCCGCCACCTTTAAAGCCGATCCGCAGGCCTTGGGCAGAGGCATGCGAACCATCGACCGGATCATCGTAGGAAAACTCGTCGGCGTAGGCGACAGTCAGTCCGGCAACCTGCGTGCCAGCCAACGACGGCAGCTTTGCCCGCAACGCATCAATCATCGCGCCCGCCTTGTGGGCCGCAACATCCTCATAATCGTGGCGCGAGTAGTAGCAACGCCCATAAGTGCTCCATAACTCAGACATCAACTCGGCCACCGACTTACCAGTCTGCGCCAAGATGTTCAGCCACAAGAGCACCGCCCAAAGACCGTCTTTCTCGCGCACGTGATCTGATCCGGTACCGGCACTTTCCTCGCCGCAGAGCGTGACTTTTCCGGCGTCCAACAAGTTGCCGAAGAATTTCCATCCAGTCGGCGTCTCGTAGCATGGGATGCCCAAGGCCTCGGCGACACGGTCCACCGCGCCCGACGTCGGCATAGAGCGCGCAACCCCCGCCAAGCCCTTCGCATATCCCGGGGCCAGATGCGCCTTGGCCGCCAGCAGCGCGAGGCTGTCTGATGGCGTCACGTAAGCCCCGCGCCCCACGATCATATTCCGGTCGCCGTCACCGTCTGATGCCGCGCCAAAGTCAGGGGCCTGCGCGCTGTACATCTCGTCCATCAGGGTCTTTGCCCAAATCGGGTTCGGGTCCGGATGCCCGCCGCCGAAATCTGGCGAGGGGGTGCCATTGATCACAGTGCCCACAGATGCCCCAAGCCGGTCTTCTAGGATCGCATGTGCATAGGGGCCGGTGACGGCGTGCATCGCGTCGAACCGCATGGTGAAGCCCGAGGAAAATAGGGCGGCTATCTTGTCGAAATCGAACAAGTCCTCCATCAGGATGGCATATTCTGCGACCGGATCGACGATCTCGACCGTCATGCCAGCAACATCTGCCTCGCCCAGCGCGGCCAAGTCGATGTCGTGCACCTGCGCAATTTTGTAAGTCTCAATATCCAGCGTCCGCGCGAATATCTTGTCGGTCACACCTTCGGTCGCAGGCCCGCCATTCGCCCCGTTATACTTCAGCCCGAAATCCGCGTTCGGCCCGCCGGGGTTGTGGCTGGCCGACAAGATCAGTCCGCCGCTCGCTGCGCGTTTGCGGATCAGGTGCGAGGCCGCTGGCGTCGACAGAATCCCGCCCTGGCCCACGATGCAACGCGCCGCACCATTGGCCGCCGCCATGCGCAGGATAACTTGGATCGCGGTATCGTTGAAATAACGTCCATCACCGCCCACGATCAGGGTTGCTGCGTCCACGCCGCCGATCCCGTCAAAGGTCGCTTGGACGTAGTTCTCCAAATAATGCGGGCCCATGAAGATGGCGGTCTTTTTGCGCAGACCACTTGTGCCGGGTTTTTGCCCCTCAATCGGGCGCGTTTGAACGGTCTGAATGGTCATAGGGGGGCCTCTTCTAGGACAAAAACGACGACAGAGTTCTCTGAGATAGAGGTGCCCTCAAATGGCCCTGTCACGCGCTCTACGGCGGTATCAAATTGGCGCACCCAACTTGTGCCTTCTGGCGTTTCGGGCAAGGTCAGATCAATAACGCCGCCAGTGTTCAACACCACCAACAACGCGCCCTCGCGTACCACATATTCAGGCGAGCCTGAGGCCATGCGCAATTCAGCCACCAGCAGGCGAAGCTCTGGATCATCCCAATCGCTTTGCTTCATTGGCGCGCCATCAGCGCAGCGCCAGAACAAATCGGGTGCCCCGTCTAGAAGCCGCGATTTGGAATGCAAGAACCGCCGCTGCCGTAAGATCGGATGGGCTTTGCGGAAGGCGATGGCTTTCTGGCAAAACGCAAAGAACGCCTCGTCCTTGGCAGCCCAATCGACCCAGCCAATCGCGTTGTCCTGACAATAGGCGTTGTTGTTGCCGCCTTGGGTATTGCCGATCTCGTCGCCGGCCAACAGCATCGGCGTGCCTTGCGACAGCATCAGCGTGGCGATCAGGTTGCGTTTGCGCAGGGTGCGGGCCGCAAGAATGTCTGCGTCCTCGGTCAGCCCCTCCACCCCCATATTGTCAGAGTAATTTTCCGAATGGCCGTCGCGGTTATCCTCGCCATTGGCCGCGTTGTGCTTAACGGCGTAGCTGACCGTATCGCTGAGGGTGAAACCGTCATGGGCGGTGATAAAATTGACCGAAGATGTGGCTCGGCGTCCGTCATGGTCGAAATACTTGGCCGATCCCGACAAGCTCTCTGCCATCGAGGCCACCATGCTGCCATCCGCGCGCCAATAGCGCCGGATCTGATCGCGGTATTTGTCGTTCCATTCGGCAAAGGGCGCAGGGTATGCCCCCAACTGGTATCCCCCCGGACCGATATCCCAAGGCTCGGCAATCAGCTTCACGCGGTTCAGCACTGGGTCTTGGCGGATTGCGCGAAAGAACGGCCCGTCGCGGTCAAACCCGCCGCGCGAGCGTCCAAGGGTCGAGCACAGATCAAACCGAAACCCGTCTACATGCATGACCTCGACCCAGTAGCGCAGGGAGTCCATCACGAGACGCAAGGCAAACGGATTCTCCAGATCCAGCGTATTGCCGCATCCAGTGTCGTTCACATAGTGGCGCGGATCGTCAGCGAGACGGTAATAGCTGGCATTGTCGAGACCTCGAAACGACAAGGTCGGCCCCAATTCGCCACCTTCGGCGGTATGGTTGTAAACCACATCAAGAATAACCTCGATCCCGGCACTGTGGAAGCGCGCAACCATCTGTTGGAATTCCGCAATCTCGGTGCCGTGCATATAGCGCGGCTCGGGCGCGAAGAACCCGTAAGTCATGTAGCCCCAGTAATTCGTCAGGCCTTTGTCATGCAGAAACTTGTCGTCGATGAAGGCTTGGACCGGAAGTAACTCAATCGTGGTGACCCCCAGCGTGTTGAGGTGCTCTAGGATCGGGTCCGAGGCCATTGCCATATAGGTGCCCGCGCGCTCTACCTTCGGATGCCCAGCGGTCAGGCCTTTCACATGGGCCTCGTAGATCACCGTCTCGGACATCGTGTGGTGCGGTCTGGGCTTGTTACTCCAGCTGAACGCCGGGTCTGTCACCACGCAGCGCGGCATGTAAGGCCCGCTGTCGCGCTTGTCGAAACTGAGGTCCGCCCTGGGATCACCAACCGTGTAGCCAAATAGCGCGTCATTCCACGTTGGATGCCCGGTCAGGCGTTTGGCATAGGGGTCAATCAGCAGTTTGAACGGGTTAAACCGATGGCCTTCTTCGGGCTTATACGGCCCGTCCATCCGAAAACCATATTGCTGGCCCGGACGCATTCCAGGCACATAGCCATGCCAGACATGGCCTTCGCATTCGGGCAAAATGACAAGCTGGCTCTCGTTGCCTTGCTCGTCAAACAAGCACAGCACCACGCGGGTTGCATGCTGCGAGAACACCGCAAAGTTAGCGCCTTCGCCGTCAAACGTGGCCCCAAGCGGGTAAGGATGCCCCGCCTCTATCGGAAAATTACCGAGCATGATTACGCAGCACCCACCAGATCAGTGTAGAGGTCATGATAGGCGGCGGCAGAGGTTTCCCACCCAACAGGTTGCTTCATCGCGTTGCGTTGCAGTGTCTTCCAAGTCTTGCGATCATCATAGAGGTCGCACAGCCGCGTGAACGCGTTGGCAAGTGCCTCGCCCGTGACCGGAAAGTGCTGGATGCCCGTGGCGACACCGCGCGCAAGGGCAGCTGGGGATGCGTTGATAACCGTATCCGCAAGCCCGCCGGTCAGCGCCACAAGCGGCACCGTGCCGTAGCGCAACCCGTAAAGCTGGGTCAGACCGCAAGGCTCAAACCGCGAGGGCACGAGGATCGCGTCGCCGCCTGCCATCATCCGGTGAGCTTGAGGCTCGTCATAGCCGATCTTCACGCCCACATTGGGCTCGCGCGCCGCCACATCCTTCAACGCTGCCTCTAGCCCCTTATCGCCGGACCCAAGCAAAGCCAACTGCCCGCCGCGCCCAAGCAAGTTCGGCAGCGCTTCGAGCAATAAGTCTCTGCCCTTCTGCTCGGTCAAGCGTGAAACCAGCACACAAAGAGGTCCGTCCGCTGCGCCCAGCCCAAACTCCGCGCGCAACACTGTCTTGTTGGCGTGTTTTCCGTTCGGGGTCTTGTAGGTCTTAATCGCGGGGTCGGTCTCAGGGTTCCACACATCCGTGTCGATCCCGTTCACGATCCCCGTCAGGTCAGCGCGCCGCGCCCTCAGCACCCCGTCGAGCCCCATACCAAATTCTGGCGTCATCAATTCCTCAGCATAAGTTTGCGAAACGGTCGTAATCCGGTTCGCCCCCATCAGGCCTGCTTTCAGGGTCGAGATTTGCCCCCAGAACTCAAAATGCTCTTGGCGCATTCGCGATGGATCAAGCCGCAGGTTCTTCAGCCGGTCCGCACCCGTATTTCCGTGAAACGCAATGTTATGGATGGTAAACACAAACGGCGTGCGCGCGCCGTCGGCTTGCAAAGCGTGTAGGTATTCGGGAACCAAACCAGCCTGCCAGTCATGGCCGTGGACCAATTCAGGCACCCAGCCGTCTGCACCACTGACGGCAATCTCGGCCGCAGCAAAGCACAACGCAGCAAAGCGCTCAGGATTATCAGGCCAATCGACGCCATCTGCATCGACATACGGCCCACCTGCCCGCTCGAACAGGTGCTTGGCCTCCAGCACCAACAACTCTAATCCGTCCAGCTGCACCGATAGCACCCGCGCCGCGCCCCCGAAAAAGCCTTTGAACGTCGCAACCGCGTCTGCCTTGCGCACCCGTTTCATCAAAGCCGGATATCCAGGCACCAATGTCCGCACTTCGTCGCCATGTGCAGCCAATGCACCGGGCAGCGCGCCGACAACATCGGCCAGCCCCCCGGTCTTGACGAAAGGCGCACATTCAGAGGCAACGGACAGGATACGCGTCATAGGCTGGCGTCACGCTTGTCGAGCATGGTTTGCGTGATCAAGGTCGTGCCGCGATCGGTGACGCGGAACCACTTTTTGTCGTCATCGAGGTCTTCACCGACAACGAGACCTTCGGGGATGATAACACCGCTGTCGATGACCACGCGCCGCAGACGGGCCGAGCGGTTAACCACAACATTGGGCAGCACCACCGCGTGATCCAGCACAGCAAACGAGTTTGTGTGGACGTTGGTAAACAGGCACGAATTACGCACCTCGGTTCCCGAAATAATGCACCCGCCGGACACCATGGACGAGATCGCCATGCCGCGCCGGTCGCGCTCGTCATGGATGAACTTCGCAGGCGGCACCGATTCCGAGTATGTCCAGATCGGCCAGCTGCGGTCCCACAGATCAAGGTCCGGGGTGAACGAGGTCAGATCGATATTGGATTCCCAGAACGCATCGACGGTCCCGACGTCTTTCCAATACGCAGGTGCGTCTTCGCCACGCACACAGCTTTCGTCAAACCGGTGCGCCATAGCTTTGCCATTGGCGACGATATCAGGGATCAGATCGCTGCCAAAGTCGTGGCTGGAGTTCGTGTCATCCGCATCCGCCTCCAGAAGATCACGCAGGAACTTCCAGTTGAAGACATAGATGCCCATGGAGGCGAGCGCCTTGGTCGGGTCCTCAGGCGTGCCGGGTGGATCGGCGGGTTTTTCCAAGAATGATGTGATCCGCCCAGATGCGTCTGTCGCCATCACGCCAAATGCGCTGGCCTCCTCGCGCGGGACGGTCAGACACCCCACGGTGACATCAGCGGCGCTTTCAACATGCTGGCGCAGCATGATCTCGTAGTCCATTTTGTAGATGTGGTCGCCCGCAAGGATGATCACATAATCAATGCCGTAACTGTCCACGATATCGATGTTCTGGGTGACCGCGTCAGCCGTCCCTTTATACCAGCTCTCGGTTCCCGAGCGTTGGGAGGCGGGAAGAATATCGAGAAATTCGTTCCGCTCGGCCCGGAAGAACGTCCAGCCTCTTTGCAGGTGGCGGATCAGACTGTGGGCCTTGTACTGGGTCGCAATCGCCATGCGGCGAATTCCGGAGTTCAACGCGTTCGACAGCGCGAAGTCGATGATCCGGGTTTTGCCGCCAAACGGCACCGCGGGTTTCACGCGCTTGTCGGTCAGCTCTTGCAGCCGACTTCCCCGGCCCCCCGCCAAAACAAACACCATTGAGCGTTGCGTCAGTCGCTTCGTTTCCATTTTCCGTCCCTCCCCGATACTCTACTTGTCAGTCTTTAGCCGTAAAATCACCGTCGACAGAGGCGGCAATATCAACGTGATTGATGCCACTTGACCATCCCTTGGCACCGCTTGCGCGTCGCACCCTCCCAGATTGCCAATGTTGCCGCCGCCATAAGCCTCGGAATCGGTGTTCAGCACCTCTTCCCAATGCCCCATGGCTGGCACGCCGATCTGGAAGCCTTCGCGGCTGACGGGCGTGAAATTGCACATCACCATAACGGGCGCGTCGTCCGCGTTGCCGTAGCGCACAAAGCCAATCGTCGATTGGGCGGCATCGCTGCTGAGCCACTGAAACCCGCTCTCGTCACAATCTTTCACATGCAGCGAGGCCGTGCTTCGGTACACGGCATTGAGGTCTTTGACCAAGCGCTGCATCCCAGCATGAGCTGGTTGCTCGGAGGCGCCCCAATTCAGCTCGCCCTCGTGATTCCATTCCTCAGGTTGGGCAAATTCGCAGCCCATAAACAGCAGTTTTTTGCCCGGATGGGTCCACATGAAACCGTAGTACGCGCGCAGATTGGCGAATTTCTCAGCCTCAGGCCCCGGCATCTTGGTCAGCATCGACCCTTTGCCATGCACTACTTCATCATGGCTGATCGGCAGGATGAAGTTCTCCGAAAACGCATAATGAATGCCGAAAGTCAGATCGTCTTGGTGGTACTGGCGGTGGACAGGCTCGCGCTGGATGTAGCTGAGCGTGTCGTTCATCCAGCCCATATTCCACTTATAGCCAAAGCCGAGGCCACCCGCGTGCACAGGCTGCGAGACCGCCGGGAAGGACGTGCTTTCCTCGGCCACGGTCATAATGCCAGCGTTTGCGCCATACACGGCGACGTTCATTTCCTTGAGGAACGCAATCGCCTCGTAATTCTCGCGCCCACCGTCTTTGTTGGGCACCCACTGGCCATCCTCGCGCGAATAATCGCGGTAGAGCATCGACGCCACCGCGTCCACGCGCAGCCCGTCGAGGTGGTACTCTTCCATCCAATACAAGGCGTTAGACACAAGGTAGTTGCGCACCTCGGTCCGGCCATAGTTATAAATCAAGGTGTTCCAGTCTTGATGAAACCCCTCGCGCGGATCGGCATGCTCGTAAAGCGGCGTGCCATCGAACTGCGCAAGGCCGTGCGCATCCGACGGAAAGTGCCCGGGCACCCAATCCAAAAGCACGCCAAGTCCGGCCTCATGGGCAGCCTCGATCAGATCGCGGAACTCATGCGGGGGGCCAAAACGGATGGTCGGCGCATAAAGGCCAACGGGTTGGTAGCCCCATGATCCGTCAAAGGGGAACTCGGAAATCGGCATTAGTTCAATATGGGTGAAGCCCATATACGTAACGTATTCAACAAGCTCCCATGCCAGTTCTTTATACGAAAGTGGTCTGCCACCATCCTCCCAGCGCCTGCGCCATGAGCCCAAGTGCACCTCGTAGATTGAGATCGGCGCGCTGCGATCTGCGCGGGTTTCGCGCCCCGCCATCCAGTCTGCGTCTTTCCAACCGTATCCGCCAATATCGCGCACGACCGAAGCCTGCTCGGGCGGGTGCTGCGAGCCGAACCCAACGGGGTCTGCTTTTTGGATCACGCTGCAATCCGCACCGAGAACCTCAAATTTATAGAGCGTGCCCTCACCAAGACCCGGCAGAAAAATCTCCCACACACCCGCCGCACCAACACGGCGCATCGGGTGGCGGCGACCGTCCCAGAGGTTGGCCTCGCCCACCCAAGAGACGCGCTGCGCGTTCGGTGCCCAGACGGCGAAATGCACGCCGGCGTGGCCTTCATGCTCGGTCACGTGGGCTCCAAGCGCGCGCCACAACTGGTGGTGCGTGCCTTCCCCCATCAGATATTGGTCAAACTCAGACAGTTTCGGGCCGAACCCATACGGATCGTCGATCTGCTGCTCGGCCCCATCCGCATACCGGATCTTCAAGCGGTACGGCCCGGCGGCAACAGGCCCGGCGAACAGATCACCCGACAGACGCGGAACTACTTTTTCGGCCCCGTCCACAAGTGCCAAAACCTCAACCGCACCCGGCTGCATGGTGCTGATCCAACGAAAACGACCGTTTTGATGCGATCCGAGCACCGCGAACGGATCGGCGTGACGTGCCTGCTCCAGCGCCTCAATATCGGCCTGTGTCAAGAAGGACGGCAAGGCTGGCCTGCGCGCCGAAGATGCCACGTTTTGGCGTGTCGCACTTGGTGTTTTCGGACCCACTTGATGCCCCCCGCTGCACTGGCATTTACCTAGTTGAAAGTTTCGTAACATCTACCGTTAGCGGAAACAATCGAGACTACGCCGCCCGCCCACATCTGAGCCTATTGACAATCGCGCGCCTCGCCCGCACCACATCCTCGTTGGTTCCTGCTCGTTGCAGGTGAAAAGGGAATGTGTCGGGGCTCGCCCCACCAAGCACAGCCGCCCCCGCGACCGTGACCGGGATAGGTCCACCGCAGCCACTGGCAATATGCTGGGAAGGCAGGTGGACATCCGAGGCAACCGCCTCGGGTCCTGCAAGCCGGGAGACCTGCCAGCGGAGTTTGACGTAACCGGACGGGGTGTTCTGGGATGTCGGGAGCCGCTTTTCGTTGCCCGCCATCGCTGCCCGCCAAAGCATGAAGGCCGCGCGATGAGTGCTGAGACCCCCCCGGCAGAGTTGCTGATCTGTGTGAAATGCAAGCATGAAGGCGTTGATCCGGATAGCGAAATTCGTCCCGGCGCGCAGCTGTTCGAGGCGCTTTCGCAGACCGAGACGCCCAAGAACATCACCATCAAAGCCGTCGAATGCCTGTCGAACTGCACCCAAGGCTGCACCATCGCGCTGCGTGGTCCGGGGCGCTGGAGCTATGTCTACGGCAACTTCACCCAAGACGCGCTTGAGCTGGTGCTCGAAGGGGCCACCAAGTACCAAGCCACCGAAGATGGCCTTGTGCCATGGCGCACCCGCCCTGAGCATTTCCGCAAAAACTGTATCGCTCGCATCCCGCCTCTGGAGGCCCTCTGATGTCCAATCTCGAAAAACTGCCCGTCACCATCGTCACCGGCTTTCTCGGCTCAGGCAAAACCACCCTGATCCGCCACTTGATGACAAACCCCCAAGGCAAGCGCCTCGCCATCATCGTCAACGAGTTTGGCGATGTCGGCGTCGACGGCGAGATCCTGAAAAGCTGTGCGATCCCCGATTGCCCGGCCGAGAACATCATTGAGCTGGCAAATGGGTGCATCTGCTGCACTGTAGCCGATGACTTTATCCCAACCATCGAAGCACTCATGGCGCTCGACCCGCGACCAGAGCATATCATCATCGAGACCTCTGGCCTTGCATTGCCGAAGCCACTTCTGAAGGCGTTTGATTGGCCTGATATCCGCTCGAAAATCACCGTGGACGGCGTGATCGCATTGGCCGATGCCGAAGCCGTTGCCGCAGGGCGCTTTGCCCCAAATGTCGCCGCCGTAGACGCGCAGCGCGCCGCCGATGAAAGCATCGATCACGAGACACCGCTGTCTGAGGTGTTCGAAGACCAGATTTCCTGCGCCGACATCATCCTGCTGACCAAGCCCGATCTGGCCGGCCCCGAAGGCGTTGCCAAAGCCAAAGCGATTATCGCAGCCGAGGCCCCGCGCCCCTTACCTGTGGTCGAGGTTGCCGAAGGCGTCGTCGATCCGCGCATCATTCTGGGCCTGGGCGCTGCGGCCGAAGATGACATGGACGCACGCCCCAGCCACCATGACGAGCACGACGATCACGAGCATGACGATTTCGAATCCATCGTTGTCTCCATCCCCGAGGTTACCAGCCCCGAAGATCTCGTCGCAAAAATTGAGGCCATGGCCCGCACCCAAAGCATCCTGCGCGTCAAAGGCTACGCCGCCGTTACCGGCAAGCCGATGCGTCTGCTCGTCCAAGCGGTTGGTGCACGTGTGCGTCATCAATACGACCGTCCATGGCGCCCAAACGAGGCGCGACAGGGCCGCTTGGTCGTAATTGCCGAGCATGACGACGTGAACACCGCAGCCATCACCGGCGCGCTGGTGGACACAGTGGCAGCCGAATAAAGGACGCCCCGAACCATGCATGTCGTTTTCCGCGAAAGCCACGGACTGGAGGAGACAGAGACACCAACTGATCTGGGGCAAAGCCCCGCCGATCTGGTGGTGCTCTCGTTTTCCGACAGTGATCTTGGTGCGTTCGCGGAAGGCTGGCGGCGCGGGCGAGAGAGCCTGCCGTCGCTGCGGCTGGCCAATATCGCGGCGCTTAAGCATCCGTTGTCTGTGGATACATATGTTGAGCAGACACTCGAGGGCGCGAAAGGCATCCTGATCCGCCTGATTGGTGGGCTGCCTTACTGGGCCTACGGCGTCCAGCAGATCAAAGCGCTGGCCGAGCAGCGCGGCATTGCTTTGGCCGTCCTGCCCGCCGATGGGCGTGTGGACGCGAACTTGGATGCGGCCTCGACCCTGCCCGTCTCGACCCTTAGGCGGCTGTCGCATCTGTGCGATACCGGCGGCGCTGTGGCGGCTCAAGCTGCGTTGGCGCAGCTGGCGCTGGCCGCAGGACTTTATGCCGGACCCGTAAAAGGTTCAAAATCGCTGCCAAGTGTCGGCGCATGGACGCCCGAGCATGGCCTGTCCTGCCCGCTCATCCGGCCCATATCCGACAAGCCACTGATCATCGTCTCTTTCTACCGTGCCTTCCTGACAGCCGCTGATCTCGCGCCGATTGTGGCAGTGTTTGCGGCTTTGCGCGCGCGCGGATTTGATGTGCTGGGCCTGTTTGCACCCTCGCTCAAAGCCCCCGGCGCGGCCGAATGGATGGCACGTCAGATTGCGTTCCTGAAACCTGCCGCCATCGTCAACGCCACCTCTTTCAGCGGACGAGGTGCTTCGGGCCGCTCACCTTTGGATGCAGGCGAAGTGCCAGTGTTTCAAATCGCGCTGGCCACCTCGACGCGCAAGGCGTGGGACGGGGCCGAGCGTGGATTGTCGCCTGCTGATCTGGCCATGCATGTGGTTCTGCCAGAGTTGGACGGTCGGCTTTTCGCAGGCGTCGCCTCGTTCAAAGAGCCCCAATCCCGCGATCCTGATCTGCAATTTTCGCGCTTCGCCCATGCCCACGAGCCTGCGCGGATCGAGGCGATTGCAGATAAGGTGAAGGCATGGACCGACCTCGCGGCACGTCCTGCAGATACCCGCCGTCCAGCACTGATCCTGTCTACGTATCCAGGCAAGGCATGGAATATGGCCCATGCGGTTGGCTTAGATGCGCTGGCCTCAGCGCAAGCGATTTTGGAAGATTTGCAGGGCGCGGGGTATGCGACTGGATCAGGTGATCCGCTGCAAACTGACCTAGACGCCTGCGCAATGTCTTGGCCGCTCGACGCATACCTTGCCGCGCTCGCGCGCCTTCCTGAAACGCTCCGGACCGACCTAACTGCGGCTTGGGGCGCGCCTGAAACCGACCCCGCCTACCGCAATGGCGCGTTCTATTTCGCTGCCACCCAGCGCGGCGCGGCCGTTGTTGCCCTCCAGCCCGAACGCGGCACGCCTGAGCGGCGCGACGACGAATACCATGACCTCAGCCGCACCCCGCGCCACGGCTATGTTGCCTTCTATCTGTGGCTGCAAAGCCAATGCGACACTCTGATCCACATCGGCGCACACGGCACACTCGAATGGCTGCCCGGTAAATCCGTGGCCTTGTCGGATGCCTGCTGGCCCGAGGCGCTGATCGGTGCGACTCCGGTGATCTATCCGTTCATCGTCAACGATCCCGGCGAGGCCGCTCAAGCAAAACGCCGAATTGGCGCAGTCACATTGGGCCATATCCCACCGCCGATGCGCGCCAGCGAAACACCCGATCGCTTGATGCGGCTAGAGGCGCTGCTGGACGAGTTCTCTAACGCTGATGGTCTTGACCCGCGCCGCCGGGACCGGCTGCAAGACGATATTCGGAGTGAGGCACAAGCGCTTGGCGTAGAACATGATTTGGGGCTGGAAAGTGCGTCATGCTCTGCCGAGGCCATAACCCGCATCGACCGCTTTGTCTGTGACATCAAAGAAAGCCAGTTCGGCGACGGGCTACATATCTGGGGGCGTTTGCCCGCGGCCCACAGCCCCCTCGATCTGGCCCCAGCGGTAGCAGGCGAGCGCAACGCCCTGCTGGCCACTCTGGATGGCAAGCGGATCGAGGCTGGCCCGAGCGGCTCACCTTACCGAGGCCGCACCGATGTGCTGCCCACGGGCCGCAACCTGACCACAACCGACCCGCGCCTGGTGCCCAGCCGCAATGCCTATGCCCAAGGCGTCAAGCTCGCGGATGAGTTGGTGCGCCGTCATTTGCAAGACCACGGCGATTGGCCGCGCGGCTTGATTGTGGACCTGTGGGGATCGGCCACCATGCGCACGGCGGGCGAGGAATTTGCTATGGCGCTGGCATTGCTGGGTGTGCGTCCAATTTGGGATGTGGGCACCGAGCGCGTCTCGGGCGTTGAGGTGTTGCCGATTGCCGAGTTGGACCGCCCCCGCATCGACGTGACCTTGCGTGTTTCGGGCCTGTTCCGCGACGTGTTTCCGACCTTGTCTGCGCTGTTTGGCACAGCGGTCAAAGCGCTTGCCGCGCGCGACGAGGCGGCAGATTGGAACCCTTACGTGGGCCGCGAGGATGCGCGGGTCTATGGGCCAAAACCGGGCAGCTACGGCCTTGGCATGGGGGCCGCCCTTGAGGACTATTCCGAGACAGGCAAAGCCCGCGCAGGCCAAGCATGGCTGTCGGCGAGTGCCTATGCGCTAGACGGCGAAACCGCCACGTTAGACGCAGAAGGGTTGCGCGCCCGCGTCGCAAATGCCGACAGTTTCGTGCACTTGCAGGACTTGCCAGAAACAGACGTTCTACTGGCCTCGGACTACGCCGCCCATGAGGCCGGATTTGCGGCTGCCCAAGCAATCACTGGCGGGAGTGCCGCGCTCTACCACCTCGACAATACCAACCCCGACGCTCCGCGCGCGCGCAGCTTGGCAGAAGAAATCGCCCGTGTTGTGCAGGCACGGGCCGCAAACCCAAACTGGCTGGCAGGCATGATGCGCCATGGGTTCCGAGGGGCGGCAGAGATCGCCTCGACCCTCGATCACATGGCCGCATTCGCGCATTTGGCGAAGGTCGTGCCCGCGCATCTGTTCGATCTTTATTACGAGGCAACGCTCGGGGACGACGCGGTCGCAGCGTTTCTTGAGGCGCAGAACCCCGAGGCCTTTGCTGCGATGCAAGACCAGTTTGCTGCGCTGGATGCAGCAGGGCTTTGGGTCAGCCGCCGCAACTCTATTCGCGCGGCGATGCAGGCGGCGCAATGACCGCGCGCGCCCCAAGCGTCAAAGGCTGGTGCCCCGGTGCCTACCACCCGATGATGTCAGGCGACGGTCTGGTGGTGCGGGTGCGCCCGACGCTGGCGCGGTTTGAGGCGGCGGTCTTGGCCGAAATTTGCACGCTAGCCGCGCGTCATGGCAACGGTATCCTAGAGTTCACCAACCGCGCAAACTTGCAATTGCGCGGGGTGACTGAGGACAGCTTGCCTGCGCTGCTAGACGGCCTCGATGCGCTAGGTGTGCTCGACGAAGATCCCAGCTTGGAGGGGCGGCGCAATATCGTGACCTCGCCCTTCTACGCGCCCAGCGACTTGACCGCGCGGCTGTCCTCAGGTTTGCGCGCGCGGCTGACAGAATTGCCTGCCTTGCCGGCAAAATTCGGCTTTGCGGTCGATACCGGGGGGGGCCGCCTGCTTGCCAGTGCCTCCGCCGATATCCGGCTTGAGCGCGGCCTAGATGGTGCTCTGATCATCCGCGCCGACGGTGCCGAAACAGGTGTTATGGTTGACGAGAATGCGGCAATAGACGCGGCCATCGCCCTCGCGCATTGGTTTGTGCAGACCGCACCGAGTGGCACCAAACGCATGGCGAGGCTGCTCGATCACATCGCCCTGCCCGCCGAATGGACTGGCGCAACGCCCGTTCCCGCAAGCGCTACGCCGACCCTTGGCACAACCGATATCGGCCAGCTCGTTGCAGTGCCGTTTGGCCAGATCGACGCCTCGGCCCTTGGCGAAATACTGCCCGCAACCAACGCGCTGCGCATCACCCCATGGCGTATTGCGCTGCTCGAAGGCACTCACGACATCACGCACCCCGCCTTAATCACCGACCCAAACGACCCGCTGCTTCATGTCGATGCCTGTCCGGGCGCGCCGCGCTGCGCCCAAGCGTCCGTGAACACGCATCAGATTGCCCGCGCCCTCGCCCCGCATATGACCGCCCGCCTGCACGTGTCGGGCTGCGAAAAAGGCTGTGCCCGTGCATCGCCGACAGACACCACCCTCGTGGGGCGCAACGGACGGTTTGACATCGTGCGCGGCGGCACGGCACAAGCGACCCCGACCCTGCGCGGCCTGACCGCAGCGGACCTGTTGAAAGAGCTGAGCTAACCCATGCCACACACCTATCAAACCAACGGCGCCGCGATCTATTTGCAGTCATTTGCCACTATCCGGGCAGAAGCCAATCTGGCGCGCTTCGACGTCGATGAAGAACAGGTTGCCGTGCGCATGATCCACGCTGCCGGAATGGTCGGGCTGGAAGAGCACGCGCATTTCTCGCCCGGTTTCGTGACAGCTGCGCGCGCGGCTTTGGAGGCAGGTGCGCCGATCTTATGCGACGCACGCATGGTCTCCGAGGGCATCACCCGCCCGCGCCTGCCCGTGAACAATGAAGTGATCTGCACCTTGCACAATGACGGCGTGCGCGAAATGGCTGCGCAAATGGGCAACACCCGCTCAGCCGCAGCGCTTGAGCTTTGGAGGCCGCATCTTGCAGGCGCAGTCGTGGCAATCGGAAATGCGCCGACGGCCCTATTTCACCTGCTGAATATGCTCGAAGACCCCGACTGCCCGCGCCCCGCCGCCATTATAGGCTGCCCCGTTGGCTTTGTCGGAGCGGTGGAAAGTAAAGACGCGCTGTGGGCGGTCCAACCGGTCCCTTGCTGCATCATCCATGGCCGCCTCGGGGGTAGTGCGATCACCGTCGCGGCTGTCAACGCTATCGCGAGCCGAATGGAATGAAGACCGGAACCCTATACGGTGTTGGCCTCGGCCCCGGCGCGCAAGACTTGATGAGTGTGCGCTCGGACCGCTTGCTGCGCAGCGCAAAGCACGTCGCGTTTTTCCGCAAGGCTGGACGCTCTGGCCAAGCGCGCAAGATCGTCGACGGGATGCTGCCCGACACAGCTATAGAGTTTCCGATGGAATACCCCGTCACCACGGAAATCCCGCTGGATGATCCCGAATACAACCGCGTCTTGTCGGGGTTCTACGAGGACTGCACCGCACATGTCCGCACCCTGCTAGAGGGCGGCGAGGATGTCGTGACATTGTGCGAAGGTGATCCGTTTTTCTACGGCTCGTTTATGCACCTCTATATGCGCCTCAAGGACGTCGTGCCCGTCGAGGTTGTGCCCGCAATTACCGGCATGTCAGGTGCTTGGACCGCCACTGGCGCGCCGATCACATGGGGTGATGACGTGCTGTCGGTGCTGATGGGCACGTTGCCGGAAGCGGTCTTGGTCGAGCATATGAAGGCCGCGGACGCGCTGGTGGTGATGAAGATCGGGCGCAACATCGACAAGATCCGCAATGCCCTGCGCGCCGCAGGTCGCTACGAGGCCGCTTGGCTTGTGGAATACGCCACGATGCCTGAGCAAACCGTGACGCCGCTGCCGGAGGCCGAAGGCAAGGTCACGCCCTATTTCTCGATCATCGTGGTCCACGGCCAAGGGCGCAGACCATGAGCGGTTGGGTCGCTATTGTTGGGCTTGGGCCGGGGGCCGAGGGCCTCGTCACACCAGATGTGAGCGCAGCAATTGCCGAAGCCACAGATATAGTCGGCTACATTCCTTACGTCGCGCGGATAGCCCCGCGCGACGGTCTGGTCCTTCATGCCAGCGACAACCGAGTAGAGATTGACCGTTCGCGCCATGCGCTGGAAATGGCAGCAACCGGGCGGCGCGTTGTTGTCGTTTCCTCAGGGGATCCCGGCGTCTTCGCAATGGCCGCAGCTGTCCTGGAGGCGGTTGAGCATGGCGAGGCAGCTTGGCGCGATCTCGACATCCGCGTGCTGCCGGGGATCACCGCAATGCTGGCCTGTGCAGCCGCAATCGGTGCGCCCTTGGGCCATGATTTCTGCGCGATCAACCTCAGCGATAACCTCAAGCCGTGGGCGCTGATCGAGAAGCGGTTGCGTCTGGCGGCAGAGGCCGATTTCGCCATGGCGTTCTATAATCCGCGCTCAAAATCCCGACCCGAGGGGTTTGAGAAGGCCTTGGCTGTGTTGCAGCAGGTTTGCGCCCCGGATCAGCTGATCATCTTTGGGCGCGCGATCTCAACGCCAGAACAAGAGATCAAGGTCGTGGCGATCAAGGACGCTACACCAGAGATGGCCGATATGCGCACGATGGTTTTGATGGGCTCATCGACCACACGGATCATCGACCGTGACGGCACGCCGCTGGTTTACACACCGCGCTCGGTGGTGTCGTGAACCCATGCGAGCACCTCGTCGGGCGTTTGGACTTCAAGGCGGTCCGGCAGCGCGGGTCGGTCGATCATCAGGACCGGAAGGCCAAGCGCGCGCGCAGCCTCGATCTTGGCGTAAGCCCCAGTGCCGCCCGCGTTTTTGGACACGACTTGGGTGATCGCGAATTCCTGCATCAAGGCAAGATCATCACCTTGGGTGAACGGCCCGCGCGACACAACGACGTGGTGGTCGGGGAATTCTGGCGGGCTGGACGGCGCATCAACAAGGCGCAGCAGGTAGAAGTGCTGCGGGTTCGGCGCAAACTCGGGCAAGTGCATGCGACCCACGGCGAGCATAACGCGCTCGGGGGCGGTGTTCAGCGCGACAACCGCTCCGGCGATATCTTGAACATGGGTCCAGCAATCGCCAATTTGGGCGCGCCACGGCGCGCGGGTCAATGCGATCAAGGGCGTGTTGGTCTGGGCACAGGCGGCCACTGCATTGGCGCTCATTTGGGCGGCGAACGGATGCGTTGCGTCGATCAAATGGGTGATGGCGTTGTCATTCAGATAAGCCACCAACCCCTCCACCCCGCCAAACCCACCGATGCGGCGTGGCACGGGATGGCGCGCGGGGCGCTCGACACGGCCCGCGAAAGAGACAGTTGCGGGGATTCTCTCGGCGTCGATCTGTTTGCACAGAGCCGTTGCCTCGGTCGTGCCGCCAAGGATCAGAAGGTTTGGGGTCATGGCTGACGCTCCTTGGGTGACGATCATAGGCTTGGGCGAGGACGGACGTGCCGGGCTTGGCGCTGCAAGTCAAGCGGCGCTGGACACAGCAGAGGTTATCATGGGCCCACCTCGGCACTTGGCGCTCGTGGGCGAAACAAGCGCGCGACACATTGCATGGCCGGTTCCGTTCGCAGATGGCGTGGCGAAGTTGCTGGCTTTGCGCGGGCAGCGCGTTGTGGTGCTGGCGTCGGGCGATCCGTTTTGGTTCGGTGCAGGCGCAGTTTTGGCGCGGCACTTGGAGGCGAGCGATTGGGTGGCCTATTCCGGTGTTTCGATATTTTCGCTGGTTGCATCGCGGATGGGTTGGGCGTTGGAAAAAACGATATGCCTTGGCCTGCACGCAGCCCCACTTTCGCGGATGCGGGCGCATTTGACAGCCGGCGCGCGGTTGATCGTGTTGGTGCGGGGTGGTGCGGCGGTGGCCGAGGTTGCAGACTACTTGGCCGAGCTCGGGTTTGGGACCAGCGGGCTGACCGTTTGGGAAGCTGTGGGTGGGCCAAACGAGGTGAGGACTCCGTTTTCAGCTGACGCGATGCCCGCCAAAGCCTTCTCGCATCCAGTTTGCATGGCGATTGAGTGCGCGGGAAATGCAGCCACAATCCCGAAATCAAACGGTATACCCGACGAATTCTTTGACAGTGACGGCACCATGACCAAACGCCCGGTGCGCGCATTGACGCTTTCAGCCCTCGCACCACGGCCCGGCGAACATCTGTGGGACATCGGAGGCGGCTCAGGTTCCATCGCGATAGAGTGGCTGCTGAGCGATCCGACCACCCGAGCCACCGCCATTGAAATACGCGCAGACCGTGCGCAGGTCATCCGGGCGAATGCGGTGGCCCTCGGGGTGGACCGGCTGTCAGTCGTTGAAGGGGATGCACCCGGTGCCCTCGCGGATTTGCCCATCCCAGATGCCGTGTTCATCGGCGGCGGGCTATCGCAAATGCTGCTCGAACACCTTCACACCACCCTGCCCGCTGGCACACGCATCGTTGCCAATGGCGTGACACTCGAAGCCGAGGCATTGCTTGCTGCATGGCACACGAAAACCGGCGGCGAGCTGATGCGGATCGAGATTGCCAATGCCGCGCCACTGGGCCGCAAGCGCGGTTGGCGCGCGGCCTTCCCGATTGTGCAATGGAACGTCACGTTATGATTGTTCCAGGATTTAGGATCGTTGCTGGCTTTGGCTGCCGTGACAGCGCCACCGAGGACAGCCTGCAAAGCGCGCTCGATCTGGCCTGCGCCGACCAGCCACAGCCACGCGCCCTCGCCACGCTTGCCGCCAAAGCCCAACATCTCGCGCCGCTCGCCCGCACGCTGGATCTGCCGCTGATCAAGGTCTCACCAAGCGCCCTTGCCGGCCAGACCACCCTCACCGCCTCCGACGCCTCGCGCGCAGCGCATGCTACAGGCAGCGTTGCCGAAGCGTCGGCCCTTGCCGCAGCGGGTCCGGGCGCGCGACTGCTCGGCCCACGTCATATTTCGCACGACCGCCTCGCCACCTGCGCGCTCGCCTCTGGAGACCTAGAATGACTGTTCATTTCATCGGCGCAGGCCCCGGCGCGCCTGACCTGTTGACCCTGCGCGGGCGCGACCTGATCGCGGCCTGCCCGGTCTGCCTTTACGCAGGCTCGCTGGTGCCCGAGGCGATCCTCGGCCATTGCCCCGAGGGCGCGAAGATTGTGAATACGGCATCTCTCGACCTCGACGCGATCATTGCCGAGATCAAAGCGGCGCAGGCAGACGGCAATGATGTCGCCCGCGTGCATTCGGGTGATTTGTCGCTCTGGTCTGCGATGGGCGAGCAATTGCGCCGCCTGAAGGCCGAAGGAATTGCTTTTACCGTAACCCCCGGCGTGCCGTCTTTTGCCGCCGCCGCCGCGTCCCTCGGAGCCGAGTTGACCTTGCCGGGAATCGCGCAATCGGTGGTGCTGACGCGCACGCCCGGACGTGCTTCAACCATGCCCGAGGGCGAGAGCCTGACGAATTTCGCAGCCACCGGCGCGACCCTCGCGATCCATCTGTCTATTGGCAATGTAGCACAAGTCGTCACGGACCTTACTCCGGCTTACGGCGCGGATTGCCCGGTCGCGGTCGTCTTCCGCGCCAGCTGGCCGGACGAGCGCATCTTGCACGCCACGCTGGACACGCTCGCGGCAACACTCGACAAAGACATCACGCGCACGGCGTTAATCTTGGTGGGGCGGGCACTGGCGGCAGACGGGTTTTCAGAGAGCTGCCTTTATTCCGCTGACTACGATCGCCGCTACCGCCCACAAACCGCAGACAGCCCTTGGGCAAGTTGGAGCCACGGTGATGATTGATCTCCCCCCCGGCCTGATGATCTCGGCGCCGTCCTCGGGCACCGGAAAAACCACCGTGATGCTTGGCTTGCTGCGTGCGCTGCGCGAAGACGGGCATGTGGTTCAGCCGTTCAAAAGCGGACCCGATTATATCGACCCGGCCTTCCATCTGGCAGCCGCAGGCCGCGCGTCGTTCAACTTCGACAGTTGGGCGATGGATGAGGGGCTTCTGGGCGCGGTCGCGGCCCAAGCACAAGGCGCAGATATCGTCGTCGCAGAAGGCTCTATGGGGCTTTATGACGGTGTTGCCACGCGCGGTCAGGCGGGCTTTGGAACCAGCGCAGAGACAGCACAGCGCATGGGCTGGCCCGTCGTTCTGGTCGTCGATGTCAGCGGGCAGGCGCAATCGGCAGCGGCCACGGCACTTGGCTTTGCAAAATACGCGCCAGATTTGCCGCTTGCAGGCGTGATCTTGAACCGCGTTGCCTCGCCGCGTCACGAGCGCTTAACCCGTGTGGGGATGGATCGCGCCGGGATCACAGTCCTCGGCTCCCTGCCCCGGCGCGGTGATCTGAAACTGCCCGAGCGGCATTTGGGCCTGATCCAAGCGGTTGAGCACCCCGATCTCGAGGCCGCCATAAACGGATACGCGAATTTCCTGCGCGAGAACGTGGATCTGGATGCGATCAAGGCAGCGGCACGGTCGGGCAAGGCACCGGCAAAAGGCACGTTTATGCGCCCCCCCGCCCAGCGGATCGCCTTGGCGCGCGATGCAGCGTTCTCGTTCACCTATCCGCATGTACTGTCTGGTTGGCGCGAAGCCGGGGCGGAAATCCTGCCGTTCTCGCCTCTGGCCAACGAGGCCCCTGATCCAAACGCCGATCTGGTCTGGCTACCCGGTGGCTATCCTGAGTTGCACGCGGGCGCGCTGGCTGCTGCCGGTAACTTCCGCGCGGGCTTGCGGCGTCACGCCGAAACCAAACCCGTCCATGGCGAGTGCGGCGGCTACATGGCACTTGGTGCGGGCCTTATCGACAAGGACGGCGCGCGTCATGAAATGCTCGGGCTTCTGGGGCTAGAGACCAGCTACGAGAAGCGCAAATTCCATCTCGGCTACCGGCGCGCAGTTCTGTCTGAGCCGATGCCAGGATTTGCACCGGGAAGTGCGCTTCGCGGCAATGAGTTCCACTATTCAACCATCCTCGAGCAACCTGACACGCCGCTGGCGCAGGTCTTTGACGCCGATGGCAACCCGGTTGTCGAGACGGGCTCGGTCCGAGGCAACGTGTCGGGGACGTTCTTTCATCTGATCACGGACGACAAAGGATGAGTGGGTTTGTCAGCTTCGTCGGCTCCGGGCCCGGTGATCCGGAGTTGCTGACGCTCAAAGCAGTAGACCGGCTCAAGCGCGCTGATGCAGTGCTGTTTGACGACCTGTCATCGGGCCCGATCCTATCGCATGTGGGTGCAGGTGCGGACCTCGTGGGCGTTGGCAAACGCGCCGGGCGGGCTTCGCCCAAACAGCACCATGTCAGCCGCTTGCTGGTGGAATATGCGCAAGCCAATGCCCGCGTTGTGCGCCTGAAATCTGGCGATGGCGGCACCTTTGGGCGCCTAGAAGAAGAGATCATCGCATTGCGTGAGGCCGGGATCGCCTACGAGATTATCCCGGGCATCCCATCGGCCTGTGCGGCGGCAGCGGCGGCGGGTATCCCGCTGACACGACGGCTGACCGCGCGTCGGGTGCAGTTCGTCACCGGACACGATGTAAGTGGCGCGTTGCCTGAGGATTTGAACCTCGCGGCCCTCGCCGACCCGATGGCGACGACTGTGGTGTTCATGGGCAAGCGGACGTTTCCTTTGTTGGTGGACGCTTTGAAGTCGCACGGATTGGCCGGCAACACGCCTGCGCTGCTCGCCGAAAGTGTCAGCACGCCCGAGCAGGCCTTGCACCGGGGCACCATCGACAGTTTTGCCACGCAACTGCGCGATGAGATCGGAACTGCGCCTGCGTTGATCCTTTACGGGGCACTTGCAGATGCATAGCGGGCTGTGAAAACACTGCTCCTCATTGGAATTGGGACGGGCAACCCGGACCATTTGACAGGCCAAGCGCGCAAGGCGATTGCAGGCGCGGACCTGATTTTGATCCCCGACAAGGGCGCTGGAAAGTCTGATCTGGCCGATTTGCGCACGCAGATCGTGGCGGATATTCGCCCGCTCGACGATACCGTGCGCAGCTTCGAGATGCCCGAGCGTGACCCGGACCTGCCATACCTAGACGCGGTTGAGCGTTGGCACGACGAGATCGCCCGCCGCTGGGCGAACGCGGCGGGTAACGCAGGCAAGGTGGCGCTTCTGGTCTGGGGCGATCCTTCGCTTTATGACAGCACCTTGCGAATTGCCGAGCGTTTGTTGCCGAAACCGCAGATCGAGGTAATTGCGGGTCTTACATCCCTGCAACTGCTGACCGCCGCCCATGCCATATCGCTGAACACACTCGCCGCCCCGGTGACGATCACTACAGGTCGTCAGTTGCGCGATCACGGTTGGCCCGAGGGGGCAGAGACGCTTGCGGTGATGCTCGACGGGGCTTGCGCGTTTCAGGGCTTGGACCCAGAGGCGTTTGAGATTTGGTGGGGCGCTTATGTCGGGATGCCTGAGGAGGTTTTGATCGCAGGAACTTTGTCGCAAGTCTGCGCACAGATCATCCAGACCCGCGCTTCGCAGCGCGACCGCCACGGCTGGATCATGGATATCTACTTGCTGCGCCGCAAGCCTGTCTGATCAGGGGTTTTCAGCGCGGGTAAAGCCGCCCTATGCTGGCACTACCTCAAGCGCAGGACCAACCCCATGCCCCATGATGGACACGACCATTCGCAGATGACCGATATCGAGGCACGGGTACGCGCGCTCGAGAGTCTCCTGCACGAGAAGGGCTATATCGACAGTGCTGCGGTCGATGAGATTGTCCAGACCTACGAGACCAAGATTGGGCCGCAAAACGGCGCACATGTGGTGGCCAAGGCGTGGACCGATCCTGAGTATGCCGCGTGGCTGGCCGAGGATGCGACCGCGGCGATCCATGCGCTCGGCTACATTTCGCGCCAAGGCGAGCATATGCAGGCGTTTTTCAACACCAGCACCGAGCATCACCTCGTCGTCTGCACGCTGTGCTCGTGCTATCCGTGGTCGGTGCTGGGCCTGCCGCCTGTATGGTATAAATCGCCACCCTTCCGGTCCAAAGCGGTGATCGATCCGCGCGGGGTGCTGCGCGATTTCGGGATTGAGCTGGGCGCAGATGTCGCCGTTCATGTCCACGATTCCACCGCCGAGATGCGCTATTTGGTCATTCCTGTGCGCCCTGAAGGCACGCAACATTGGACCCAAGACGCATTGCGCAGCCTCGTGACGCGCAACGCGATGATCGGCACAGGGTTCGCGCTGGCACCCGAGGCACGCGCATGAATGGCGGCGCAGACCTTGGCGGAATGATGGGGTTTGGCCCTGTGGTGGACGAGCCGGGCGAGCCAAATTTTCACGCCGATTGGGAAGCCCGCGTGCTGGGGATGATTGTCGCCATTGGCGCCTGCGGGCAATGGAACCTTGATCAGTCCCGATTTGCACGCGAAACCTTGCCGCCTGCAACGTATATGAGCCTGCCCTACTATGCGATCTGGCTGGAGGCGGCGGTGAAGTTGATGACCGCGCGCGGTATGATCTCGCAGGCTGAACTGACCGAGGGCAAGGCGCTGGATGCGCCCGTTCCGATCAAGCGGCGACTGGGCAAGGACGATGTGGCGGCGGCCTTGAAGGCAGGCGGCCCAGTGGACCGGCCCGCGCAAGGCACCCCTGCTTTTGCCGTTGGTGACACCATCCACACCATCAACATCCATCCTGAGAGCCACACCCGCCTGCCTCGGTATGCGCGCGACAAGACCGGCACCATCACGCGGGTTCATGGCTTCCACGTCTACCCCGATACCAATGCCCAAGGGTTGGGTGAGCAGCCAACTTGGCTCTACCAAGTCTCGTTCGCGGCACGCACGCTTTGGGGCGAGGATCGGGGTATAAGGGATGTTGTGACGCTCGATCTATGGGAGCCGTATTTGAGGGCGCACGCATGATGCCTGACCTGTCGGCACCCTCCGGCATCAAGCTGGCCGAGGACGAGCCTATCTTTGCGCAACCGTGGGAAGCGCAAGCCTTCGCGATGGTCGTGGACTTGCACGCGCGCGGTGCATTCGCTTGGGAGGACTGGGCTGAGATGCTTTCAGCGGAAATCCACAGCGGGACCGAACGGTCGTATTATGAGCACTGGCTCGCCGCCCTAGAGCGGATCGTGGCGCAGAAGGGCTTAGCGTCCGAGGATGATTTGAGGGCGCGAAAAGAAGACTGGCAAGACGCGGCCGCCCGCACCCCCCATGGTCAGGCGATAAAGCTATAGCTCCATCGCATCGCTTTGACCGATCGCGGACATGCCGCCATCGACGGTGATATCGATACCTTTGAGCCAACCGCTGTCTGGCGATGCCATATAGACGATCACATCGGCCACCTCGCCTGCCAAACCGGGCCGACCGACGCGGGCGACGTTGCGCGCCATGCGCTCGCCAAAGGCGGCGGCGAAATCATCGAGAATACCAGTGCTGACCGCCGCAGGGCTAACGGTGTTGATACGCAGGTCGGATTTCAGCAAACGCTCGGTCTGCGCCATTGACCAGACAATCGTGGCCTCCTTGGACAGGTTATAGGCGCGGACCGGATCAAGGCCCTCGCTTGCGATGAAGGCCTCTAAATCACCCGCCTTCAAAGCCATCAACGCTTTGATCTGCACAATGTTATCGCGCCAAAACGCACCCGCACGCGACGCAGTTGTCACGATGCTGCCACCGGGTTTCAGCATCGGCAGAACGGCGTTGGTGAACTGCACCATCCCGGTGAAATTGACGGCGAGGATCTTTGCCTCAAGCCCATCGCGCGGCGGCAATCCGGCGTTGTTGATCAGGCAGTCAAACGAGCCAGATAATTGCGCAACAGCCGCCTCAATTGCGACCGGGTCTGACATGTCGACAGGCACCCAACTGTCGACGCCCGAAGGCTCGGCAATGTCCATTGCCACAACTTCGTATCCGCGCGCGCGCAATCGCTCGGCCGTTGCGGCCCCGATGCCCGTGGCAGCGCCGGTGATAAGTGCCCGCATGTCGATCTCCCCAATGCCTATCCGTGCGTCAAACACCTAACCCCGAAAGTCGTGGCGAATGCAACGGCTTGGCGCTTGGCCTTTTTGCATCAACGGTTGTCTGCTAGCGTGGTAGCATATGCCGTGCTTCAGGGAGAAGACGCTTGGAAGGTCTGTTTGTTCTGGGAGCCTTGCTGGTGGTCGGCATTCCGGTCGCGTTGCTGTATCTGCTGATCTCGAACGCTTCGCTGCGCCGCCGGATGACCGAGATGGAGCTTGTGCTCGTACGCCAATCGCTTGAGGCGCTGACGCAGCGACCGGTTCGACCCGTCACGCAGGCCTCGCCTGAGCCCGTGGCAACCAAAGCCCCTTGGGGGCCCGCGACAAAAGACGAAAAGCAGAACGCGCCACAGCCATCAGACAAGGCGCCGGAACCCGCACCTGAGCCGACCGGACCGCCCCGCGCTGCCGTATTCACCCAGACCAAGCTGCAAGGCCTGATCGCATGGGCCACGGAAAACTGGTTCTACGTCGTCTCGGCCATATCGCTGGCGCTCGCGGGGATATTCCTTGTTCAATACAGCATCGAAGAAGGCCTGCTGCCCCCCACTGTGCGCGTAGCACTTGGCTTTGCATTTGGCATCGCACTCGTGGCGGCAGGTGAGTATATCCGCAGGCGTTTTGGTGACAGCGAGGACAGCAGCACCGCCTATCTGCCCTCGACCTTCACCAGCGCCGGGATCGTGACGCTGTTTGGCGTGATCCTTGCTGCGCGCGTGCTGTATGACATCATCGGGCCGGAGGTCGCGCTGATTGGCATGGTTTTGGTGGGCGCAGGGGCGCTGGTCTTGGGCTGGTTTTACGGCCCGCTTCTGGCCGCGGTCGGCATCATCGGCGCGATCCTTGCACCGTTCTTTGTGGGTGGTTCGTCAGAAAATCCCACATGGCTGTTTGGCTATTTCGGCATCATCACAACAGTCGGGCTGGCGATTGATACCGTGCGTCGTTGGGCTTGGGTGTCGGTGATCTCGCTGATCCTTGGCTTCGGGGCGGCGTTTGCGGTGATGACGAGTGCGCGGTTAACAGAGCCGACCTTTATGATTTATTGCGCCATCCTCGCGCTTCTGGCGATTGCGGTTCCCGTGCGTCGCGCGGTCCCAAACCATGGCGGAACACTTTTAAGCCTGTCGTATATGGCGCGCAAATCAGGCGAGGCTTGGCCTGAGTTTCCGACCCGTCTGGCAGGCGGCTCGGTCCTTGCGGCAACGGCTTTGATATTGCTGACATCGGTCGAGGCGTCGCGCGCAGATGTGCTCTGGACCAGCATTGCTGTGCTCGCGGGCCTCACCTTTGCGCTGTTGATCTGGGCTAGGAATGCCCCCGCCCTGACAGATCTCGCAGCCCTGCCAGCAATCGGATTTGTCCTCGTCGTTGCCAGCGGCACCCAAATTTGGAGGCCTATGTCGCTGCTCGCGCTGGAGCCCGAAGCCGCCTTCCCAACGATCATCCCCATCCTCGTTGGCACCTCGTTGATGATCGCCGCCGCTGCTGCATGGCGATCCTTGCGCGGTGGACAAGCGCAGGTCTTTGTCGCCATCGGCGCGGTTCTGTTTGCGCCGACTGTTGCGATTGTCATGGAGGTCATCTGGCAACCCGCTGAGACCATCGGCGCCTATGCATGGGCGCTGCACGCCTTGGCGATCGCCGCTTTGATGGTGGTACTGGCCGAGCGGTTCGCCCGCGCGGATGGCCCCGAGCACAGGTTGCGCATGTCGCTCGCGGTCTTGTCGGCGCTGGCGTCGGTTGCGTTTGGGATGGTGATCTTATTCTCCACCTCGGCATTGACCTTGGCGCTTGGCGTGACCGTGGTGGGCGCAGCGCTGCTGGACCGCCAGTTCAATTTGCCGCTGATGGGCACGTATATCCTTGCCGGGATCGTCACGATTGGCTTTCGGTTGGTGGTCGATCCGGGTTGGAATTGGGCGGTTGACGCATCCACCCTCGATCTGGCGCTGTCCCATGGCGGGGCGGTGCTGGCGTTCGGGGCGGCGTGGTTTGTTGTGAAATCCGCAGGGCGGCCAAGGTCCGAGGTGTTGCTGGAAAGCGCGTTTGTGTCAGCCAGCGGCATCTTGATCTCGGTCGTGCTGTACCGGGCAATCATCGGCTGGGGCGGGTCCTCGGCGGTCGAGAGCCATTGGTCGTTTGGCCTTGGCGGCACGGTGTGGCTGGTGCTGGGGCTGACGCAATTGCGCCGTCTGTCGCTTGGAGGCGCGCTTGCCAATCTACGGATCGGGCTTGCGGCGGTGTTCTTGGTGCTTGCAGCGGGCCAGTTCTTCGGTGCCGCGACGGCGCTAAATCCGGCGCTGCAAAACTTGCTGGCGACGACCATTTTGGGACCACCATTGGTCAATACCCTGCTCATTGCTTATCTGCTGCCTGCGCTGGTGATGTATTTCGGAACGCGCTGGGTCACCGATTTGGATGCGCGCCTACGTCTCGGCTTGCAAGTCACCGCTGCGACTTTGGCCGCCTTGTGGCTGGCCCTGAGCATTCGCCACTTCTGGCGCGGACCCCAGCTGATGGCGTTGCCAGACATGGAGCAGCCCGAGCTTTACAGCTACACCGTTGCCTTGCTGGTCATCGGCGCGCTGATCTTCTACCGCGCGCTGGCCCGGCGCAGCCCGATATTGCGCAAACTGGGGCTCGCGGTGATCGGTCTTGCCGTCGCCAAGGTGTTCTTGATCGACATTGCAGGGCTCGGCGGATTGATCCGCGTGTTTGCGCTTTTGCTGCTGGGTCTTGCGCTGGCAGGGCTTGCTTGGCTCAACCGTTGGGCCTCGGGCAAGGCCGAGCATGACGGGACCTAACCGATCCGGCGGCGCAGCAACCAGACGAAGAATATCCCGCCGATCAACCCTGTGACGATCCCGATGGGAATATCGTCAGGGGCCATGACAGTACGCGCCAAAATGTCGGCCCAGAGCAGAAAGATCGCTCCGAAAATCGCCGCCACAGGCAGCACACGCCGGTAGTCACCCCCGACCAGCAGGCGCACGATATGCGGCACCATCAAGCCAACAAAGCCGATGATGCCCGAGAATGCCACCATAACCCCGGTAATCAGCGCGCCGACCACGAAGACCGTCAACCGGAACCGTGCGACAGGAATGCCGAGGGTGGACGCGGTCTCGTCGCCAATGGTCATTGCGTTCAGACTGCTGGCGTTCAACCAAAGATAGACCCCGCACAAAACAAGGACGGCGAGCGGATAGATAAGCTGGCTCCATTGTGCGAGGCCGAGCCCTCCGAGCATCCAAAACACCACAGTATGCGTCGCCCGTGGATCCCCCAGAAAGATCAGCACATTGGCCAGTGACATGACGATGAATGACACCGCAACGCCTGCAAGGATCAGGCGGTCAGCGCTTGTTGCGACGGCAAATTGCGACACTGCCAGCACCAACATCGTAGCCCCAAGCGCACCGAGAAACGCCATCAGCGGCACTGTCAGCAGCCCCAGAAACATGCCCGTGTGCAGCAGCGCGAGAATTGCGCCGAACGCACCGCCCGCAGAAATGCCCAGCAGATGCGGATCAGCCAACGGGTTGCGCGTGACCGATTGCAGGCTGGCACCAACAATCGCCAGCCCAGCGCCGACACAGCAGGCAAGGATCGCGCGCGGGAAGCGGATGTCCCACACGATGGCTTCACGCCCTGCCGACCAGTCTGGTGTGACGACGCCCGGAAGCAGTTTATTGACCAACACGCCCCAAACGGTCTGAATCGGAATGCCAATGGCCCCGACGCTGACCGCGATGGACATGGACGCCACCAAACCCAACAGCCCAAGCGCCATGACGACCCAAAGGGGCCATGGGCGCGTGGGCTTAGAGGGGGTGGTGGCGCGCATTGCCTCTACTCAGCGCGGAACGCGGCGGCGAGCGTCTTGACCGCACCGATGTTGCGCGGACCCGGTGTCGCCTCGACATATTCCAGCACCACGAAACGGTCATTCTTCACCGCGTCAATATCTGCAAAGGCCGGGTTCGACATCATGAACTGGCGCTTTTCCTCGGCTGTCACATTACCGTAATTCACGATCACGATGATCTCCGGGTTGCGTTCTACCACGGCTTCCCACCCGACCGTCCCCCAGCTTTTCTCAAAGTCGTTCATGATGTTGGTGCCGCCTGCCGCCTCGATCAGCGCGTTGGGCATGCCGTAACGCCCTGCGGTGAACGGCGCGTCATCGCCGCTGTCAAAGACAAAGACGCGCGGGGCCGTCTCAAGCGGCGCGAGGTCTGCGAGGAAAGCGTCCAGATCTGCCTGATACCCAGCAACGAGCGCCTCAGCCGTCTCGGTGACATCGAAGATGCGACCGAGATTGAGTAGGTCGATATACATATCATCCATGCTAACGGCACTCTTCTGGCCGATATGGATGCAGCTCTCGGTCAGCTCATAGACCTTGATGCCAAAGAGCGCGAGGGTTTCAGGCGTCACCTCGCCCCCGACCTTCATGCCGTAGTTCCAACCTGCGAAAAAGAAATCGGCATCCGCGCCAATCAGCACTTCCTTGCTAGGGTATCTGGACGACAACTCGGGCAATGCGTCGATGCCGTTGGTCATTTCCTCGTCCAATGTCTTCCAACCCGACACGCCCGTATAGCCCACCATGTTGTCTGCAAGGCCCAGCACCAGCATCATTTCGGTCAGGTTCACGTCATTGGACACCGCAGCTTGCGGCGGCGCGTCGAACGTCACCTGACGATCACAGCTTTGCACTGTGGTTTGGGCGAATGCGCCGGTGGCCAGAAGGGTTGCGGCGGTTGCGGTAAGTAGAAGTCTCATAGCGTTCTCGTTATGATGGAAGGTGGAAAGAGAAAAGACGCGCGTCCGAAGGCATCAACCGTTCGTGACGTGCATCGACGCGAAACGCTTGCGACACAAGCGCTTCGGTCAGAACTTTATCGGGTGGCCCAAACCCCAGCGCTTTGCCGTGGTTCAGCACCAGAACTTGGTCGCAAACGGCGGCGGCCATGTTCAGATCATGCATCGAAACAACGATGGTCAGATCGAGGTCGCGGATCAGCGCCAGCACTTCGAGCTGGTTGCGAATGTCGAGGTGGTTTGTCGGCTCGTCCAGCACCAGCACTTGCGGCTCTTGTACGAGGGCACGGGCAACCATGACACGCTGACGTTCGCCACCAGATAAAGTGGCAAGATCACGGTGCGCGAGGGCCTCAAGATCAAGCTGTGCTAGCGCCTGATCAACGATATGCGCGTCCTTCGCCCCTGCGCCTGCAAAACCAGACCGATGGGGGGTCCGGCCAAGGGCAACGACCTCGCGCACGGTTAACCCGAACGATGACGGCTGTTCTTGCAACACGGCGGCAACTTTGCACGCAGCAGCACGCGCCGGGATTGCCCAGATGTCTTCCCCGTCGATCAGGATCTGGCCAGTGACCGGAGCCTGAAAACGGTAGAGCATCCGCAAAAGCGTGGATTTTCCCGCCCCGTTTGGCCCAACAACGCCGAGCACTTGGCCCGCCTGCACCGCAAAGCTCGTCGGATGCAGCAGCACATCATCGTTGCGGCGCGGGGCCCAACTGATGTCGCGGACGACAATATCAGCGGCACTCATGACACGAGGCTTTCGCTTTGCTCAATCGCGATCATCGCAGCAGGCACCCGCGCCAGCGTGGATGTGCGCAGCTTGCCGGGGCGATCCACCGAAGAACACCAACCGTCGTGCAACAGCGCATATTGGCGTGCGAAATCCACCAGATCCTCGATATCCTCATCCGGCTCTATATCGCCAAACAAATACGTCGCCTTGCGCGTGCCGTGATAGGCAACGGTGCACGGTCGGTCGCAGCCCGCCATGCAGGCCACCCCCGAGATCTCGAAATTCTCGTCCACCGTGTCACCTGCCGCGTCAATTGCCGAGCGCAGCTTTGCGATCAACTCATAACCGGGACGGCAATCGGTGCCCTTGTGTCTGCACGACGTGCAAACAGTTATCCTGTTGGATGTGTTTAGACCCATCTCGCCCTCCGCGAACGCGCGGGGGCTTAAGCAGATCAGTTTGCCGAGGCGGGTTTATGCGCAAAGTCATTCCGGTCTCCTGTCCAGGCACCCCGCCCGGGTTGAAGTTACGTTAACGATGGCAGGTCTCCTGACTTGCGGGTCAAAGCCTCCCCCGATCCTTCCCAAGCCAGCTGGCTCAGTGGTGATCATCGGGGGCGCTCGCCGCCTACAGTTGCGGGGGCAGTTCCGGATTTGGTGTCTTGCGACGAGTCCTCACCGAATTCCCTTTTCATCCTAAACCCTGTTCACACAGCGCCTAGAAAACCATCGTTCATGACCATTGCCAGATTGATCCGGGGGGTCAAGGCCCGTATCAGCCGCGCGGACGTGTCATCTGCGGATCATAGAGCGCTTGATCAGTAATCTGAGCCGCCACGATGTGCCCCAGAACGTCGATCTCAAGCTGCGTCCCGTGGGCTGAAAGCGAAGGGACTACAAAGGCATAGGCGATGTTCTTACCTGTCCGGTGACCCCAACCACCCGAGCTAACTGTGCCGACGACCTTGCCGTCACGCATTACCGATGCGCCGCCATGGGCCGCGGCATCCGTACTGTCGAGCGTAAGAGTAACGAGTTGCTTACCACCCCCCTGCGCATGTCGCTTCTCCAGCGCGATTTTGCCAACGAAATCAGCTTTGTTCATGTCGATGAACCGGTCCAACCCGGTCTCGAACGGATCAAATTCCGTCAAGATGTCGGCCTTCCAATGCAGGTAGCCCTTCTCAAGCCGCATCGAATCGACTGCGAGCGATCCGAAGAGGCGCAGATCATGGGCTTGGCCGGCCTCGCGCAGCGCCAGATAGGCGGCATAGAGCGACCCATTGGGCACGTGAACCTCGTAGGCCAGCTCGCCTGAAAAGCTGACAGCCATGACGGTCGCAGGCGCGATCCCAATGAAGCACTCGCGCACAGATAGCCAAGGGAACGCCTCGCGGGACCAATCAGCGCGACTGACAGAAGACAGCACATCGCGCGCTTTTGGCCCAGCCAACACAAGGATAGTTTGATCGTTGGTCAGCGAGCGGACCTGAACATCTTCCACAGCACCGATATGGGCGCGCAACCAATCCATGTCATGCACTTCGGACGCCGCAGCCGAGCCATACCAAATTCGCGCTGGCCCGCGCTCGGACGCAGGCAGGTTCGCAATCGTCGCTTCGGATTTCAGCATCCCGTGCTCGTTTAACAAATAGGCCAACCCCACGCGCCCCGGCTTGCGCGGCAGGCGTCCGCAGATCATCCGATCGAGGAAGCTTTGTGCATCTGTCCCGGTAATCTCGAGCCGATTGAAGCCGTTAACTTCGGTAAGACCAACCGCGGTTTGAACCGCCACAACTTCAACCGCGACTGTCTGAAAGCTCTCGTCAAACCGGTACGAATGCGTGACTTGCGCATCTTCAGGCTTGCGAAAATACTCAGCCCGCTCCCATCCGTTCACCACACCAAACACCGCACCCTGTGCCGCCAAAACGGGCGTCAGTGCGGTCGTCTTAGCATTACGCCCTGCTGGGCGGTGCTCGTTCGGGTAATGAAAGCGGAACTCGTTTTGATAGTCCTCGATGGCCTTCACGGCCGTCAGTTCAACATTCGTGTGGCCTACAAACCGGCGCGGATCGATGACCCACGTGTCATAACACGCCTCGCCGTGGACGATCTGTTGCGCCAGTAGCCAGCCATGCCCGCCCCCCTCGCCCAAGCCCGCGC
Source organism: Dinoroseobacter sp. (assembly GCA_034111085.1). Taxonomy (GTDB): domain Bacteria; phylum Pseudomonadota; class Alphaproteobacteria; order Rhodobacterales; family Rhodobacteraceae; genus Dinoroseobacter. The sequence goes on from JAWUXZ010000015.1 coordinate 109,506, forward strand.
GCAGACCGATGATGCAGAACGCATTGCGCTTGCCGGGAATCGGGCCAACCAGCGGCGCGCCGTCAATCGTGTAGGTGATTGGACCGTTAACGACCGTGTGAATGCCAACTTCGGTTAGTACAGGCATCCGCTCGAACGCGCCTTCCAGCACGTCGCTGATCCGGTCCAGATCATCAGGGCACAACGCATTGACGAAATACGGATCGATCCCATCCATCCCCCATGTTTTGCAGTCCTGCTCATAGAAGCCGACCAGCAGGCCATTCTTTTCCTGACGACAATAATAGTCGCTGATCGGGCAGCGCAGCAGCGGCATCCGGTGGCCTGCCTCGACAATGGCAGGGATCGCCTCGGTCACGAAATACTGGTGCTCCATCGACATCACCGGATGCTGCACGCCCATCATCGCGCCGACCTCGTTGACGCGGTAGCCGCCTGCATTGACCACAATCTCGCAAGCGATATCACCGTGCTCGGTATGCACGGTCCAGCTGTCATCTTTGTGCTGGGTCAGACCCGTCACGGGCGTGTTGCGGTATACCTCAGCTCCTGCCTTGCGCGCCCTTCGCGCCAGCGCTTGGCACAGCGAGGCCGGATCGATATCACCGTCATTGCCGTCCCAAAGACCGCCCAAAAGCCCCTCGGTCGAGATCAGTGGATGCCTGCGCGCGCATTCAGCCGCATCGATCACCTCAAACTCGACATCCATCCCGCGCGCCATGGACGCGAAATGGCGATACGCCTCCATCTGCGTCTCAGTATTGGCCAAACGGATGCCGCCATCGCCATGGTTGTAGCTGACGGGATAATCAGGATCGTCGCGCAGGTCTTTGTAAAGGTTTATGGAATGGGTCTTCAGCCCAACCATCGTCTGGTTCATGCCAAAATTCGTAACCTGTGCGGCGGAGTGCCATGTGGTGCCGCTTGTCAGCTCATTACGCTCGAGCAACACAACGTCGCTCCAGCCTTCTTGGGTCAGATGATAGAGCGTCGAACACCCTGCGATCCCCCCGCCGATTACGACGACGCGTGTTTGGGTTTTCATTGCAGCCCTCCTTCGTATGCGCGATCAGATGGACCGGCCATTCAGGCGGCCGCATAGCTGCTTACAAGGTCAATTTTGCCGCTTTGCGTGCCACTTGCAAGGCTTGGCGCAACACCTCGCGGTCGCCAATGTGGTTCGACAGCGTCAGCACCAACCGCGCGTTTAACGCGTCGCTTTCGGCTTTGCTGAGATCTGCGTGAGCGGCGAGCAGCTCGTCGTAAAAACCGTCGGGATCAGGCAGATTTGGGGTCAGCGTCAGGTCCATGGTCTAAATTCCTTTGCCAATCGCGCAGCGCAGTGCCCCGGCCACCTCGCTTGGCGTTGCCTGCGCCCAGCGCGCAGCGACATGCTGGTCAGGGCGGATCAGGTAGATTGCTTGAGGGGCCGCACCCAAATACCGCTTGGCCAATGCGCCAGACGGGTCGTCGCGCTCGGTGCTTAGGCTAAGGGTGGCAAGCGTTATGCCGTCAACTGCTGATGCCGCAGGAAGGGCCGTGTTGATCGCAAGCAAAGTGAATGCACCCGAAAGGCGGTTGAGAAGAAACCCATCTGCCAGTGGCGCATCCACGCAAGGCGCGCCCACGCGTGTTTGCTCAGGTCCATCCAGCGCATCCGGCCCGTTCAACGACAGGCCGTCATAGACGCACGGCACAGACAACCGCCCGGAATTCACGAGCGGGCGCGCAAACCCATGATCGCGCGCCAGATCGAGGACCGCATTGCGGAACACTTGGCTGATCTCGGACTTCGGCGTCAGGAAATCTGTGGCCCGCGTAGAGTTGAGGATATTCTCATTCGCCCCATGCACACGCTCCTCGCAGTAGCTGTCGAGCAGGGCGTCTGGCGCAAGCCCCCGGATCACCAGATCGAGCTTCCAGCCGAGGTTATCGATATCCTGCACCCCGGAATTGGCCCCGCGCGCACCGAACGGCGAGACTTGGTGGGCGCTATCGCCTGCGAAGATCACGCGGCCGTGGCGAAACTTCTCCATCCGGCGGCATTGGAAAGTGTAGATGGAGGTCCATTCAAGCTCGTATTCCACCCCGTCGCCCAGCATCGCATCGACGCGCGCGCGGATGTTTTCGGGCTGCAATTCCCATGCGCGGTCTATGTCCCAGCCAAGTTGGAAGTCGATCCGCCAGATGTCGTCGGGCTGTTTGTGTAGCAGCGCCGAGGCGCCGGCGTTCTTGAACGGGGGCTCGAACCAAAACCAACGCTCGGTCGGAAAATCGGCGGTCATTTTGACATCGGCGATGAGGAAATTGTCCTCGAACACGCGCCCATCAAAGCTAAGCCCCAGACCCTCGCGGACCTGCGAGCGCGCGCCGTCGCAGGCGATCAACCAGTCGGCTTCAATCTGGTAGGGCCCATCAAGGGTCTCGACCGTCAAGGTCACATGATCGCCCCGAGGTTGGACATCCGCGACGGAATTTCGCCCGCGGATTTCAATCGGCGCACCCTCGGCTTGGGCGACGCGGATTTCGTCAACGAGGAACTTCTCAAAATAGGGCTGCTGAAGATTGATGAAGGCCGGATATTTGTGACCCGCCTCAGGCTGAAGGTTGAACTCAAACACCCTGTCTTCGCCGTGAAACACCTTGCCCACATTCCAGACCACGCCCTTGTCGAGCATCGCATCGCCCGCGCCCAGCCTGTCGGCAATCTCTAGGGTGCGCTTGGCAAAACAAATCGCGCGACTGCCTTGGCCGACGCCCTCGTGGTCATCGAGCACCAACACAGGCGTGCCATTGCGCCCCAGATCAAGGGCGAGCGCCATGCCGATTGGGCCGCCGCCGACGATGACAACCGGGTGGCGCTGAGGGGGGGCGTCTTGGGCCGGAACTTTGGCGTAGGGGTAGAGCTTGAACGCGAGGTTATATGTGGCACCAACGGTCATTTCACGCTTCCCAATACCGCGCCGCAGACGCGGGCCGCTCAAACTCTGGGAAGAACCCCACTCTCTGGGCCTCGAACGCGGCTTGCGGCAGCGCGCAGACCGCGTCTAGCAATTGCCCATTGGCCCACGCGTTGTTGCGGGCCATGCGCGAGAAAAGCGATAACTCGCTCATCCCTGCAACTGCGCCCACATCTCCAGATCGCGCTTGTCGGTCCATATCCGGGGGTGCCAGATCCCGCGTGCCTCGTCATAGGCGCGGCTGACGTTGAATGGCAGGCAATGCTCGTAGATCGCGTAGTCCTTGAATTTCGGGTCACACGCCGCGCGCACCGCATCCCACGCATCTTTCAGACTGCCGCCTTTCATCGCCACGCGCTCGGCTGGGCGGTACGTGCTGTCGACGAAATCGCGGGTACTGGCGATGGCGCGCGCAACCGCGTCCTTGCCAATCAACGCACCCCCACGTCCCGGCGCAATCGCGTCAACATCGTAGCTGGCAATCGCATCGAGTGTGCCGCCCCATTCGCCAAAATACCCGTCTCCACAATAGCACGCCGAGTGGTCTTCCACGATATCACCGGTAAACATGACGTTCTGATCTGGCACATGGATCACGGCGTCGCCTGCGGTATGTGCGCGCCCGATATGCTTGATATCAACCCGGCGTTTGCCCAGATAAACCGTCATCGCATCCGAGAAGGTGGTGGTTGGGTAGGTCAGGCCGGGGATGCTTTCATACCCCTCGAAAAGACGCGGGAAGCGTTGGAACTCGCTGTCCCAATCTTCCTGTCCGCGCTCAAGCACCATAGCGCGCGCGGCGTCTGACATGATAATCTGGTCGGCTGCGTAGGCCGACGCGCCCAGCACCCGCACCGCGTGATAATGGGTCAAAACCACATGGCTGATCGGTTTGTCGGTGACTTCGCGCACCTTCTCGATGACCTTATGGGCCAGACGTGGGGTGGCTTGCGCCTCCACGATCATGACGCTGTCGTCGCCGATTATGACGCCCGAGTTCGGATCACCCTCGGCCGTGAAGGCCCAAAGACCTTCGCCGATCTCGTCAAAAGTGACCCGTTTTTCGGACATGTCCCCTTGGGACGCAAAAGCTTTTGCCATGATCAGTCTCCCTCAATCTCGGTTATATGGGTCGCTCAGCGCTGGCAGCAGCGTGCCGGCACATTCGCCAAACCCTATCGTAAATCCATCGCCATTTGCTGCCCCGTGCAACGTGACGGTATCGCCGTCCTCAAGGAAGCGGCGGACTTCGCTCGTGTCCAGCGTGATCGGTTCTTTGCCCCCCCAAGTCAGCTCCAACAGCGCGCCTCGGCTGGACGTGTCAGGGCCAGAGATTGTGCCGGAACCCAGCAGATCGCCCACCCGCATCGGGCAGCCCGACGTGGTGTGGTGGGCGAGTTGTTGGGCGGCGGAATAATACATTTGATTGTAGTTGGTGGTCGTAATTTTAGTCGCGGGCTTGTCTGCGGGCGCGAGCGTGACGGCAAGGTCAATATCATAGAGCATCGGGCCGCAGTCCTTGAGGTGCTCGAGCAGCTCAAATTCACGCGCAGGTGTGTCGCAACGAAATGGGCTGAGCGCTGCGGTGCTGACGATCCAAGCGCTGATCGTCGTGGCCGTCGCCTTGGCCTGAAACGGCCCGAGCGGTTGGTATTCCCACGCTTGGATATCACGCGCCGACCAGTCGTTCAGCAGGACGTAGCCGAAGATGTTGGTATCGGCTTCGGCCACGGTAATTGGCCCGCTGCTGGGTGTGCCGACAATCGCACCGATTTCCAATTCGATATCAAAGCGCGCTGACGCAGCGAAGCGGGGCATTGCCTCGTCGGGCGCTTTGATCTGCCCCCAAGGGCGGCGCACCTCGGTCCCGGTTACGACGACCGACGACGCTCGTCCGTTATAGCCGATGGGGATGTGCAGCCAGTTCGGCGGCAGCGCATTATCCGCGCCGCGAAACATGGTGCCGACATTTGTGGCGTGGTGGCGACTGGCGTAGAAGTCGGTGTATTCGGCAACCTCGATCGGCAGGTGCATATCGGCAATGGATTGAGCGACAAGCAGCGGCGCGAGGCGAGGCGAGGCCCCTTCGGCCAGTTCCGCTCGCAGCCAATCCCGAAACGCCGCCCAAGCCAGAGGCCCTTGCGCCATAAACGCGTTCCACGAGGTCTGCTGAAACGGGGCGGAGGCCGATGAGGCGCTTTGCGGGATAAGCCCCGCAACCGACGCGGCCTGCAAATCGACGATCTGGTCGCCAATCGCTACGCCGAGCGTATGATGCCCGCCTGCGACCGAGAAAACACCATATGGCAGGTTGTTCAGAGGAAATTGCGCGCCTGCTGCATTGGCTGTCTCGACCCAAGAGCGTATCAATCCGGTCATAAACAGCCCCTCCCAAAGCGCGTATTTCACTGCGCCTCAGAATGCCGTTGCAAGTGAAACGAAGTCAAGCGCATTGGGTCAGCGCTATGGACGGATCAGATCAGCTAGCAACTCAGGGTTCGGGGTCTCGGCCTGACCATTGGGGTCGCCGCGCGCTTGCGGGTCCAACGCCCGTAAAGCGGTATATCTCCAAACCGCTCAGAAAGTCAGCAAGCCGCCTTTGTACTAGGCAAACTCTTCTGCCGCGCGGGCTGCATGGTGCGTGCGCTACTGACACCGCAGACCACCCGTGATCGGGTCAAGCGCGACGCTCATGACCGCTAGGCTGCTCCCATTCTTGTACCTGCCCATCCTTTGACGGCTGATACCTCAATCCGCCCGCCCCGCGCGGTGGGCGAGTTGCGTATGTCGGCCAAGCCCTTGGGTGCCCGCACGGTGTTGGGGGATTTGCGCCAAGTGGGCTCGCTGAGGATGCTGTTTCCGCGGCCTGTTAACCAAGGGCTGCAAGGTATCTCGATCAACACAGCCGGCGGCATCACCGGCGGGGATCGATTTGAGCTTGAGGCGCGCGCGGATGCAGGCACCACCCTGACGCTATCGACCCAAGCGGCCGAGCGCGCTTACCGGTCCCAACCCGGTGAGGTTGGCACGGTGCAAACGCAGCTGGACGTCTGCGAGGATGCGCGCCTGAACTGGTTGCCGCAAGAAACGATCCTGTTCCAAGGCTGCGCACTAAGGCGCAGTATCTCCGTTGACCTCGCGCCAAGTGCCGAGTTGTTGCTTTGCGAGCCGCTCGTCTTCGGGCGCGCGGCGATGGGCGAGACACTAAGCGATGGACAGTTCTCTGACCGGATTGAGTTGCGGCGGGGCGGTGAGGCGATGTTCCTCGACGCCATGACCCTATCTGGCGATATCGCAGCCCATCTCGCCCGCCCCACGACTGCGAACGGCGCAGGCGCACTCGCAACGCTGATCTACATAAACGCCGACGCCGAAACTCACCTGACGCCCCTGCGCGAGGCCATCGGCGCGTCTGGCGGTGTCAACCTGATTAAACCAGACCTGCTGTTCGCGCGCCTACTTGCGCCAGACAGTTTCGTTCTGCGCCGAATCCTTATGCCGCTTCTGACCCGCCTCGCGCGCGGCCCCCTGCCACGACCATGGATGATCTAGCATGAACCTAAGCCCCCGAGAAAAAGACAAACTTCTGATCGCGATGGCCGCTGAGGTGGCTCGCAAACGATTGGCGCGCGGCGTCAAGTTGAACCACCCCGAGGCCATCGCGCTGATCACCGACGCAGTGGTTGAGGGCGCGCGCGACGGACGCTCGGTCGCCGATATGATGGAGGCGGGCGCGCAGGTCATCACCCGCGACCAATGCATGCTCGGCATTCCCGAGATGATCCACGACGTGCAGGTCGAGGCAACTTTTCCCGATGGCACGAAGCTCGTGACCGTCCACAATCCGATCCGCTGAGGAGGCCGCATATGATCCCCGGAGAGCTTTTTGCAGCCGACGGCACCCTGACCCTGAACGAGGGCGCGCAAGTTACCGTCTTGATGGTCGCTAACACCGGTGACCGCCCCGTTCAAATCGGGTCGCATTACCACTTCGCCGAGGCCAATTCCGCGCTCGATTTCGACCGGGCCGTCGCGCGCGGGCAACGCCTCGACATCGCCGCCGGGACCGCAGTGCGGTTCGAGCCCGGACAACGGCGCGAGGTAAACTTGATCCCGATCTCAGGCGCGCGCCGGATTTACGGGTTCAACCAACACGTCATGGGGGATCTCTAGATGCCAGCCACAATCACCCGCTCCGACTATGCCGCCATGTATGGCCCCACCGTGGGCGACAAGCTGCGCCTCGCCGACACCGATCTTATCATCGAGGTCGAGCGTGACCTGACCACTTACGGCGAGGAAGTGAAGTTTGGCGGCGGCAAGGTCATTCGCGACGGCATGGGCCAAAGCCAAGTGACGCGCGCGGCCGGAGCGGTCGATACCGTCATTACCAACGCGCTGATTGTCGACCACTCAGGGATTTATAAGGCGGATGTCGGCCTTAGGGGCGGGCGTATCCACAAGATCGGCAAGGCGGGCAATCCTGATACCCAACCCGACGTCGATATTATCGTTGGCCCCGGCACCGAGGCGATTGCAGGCGAGGGTCGCATCCTGACCGCAGGCGGTTTTGACAGCCATATCCATTTCATCTGTCCCCAGCAGATCGAGGAGGCGCTTCATTCTGGCCTGACGACGATGCTCGGCGGTGGCACTGGCCCTGCTCATGGCACGCTCGCGACCACATGCACGCCCGGCCCTTGGCATATCGGGCGGATGTTGCAGGCCGCAGATGCCTTCCCGATGAACCTTGCATTTGCCGGAAAAGGCAACGCGTCCCTGCCCGCGGCCCTTGAGGAACAAGTGCTTGCTGGGGCTTGTGCGTTGAAGCTGCACGAGGATTGGGGCACCACCCCCGGCGCGATTGATTGCTGCTTATCAGTCGCCGACGCGATGGACGTGCAGGTCATGATCCACACCGACACCCTGAACGAGAGCGGCTTTGTCGAGAACACCGTCGCCGCCATGAAGGGCCGCACGATCCATGCGTTCCACACCGAAGGCGCGGGCGGTGGGCATGCGCCTGATATTATAAAGATCTGCGGCGACCCGAACGTCCTGCCCTCTTCCACCAACCCGACGCGGCCTTTCACCATCAACACCGTCGAAGAGCATCTGGACATGCTGATGGTCTGCCACCACCTCGACAAATCCATCCCTGAGGATGTGGCGTTCGCGGAATCGCGCATCCGGCACGAAACGATTGCCGCCGAGGATATCTTGCATGACATGGGCGCGTTCTCGATCATCGCGTCCGATAGCCAAGCAATGGGGCGCGTGGGCGAAGTTTTGATCCGCACATGGCAAACCGCTGATAAGATGAAAAAACAGCGTGGGCGCTTGGCCGAAGAAACCGGCGCAAACGACAATTTCCGCGTACGCCGCTATATTGCCAAATACACGATCAACCCGGCGATTGCCCACGGCCTAAGCCGAGAGATCGGCAGCATAGAGGAAGGCAAACGCGCAGACCTCGTGCTGTGGAGCCCGGCATTCTTCGGCGTGAAGCCGGAAATGGTGCTGCTTGGTGGAACGATTGTGATGGCTCAGATGGGCGATCCGAATGCGGCGATCCCGACGCCACAGCCGGTTTATTCGCGGCCAATGTTTGGGGCATACGGGCGCTCGGTCGAGCATTCTGCGGTAACGTTCGTGTCTCAGGCAGCCCAAGACGCTGGCATCGCCGGATCACTTGGGCTGGCGAAAAAGACCCTGCCAGTTCAGAACACCCGCAACATTGGCAAGAAGGACCTGATCCTCAACAACGCCTTGCCAAAGATGGAAGTGCATCCCGAGACCTATGAGGTGCGCGCGGATGGTGAGCTATTGACCTGCGAGCCTGCTGAAACGCTGCCAATGGCGCAGCGGTATTTCCTGTTTTGAGGGCGCCATCCATGAACCGCCCCATCGCCCAATCCGTCGTCCATGCCCATCACGCCGATGACAGCGTCACCCTGACTTACGAGGCGCGCTTTCTGCGGCGCAAGGTGCTGACCAGCGACGGCGGGACTGAGTTTCTGGTCGATCTGGACAAGACGACTTCCCTGAATGCAGGCGACGCTTTGGTGTTTGAGGATGGCCGAAAGATCGCCGTGCTGCCTGCCAGCGAGGCGCTGCTGGAGATCAGCGGCGCGTCCCTTGTCCGGCTCGCATGGCATATCGGCAACCGCCACATGCCGTGCCAAATTGAGGACACGCGCCTGCTGATCCAGCGCGATCATGTGATCCGCGATATGCTCGAAAAGCTAGGCGCTGACTTGCGCAACGTGACCGAGCCATTCACCCCAGAAGGCGGCGCCTATGGCCATGGACGCACCCACAGCCATGCCCACTGACACGCAGGTCTTGACCCTGGCACAGTGGTTTTCGCCCGCCTATCCCATTGGTGCATTCAGCTATTCACACGGGCTGGAGGCAGCGGTTGAGGATGGTCTGACAGGCGGTGCGGCCTTGCAAGATTGGACTTGGGACGTTCTTGAGCACGGGTCTGGGCGGGCGGATGCGACCTTGCTAGCGGCTGCATACTTGGCGAATACACCGATCGATTTGCGTGAGATTGACGCTGCGGCGCGCGCCTTTGCCCCCTCGCGCGAGCGCCTTCTAGAAACAGATATGCAAGGCACCGCCTTCTGCCAAATAACCTCGGCTGTGTTCGACGAAGACCTCACATGCCTCTCTGGCCTCACATACCCGGTCGCGGTCGGATACGCGGCGCAATGCTGCGACTTACCCCAAACGCTGGCTGCTCAAATGTATCTGCACGCTTTCGCGTCCAACCTCGTGGGCTGCGCACAGCGCCTGATGGGACTTGGTCAGACCGAGGCACAAACCATCATTCGCGCCCTTGCGCCCCTGTGCATCAAGATCGCGCATGACACTAAGCACGGCGATCTCGCTACGCTATCGAGCACAGCGTTCCTCGCTGACATCGCCTCGATGCGACATGAGACCCAGTATTCAAGGATTTTTCGCACATGACCGCCCTCAATGGCCCGCTTCGTATCGGCATCGGTGGCCCTGTGGGCGCTGGTAAAACCACGCTCACCGCCGCTCTTTGCGAAACGTTCCGCGACAGCCATTCGGTCGGTGTCATCACCAACGACATCTACACCCAAGAGGATGCTGAGGCCCTGATGCGGATGCAAGTTCTGCCGCTGGACCGGATCATCGGCGTAGAGACAGGGGGCTGCCCGCATACGGCGATCCGCGAAGATGCATCGATCAATCTAAGCGCTGTGGCCGAAATGCGGGCGCGTCACCCCGAAATCGAACTTCTCTTTATCGAGAGCGGTGGCGACAACCTTTCGGCGACGTTCAGCCCCGAGCTTGCTGACCTGACGATCTACGTAATCGACGTGGCGGCGGGCGAAGAAATTCCACGCAAAGGTGGCCCTGCGATCACGCGCTCGGATATTCTTGTGATCAATAAGACCGATCTAGCGCCGTATGTAGGCGCAAGCCTAGAGGTCATGGACCGAGACGCACGAAAGATGCGGGGCGCTTTGCCATTTGTGTTTGCGAACTTGCGGGCGCGTGAAGGGGTTGATGCGATAAAAACGCTGATCTGCGAGATTGGCGGCGTGCGCTAGGCGTCTAAGGGATCGTCGCTCGTGACCAACCGCGACAACTCGGCCGCCGCAATGCGCAGAGCGTCCAGAAACCCCAACGCCCTGTCCATATCAAACCTAAGGGTAGGCGCATGAAACGACAGTGTTGACATGAGCCTTCCATGGGGGTCGGCAATGGGCACGGCAACGGCGATCATACTGTCCATAAATTCTTCACGGTCCAGCGCGTAGCCTTGGTCGCGCACCGTCTCTATCTCACGCGCTAAGGTCTTCGCGTCGGTAATGGTGCCCCGTGTATGCGCCTCCAACCCATCGGCGGCGAGGAAGGTTTGCATGTGGTTGGGTGCCAGCGCGCTGAGATACATCTTGCCGCTGGCAGTGCAGTGAAATGGTACCCGCGTGCCTTGGGGCAGTTGGATGCGCAGGGGCCATTCGGTCTCGACCCGCTCTAGGTAGATCATCGCGTCGCGGTCGGCGATTGCGATATTGCAGGTCTCGCCGATCTCTTTGCTGAGACGTTTCAAAATCGCTTGGCGCGCTGTTCTGATCCGCAAAGACGACAAAACACCAGACGCCAAAACCCGAAGCCTAGGCCCCGGCGAATAGGTCTTCCCGTCTACATCGCGTTGCAAGAAGCCCTCGTCCTCCAACGTCGAAAACAGACGGTGGATTGTGGGTTTTGGCAATTCAAGCGATGCGTTGACCGTTGTTGGCGTTATGGGGACGCCCGCTTTTGCGATTTCTTCCAATACCAACAGCAACCTTAAGTTGGTCGGTATTGTCTCGCGCGATGCGTCCCCATCCATGTCGGGTTCCTTAATATTTCGGTAGCAGCACCGTCGAGAGTGAAGGCACAAGCGCCACAATGATCCAAACTGATATCAGCGCAATCAGATATGGCCATGTATAGCGCAGCAATCGGAAATAGGGCACGCCGGTCACACCTGAGGCAACATAAAGGTTCAAACCGTAGGGTGGAGTGATGAACCCGATGGAGGCACCGACAAGGAAGATCACCGCGAACTGAACCGGCTCGACACCCACGGAATGGGCTATGGGGGCCAAGATCGGCGCGAGAATGATCGTCACAGGCAGGCTTTCAAGGACCATCCCGCAGATAAACACAATGCCCATCGCAGTAAACAAGATCGCGTAGTAGCCGCCCATCGAGGTTACAAAATCCCCGATGATCTGCTGCGCACCCATCACCGACAGGATTTGCTGCATCACCACCGAAACTGCAATCAGCGGTGCCAGAATCCCGGTGATCTGGGACGAGCGCATCGTGATTGCTGGCAATTCCAGCGGACCGAAACCTTTGACCACAAGCATCTCTGCCATCGAGCGGTTCTCCAGCTGCTCGTCTTCCTCGTGCCCGGTCAGCTTGTTGATCGCAAGGCAGACGAAGCCCACTAAAACACAAAAGCCCACGGTCACACCAGCGGCCTCAGTTGGCGAGAATTTGCCCGTGTATATGCCCCAAAGCACCAGACCTATTGCAAAAAAGCCTAGCCAAGCACCAAGGCCGGTCTTGAACACGCGCAGCGGGCTTAGCGGGATCAGATAACCCCAACCGTTGATCGTGCAGATGATCCAGCAGGTCACCATCATCGACAAAACCATCATCGTACCGGGAATGATCCCGGCCACGAACAGCTCGGAGATCGGTAGGTTCAGCAAGAATCCGTAGACAATGAAGATGATCGAGGGCGGGATAATGATCCCGACCGTACCGCCCGCCGCCGCCGTGGCCGCCGAGAAGCGCTCGTCATAGCCGCCCTTGACCATTTCGGGGTGCAGCATTGAGCCAATCGTTGCCGTGGTGGCCGAGTTTGACCCTGAGATCGCAGCGAACAAGCCGCATGCGCCCAAAGCCGCCATCCCAAGACCACCGCGCAGCCAGCCCAGACAGGCATAGGCAAAATCCGACAACCGCCGAGCAATCCCTGACCGGTTAATCAAGTCCCCGGTCAAGATGAACAGCGGCATCGCAAGAAGCGCAAAGCCATCGGTGAACACATCCGAAAGGGCTGCGCCAATATTGTCGAGCGACAGCTCCAGCACAAACGACATGCCGATCACCCAGTAGCCAATGACCAGAAATACAGGCGTGCCCAGCATGAATAGAAGTGTGACCCCAAGAGAGATCAGCGTAATTATGGTTCCATCGGTCATATCAGTCGGCTCCGATTACAGCTTGTTTGATGAGCGTTTCGCCCGACTTCAGATTGCGCAGGTCTTCCAGCCAATTCTCGATCACGCGGCCCGCAAGCATCATGAAAGCAATCGGCAAAGAGATCAGGAACCACCACTGCAGCACATTGTCCGTGCCCAGCATGATATGGAAGTTGGACGCAGAATTGGCCACCAGCCGCGACGAGGTCACGATAACGACCCACGCAAAGCCCAACCATAAGATCGCATCCATGCTCAGTGCAGCGAACTGCGCCTTGCGGGGCATGATGGTGCGGAATTCGGCAAAGGCGAGGTGGGTGCGCAGCTTGACGTTATAGCTACAGCCGACCCACGTCATAATCAGAAATAGGAACGGAGGGATTGTGGTGGACCACGGCGCTTGCACGCCAAAGGTAAAGCGGCGGATCACTTCTACGAAGATTATCCCGCCAATCATCAGGTAGGACGTCACCATAACTGTGGACTCGATCCGTTTGTCGAGCCACGGGACAAACCGGTAAAGGAAGTAGAACGCGAAACCGCCGCACATCATGGCGATCAATCCAACGGGCCATGCCGCTGGTTGGCGCAAGGCCGAGCGGATCACGAACGAGTCCCCCTCGAGGAACGCCGCGAATATTTCACCCATTCCAGCAATTATCTCGGGCATCTGGCCCCTCCCCCTAATGGTGTTCTTGATGCACAGACCGCCTCGTTGGTGCGGGCGGGCTTGAGCAGATCGGGCCGGGACGCCTCTCAGCCCCCCGACCCATTCAGTATAGCTTAGCCCAGCTTAGGCCGAGCGCCACCAGCGACGTGGCTCGACATTCTCGGCCAGCATGTCCTTCGGGATCTCGCGCGCGACATTGTAGATGTCTTGGTAGGTGTCTGCACCACCTTGCCATCCGTTCAGACGCTCACGCCACTGTTCCCATGGACCAGGGTTGAACTCAGGCGAGCACATCTCTTCGGCCATCCGGATCTGGTCATCGGCCAAAGTGGCGACGCGCACATCGTTCTGAGCGAAGATCGTGTTGGGAAGCTGCGGAGTGGAGAAGCCAACAGTATTGACCAATGCCGCCTCGTTGGCTGCCTGCACGTGGACCTGCGTAAGATACGCAGATTCCATGATGGCGTCCTGCAGATGCGCTTCCATACCGTCGAACACCTCGGCAGACATGCCGGTATGCTCGGTGCCGCAGAAGAACTTGAGGTCAACCGACTGGCTGACAACAGGTGCCATGTTGGCGTAGGCCACTGCCGATGCCCATGTTTCCGCGCCGTCGATCAGGCCCTGACGCAGACCGTCGAGGGTTTCTTCCCACGCGATCGGTGTCGGGTTCAGGTTCATCAATTGCATGGCAATACGGCCAAGCTGTGTGCCGGTCACACGGTTACGGGTGCCAAACAGCTCCTCCAGCGAGGTTACAGTCGGCTTATCCGCGAAGGACTGACCCAGCTGGATACCCCGGAGTTCGGCGTGGCTGAACAGGAACTTCAAACCATGGCGACGCTCAAGCGGTTCGCGCAGCAGGCGCTGGGATTCCGGGCTATACAGGAAGTGGTACTGCGCGGCCCGGCTTGGGAACATGTAAGCGTAGTCTAGAACGTTCAGATACGGAACCGCACCTGCTGAGTTCTGGGTCGAGGCGGCATACATGTCGATCACGCCGTTCTGGGTCTTCTCAGCGCAGTTAAGCTGACCACAGATCTGATTGTCACCGATGAACTCGACGCGAATTTCGCCCTCGGTCCGCTCTTCAAGATCGTAGACGAATTGGAGAACGCCTGCACGCTCGATCAGCAGATTTCGGGCGTTAAAACCGGAAGCACCCAGCTTGAGGGTGTGCTTAGGCTCGTTGGCGAAGCGCTTTGTATAAGTGGATTCGGCCGCTTTTGCGATCGACGGAAGCGTTACGGCACCGGTCAGCGCAGCAGCGCCCATCACGACCGATGAAATCCCGTAAGTCCCTGTTAGCTTTAGAAGATCTCGGCGTGAGATTTGACTAAGAGCTTTTGATGCCTTCATTGTATTTCCTCCCTAGAGTGCAAAATGATACTTGCAGTCTCAATACTGCCGCTTATATGCTCACTCACGCAAGGAAAAACTTGCGGCTGCTCATAACATGGGCGAGGAGGTGACGGGAAATGACCGAGCTCACAGCAGATTATATTATTGTCGGTGCGGGCTCTGCTGGGTGCGTGCTTGCGAACCGTTTGTCGGCTGATCCCAAAATCTCGGTCATCTTGTTGGAAGCAGGGGGCCGTGACTGGAACCCTTGGATCCATATTCCCGTCGGATACTTCAAAACGATCCACAATCCGGCCGTTGATTGGTGCTATAAGACCGAAGCCGATCCGGGCTTGAACGGACGCCAGATTGAATGGCCGCGCGGTAAGGTGCTGGGCGGATCGTCCTCGTTAAACGGGCTTCTTTACGTTCGCGGACAGCCACAAGACTACGACCGCTGGCGGCAGATGGGCAATGAAGGCTGGGCATGGGATGATGTGCTGCCCCTGTTTAAACGCGCCGAAAACAACGAGCGCGGCGCGGATGATTACCACGGCAATCAAGGGCCCCTGTCCGTCTCAAACATGCGCATCCAGCGCCCGATTACCGACGCATGGATCGCAGCCGCACAAGCCGCAGGCTACAAGTTCAATTCCGACTATAACGGCGCAGATCAGGAAGGCGTTGGCTTTTTCCAGCTGACCACCAAAAACGGACGTCGCTCCAGCACGGCTGTCGCCTACCTGAACCCCGCACGTGGGCGCGATAACCTACGCATCATCACACATGCACAAGTGGACCGCGTGATGCTTGAGGGCAAGCGCGCCACGGGCGTTGAATATACCGACCGCAGCGGCAAAGTGCGGGTCGTAAAAGCAGGCCGCGAGGTCATCTTGTCAGGCGGCGCGATCAACTCGCCTCAGCTTCTGATGCTGTCGGGCATTGGCGAGGCCGATCAATTGGCCGAGCACGGCATTGAGGTCAAATTCGACCTGCCCGGCGTCGGCAAAAACATGCAAGACCATCTGCAAGCGCGGCTGGTCTATAAGTGCAACGAGCCGACCTTGAACGACGAGGTCAGCAGCCTTTACGGCCAAGCACGGATCGGTCTGAAATACCTGATGTTCCGCTCAGGTCCGATGACGATGGCTGCCAGTTTGGCGACCGGGTTTCTTAAGACCCGCGAGGATCTAGAGACGCCCGATATTCAATTCCACGTTCAACCCCTTTCAGCCGAAAATCCCGGCAAAGGCGCGGATAAGTTCTCGGCCTTCACCATGTCGGTGTGCCAACTGCGCCCCGAAAGCAGGGGCGAAATCCGACTGGCCAGCGCCAAGCCGCGCGTCTACCCAAAGATCATCCCGAATTATCTGTCGACACAAACAGACTGCGAGACGGTCGTAGCAGGCGTGAACATCGCGCGCACGATTGCCAAGCACGCGCCACTGGCCTCGAAAATCTCTGAGGAGTATCGCCCAAATCCGGACCTCGACATTAACGACTATGAGGCCACACTCGATTGGGCGCGAGGCAACACCGCCTCGATCTACCACCCCACCGGCACCTGCAAGATGGGCAGCGGCGCGGGCGCTGTCGTCGATGCGCGCCTTAGGGTCCACGGGATCGAGGGGCTGCGGGTTGCGGATTGCTCGATCATGCCAGAGATCGTATCGGGCAACACCAACGCACCAGCGATCATGATTGGCGAGAAGGCCTCCGACCTGATCCTTGAGGACCTGCGCGCAGGTGCCTCCCAAATGGCGAAGGCCTAACCAACCATGAGCCTTTCAGCCAAGCTTCAAACGTCCCTTCAGGACCGCACCACCGCATTCAAATTGCTTTGGCCCGGCCTGATCGTAGCGATCCTCGTGGGTTTCGCCGCGCAATTCGTGGCCGAGCATTACGCCGCTCCGGCCATGCTGATGGCGCTGCTATTCGGCATAGCGCTGAACTTCCTCAGCGAACCCGGCAAAACCGCCGAGGGCATCAACTTCACCGCCCGCACCGTTCTGCGCTTTGGCGTGGCGATCCTTGGGGCGCGGATCAGCGCGGAAATGCTGGTCTCGTTGGGCTGGGAGTTGATCGCACTTCTCGTCGTCGGCACACTTACAACGATCCTGTTCGGCGTGATCCTTGCGCGCTTCATCAGCCAAGGCCCGCGATTTGCGATCCTGACCGCCGGTGCCGTAGCGATCTGCGGCGCGTCTGCGGCCATGGCCATCGCGGCTGTGTTGCCCAATGACCAAAAATCCGAACGCAACCTGATGTTCACCGTGCTGGGCGTGACGCTGTTGTCCACGATTGCGATGATCCTCTACCCGATCCTGACCAACTATCTCGAATTTGACGATGTCGCCGCAGGCGCGTTTATCGGCGCGACGGTGCATGATGTGGCCCAAGTTGTCGGCGCGGGTTTCTCGATCTCGGAGACGGCGGGCGAGACTGCGACCCTCGTAAAACTGATCCGGGTATCGTTTCTTGCGCCCATCGTCGTGATCATCGCGCTGTGGTGGCGACATTCCGAGGTCCAAGAAGATGGCAAGCGCCCGCCCCTAATCCCCGGTTTCGTAATTGGATTTTTGGGGCTTGCGGTGCTGAACTCCTTCGGGCTGATCCCCGAGGTCGTGGGCAGCTTTCTGGCGAACCTGTCCAGCTGGGCACTGCTGACCGCCATCGCGGCCGTAGGAATGAAGACCGACATCAAGAACGTGCTGCAACTGGGCGCGATGCCGATCGTGCTGATCACCGCCGAGACGCTGTTTTTGGCAGGCGTCATACTCGTCGGGATCGGCTACCTGAGCTTAGGCGGTTAGGCGCAGGTCAAGGGCAGACCGGGCGCGCGACCGTGTGACCGAGGCTAGGCCAGTTCTAGCGCGTTCTGCTCAAGCTCGGTTACAGCTCAGGTCCGCGCCTTGAAACGCAGGTACGCGTCCTCATAGTCCGCCGTGAATTTGGTGCAGGGCAAGATCTGCGACACTTGGGTTGGCGGCGTCAGAACTGTCTCAAGTGCCGCGATCCAATCGGCGGGGTCTTATTCGGACCAACCGGCATGGGGATTGGCAACCTGGGTAATGAGCCTGCGCAGAGGCAGGCATTTGCCCCGCCTGCATCCACAAGAAAGCCGCGCAAACCTGATGGTCCTAGATCAATCCCCAGAAAGGACATCGCCTAGACGTCCAGATAACGTCGTAATGTGGCCTCGACCCCAACCCCATGAAGCGCGCCCAGCCAATCGGCAAACGCCGCGGCAAAGGTCTTGTTGTCAGCCAAGTCGCCGTAGAACTGGCGCTGCTCGAGCCACACAAGCGGTGTGTCTTTGGCCTGCCTTGCCAACCCATGCAGGGTCTCCCAGTGCGGATCATTCGGCGCGACGGTCGATCCGTCCTCGCGTGTGCCATCGCAATACCGCGCCCATAGGGCTGATACGAGCGCCAAGCCATTCACAGATGTGCCCCGCGCAAGCGCTGAGCGGACCGAGGGCACGACAAAACCGGATTGGCGGCTAGAGCCATCAAAGGCCACGCGGCGTGTCGTGTCGCGGATTTTCGGGTTGGCGAAGCGGCGCGCCACCAGATCGAGGTAGTCAAGCGGGCTAAGCCCCGGCACCGGGTCCACATGGGGGGCAACTTCGTCAGTCACCACTTTGCGCAGGAACGCTGAAATCAACGGATGTGCCATTGCATCGGCAATGGTCTCTAGGCCCAATATCTCGGCGGGGGCGGCAATCATTTGATGGCCGCCGTTCAGGATCTGGATCTTCTGCGCCTCGTAATCATGTACGCGGTCGGTCAAGGTCACGCCCGCGTCCTCCCAAGGGGGGCGTCCGGCGCAGAATTTGTCCTCGATCACCCATTGGCGGAAGTTCTCATGAGTTACAGGTGCAGCATCCTCGATCCCGAAAGACCGGGCCAGTGCCAATTCAGACGGACCAGTTGCCGGGACGATGCAGTCAACCATCGCATTGGGGAAAGTGCAGTTTTCGTCGATCCACGTCGCCAGATCGGGATCGGATAACCGGGCTAATGATACGACGGTTTGACGCAAAATCGCGCCGTTGCCCTGAAGGTTATCGCAGCTTTGGGCTGTAAACGGTCCATGTTTTGCGGCGCGGCGCAACCGAAGCGCCTCGATCATCGCACCAAAGGCAGTCACGGGAGTTTTCGGGTTGGCCGCGTCATGTTGGATGTCAGCGTGCGCGGCATTAAACCCACCGCGCGCGCCGTCTATGAAATAGCCGCCCTCAGTCACGGTCAGTGCCACGATCCGAATTGCAGGATCGGCCATCTGCGCGATCAAGGCCGCATTGTCCTGCTGCACCGGCAGGAAGTCGATCATCGCACCGCAAACCTCGGCAGACATGCCGCTTGGGTCCAACTCAATCAGCGTTGTCAGGCAGTCTTGCGCCAGAAGACGCTCGCGTTGAACACTGTCAGCGGCCCGCACCCCGGCCCCGATAATGGCCCAGTCGAGCGCTTTGCCCTGCTGCATTAAGCGGTGCAGATACCACGCCTGATGGGCGCGATGAAAATTGCCGAGGCCGATATGAACGATCCCTGGGGTCAATGCAGCACAGTCATAGCCCGGTACGGAAATAACTTCGCGCAATTCGCCAAGCGTTGCATTCGACAGCGCCGTCAAATCGAGCGTTTCGCCCGCATTTGTCTTCAGCTCATCCATTGACCGCCATCCACGTTATAGCACTGCGCGACGATGTAGGACGCCTCTTGGCTGGCAAGAAAAACGGCCATGCCGGTTAGATCGTCGGGAGTGCCCATGCGGCCAAGCGGAACAGCAGCGCCGACCTCGGCCTTCTTTTGGCCCGGTGCTTTGCCTTCATGTTTTGCGAAAAACGCATCGACCCCGTCCCAATGCTCGCCGTCAACAACACCCGGCGCGATCGCATTCACGTTAATTCCATGCTCAATCAGGCCCAGCCCTGCCGATTGGGTCAGGCTAATCACGGCCGCTTTGGTTGCACAGTAGACTGCAACAAGCGGCTCGCCGCGTCGCCCGGCTTGGCTCGCCATGTTGATGATACGGCCTTTGATGCCTGCCTCGATCATGTGGCGTGCCACCGCCTGCATCGTAAATAAGGTCCCAGACACGTTGATCTCGAAGGTGCGGGCGTAATCCGCGCGGTCAATCTCAACGAGCGGAGCCGCCGTGAAAATCGCGGCGTTGTTGATCAGAATGTCGATTTGGCCGAACACATCAACCGTGCGCGCAATCGCAGCATCAATGCTGGCTTGATCCGTCACGTCCATCTTAACTGCGATGGCCGCAGCACCGATCTCAGCGGCTGCATTTTGCGCACGCTCAAAATCAATATCTGCAATCGCAACCTGCGCGCCTTCACGCACGTAGGCTTTCGCGAAGGCCAGACCGATGCCGCGCGCGGCCCCGGTTATCAATGCCGTCCTGCCGTCCAATCGTTTCATGCGATCCGCAAGCCGTCGGTACCAAAGCGGTGAATCTCTTCTGCACGCGGGGTCAGATGAATAGGATCACCGTGGCGCAGATTGACCTCACCCTGCGCACGCACAGTGATCGTGTCGGTTAGCCCGGTGTTGTTGATGTGAAAGAACGTGTCCGAGCCAAGGTGTTCAGCAACCCCAACAGTCCCCTGCCAAAGCCCGCCGCTTTCCACCACATCGATATGTTCAGGACGCACGCCGATCGTGTGGACATTGTGCTTTGCAGCCTCGGCCCCCTCGATCAGGTTCATCTTTGGTGAGCCGATGAAGCCAGCCACAAACGTATTGCGCGGGGCGCGGTACAGCTCTAGCGGCGTGCCGACTTGTTCGATGTTGCCCGCGCGCAGCACGACAATCTTGTCGGCCATGGTCATGGCTTCAACCTGATCATGGGTCACATAGACCATTGTGGTGGCAAGCTTGGTGTGCAGCTCGGATATTTCCATGCGCATGCCAACACGCAAGGCCGCATCGAGGTTCGACAGCGGCTCGTCAAACAAGAACGCCGAAGGTTCGCGAACGATCGCGCGGCCAATCGCAACCCGCTGACGTTGACCGCCAGATAGTTGACCCGGACGACGCTCAAGATAGTCGGTCAGGTTCAAAACTGCGGCAGCACCTTCGACTTTTTTGGCGATCTCAGCCGGATCCATCTTAGCCATGCGCAGTGGGAACGCGATATTTTTGCGCACCGACATATGCGGGTAGAGCGCATATGATTGGAACACCATCGCCAGACCACGCTTGGAGGGTGCCATATCCGTGGCCGCTTTCCCGTCGATCTGGATGGAGCCGCTTGAGACATCCTCAAGCCCCGCAATCAAGCGCAGCAGCGTAGATTTTCCGCAGCCCGAGGGGCCGACAAAGACGGTAAACTCGCCGTCTTGGATGGTCAGGTCCAGCGGAGGGATGACCTCTACGTCGCCGAACTTTTTGGTCACTTGCTCAAGAACAATACGTCCCATGGGAACTCCCCTTATTTCACAGCGCCGAAGGTCAAGCCCCGGACGAGTTGTTTCTGGCTGAACCAGCCAAGGATCAAGATCGGCGCAATGGCCATGGTCGAGGCCGCACTCAGCTTGGCGTAGAACAAGCCTTCCGGGCTGGAATAGCTGGCGATAAAGGCCGTGAGTGGTGCCGCTTTTGCCGCTGTCAGGTTCAGGGTCCAGAACGCCTCGTTCCAAGCCAGAATGAAGTTCAGCAGGATCGTGGATGCGATGCCGGGTATTGCCATCGGTGTCAGAACATAGATGATTTCTTTGCCCAGGCTGGCCCCGTCCATCCGCGCCGCCTCAAGGATCTCACCGGGGATTTCCTTAAAGTAGGTGTAAAGCATCCAGATGATGATCGGCAGGTTGATCAGCATCAGCACAACCACGAGACCAATTCGGGTGTCCAGCAAGCCAAGCTCAATGAAGATCAGGTACATCGGATAGAGCACACCTACCGCAGGCAACATCTTGGTCGAGAGCATCCACAGAAGGATGTCTTTGGTCCGTTTGGACGGCACGAAGGCCATCGACCACGCCGCAGGCACCGCGATGATAATCCCCAGCAGCGTAGAGCCGCCTGCGATGATCACCGAATTCCATAAAAAGAGCATGTAATTAGAGCGCTCTTGCACGACAGCGTAGTTCTCCAGCGTCCAGTCAAAGAAGATGAACACCGGGGGGCTGGAGATGGCCTGCGCTTCGGTCTTGAAGCTGGTCAGGACCGTCCACAGAATTGGGAAGAAGATCAGCATACCGATTGCCCAAGCGAAGGCGGTATTGATGATCTTGCGGTTGGTGGTGATTGCTCTTGCCATTGTCAGTCCCTCACGCGTCCAGGTTCTTGCCGACGATGCGCATCAAGAAGATGGCAACGATATTGGCGAGTATGATGGCGTAAACTCCGCCTGCTGAGCCAAGTCCGATATTCTGACTGTCGAGCACTCGCTGGAAGATCAGATAGGTCAACGTCCGGGTGCCGAAGGCACCGCCGGTGGTGACGAAAATCTCAGCGAAGATAGACAGAAGGAAGATCGTTTGGATCAACACAACAATTGTGATGGCGCGGGCCAAATGCGGCAGGATAATAAACCAGAACCGCTTTAAGGGGGGCGCGCCGTCCATTTCAGCCGCTTCCAACTGCTCGCTATCAAGCGATTGGATCGCGGTTAATAGGATCAAGGTCGCAAAAGGCAACCACTGCCAGGACACGATCAGCACGATCGATTGCAGCGAGGCATCCGACAGCCACGACACCGGATCGGCACCAAAGAAGCGCCAGATATGCGAGAAGATGCCGTTCACCGGGTCCATAAACATGTTCTTCCAAACAAGCGCGGACACGGTTGGCATCACGAAAAATGGTGCGATCACGAGGATACGGACAATGCCTTGGCCCCACATCGGCTGATCGAGCAGCATCCCAAGCAGGATTCCAAGCACGACCGTAATAATCAGAACGCCGCCCACGATAATCAGGGTGGCTTGAACGCTTGGCCAGAACGCGCTGGAGCTGAAAAAGCGAACGTAGTTTTCAAATCCGACCCATTCGAGGCCGCCTGCTAGCGAGTCTCCTCGCAAGGGCAGGTACTTCTTGAACGAGAAGAACACCGTCATCGTCAGCGGGATCAGCATCCAGCCCAAAAGAAGAATCACGGCGGGCGCCATCATAAAGCGGGCGGCGGATCGTGAGTGCTGCGTGGCCATGTGTGTGCTCCGATTGTCTGGCGTAGTGGAAAGTTTGTTCGCAACCCGCATCCGCGTGCGCGGCTCAGGCGTCAGATGTTACTTTCCAGCGACGGCAATACCGTCTCAGATCGTGGCGATGGTATTGAAAAGATATCGACGGTCCAAGGGGCGGCCCCGAGGCCGCCACTTGGATGAAGTCACTTAGCGGTAGCCAGCGGCTTCCATTGCTTCGTTGGTGATCGCCTGTGCTTTGGCGAGCGCCTCTTCGATGGTCTGCTGACCTGCGTAAGCTGCCGAGAACTCTTGGCTTACTTCGGTTGCAATACCTGCGAACTCAGGA
The DNA here is from genome assembly GCA_034111085.1 of Dinoroseobacter sp. Lineage (GTDB taxonomy): Bacteria > Pseudomonadota > Alphaproteobacteria > Rhodobacterales > Rhodobacteraceae > Dinoroseobacter. The sequence continues at coordinate 132,712 of JAWUXZ010000015.1, forward strand.
ATGGCCGCGAACTGAATGCCTACGTAAGGCGATGGGTCCACGGTCGAGTTGTTCGGATCAGCCGACAGGATCGAGTCGAGCGTCATCTGAGCGAACGGAACCGCCTGGTAGTTTGGGTTCTCATAAAGCGAGGTCCGCGCACCTGGAGGGACGTTGGCCCAACCCTCATTGGCAGCAACCAGATCGATGTAATCGGTGGAAGTTGCCCACTCGATGAACTCTTTGGCTGCGGCTTCTTTTTCGGTACCAGCAGGAATGGCAAGTGCCCATGCCCAGAGCCAGTTAGAGCGCTTGCCCATACCGTTATCGGGGGCCAGTGCAAAACCAACGCTGTCTGCAACGGTAGAGTCGTCACCAGTCACGAAGGATGCGGCGACAGTTGCGTCGATCCACATGCCGCATTTGCCTTGGTTGAACAACGAAAGGTTCTCGTTGAAGCCATTGGTGGCGAAACCTTCAGGACCAGAATCGTCCATCATGTTCTTGTAGAAATGCAGCGTGTCGGACCACTCGCGTGTGTCGAACTGTGCGTTCCAGTCTGCATCGAACCAGCGTGCGCCAAACGAGTTGGACATAGCTGTGATGAAGGCACCGCCCTCGCCCCAACCAGCTTTACCGCGTAGGCAAACACCGTTGATTTCATTGTCACGGTCGGTCATCTCACGCGCCGCTTTGGCGATGAAGGACCAAGATGGGGCGTCAGGCATTTCAAGACCAGCAGCTGCCATCAAATCGGTGCGATACATGATCATCGAGCTTTCGCCGTAGAACGGTGCCGCGAAAAGCGTGCCGTCATGGCTCAGGCCGTTTGCCATTGCGGGCAGGATGTCACCGACATCGTAATCGTCGGACAGGTCGTCAAGTGGAACGAGCCAACCGTTGGCACCCCAGATCGGTGTCTCGTACATTCCGATTGTCATGATATCGAACTGACCACCCTTGGTGGTGATGTCCGTGGTTACGCGCTGACGCAGCACGTTCTCTTCCAGAGTAACCCACTCAACCGTATGACCGGTCTTGGCGGTGAAATCATCCGTGTAGCCTTGCATACGGATCATGTCGCCGTTGTTGACGGTCGCAATGGTGATGGTTTCGGCTTGGGCAGCGCTACCTACAATCAATGTAAGCGCAGTCGCCGCACGAAGTGCGTTCTTAAGATACATCTTAGTCCTCCCATAGATGTTATGATTTCAAGCTAAGCGGGAAAGCGTCGCGCAGTCAATTCGTTTTTTACGCGCGGCAACTTTCATTGATGTCAGGCGGACGACCGCATTATCAATTTGCCCTCAACATGCCTTTTTTTGTTGGCGATAGGCTCGCCTTCCAGCGTCGCCACGAGGGTATCAAACGCTTGGCGTGAAATGCTCTCAAAGTCCTGTGCGATGGTCGTCAGCGGCGGACAAGTGAACCGAGAGAACGGATGATCATCTTGTCCAGCGATCCGAATCGTCGCCTTCGGCCCGCGCCCAACAGTGATGCCCGCTTCAAACGCGGCACTCAAAAGTCCAATCGCCAGCCGGTCGTTGCTGCACAAAATGGTATCAGACGGGAACAGGTTTTGCTGGAACGCGCGCAGACCTTCAGCGCGCCCGATCTCTTCAAAACTCCACCCCGATCCGGCGGCCTGAATGATCTGTGGCGTGTGCCCGAAGGCTTCCATCGTCTCAATATAGCTCTTGCGCCGCTTACGGGCGTTCGGGTTGGCCGGGTGTTCCATCTCAAAAAAGCACGGGGCCGAGCCGCTACGGCACAAGAAATCCACCATCAGACGGGTGAATTGAGGGTTGTCCGCGCCCACGAATGTCATGTCCAAATCTTGAAGGTCACTGTCGAACAGAACCGTTGGAATATCCTCGAAAAAGTTGGCCATCGCGTGCCTGTCCGAAGCCCGCCCAAGAGGTGCCATCAGCACGCCAGCGGGTTTCAATGCACGCAACGCCTCAAGGATCTCGACCTCGTTGGCAGGGTCGCCATGGGCGGAATACACAGTCGGGCGGTATCCGGCTTTCACGCAAAGCTGCTCGATATTGCGGGCAAACTCGGCAAAAACCGGGTCTGCGAGGAACGGCACCACGATCCCCACGTTTTTGGTCAACTTTCGGTTCTGGTTCACCGCAAACATGTTCGGTCGGTAATCATGTGCCTCAAGAGCCGCCTCAATCCGCTCGCGGGTCGATGCGCGCACACTTTGCGGGTCGTTGAAATACTTCGAGACCGTGGGGCGTGAGATGCCGCTGATCGCGGCAAACTCTTCCATGTTCTTGATTTTCGACCCAGCCATCTATCATCCTTAACGTCGCCGCACGCGCAAACCCTCGCAAGGAAATGATAATCACAGATTGACGGCTTGTCGCGCGAAAAGGCTTTTGGCCGTGCGCGTCTACAGCTGTAAGTCCGCTGGTGGGGTGTTGCAGTGCAATTTGTCGCAGCAAATCTCGGTGATTGCCCGATTACGGCGACGGCCCTGCCCTTTCCGTAAAACCTCCTAAATGGAATTAATTTCACGCGCCTTTGCATTTTTGACGAATTTCTTACGCTAATCGCTGGCTGGTTTGACAGCCAGCTTGCGCGCCCAAGCGATTGTCATCTTGTTTGATAGGAGAATGAAGATGACCAATTTGGTTTTATCACTTACAAAGTTTGGCCCTTATCGGAGCAGTATTCGGGTGGGGCTTTTGCACCAGCTGAGTGAGGCATATCGAAACTCCTGTAAGTTCCAAACTTTGCCAGCCGAGAGGTTGGAGGATATGGGTTTAACCAAACTGGACCAGACCCAAGCTGGTTTCGGCGGATTTTTCGAACGGGCAGGTTGCTCTTAGAAGACCCACTGTTTATCTTCATTTAACGCTCAAATAAAGCGACGGTCTTTATCCTGAGCCGTCGCTTTTTTTTGTGCCTAAAGACCCGCTGCCAGTCACCCGGCCACGCAAGGCGCGCAACCTCAAGCTTGAGGTGCGGCCTTATACGCTGTCACATCGACGATATCGTCGAGCGTCAGTTGCACTATGCCTTGGACCCGAGGCTGGAACGTCATTTTCCATCCCCCGAATGTCGCTTCCAAGTTTGGACTGCTCATCGCGCTCTTGACGGGTTGGCGCAAAGCCGATTGCGGGATTTGGAAGATATTCAAGATCTGACCCAAAGGCTGATCTTCGACCACATAGCCTTTTGCGTCCGTCATGCGCATGCCAAGCCTCTCCATCCGCATGCTGATTTCGGCGTCTGACAAGACCTGTGTCAACGTCGGCGCTTGAATATCAGGTGCTGGACCTGCGGTCGCATCAGGATAGCGCATGACCGCGCGAGCGGTGAACCTGACCTGAGACTGTGGATCCTCGACAATCACGGGTGGTTGGTTCGGCGACTGGTTGGCGCGCCGCTCAACCAAATACTCGGCGTTGCAATCGGTGAAATAGGCGTTGGACAGGAACATGCGCAGCGCGAACTCAGTCTTCCAAGACAGCCCCATGCCGCTGTAATGGGGTGCGCCCAGCGCGTCTTGGCCCATATAAACGCAGTTCTCGCCGCGCCAGCCACCTGTTCGGCTTAATGTCGAATAGTCATCTTTGTTCTGGAAATAAATATAGTCGCCCGGCACCGCGATGACCGATCCGCGCTTATAGTCTTTGCGCACGTCATGAAGCTTTGTCAAAAACCGCGAGGCGGTGGTGAAGACAGCCTCGCCCGTTGTGGCATCTGGCATTCGCCAAACCCCGATATAGGCCGGACCGAAGGAGGACTGCAAAGCGTCGGTTTTTTCAGCCCCTAGGCTAGCATAGCACCCCAGCAGCACAGCCAACTGAAAAGCACCGGCGCATTCGCCCCGAAATGGATGGATGTTACCGAGCGCTAAAGATAAGGCCCTCTCGGGTTTCTGGAAAAACATCGGATCGCCCCAAGGGCTATTAGATGGAAACCGCTCCCATGCGGGATCAAGGACTGCGTAGGGCAGCGAACCCGTCAACACGCCTTTGCCGAACGCAGCACCGGGGGACCATAGCACTTCAAGGTTCTCGAGATACCCCAAGGTGGGCGGCACGCCGACAACGGCCTCAGTATAGTCTGCATCCACGTCTCCGTCGCAGATCGCCTTCATCGCATCTATCACGCCTTTGCGCAGGGCGATGTTCTCGGCCAAATCTGGTGGGCTCGCGAATTCATGTGCGAGATAGTCGTTGATCATGGCGCCTACGATTTCGACCGCCAGCGGATCCGCCAATGCCATGATCTGGCCCATATTGTCGGACTTGAACACCGGTTTGGTCCACGCCGATTTCGGCACAACAGCGTATTTAAGAACCGATAGAAACTGCGCGGGCGTGCGACCGATCGCTTCGCCGCCAACCCAAAGACCAGATTTAGCCATCTCTTATTCTCCTGTTCCCGCAGGCAGCCTACCTGCATATTGCCCAGCGGCGGCGTCATAAATGCGTCAAATGTGATCGAAGCGCGGCCTAAATCCCCTGCCCTTCCCCCACGGCGGTGTGTTAGATACTAAAGATGACCCTCGCGCTCAAACTTTTTGGCAGCCTTGTGATTTCGCAAGGCGACGGCGACCTGATCAGGCTTCCGACCCGGAAGTCGGAGGCGCTGTTGGCCTATCTCGTTGCCCAAGAAGGCAGCGAGGTTTCGCGCGAAACCGTGGCCGACCTGCTGTGGCCGCTCAGCGGACCCGAACAAGCGCGTGCCAGCTTGCGCCAAGAACTATCGGTCCTGCGCAAGGGGCTTGGCCCCACCCACGGCGAGCGCATCTTTTCAGGGGCTGACCGGATGTCGTTTGATGGCAGCGGTGCCAGTATCGATCTTTGGCGGTTCCGCGCACTAGCGGCTGCATCCTACGATGATCCCGAGCAACTGAAAGACGCGGTCGACCTTCACACTGGCCCGTTCCTTGACGCGGTGCGTATCCGTAGCCAGCCGTTCTCGGACTGGGTCTGGGCCATGCGCCAAACCTTGGAAGGCACCGCCATTGCCCTAGGGGCCGAGGCGCTGAGCCTGTCTGAGAACCAGCAGAACCCTGATCAAGCCATCGAGATCGCGCGCGGCTTAACCCGGATCGACCCAACATTTGAGCCCGCCCACCGCGCCTTGATGCGCGTTTTTCTCGAGCGCGGCGAAATTGATCTCGCCAAACGCCAGATGGGGCTATGCCGCGAGGCGCTGAAGACCAAGCTTGACGCCGAGCCATCCGAGCAAACCCAGCAACTGGCCGCCGAGCTTGACGCACCTCAGATGCGCGCAAGCCTCCGCCCCCAGCACATATCGGAACGACCTGAGCCGAACCGCCGCGCGCGCCAACGCCGGACTGTGACGTTCCTGTCGGTCTTGGTCGATGTGCCCAGCACCGACCCCGAAGAGTTCGATGACCTGGTCGTCAAAATCGCAACGCTCGTCGCTCGCATGGCCGAGGCCAAAGGCGGTGTGCTGTTTGACGCGTTCCATGGGCGCATGATGGCCGCGTTCGGATATCCGACCAGTCACGGGCGCGAGGCTGACACTGTGCTTGGTGTGGCCTTCGATATATTGGACGCAATTGAGGCCGGGTTTGGGCCATCATCAGGGTGCCGCATTGGCTTGTCACAAGGGGTCGTGCTTGTCTCAGACGAGACAGATACGCCCGGGGCTGGCCCGCAATTTGTCGGCGCTGCGGTGCGCGATGCCGATAGCCTTAGCCGAACCGCCGACCAAGGCAGCATTCTCGTAGATGGATCCCTTCAGGGGTCAGTATCCCCGGCCTTCCCGATGGAAGCCATTGCAGGACAATCGGCGGTGCGGCGCGCGGTGCATCCGCATTCCGACCGAGCTCTGGACGGCTATGACGCGCTGACGCAGACCAACCACGCGATTGTTGGGCGCGATACTCCGCTGGCCCATGCAATGGCTGTGCTTGAGGCCGCAAAGTCAGGGATCGGCGGGGCGGCGGCGATCTACGGCAAGCCCGGTGAAGGCAAGTCCAGACTGTTACAAGACGTCGCTTTGGCAGCGCGCGAGCAGGGTTTCCAACTGCATGTCTTCAGGGGTGCGGTGAACGCGCAGCAATCTGCGTTCTCGCCCCTGATCGACCAAATACTGCGCGCAGGGGGCGGGACACAGCGCGAGGCCACCTCGATCCGGCGTGTTCTTAGCGCAGCCCTTACCAAGCTGGGGCCGGATTTCGCCGAGGTCGCCCCGTATTTCGACGCGCTGCACAATGCCCCCGATGATGCAGGCCAAGCGCGCAGCACTGTGTCCAAAGACATTCGCGAAAAGGCGCTTGATATCTTTGCTGCACAAGCCGGTGCCGCCACCCGGACCCGCCCGGTGCTGTTCATTTTTGAAGACACCCAATGGTATGATCCGTCGAGCTGTGACGCGATTAGCCGCCTGATTGACGCGCTTGACGGCACGCCTGCTTGCGTGCTGCTGACATCGCGCGACGGCGAAGCGCCTGAGGTGCTTAACCATCCGCTGATCCAACAAGTGCGGCTTGCCCCCCTCGATCCTGCCAGCGCCGAAAAATTGCTGCGCGGGTTGTTGCCGCGCGGGCGCGTTGATCCATCCAAAATCGCCACTATCCTCACCAAGGCCGAGGGCAATCCGCTGATGATCGAGGAGTTCGCGAAAGCCTTTGAGCAACGCGCCGATCTGTCTGTGGTGTCCTCAGACGTAGCAATTTCGTCGGTCATGGATCCTGCCAATCCCGACACCTCCGCCCCGCCCGACCGCCTACTTCCGTTGCTGTTGTCGCGCATCGACAGCATTCCGGGGGCGATCCAAGTGTTGCAACACGCCTCGGTTCTGGGTCGCCGGTTTCATCTGGCGGACCTTTCAAAGATGCTTGAGCCCATCAAAGTTCAGCGACCACTTCTGGACGCGCTCGAGGCCGCAGGTATCGTGTTTGCTGCGCGGCGCGGCGCGGATGCGTCCTATATTTTCAAGCACGCTTTAATCGGTGATGCGATCTATTCGACTATCCCTATGCGGTACCGCACCGAGCTGCATGAGGCCGCAGCAAATGTGCTGCTCGGCTCGCATGCCCGGATTGATCACGCAGAGGTCGCGCGCCATTTCCGGGCTGCCAACACCCACGGCACTGCCGCGCGGCACTTTGAGACATCGGGCGATAAATCTGTGCGCGTCGCAGCCAACGCCGAGGCGATTGCAGAGTATCTAGAAGCCATCCGCATGGTCGCCCATCTGCCCTTGTCGCATTACCGAATGCAGCGCGAATTGACACTGAACCGCAAGGTTGCCGCGCAGTACATTGCGCTGCGCGGCATTCCCACGGCGCAAGCGGCCCCGTTCTATGAAGCCGCCGGTGCGCTCAGCCGCGAGTTGGCCGATTTCGAGGAAACGGTGAATGCCGCTTGGGGCTTGTGGAGCATCAATTTGATGGTCGCAAATCTGGATGAGTGTTTGGAGATCGCGGGCGGGCTTCAAGACCAAATCCCACCAGATGCGTCAGAGACGGCAGGATTGATCATCTGCTATATGCTGGGCGTGACCAATGCCTATCGCGGCTCGTTGCAGGACGCCGCAACCCAGCTTGAGGCCGTCCGCACGCAGCATAGCAACGAGATGACCACCGACCTGCAAAGTCGGTTTGGCATGGATATCGCACTGACATCTGACAGCTTTCTGGCTTGGGTCTATGCATTATTGGGGGATGCGGCGCTGGCCGACGCGACCTCGCAGCGTGCTCTGGCAAGGGCCGCGCAGAATGACACACAACTCAATCAGGTCTTCGCCCATGTTTTTGCGGCGACCAAATGTCTGTTTCTAGATCAGACCGATGCAGGCCAATCCCACGCCCAGATTGCCCTAAAAGGCGCGCAGGAGATGGGATATAGGCAGTGGATTGCGCAGGCGAAGTTCCAGCTGGCACGTGTGGACGATCTGAAGGGCGAACCGGGTGCACTGGTGGATATGCAAGCCGCTATGGCCGAGTATCTCAGTGCGAATATGGTACTGGCCAAACCCTACGCGCTCGTCTGGATTGCCGAGGCCCATGCCAGAAGACGCGACTACCCCAGTGCGCTTGCCGCGTTGGATGAGTTGGGCGCTTTCACCGAGCGCACCCAAGAAAGATACTTCGATGGGCGCGCGGCGGCTGCAAGGGCTCAGGCGTTGCTTCTTGATGCATGAACGAAATACGAGGCTTTTGACGTTGTTGTCCGCCACCGCACTGAAGGAACCGCAGATGTATAACGCCAGGACGTCGCAGTGAAAGTTCTGATCTTTCAAGACTTGGCGCAGGCCGAGGCGTACGTGGCCTCAGAAGTGCTCGCCCGAATTGAACAGGCTCCTAACCCGGTGCTGGGTCTTGCCACGGGCGGCACGATGGAGCGCGTCTATGCGCGCATCGTACACAGCGCGCAGGCGCAAAAGACAGACTTCAGCCAAGTGCGCAGCTTCAATCTGGACGAATACTGGGGCATTCCCTCAAGCCACCCGTGCTCGTACATGCACTATATGTGCACCCATCTTTTCACGCCCCTGAACATGGACCTGTCGCTGACGCAGCTTCCCAATGGGGTAGCCGCCGACCCCGAAGCCGAGGCCGCGCGCTATGAGACGGCCATCGCGGCTGCCGGAGGGATCGATCTTCAGCTGCTCGGCATTGGCACAAACGGCCATATTGGCTTCAACGAGCCGACCTCAAGTCTGGGATCGCGCACCCGCCTGAAGACATTGACGCAAAGCACGCGGGACGCAAACCGGCGCTATTTTGACAATGCTGAGGATGTGCCACGCTTTGCGCTGACCATGGGGATCGCCACAATTTTGGAAGCGCGCCACGTTTTGCTGCTGGCCACAGGGGCCGCCAAAAGCCGCGCGGTTGCGCAGATGATTGAAGGTCCTCTGGCGGCGATCTGTCCGGCCTCTGCATTGCAGCTGCACCCGAAGGCGACGATTGTTCTGGACGCGGCAGCCGCAGCCGATCTGATGCTTGGCGATTACTACGATCAGATCCATCCAAACGGCGCGCCAGCCCCGGTGCCAACAAAGCCCCGCACCTGAAGCGAGCCACTTTCAAACGGGCCGAAGTGCTAGACCGCTATGACAAAAAGCGCGGGTCCGCTGATGCGAGCGCCAGCCCACCTGTTACCGCGGTGAACACTTCCGAATACGTGTGCTCGGCGTTCGGAAACTGTGCTGTCATCGCGTCTGATACCATTGTCATAAGGCTTGAGCCCCCGACATAAATCACCCGGTTGATCTGCGTTGCGTCAAGGTCTGCTTTGCGCAGCGTCTCCAGTGCGGCACCCCGAAGTGCTATCGCAGACGGTGCAAGAACCGAAGCCAACGCGCCATGGGCCAGCGGGATCGAAAGGCCGCGCTCAATCTGGTCCAAAGCAATTACCGCGTCTTGTCCGCCGGAATTGGCAGAAATCTTGCCACGCTCGACAGCAAACGCCAACTCGTGACCCAACTCGTGCTCCAAGACACTCAGGAGCCTGCTCAATTTGTCAGGCTCAACCCCCATGCGCACCATGTCTTCAACCAAACGTCTGTTCTGGGCGGTATAGAGGAAGGGTATCATTTCCCATGTCGCAAGATCGTTGAATATTGCGTGGGGCGTCGGGGATGTTCCCGGCCCGAGCGCTTTGCGCAGCTCAGTCCCTTTACCCATCAACGGCATCACACGCTCAATACTGATCGCGCGATCAAAATCAGTGCCGCCGATACGCACACCGTGGGTTGCCAAAATGGCCACCCCATCGCCTTGCGAACGAAAAACCGAGAAGTCTGATGTTCCGCCGCCAATATCGACAATCAAACCGACCTCACCGGGCTGCTCCAGCGCGCCGCCTGCGATTGCAGCGGCCTCAGGTTCGGCAAGGAACGTAACCTCGCTGAAACCAGCCGCCAAATAACATGCGCGCAAATCGGCTTCGGCCTGGGCTTCGCGCGGATCACCGGTGCCGTGGAATACAACAGGGCGCCCGGACATGACATGATCAAACGTGCAGCCCGCCTGCGCCTCTGCGCGGGACTTAATCTGGCCCAAGAACCCGGCAATGATGTCTACAAACGTAACGCGCTTGTTCAGAATTTGACGCTTCTGATGCATCAAGGTGGTGCCCAGCACGCGCTTAAGCGCCCGCATGAAACGCCCATCATCACCATTCAGCAGCGCCCGGTTTGCGGGCTCGCCGATCAAGGTCTTCCGAGTATCGAAGTCGAAAAAGAACGTCGTGGGCATCGTTGTATGACCGGGGGCCATCTCAATCAACTGGGGTTTGCCATCGCGCAGATAGGCCGCCCCTGAATTGGACGTGCCAAAGTCGATGCCTAAAATGGGACCAGACGCAGCCATGGCAAAAGCCTCTCATTAGACCGGGAAGACGAGAGCGGCTAAATGCGCAGGGCCTGCGGGTCAAGCGGTAACAGGGCTATCTGGGGCTCCGCTGTCACAGAGCGCGGAAAACCGCCCTATTTACAGGCAGCCTCCAGTTTATCCCACAGATGAAGAAATATCTCGTCGCGCTGCACGTCATGGGCTTCTCGCATGGCGTGACGGTCCGCGGATTTCTCCCAATACAATTGCTCGGTCAGGACTGGTGACGTCGTCAGATAACTGGCCACCCAGTTGGGATCGATCAGCCAAGCAATGTTGATGATATCCCAGATCACCCACGTGCGGCGGTCCGTATCGCTAATCGCAAACATCTCATGCAGCGGATTGTTGGTGAACAAATGATAGAGGTAATCGCCAATTGCGCCGCGCCCTTTCACGAAGTCACGCATCTCGGCATGCGAAATCTTCAGCTGCGCGCCAACTTGATAGCCCGGCAAGTAAATGTGCGGCACGCCACTGTCGAAGATCAGCCGGGACGCGTGCACATCTTGGACCAGATTGAGCGACGGTCGGTTGCAATGCGGCGCGCTGGATGGGTAGGCCGAAGTCCAAATCACTACAATCTTATCCACGATATCTGGCGCTTTGAGCAGCGCTGCGGCGATGTTCGTCACGCACCCCATGGCCGCGATATAAAGCGGTGTCTCGCCAGCGCGGGCCAGACGGATGATCGTCTCGACGGCTTCAGATTCCACAATATCGGTCGCATGGGCCATGTAGCGCGGGGCACCTCGGAACACGCGGCCTTCATGCGCCATGCCCAGCTTTTCGTAAATCGTGATGATTTCGCGGTAACTTAGCTCCATGCCCTCATCGGGCATCGTAAAGCTCAGATCCGCAGCGCGCCGTCCTTGGGCATGCAGCCGTCCAATCCATCCCTGAAAACCGCCAACAAGGTGCTCGTTATACTCTTCGCCGCTCTCGATAGCTTTTTCTGCCGCAAGCAGCCCAGCGCGGTGGTGGGCGAATGAAAAGGGCTCTGCGGTTATCGCCTCGACGGTCATATGCTCCGGCGATAGCAGTGCCCAGGCTAGGGCGAACTGATCATCGATCTCATTGGCCGTATCGGTATCGATTAAAAGGCGCACGGGCTTGCCAGCTGGAAGCGCCAACCGTGCAGCCATAAGATCATCGGGAAGTGCTTTGAAATCAGGCATCTGGGTCATTTTGTTAATCCTGTAGATAACGTCAAACGTGGCGCGGTGTGCGTGTGGATTGCGCAAGGTTGAAACTGACCGATCCCTTGCGGAAGACCTCTTCGTGAAAGACCATGTCGCCGGCGTCGTTGAAGGCCGAGCAAGCCTGTTTCAGCAACGGCTGCCCCTCAGCAATCTCGAACATCTGCGCCATCTCGGTATCGGCCAAGACAGGACTGATATCTTCGCACGCAGCAGACCACTCGAGCGCGAACCGTCCGCCCAGAATGCGCAGGATGGATTGGTCCGGGCCGGTTTCGGGGAAATCCTCGGCCCGCGCACCGCTCAGCAGAGCGCTCGGCGCATAGGTCTCGACCAGCATCGTCGGCACCTCGTCGACCAGTCGCAAGCGCACGACGCGGGTGATCTCGCCGCCCAGTAATTCCGGCGGCAATCCTGCCATCTCAGTCGCGCCAACCGCAAAGTAGTCGAGCGATATAAACCGCGAGCGCGGCTCAAGCCCGGCGCGCAGCATCGCATCGGTGAACGAGGTCAAACACGTGTCGGACGCCGGCGAGAGTGTAACAACGCGGTAGCCGCTGCCTTGCCTGCTCTCGACATAGCCGTCCTGCACCAACATATCGAGCGCGCGCCGGATCGTGACGCGGCTGACACCGAATTGCTCGGACAGCTCCGCCTCGGTCGCCACGCGTCCCCCCACCGGATAGCGCCCGTCTTTGAGACGTTTCAGGATCGAGCGGTACGCGCGCTCGTATTTGGGAATGGCTTGCGTTTGCATATGCCTCATGCCTTCCGTTTTCATGCCACCCACACGCTCTTGGTTTGCGAATAAAGCGCGATGGCGTCCTTGCCCATTTCACGACCATAGCCCGATTGCTTGACCCCGCCAAACGGGGATGCGGCGTCCGTCTCACCCCAGCAATTGACCCAGACCGTTCCGGCGTGCAGCCCGTCGGCCATGCGGCGCACGCGGCTGACGTCCTGCGACCACAGTCCCGCTGCCAGACCATAGTCAGAAGCATTGGCGCGCGCCAATACGTGCGCTTCATCGGAAAAGCGCAACACGCTCAGCACAGGGCCAAACACTTCCTCGCGGGCGATATCCATATGCTCGGCAGCGCTCAGCACGGTGGGGCGGATGAACCAGCCCTCATCTCCTGCGCGCGCGCCGCCTGCCAGAACCTGCGCGCCTTGGGCCTGTGCGCGCTCTAGGTGACCCAAGATCATCCGCATTTGCCGCTCGGAAATCACGGGGCCAAGATCGTGGCCCGGATTGTCCAACCCCGGACCGATCCGCAGCGCCTCCGCCATCTTGCACAGCCCTTCAGTCACGGCATCGTAGACGCTGTCATGCACATAAAGCCGCGATCCGGCGGTGCAGCTTTGCCCGTTATTGCCAAAATTGGCCCAGAAGGCACCGGGAATGGCGCGCTCCAGATCGGCGTCGGCGAAGATGATATTTGCCGCCTTACCACCCAGCTCGAGCGAGATTTTCTTGAGATTACCTGCAGAGGCCGTCACAATTGAGCGCCCCGTTGCCGTGGATCCGGTGAAGCCAACTTTGGCCACGCCCATGTGCGCTGCCAGTGCAGCGCCTGCGTCTTTGCCAAACCCCGGGATCACGTTCAGCACGCCCTTCGGCAGACCCGCCTCTAGCGCTAAATCCGCAAGATAGAGCACCGAAAGCGGCGTCTCCTCGGACGGCTTCAGAACGACGGTATTGCCAGCCGCAAGGCACGGTGCCAGCTTCCAGGCGGCCATCAGCAGCGGGTAGTTCCACGGGGTAATCAGGCCACATACGCCCACGGGCTCTATCCGCGTATAGTTCAGCCGGTCCGGGGTGCTGACCGGAATAACCGCCCCCTCGATCTTATCAGGCCAGCCTGCGAAATACCGAAAATGGCGTGCAGACCAGATCGCATCGACATCACGCGCAACGGCCATTGGTTTGCCATTGTCGAGCGCATCAAGCTGTCCGAAAACTTCTGCGCGCTCTTCAATCAAATCCGCAAGTCGCCACAAAATTCGACCCCGATCATGCGGGGTCATAGTGCGCCACGGTCCTTCGTTAAAAGCCTTTGTGGCAGCACTGACCGCCAGATCAACTTCGCCGCTCCCTGCGCGCGCAACACGCGTCAGCACGCTGCCATCGGAGGGGTTAATAACCTCCAACGTCTCCGGTGCATCGACGTGGCCACCGCCGATGCGCAAGGGTTGAGTACGGGCAATGAAGGCCGCAACATCGGGCCTGAAGGCATGTTGGCTCATGACGGGTCCTTTTGCAATTGGTGCTCGGCATCGCGCAGCGCGCGGCGGTTAATTTTGCCTGATGACGTCATCGGGAAAGCGTCGACGAATACCACTTCGCGCGGGGCTTTATACCCTGCGAGCGCCACTTTGACGTGGCTGCGTAGCGTATCAACAAGTGCACTGTCGCCGATCGTTCCCGCCTTTAGCTTAACCAGCGCTTTGACGATCGAGCCGCGCTCGGCGTCCGGCTTGCCGATCACGGCCGCCTCAACCACCGCAGGATGTGCCAGCAGGCATTCCTCGATCTCGGCTGGGCCAATGCGAAAGCCCGAAGACTTGATCAGATCGTCAGAGCGGCCTTTGTACCAAAAATACCCTTCGCTGTCGCGCACGGCCATATCATGGGTGCGCAGGTATGGGCCCAGCTCCATCTCGGCTGTCTTACCGGGGTTGTTCAAATATCCCAGATAGCGTGTCGGCGCGGTCTTGGGCGTGACGATCTCGCCTTCGGTTCCGTCTGGCACATCACGTCCTTCACCGTCCACAAGCCGCACATCATGGCCCGGATAAGCCCGCCCCATGGAGCCGGGCTTGCGCGGGAAAAGTGCAGCACAATTTCCGATCAGGTGGTTCACTTCGGTCATTCCGTAAAACTCGTTGCATACAACGTGCAGCGCGTCTTCTGCCCAGCTGAGCGTTTCCGCCGCCGGCGCCTCGCCGCCCGTGCAGATCACCTTGAGCGCTAGGTCATATTCGCCGTGGGGATCGGGTGTCTGCGCCAACCGCTTGATCGCCGTGGGCGCTAGGAAAGTGTGGGTGACTTTGTGGCGCGCCATGAAGCCATAAGCCTGCTCGGCAGAAAAGCGCGCCTCAGAGGTGGCCACCGCACGCCCGGCCATCCATGCGGGAAAGAGCATGTCCAACAGCCCGCCGACCCAAGCCCAATCTGAGGGCGAGTAGTACACCGCACCGTGCTCTTGCATCGACAGATCGAAGAAGAGGTTAATCGACGGCGTATAGGCCGCCAGAATGCGGTGCCCGTGCAGGATGCCCTTGGGTTTACCGGTCGAGCCTGACGTATACATCAAAAGTGCAGGATCATCCGCGCCTGTGAAGTCCGCCACAAAATCAGATGCAGGGGTTGCGAGTGCTGCGGCCAGATCATGCTCGCCTGTCGCTGGATTACGGCACAGCACGTGCTCCAGATGCGGGAAATCCTGCGCCGCAGTTGTGCGCAGAGGGGCCCACGCGGCATCTGACGTCACGATTACCGGTAGTTTGCAATCGTTCAGCGCGTGGCGCAGCGTCTCCGGCCCGTAAAGCTGCGACAGCGTCACAGCCGTGCCACCCAGTTTGCAGACCGCCATATGTGCGACACCTGTGTCAGGGTGCTGCCCGGTGTGGATACCGACAAGTGATCCGCGCCCATAGCCCAAAGCGCGCAAAGCAGCAGCAAGGTTCGTGGCAGCGGCATCGACCTCGGCAAAGCTTTGCACGTGGACTGCGCCCGTCTCGTCCTCATGGATCATCGCAGGCAGGTCGCGGCTTTGTGGGCCCAGATGCTTGCCCAAGGTCATGTGGAAGATGTTGGCGTCCTGAGGCCAGACGATCTCATGGCCCGCACCGAGCGGTCTTAAGTTCAGGGGCGCAAGACGTGCCTCGGGGATGTCGATGGGATGGCTCATACGGTCCTCTCGGGGCCTAGGATCAATTGGGGAAGATCGCCTGTCGCAGGCACGAGAATGCCAAGTGTTGCTTCGGGCGGCATGTCCGCGAGGCGCACGGTTGCAAGCCCGGACGCACCTTTGAAGCGGGCCAAGGCGAAATCGCCATCCGATCCGGTCGTGCGCGTATGTATCTCAGCATGCCCGCTCAGGGTCTTCCAAGTGCCACTCGTGCCGCCGCACAAACAGGTTCTAAGCGGCACAAAGCTAATGCGCGCGCAGTTTGCGCAGACCCGCGCAACAGCCCGACCTTCGCGCAGCCCGTCTATGAACGGCGCCATCCAGCCCGGTTGCAAAGTGTACTCGAGGCTTAGGTTATAGGCGATCATGTGGCACCTCGGCTTTGTAGGATTGTAACGGCGGCCGAGGTGCAAACCCCGCCATGGGTGTCGGCGAGAGCGTATTTCGGAAGGAGCTTGGGCTGCAAATCAGACGGGTAGCGCCCTTCCAAAAGCCGCGCGCATGTTGCCACTTGTCCCACACCCGTGGCCCCGACAGGTGCGCCCTGACCCATCAATCCACCTGATAAGTTGACTGGGCAGCGCCCGCCCGGAGCGAAAGCGCGCGCCTCTAGATCAGCGTGCAAATCATCGCTCAGCCCCAGTGCATCAAGTGCTTGTAGCTGCGCGCCTGCGTAGGCGTCATACACTTCCGCCAAGCCGATCTCGCGCGGTATGATCCCCGCGGCGCTGCAAGCCCGCTGCATAGCCAGCCGTTTGGCCGCGAAATCACCGGGATTGGTGCGCGCGCCCAAATGCATATGATCCGTCGCCGCGCCGATCCCGGCGATGCGAGGGGCACCCCGGCGTGTGGTAGCGCTTTCATGAGAAATAATCAGGGCTGCGGCCCCATCCGACAGGGGCGAGCAATGCAGGCGGCGGTAAGGGCTCGCGATCATCGGGCTGGCGTCTATCTCATGCGCCGTGTTGCGGCGCGGCAGATGCGCGTCCGGGTTGGCGCAAGCATTGGCGCGGTTCTGTATTGTGACTTCGGCCAAATGCGCGTCGCTCAGCCCATGCTTGGCCGCAAACATCTGCCAAGACAGCGCATAAAGCGCGGTCGCGGTCAGGCCTGTCATCCCGTCTGTCCATGCATCGAAGGAAAACCCATAGAGCGTTCGCATCGCGGGCCCCGGCAAACTAGAGGCCGAAGGGTCCACGCCAATGACCGCCGCATGACGCACAGCCCCGCTTTGCACTGCCATAACTGCAGCGTGCACAGCCATTTGCCCAGACGCGCCGCCGCCCTCGCAACGCATGGCCGCAGCACCCGTCAGGCCCAATTCGCTGGCAAGGACCGACGATGGATTTAGCTGGAGCGAGAAGAAATCACTTTCGCAGGCCACATAGAGCGCATCAATCTGAGCAGGCTCGATCTGCGCCATGGCAATGGCATCCGCAAACGCATCCGCTGACCAGTCGCGCAGCCCCGTTCCGTCCTTGCGGCGGTTGAACGGCGTCTGTGCCGCGCCTGTCACGATGACGTTGCTGTCCCACATGAGCGGCGGCGGTCCTTAGGGGCTGGATCGATTGGGATGAGTATTGACATGACCTATTTGTATTTACAAGTTGATTTGGCGCGGGGGTGTGCCCCACGGGAGCCTTCGACGCTATGATCAACCTGCACCGTCTCGCACCACCCTTTGCCGTGTGCTTTTGCGCAGGCGCACTCTATGGATGGAGCGCGCTGGCAGCCCCCCTACAAGCGGCTTTCGATCTGCGGTTGGCGCAGGCGGGATTGGTCTTCTCCCTAGCACTCGTGGCCTTCACTGGGGCGGTGATCGCGGCACCTTACGTCGTCGCACGGTTGGGGCATATGCGGATGCTTGCCGTTTGCGCAGGATTGGGCGCGCTGTTCACGGCATTGGCGGCCTTCGCGCAGTCGTTTGCAGTGTTTACTGCGCTGTTCAGCCTCGGCTTCGGCGCGATGAGCGGCGCGATCTATTCCACCGCTCTGGGACTTGCAGCGGCAAGCGCGTCAGCACGGATCGCAACACCTGTCATGGTCGCGGGCTTCGGGCTGGGCGGTGCAGTCTTTGGCCCGTTATGGAAACTGCTCTCGGCCCAAGGTTGGGGTCTAAGCGCGCTGTTACCCTTTGCAGGCGCTCTGGCGATTTCAGGCGTTTTGGCAGCGCTCGCGTCTGCAAACAGCGGCCCCAAGCTACGAACCCCTGAACGGATACGGACCAGCGCGCCCTTGCCGCGCAGTGTATTGGCGCTGATTTGGGCGATCTTTGCGACAGGGACTTTCGGCGGCCTCATGGTGTTGGGTCTTGCCGCCAGGATAATGGACGTGGGCGGTGCGGCTCTGACGCTGACAGGCGCGGTACTTGTGGGCGTGGCCTTGGCGAACACCTTGGGCAGGCTGTCGGCGGCGGTGCTGCCCGCGCGCGCAGGAGCGATAATGGGATTGATGGTGTCATGTGCACTGACGCTGATCGGGTTGGCGGCCGCAGCACTTGGCACCGGGCCTACGCTTTTGGGCGCAGGGTTGGTTTGTATCGCGGCAGGCTACGGGTTGATGGCGTCGTGCGTTCCGTTGATCACGGCGAAGGCTGTTGGCCCGGCGCAGTTCCAGCGCGCCTTCGGCATCGTGTTCACGGCTTGGGGTGCGTCTGGCTTTGCTGCGCCATGGCTCGCGGGACTGCTCTATGATTTGCGCGGGGATTTCGCGCTGGCTTACGGGTGCGCAACAGTCGCAACGCTGCTTTGCGCGCCGCTGATCTGGGCGTTGCGCGCCCGCCTCAATCCAGCGCTTTAATCAGCCGTGCCAACCGCGCGCGGCCGGTATCTTGCAACCAAGCGCGCAGGCCCGCCTCTCCGTGTTCACCAAATATGCCCACTGCATCAGACCAGATCGCACGTCCGCACATGAAGCCTGCAAAGTTCACGCCGGCCTCGCCTGCCATTTTCAACGACGCCTCAAAAGCCTCGAAAGCGACGCCTGCACTTAGGTAAACCAGATCAATGCCATTTGCGGCCTCGGCTGCCGCGCTGAACGCGTCAAGCGCCTGCGCGCGGCTGATCTGTGGTGTGCCAAAGCCCTCGACGAAAGCCAGATCGATGGGCACCTCGACCTTTAGGACATCGACGTTGAACCTTGGGTCTGCAAATGCAGCTGTGGCACGGGTGACGAGACTAGGCTTGAGCGCGCTGTACTCGGCACTGCCGGGGGCAATACTGGGATGATAGACGAGCGGCTCCATCAAGTAGCGCACACCCGCGGCGCGGCAGCGCTTTCCGACATCCTCGACGACCGCATGCTTGCGCGCGTTGAGGGCCGGATCATCGTCCGGTGCGTAATACATAAAGAATTTCAGCTGCGGGATGCCAAGTTTGGGATAGTCCTCGACTGTCAGAGTGTCGGGCAAAACCGTAATGCGGTCCGCGCCAGAGATGTGATAGACATCTGCCTCGAAGGCCAGCATGGGCGCGCAACCTTGCGGATAGCTTTCCAGCAATTCCACGCCGCATTCTGCATCCAGAAGAACGGTACTCGCGCCCGGCCCCAGTTCTTCGAGAACCGCGCGTTTGAACACCAGAAGATCGCCGTCCTGCGCGCTTGCACCTCGCGCCTCGCGTAGGCTGGCCGCCAAGCCGCTTCCGGCATCGACAGCAACACCGTGGATCGCAGCTGCCATGGATCAGTCTCCCGTTAGGTGGATATGCGGAAAATGCGGCGCTCGGTGGCGCGCGCGCCACAGGCGTGCCATTTCGGGCGTCGGGGTGAGCAGCGAAATCGAGAAGCCGCCCATCTCTTGTGTTGTTGAATAAGAGCCAATCATCGGCGCGCTCAGCGGAATGGATTTCTCGCCAAGGTAGCTGCTGGTCTCGCCGTAAATCGTAAGCAGCTCCATCATAGTGGTGCCGCCTGATCCGTTGATCAACGCGGTGGTATCTGTGTCCGGCGCAATTGCGCGGTCCTCCAGCAGCGCATCCAGCATATAGCGGACCAATTCGCGCGCCGGGGCCATCTTTCGGTGCCCTGCACCGCGCTCGCCGTGCACACCCATGCCGATAGCGACCTCGTCGCTGGCAAGCGTAAACATGACCTCGCCTGTCAGCGGGGACGTGCCGGGGGTGAGCGCTGCACCCAAAGTGCGCGTCGCACTGCGCACATCCGCGCCCAGCACCATCAGATCATCAAGCGCCATGCCTTCTTCGGCCGCAGCACCTAGTATTTTGTAGATAAACATGGTGCCAGCGGCACCGCGGCGCTCGTCCTCTTGGCCTTTGGGGGCCGAAGAAATGTCGTCATACATCAGCAAGGGCCGCACATCTAAGCCCTCATCTTGGGCCATCATCGCAGCGCCATTGCCATTGATCACATCGCCCTCGTGACGTGAGATCAAAAGGACAGCACCGGCGTCTCCGGTGACCTCTTCGATCCCTTCCAAAATGGCATCTGGCGAAGGGGCGGCGAAGACGTCACCCACCACATTGGCGTCCAGAAGCCCGTCGCCAACAAAGCCCATGGCGATCGGTTCATGCCCGCAACCATTGCCGATCAGAAGTGCGACTTTGCCGTCTTTTGTACGTAGATGTGTGCGCCGCACCACGCGCTTTGATGCGCCAAGCGAGACCTGCGCCGGATACGCGGCAATGAAGCCTGCGATCATGTCATCCGGCATCGTCTGTTTGGAGTTGTAGACTTTTTTCATGTGGCAGCTGCCTCCGCATAGATCCTGAGAAGTTCCGCAACAGAAGTCGCTCCGGCATCGATATGCCCGACCCCAGCCCCTTCCACGTATTTCGCCCGTCCGCGCTTGGCGGCCATGGTTTGCGTGGCGTCGCGCCCAGCACTTGCGGCGCGCGCGGCCTCGGCCAGAGTGGCGCAGGCGGCAGCAGGCAAGAGCGCGTCAAGCATGGTCTTATCGCCAGCCTTGGCTTGGCCCAGCATCGTGATCCGCTCAGCGGCATGGCTTAACGCCTCGCCCACCGGCCCGCCTTGTTCGACCTTAACAAGCGCGCCGATCACTTGGGCGAAAAGCGAGCCAGATGCCCCGCCAGCGGCCTTGCGGAAGGCTATGTCAGGGGCATCATGTGCAGCGGCGGCAGCGGCGCGCAGGCCTTTGAGCATGGTCGCGCCGTGATCACCGTCGCCAGTGGCGGCATCGAGTGTGTTTAGCTCATGCTCCAGCACCTCGAAGCGCGCAGCGGCAATATCCAGCACGCCGTTCATGCGAAGTTGGCTTTCATAAAGGCCAGCGCCTCGCGTGCGGCGGCGTCTGCGTCGGGTTCTATATTGCGCCAGATGTTCAGATCAGCACTAGCCGGGTTGCCAGCAATCACGAAGATCTCAGCGGTGATCCAGCCAGTATATCCTGCGCGCTCTAGCCCGGAGCGGACCTGATCCCAAGGCACATGCCCTGATCCGGGCACGCCGCGATCATTGTCGGAGACGTGGAAATGCACCAAGTTCTTCCCGGCGCTGGCGATTGCCCCCGCAATGTCCTTTTCCTCGATATTCAGATGAAAGGTATCAAGCAGCGCGCCTATGCGCGGCGACCCAGTTGCCTCGGCCAACGCACAGGCCTCGGCGGAGGTGTTCAACATATCCGTCTCGAACCGGTTGAGAGCTTCCAGCCCCAGCGTAACCCCGTGGGTGTTCAAAGCATCGTCGACGGCTGCCAATGCTTCGGCCGAACGCGCCAAACGGGCAGGCTTGTTCAAAGGATCGAACTGGCCCCAAGGCGCAAACAGCACACCTGCAAGGCCTTGCGCGCCCAGCTTTGCCGTCGTCGCGATCGCCCATTCGAGATAGGCGATGCCCGCAGCGCGGACCTCGGCAATCTCGGAGGTGATGTCTTTGTCCGGCGCAAGCCCGTCTGAGCAGGTAATCTCTAGACCGTGATCGGCCACCACTTTGCCAAGTGCTGCAGCCTTCTCGTCCGTCATGCCCAACAGCGACACCTCAACGCCGTCATAGCCAAACTCTGCCGCGCGGCGCACGCATGGCGTGATCTCGTCGGTCCAGCGTGCCAGCCATAGCCCAGTGTGTATGCCGAATTTCATTGCGCGCGCCTCATTCTGTCTCGGGCGGCAAAACCCAGATTTTGTGGGACGGGAATTGCAGTCTGATCTGCGCGCCGTCGCCGTAGGTTTTAATCACATCTGCATCGGTGATCACGTGGATCAGATAGTTGCCCACCTGCACCTTGAGACGAGAGTGCGTGCCGACATAGACATGGCTCGCGACTGTGCCCGTGACCACATTCTCGCCGTCACCGTCTGCGATGCGGATATCCTCGGGCCGGATCGTGGCGATGCCATTGCCTGAGGTGATCCCGCGCGGGGCCGCGAACGTGCCCAGATCACAGGTAAAGCGACCGTCTGTTTTCGAGCCCGGCAGGAAATTCACCCCGCCGAAGAAATCGGCGATCTCGCGCGAAGTGGGCGCGTCATAAAACGACATCGGCGCGTCATATTGCTGCAATTTACCGTGTAAGATCAGCGCAATCTTGTCCGACAGCACAGCGGCCTCTTCCTGATCATGGGTAACAAACAGCGTCGTGATACCCATCTCTTGCTGAATTTCACGGATCAGATCGCGCATCTCGAACCGCAAATGCGCGTCCAAGTTACTGAGCGGCTCGTCGAGCAGCAGAAGGTTCGGCTTCACAATCAGCGCCCGCGCCAATGCGATGCGCTGTTGTTGCCCGCCCGACAGCTCTTTCGGGCGGCGTTCGCCCAGACCGGGCAGCTTGACCAGCTCCAGCATTTCGCCAACACGGCGATCAATCGTCGCCTGATCGATCTTGCGCATTTTCAGACCGTAGCCGACGTTTTGCGCGATGCTCATATACGGGAACAGCAGGTAGTTCTGGAACACCATCACAGCACCACGCCGCTCAGGCGCTATGTCGAGAATGGATTTATCGCCAAAAAGGATGTCGCCTGATGTCGGCTCTAGCAGCCCTGCAATCATCTTCATCGTTGTGGTCTTGCCGCAGCCTGATGGCCCGAGCAAAGCCACAAGGCTGCCGCTCTCGATCTCAAGGCTAAGCCCGTCGATGGCGGCACTTTCCTGACCGGCGTAACGTTTGGTCAGGCCCCGAATGGACAGATGGGTCATGGGTGGCTTTCCAGTGGGATTTCGATAATGGCGACGCTGTGGGCGGGCAAGCTTAGGGGCGTGCCGTCGGCCCACTCGGCTTGCTCGATCACGACCGCTTCTGGTGCGTCTTCGGTATTCATCGCTTGCGGTCCGTCACCTTGCACAAGATGGATGCGCGCCGTTCCTTTGCGCGCGATGCCACTGACATCAATCAATGCCGCGCGCCCCGGATCGCGGTTAACCACCGACAGATAAGCGGTGGTGCCATCCTCAGACAGGGTCGCTGCTGCGTCGATAAGTGGGATCGCGTCATATGCGGGCAAGGTGCCTGCCCCCGGCGTCGCCACCGTGTCCGAGTGTGCGGTGCAGCCAATAGAACGAGTGCCTCGGTGCTTGGTAAACAACTCCAGCACCAACGCGGTGGGCGTTTTCCACACTTGGGTGGGCGTCACGCGCAGATTGCCCATGACGTTAAGCAGGTTGAAGCTTGCGGACATCTTTATCCAATCAGCGCGCTGCAAACATGCGTTCATCAATGCGCCCGTATAGATCCCATCGGCCATGCCGTATTCTTCGAAGAAATCTGGGGGCTTGCCGTTCACATAGTTGTTCCACTCGTCAAAAATGATCGGAGGGGGGGATCGGAATGCGCACGCACGATCTCCCATGTGTGGTCGAGCATCTCGCAGACCTCATGGGATGAGGCGACCTTGGGCCAATAGAGCTGATCCGCAGACGGCGGCGTGTCCCACTTTTCAGTGCGGATGGAATAGTAATGCACGCTGAGCTTCTTGATCTCGCCGGGCGCAGTTTTCAACACCAGCTCGTTCCAATGGCCGTAAAGGTCCGTCGGCGCGCCCACAGCAATCAGATCAAGCGACGGGTCAACCGCGAGCATAGCATTCGCATAGACCACATAGCGCCGCGCATAGGTTTCCGCGTCGCAGGTTCCAACCTGCCAGTTGCCAAACTGCTCGTTGCCCACAAACCACGTCTTGACGCCAAATGGCGCAGGATGGCCGTTTGCGGCGCGCAGCTTGCCCATGGGGGTGCTTGCGCTGCCATTGCAATATTCCACCCAGCGCGCGGCTTCGGCGGCATCGGCGTTGCCCATATTGATGGTCAAGATCGGCTCTGATCCGACATGATGGCACAGGTCCATAAACTCATGGGTGCCCACATCATGGGGCTCCCACGTGTTCCAGGCCGGGTCCAGATAGCCGTCGCGCAGGTCGCGCGGACCGATGCCTTCCTCCCAGTGGTAGGCGGATGCGAAGTTGCCACCCGGCCAGCGCAGGAATGTCGGGCCCCAATCTTTGAGCGCTGCAATCACGTCGGGGCGGTGCCCATCTGCGGTATTTGCAGGCATGACCGAAGCACAACCGATCCACAAATGCCCCTCATGGGCATGTGCGATCGAGAACACAGCCTCCGTGCTGCCAGCGCCAACAGTCAAAGTGGTTTCATGCGCTTGCCAGTCCGAACCAGCGGCGGAGATCACCCATGTCTGGTCGCCCAACTGAACCGTGACCGCCTGCCCCTGCCCTTTGAGTACGACGCGCAGATCGTAGGATTTATGCGCCTCGACCGTCAGATCGCCTTGTTGCACGCCGTGCAAAGCCCCGTCCGCGCTGCGGATAGTGACACGCTGAGACTGCGTGCCAGTGTAGGTTTCTGTGTTGTCATGCACACATAGGACGCCGTGATAGTCAGGTGCGAGTGCAGTCCAAGGCTTGATGATCCCATAGCTGGGGTTTTGATGTGACAGCCCTTCGCTGAGGCCGGTGAACATTTTGTCATGGCCTAGGAACTTTCGGTTGCGCAGCATTTCGGACCAGTGGCCCTCGTAGACGCAGCGCCCGATATGCTCGAGATTGGCACCGTAAAGATGATCATGAACGCCGCCTTGATCGGACGACAGATCAAGCGCGATGGAGGCGGTGTGAGGGTTTTGAGTGCTCATGGGCGCTAGCTGCCTTTCGCAATGAATGTTGGGGAATTAATCATAAGCGACCGAACCCGCCCACTGCACTGGACTTGCCAGACAGGAACCGAGACGTGACCAGCAAGATCAGGATCGCAGGCGCAATAAAGACCAGCGAGAGTGCCGCGATCATCGCATTATTGCCGGTGCCAGCGGCCGAAAAAAGCAACATCGGCAGCGTAACAACCCGCCCCTGTCCGATCAGGAAGGTCAGCAGATATTGGCTCCAGGACACAAGGAAGGCAAAGAGTGCGGCCACGAACAATCCCGGCAAAATTGCGGGCAAAGTGACGTCCCAAAAGATGCGCCAAGGCCGCGCGCCAAGGCTGCGGGCCTGTGCCTCAAAATCGGGATTATAGTTGGCAAACACCCCGCTCAGCGTCAGCACCACGTAAGGCATCACCGGCACCAGATGCACGATGGACACGCCGATCACGCTGCCAGCCAGATCAAGCGGAATGCCCGCGTCCTGTAGCGCCAGATCCCAGCGGATGAAATTGATATTCAGACCGAGGCTGAAAGCAATGGGTGGCACAATGGTCGGCGTGATGATCATAAACTCCACCACGCGCTTGCCCCGGAATTTATAAAGCCCGAGTGCGCGCGCAGCAGGTAGACCGATGACCACCGATAATCCCGTTACCACAGCGCCAATGGCGAGGCTTAGCCAGAGCGCAGACACGACATCCGGGACCGATGCCCATAGATCGAAAAACCCGGTGAGCGTGCGGTCACCCGCCCTCGGGATCAGCTTGAGGCGCTCCCACGCTTGCAGGCTCCACTCATTCGGGACCAGCTGCGGATAGAACCAGCGGAACGCGAAGGCGTTGATCATAAACGCAATCACTGGTGCCACGAACATCAGGCTGATGAAACCGACTGTCAGGTAGAAGGGAAAGCGTCTCATGTGCTCAATCCTTCCGCACGGTGCGGGCTGTGATGTACATGTAGACGAACACCAGCGCGAAAACGATAACAGCAATGATCATGCTCAGCGCCATGCCTTCGGCCCGCGCGTTCAGATCAGGGTTCAAAAAGAAGTCCAGCGCCATGACCGGCAGCATCTTAGGATGGCCCACGCCCAGAATACGCGGCACTTCGTAAGAGCCAAAGGTGAAGGCGAACACAATGATCGAAGCCGACATCAGCCCCGGCATGATCAGGGGCAATGTCACTGTGCGGAAACGCTGCCAGCGGTTGGCACCAAGGCTTTGGGCGACGGCCTCATAATCCTCGCCAATCGATTGCAGGATCGCGAGCACGATGATGCCGAAAAACGCGACCTCTTTCCAGATATAGGCAAGAATAATGCCGATACCGTAAGAATCTTTGGTGAGTGCGGGAAAGTCACGTGGCGAGGTTACGATACCCATCTCGCCCAGCATTCTTGAGACCAGACCACTTTGGCTAAACAGCATCAGCATGCCGACCGCGATCACAATATGCGGGATCGGAAGGTTCAGCTGAAAAAAGAATACCGCGAGCTTCTTGCCGACGAACGTACGGCGCAAAAGCAGTGCGACGGCAATGGCAATGGCGGCGGAGATGAAGGTCGAGGCAAAAGCGACCCAAAGGCTCAGCACAAGGCCAGACCAGAAGCGCCCCGACAGATCATCAGAAAAAAGGACCGAGCGGTAGGCGTCAAAGCTAAGCCCTGTCGCGCCGATGTTTGGATTATAGCCGAGGCTTTGAAGAAAGCCGTAGGCGAGCGAGCCAAAGAACAGCACGGTGATGATAAGCATGGTCGGTGCCAACATTACCGGAATTCGGATGCGTTCCCACTTCATCAGGTCACTCTCATATCAGGTGTTCAGAAAGGGGGGGCGGGTTGATAGGCGGGGCACGTATGCGCGCCCCGCCAAGTTTCCTGCGCCGGGGGTTACTCCGGCAGTGGCTCGCCGCGCAGCACATATTTCTGCCAATCGGCTTCAATACGCGCCTGATACTCGGCGGCAATATCCGCAACCAGTGCAGCGGCCAGACGCGCCGGATCCGCAGCTGCGTCCCCGAGGTTCATCATTGCTGTCTCGATGGCGGTAATTTGATCGGCGTCGGTCACACGAGCGACGTCAATCGCCCAGCCGCAGCAAAAGCCGTTGGCGGGCTGTACTTGGGCTGCCTGACGGTCAGGACGCAGAACAAGGTTTGCCGTTACCATTGCAGCGGCCTTGTTGGGTGCGTTGTAGGGAATGGCGAGGTAGTTGAAGTCGCCAATCATGTAGTTGTCGAAGCTGAATGCACGCGAGGTCGGTGGGATCAGACCCGCGCCGATGTCAGGCCCAGCGCCAGCAGGTGACTGAGTGAAAGCAAACTCAACTTCACCATTGGCAAACAACCCTTTGAAGTCGGCATCGCTTGTTGGGTAAGTTTCGCCTTCGCGCCACAGGTTTGGCTCCCAAGAAATCAGTTCTTTCCAGGTTGCGATGCTCCACTCGGTGTAAAGCTCCTCGTTGAACGCGCCGACCCACTGCTCGTGATTGCCACTCAGCTCAAACATAAGCTGCTTGACGAAACGCGTGCCGATGAATGCGCCGTGTCCGGGGGCCACATAGGAGAACTGACCGGGATTGGCTGCGATCCATGCGGACAGATCAGCATATGAGCGCGGTAAATCGGCTTCGTCCTGACGCGCACTGTCATGCATGAAATGGAACTGCGCGCTCGACCACGGGCTCTCCATGCCCCCAACCGGCTTGCCGAAATCAAGGTTCACGGCCGGGTTGGTCCAGTCCACGAGCATCGAATTCGGGATGCTCTCGGCCCACGGACCGAACAGCAGATCCGCCTGTTGCAGCGTCGCGAAGTTCTCGCCGTTGATCCAGATCAGATCGACCGAGCCCGCGTCGCCATCAGCGCCCGCTTCTTTCTCGGAGATCACCTGATTGACCACGTCAACCGTACCGGCAACGGGCACGCGCTCAAGCGTGATGCCATACTCTTCCATCAGCGGCTCGCCGTAGAAGGTGTCTACGAAGCCATTGATCGCATCCGATCCGCCCCACATGTACCAAAAGACCGTCTGGCCTCTGGCTTGCTCGACCACTTGCTCCCAGCTGTCAAAGCCGGGCAGGTCTTGGGCCTGCGCTTGCATCCCCAGCGTGCTGGCTGCGGACAGCAGCATCGCTTGGGCCGTTCTTTTGAATGTGATCACTTTTTCGTCCTCCCAGTTTATCGGTCTTGGTTTAATAGAGTCACACGTTGACGCCGTCGATCTGTGCATAGTCGGCGTAAGGAATGGGCTGCAAAAGGCGCATGCGCGTCCATGCTGCAAGTTCCATCAACTCGCCGGTCAAGTCACCCTGCCCCATGGCAAAATGGTGCTGAACACCTTTAACGGTAAGCGTGTTAATCAGATCCCAAATGTCGATTTTCTCGCCATTCATCGTCAGGTTCGACACCCAACCGCGTGTGCCGTCATACCCTTTTGAGGGGTGATCGACGATCTCGGATCCGAGCACCAACAGCTGATCTGCATGCTCGTTGATATAGCTGATCGTCACCGGCTGCGGGGCAAAAACCTGATCGCCAGACACACCGTAAGGCCCGTCGGTGCCATTGCGGCCCAAGGTTACATGATCAACCCAAGCAATGCCGTCATCATTGGCAAAATGGCGCGGGGTCACGCCGCAATGCCACATCTGCATGGCTTGACGGTCCGGGTCGAGCGAAGCCAGATCCAGCAGCGTGGACGAGCCTTCGCGCCCCGAGATCACGTTCAGCATATACATGCTGACAGCGCCCAGCACGTCGCCTTCGCACGAGACCGGGAAATTGTGATCACTGCCCAGCCAGCTATAGGCCATGCACGGCGCAATATTGTAGAGCGCTTGGATCGTGGACCAGCATTGCACGGCCATGCCGTCGAATTGCATTTCCTCTGAGGTGTCGAGAAGTGCTAGATAAAACCGTGTGACCCGCTCGAAGGACGACGGATCCGATAGCGCAACTTCGCGCGCAACACCCCTGATCTCGTCGGAGGCTTTTTGCACGCGCCCTGCATCCATCGCATCGGCACGTTTGACAACGTCCGCCAAATCGAGCGCCTCGATCGTGACACCAAGATTAGAGCGGATCCCCGCCTCATCAGGTAACATGCCGACAAAACCCGGAGAGATGCCGCCAATCCAGCCGATGCGCGCAGATCGCAGGTTCTTCTCGGCGCGTAGCGCGCTGACCGTCAGTGTGAACCTAGCGCGGAATTTGTCTGTATCCGCGCCCCCGTAGAACCACTTGAACGGAATATCGCGGCCTTTGAAGTAGCTTTTGATCAGGCTGGCATAGTGGCTCATGGATACCAGCGAGTGCAATTGCACCTGCCCGTCCTGATGCGGATCGGGGATCGGGGATCGACCACAGGCCCAGCTTGGGTGCCGCATCAATAAACGGGAAGAGCTGATCGCCCATGGAACATGCTGCGTTCTGGACCAGCAGAAAATCGACGCCAGCGGCTTTGATTTCGCGCGCGGCCTGCTCGGCTTGTTCTTTGGAATGGATGGGGCGCTCGATGGCGACCAGATCGAAATCCATCTCCTTGGCGTACTCGCGCAGTCCGGCGACAGCGATCTCGCGAACCTTGTATTTTTCGGCAAAATAGGGTGTAATTGACACGCCGACATAGCCGATTTTCAAGCGATGACGCGCGCTCATACTGCGGTGCTCATTGTGTGCTGCCTCCCCCAAAGCCGCGGCGACCGAGTGTTCAGTCTGCCACTCGTTCACCCTATTGGCGCAGCGATGAATTGCAACAACTAATTTGTAGTAATGAATTGAACGGCAGGTTTGGGGCTGCGCAAGTCTCAGCATGGCTGAGCTAGCCGCGTGATAAATGTGTGCGGCGAATATGGGAAAGAGCGTGCAATCATGGCATCTCTGATCGTCAGTGGCCCCAGCCTCAATCTGCTAGGGACGCGCGAGCCAGCGGTTTAGGGGCTATCTGAAAGGTGCCTCGTTTTGAGGCACCTCACCCGATCAAAAAGCGCGGACTGCCCTCAGCTTTGACGCGTGGCTAGGGTCGCCTCGTCCACATCTTGGCGGATCCCAAACTTCACATTCCACGTCAGCAACCCGATTATAGAAATCGCGCCTATGACGTTGACCGCAAGTGCATCCGGCCAAAGGCAGGCGAGCCCGGCCATCAGACTGACAGCACGCATAACGATGCCAAACGGTTTTTCCATGCAGCCCTGCAAGGCCGCCGACAATGCGTAGACGCCAATCACGGCAAACCCAAAGACCTGAATCATCGCGGGCCAATCTCCGCTCAGCAGAGGCGTGTAGGCGAACAGTACCGGCACGATATAGAGACCCTTGGCCAGCTTCCAACTCGCGACACCAGTCGCCATTGCCGGAGCCTTGGCGATGGCAGCAGCAGTGAACGCCGCAAGGGCAACAGGTGGCGTGACGTTGCTGTCTTGGCTCAGCCAAAAGATGATCATATGCGCCGACAGCAAGGAGGTAACTGCAACCGCCTGCGGCACAACGAGATCACGCAGCGGTGCTGCAATTTCCAGCGGCAGCGACCGCACAAGTGCGCTCGCCTCGTCCTCGCTCAGCGCTCGGCTAAGCAGTTCCGCCTGCTCGGGCACCCCAAACAGCAGAATGGCGCGGGCGGTCTCGGACAGGTTCCCAGCGGCCAGCTCCGCAATCACAAATTGGTCGTTGAGCATACCCGACAAGGCAGGTGCCGACAGCGTTGCCAGCACGATATAGGCGGCAGTGACTGGCAGGCCCATGCCAAGGATCAGGCTTGCAAGCGCGATCAGAACGAGCGCGATCAGGATGTTGCCCCCGGCCCAACTGGCGATCATCAAGCTGAAAGTATTGCCGATCCCTGCGGTGGCGATCACGTTGACGATCAGGCCAACCGAGCACAGCAGCACAGCCGTCAAAATCATGCCCTTGCTGCCCATCACGAACGCTTCAAACACCGCGCGCGGCCCCATCGGGTTCTTGGTCAGCCAGCTTGATGCGATCACGGTCAGGATGCCAAATACGGCCGCATAGGTCGGCGTGAAGCCCACCACCAGCATTCCGATCAGGGTGCAGATCGGCAGAAAAAAGCTGGCACCTCCCTCCTTGAAGGCAGACCCCAGCGTTTGCCCCTCATCCGCCATTGGCGGCAGATTATTGCGGCGTGCCTCGATGCGCACGAAGAACGCCACCGACAGGAAGTAGAGCAGCGCTGGCAGGGCCGCGACGGCAACGATAGTCTCGTAAGGGATCCGCGTGAAGCTCGCCATAACGAAGGCCCCTGCCCCCATAATCGGCGGCATCAACTGGCCTCCTGTTGAGGCCGCTGCCTCTACCCCGCCCGCGAATTTGGGCGCAAAGCCTGCGCGCTTCATCAACGGAATGGTGATGACGCCAGTGGACGCCGTGTTGGCAACCGCCGAGCCTGAGATCGTGCCAGTCAAGCCGCTGGCGATCACCGCGACGATCCCCGGACCACCAACCATGCGCCCTGCAACAGCGCGCGCCATGTTGATGACAAACTCCCCCGCGCCCGAGCGCAGCAAGAAGGCGCCGAAGATGATGAATAAAAACACATAGGTCGATGAGATGCGGGCGATTGAGCCAAACATTGCATCGTCGCCGTAGATCGACCGGAAGGCGACAGTCTCCAGCGACAGACCAGGAAACGAGAAGACCCCGCCGATGAATTTGCCCCAAAATACCACGTAACTCAGCGACACCACGATCAGCATCGGGATGATCCAGCCTGCCACACGCCGCGTCAGCTCAATCGCGCCAATGATGCAGATGATCGCCGCGATCCAGTCGGGTGTGGCGAATTTTACGCCTCGGTCATAGATCGCGTTCTCTGCAAGGGTCAGCCAGACGGCAGAGCCCGCAACAACAATCCCGAGCGTCAGGTCCAAGAGCACAGGTGCAGTTTTGCCTGAGCCTGTGCGCCACATCGGGTAGAACAGCGCCGCAAGGGCCGCAAAACCTGCAAAGTGAAACGCATTGCGTTGCAGCTCGGACAGGATCGGATCGAAGGCGACATAGATGTGCCCCACCGCGATCACGAAGCAGAACACCGTAATGGCTGTGTTCGCCAGACCATCGAAGCTGCGCAGCGTGCCAGCGTCTTCGTCAATTTCAGTTTTGGACTCAGTTTTGGACATGGGGCACCCGAGCAAGCAAAATGCCAGCCCACGCAGAACACGCGGACTGGCAAGGAGTGGTTGTGTCTAGTTGCCCATCAGGCGAGCGGGAACATCGATGCCCACTTCCTGATAATACCGTGCTGCACCGGGATGCAGGGGCAATGGAAGGCCGGCGATTGCGTTCTCAAGCGCCATAGCCTTGGTCGCAGGATGGATCGCCTGCAAGAACGGCAGGTTCTCGTAGATCGCCTTGGTCAGTTGGTAGACATGCTCGTCCGGCAGATCAGCGCTGGTGGCAAGGAAGTTGGGTTGTGCTATCGTTTGCACGTCCGCTTCCTGACCAGGATAGGTGCCTGCTGGAATGGTGAACGGGGTCCACAGACCGCGACAGCCATCGGCTTGGGCCATCTGTTCTTCGGTGAAGTTCAGCAACGTCACGTTGTCGCCTGCCGAAGCCATCAACTGACTGATCGCGCCCACGGGGATACCAGCGGGAATGCCCACGCCTTTAACCTGACCGTTTTGCAATGCCTCAGCCGACGGGCCGTAGCCGCCGAAGACCAGTTCGTAATCCTCTTCGATATTTACGCCAAAGCCCGCAAGGATTGTCGCGTTCGAGCCGATGGTGCCTGAGTTCTGACGACCCATCGCCATGCCCTCGCCCTTCAGCCCGGCCAAGTCAGACATCGTGCCTGTAGTTGCCGCATCATTGGTGACGATGAAGTGCTCGACGTTCTGCCACAGCATCGTGACCGAGCGCAGGTTTTCTTGCGGGCCCACTTCGGAAAGCGGGCCAGTGCCCGACGCGGCGTAGTAGCCATAAAGGCCCTGCATGATCCCGAACTGCGCTTCGCCTTCGCGGATCAGACGGACGTTCTCGCCAGACCCGGCAGAGCTGATTGCGGCCATGCCGATTTTCTGGCGCGGCTCTAGCTTGACCTTAACGAGTGTCGCAAGTGCGACCCCAACAGGGTAATAGGTGCCGCCCGTCGATGCGGTGGCTAGAATGTAGCTAGCGCCTTCGTCTTGTGCATGTGCACCCGTGGCCGCAATGGACGCCGCGAGAATGGCGGTTTTGATAAACTTCATGATTTCCTCCCAAATCCGACCTCGGTTGTGGCCGTATCCAGAGGACTAATCGCCCGCGCGCCGCCGCCCTATGAAGCAATCCGCAGGCAGGCGGTGAGTCTGTCTGCGAAAATCCGCAGGGCAATTCAGTCGAGCAGTGCGGACTTTTCCAGACCCAGTTTGACGATCTTGTCGTTCAGGGTTCGTCTGCCAATACCCAATGCCTCGGCCACCGCGTCCATGCGGCCTACGTGGCTGGTGATGGCTTGGGCAATCAACGTGCGCTCAAACTGGGCCACGGCTTCGCGCAAGGTTGCGGGCACGTCATCGGCCAACTCGTCCACGCGCAGAGCTTTTGCGACCGAGCCACCGCCCCGGCGCGCGGCCAGAACCCTGCGTTCGGCAACATGGCGCAATTCGCGGACGTTGCCGGGCCAATCATAGGCCAGCAGTGCTGCGGCGTCCTCAGCCGTCAGCGCCATCGGTTCAATCTCGTAGGTCTCGGACAACTGCCCCACGAAATACTCGAACAAAAGCACGATATCTTCGCCTCGGTCCTTCAGGCGCGGCAAGGACATCTCAAAGGTATTGAGGCGGAACAGGAAGTCGGACCGGAAGGCTCCTGCCTCGACCATCTGCGACAGGTCTTCGTTGGTGGCCGCGATGATACGCACATCGGTTTGGATGTTTTCTTCGGAGCCAAGGGGTTGAATTTGCCCGGTCTCAGTCGCGCGCAAAAGCTTCGCCTGCACGTCTAGCGGGCACGCGCCGACCTCGTCCAGAAACAGCGTTCCGCCATCGGCGCGACGAAAACAGCCCCGTAGCGTATCCGCATTCCCAAAGATCTGTTCGTCAATTCGATCGCGCGCAAGCGTGGCACAATTGAGTGCGACAAACTCCTTATCGTGACGTGGCCCAAGGCGGTGCAATGCGCGCGCGATCAGCTCTTTGCCGGTGCCGGTTTCACCTTTGATCAGCACAGGTGCTGTGTGCGATGCCAGATCAATCGCAGTGCGCTTCAGTTCGGTCACGCGCGGATCACGCCCCAGCAAAACGCGGTCGAGCCCCGACAGCGACACCAACTGTTCGCTCATGCGTTTGGCGGTCTCAACCAGTCTGTGCTGCTCGGCGGCATGCCTGAGCACCGTCAGCAGGCGGCGCGGCTCGAACGGTTTTTCCAGAAACGAATAGGCCCCATTTTGGATCGCATCGACCGCCATCGCAATATCGCCATGTGCGGAGATCAGTATCAAAGGCGGATGGTCGCCGCCTGCAAGCTTGGCCAGCACATCCAAGCCTGACATGCCGGGCATCCGCACATCGGACAAAATAACGTCCGGCGCGATGCTGTCTAGGCGCGCCAAACCGGCCTTGGCATCGCCGAAAGTTTCAACCTGCCACCCAGCGCGCTGCAACAGCACCGACAGCGATTGGCGGATCTCGGCGTCATCATCCATGATCAGGATCGAAAATTTATCAGGCATCCGGCGCGTCCTTAGAAAATGTGACACGAAACAGCGCGCCGATCCCGCTTGGGGTGTCGCTGGCGTCCAGTTGACCGCCCATCTCATTGACGATCTGCCCCGAGATCGCAAGGCCAAGGCCCATCCCCTTGCCCGAAGACTTGGTGCTGAAAAACGGCTCGCGCAGGTCAGCGATATTCAAATCTCCCAAGCCGGGGCCGTCATCTGCGATAGAAAGGATGATCTGATCAGAGCGGTTCTCTAGCGTCAGGTGGACCTCGCTTTGGGCCGCATCGACTGCGTTCAGCAGGATGTTGACGATGACCTGCTCAAATCGATCAGACTGGCCTGACAGCGCGCAGGGCGTGTCCGGCAACGTGACAGTTAGCGAAACGCCCGCGGCATCGGCAGTGTGTTGAACGAGGTTTTGCGCCGCGATGACAGTTGCTTGGACGGGGAAAGCCTCGGACGTCCGCGGGCTGGATCTGCCAAAGAGGCGGAGTTGATTGAGAATGCCCTGCATCCGCTCGACCAACCCCGTCAACTCGGGCCAAAGCCCACCGGGTTTGGCCCCGGTGCCGATCTCTTCGGCGGTCAAATAATTACGCATTGCCGAAATAGGCTGCCCAAGCTCGTGCGTGATCGAGGCGGAAAGTTGCCCCAACGCCGCCAACTGGTTCTGACGTGCCAACTCAGCGCGCGCCGCCTCAAGCCTGGTCTCGGCGCGCTCGCGATCCTCGATCTCAGCAACCAAGCGCTGCCTGTCTTCGTTCGAGATTGCCAAAGCCCGCCGCAATTGCATCGCCCGGTAGAACGCAGCCGCTACAGCAAGCGACAAAGCGGTCATCACGCCAATTGCCACATAAAAAACGGCCTGCTCTTGGATTTCGCCGATGTCGGTTAGAAGATGCAGCGTCCAGTCTTCTTCGGCCAAAGCACCGCGGGTCCACAGGTGATCGACCCCGTTCAGTTGCGCGCGCTCAGTCGTTCGCTCGGTCCAGTCGAGCGGCTTCAATGGAGTACCGCCAAACTGCTGCTGGTTCTCCAGCGCACGACGCGCGAACGCAGTCAGCGGCGACATGAGGCCGTAGACGAGTTTCGGATCTGAGCTGGTCAGCACAACGCCTTGATCGCTTGTCACCAGCACCAATTCGCCACTGTGGAGTAGAACGCGGCTAAGGTCCGAGATCGCGATCTTGACGGCCACAACGCCAAAGATCGTGCCAGCGCTGTTGCGCACAGGCTCGGCGATGAAATATCCCGGTCGCCCCGTCGTGACACCAACCGCATAATAGCGCCCCTCGCCCCCTGAAATCGCGTCGCGGAAATAGGGGCGGAACGTGTAGGAATTGCCAACAAGCGTATCGGCGTCGCGGTAGTTGGACGACGCAATCGTCAGCCCGTTTATGTCGAGAAGATAGACAAACTCCGCCTGTGCCCGGACAGCAATGTCGGCAAGGATTGGGTTGAGTTCACGCACATCGCCCGTCTCCAACGCCGCCAATGTCGTGGGGTCAATGGACACGACGTAAGGCAAATGCTCCAGCCGGGTCAGCGCCGCATCCAAGGAGCCCGCGAAGAATGCCGCGCGTTGCGGAGTGATCTTGGCCTCGCTGCGCACAAAGTAAAAGGCAAGGGCCAGATAGCTCGCCACTGTCACACCAATCAGCGCAAGGCCAATTGCGGCTATGGTCAGCCTGCGCCAGATGTCGGGTAGCGGGTCTAGGGGGCGGCGAACTGTCATTTGGTCAGTCATACTGATTTTTGGTCAGGACAAAAACGAAGTTCTTTCAGAGGACTGTGTTAGCTGCGGTATTGCGGATTGCGGAATTGTGGCGCTGGGTCAAAAGCTAAGCAGTTCCCTAACTACTCCGCCTTAAGCGTCACATCGAAAGTCACCGTCAGGAATGGGCCTGAGATTTTGCCCGATAGCGCCATGCCCTCGGGGAAGTCTGAGGCAGGCTTTTCTTGGTAGCTCATCACCAGATCGTCGCGCACACCGAAGACAGTATCTTGATCAAGATAGGGATCGTCATCGGGGAATATCTCGGTCACCAAAGATTTATAGCCCGGCGCGGTAACGATGTAATGCAGGTGCGAGGGCCGCCACGGATGGCGCCCACAAGCGCGCAAGATATCGCCGACCGGTCCATCAGTGGGCACTGTGTATTCTACTGGTTTCACGGTGGTAAAAGCGTAGCGACCATCCTCGCCAACGGTCATCAGGCCATGGAACGAAAATTTATCCTGCTCTTCGTCCTGACTGGCGTAAAGCCCGTTGGGGGCGGTTTGCCAAATGTCTAGGGACGCGCCCGCGATGGGCTTGCCATCCGTGTCGCGGATCACGCCTTCAGCGAGCAAAACCGGCCCACTAAAATCGCGTTTCATATCGCCGCCCATTTCCAAAGGAGGCGCGCCCGAAACATGGAACGGCCCCAGAACAGAAGACGAGGTCGCTTCCGGGCTTGAATGCAGCATGTCCACCAGCGACGACAGGCCCAGCACGTCCGAGGCTAGGACAAACTCGTGCCGGTCCTCAGTCTCGATTGCCGCGCAGCCTTCCAGAAACGCGATGCCTTGGCGCCATTCATCATGTGTCAGGTTCGTTTCGCGCGCAAAATCATGGAGGTGCTGGACAAGCGCGCCCATGACCTCACGGGTGCGTGGGGCCATATCACTGGCCATATAGCCCTTGAAAACGTCGGTAATGTTATCTTCGTTCACGTTGCGCATGGCGATATCCTTAGAGAACAGCGGAACTGAATTGGGGATACTCAGCTCGCACATTTTGGCAAATTTTGGCTACTATTTCATCAATTGTCAATAAATATCGATTTTTTATCCTGCGAGATAAGCATGCCTGCCTCTCTGACGTGCCATCCAGACGGTGCAGACTTCTCCAAATCACTTACCGCCCTGCGCGCCCCAAGGGGACCGCGAGCAGAAGCCCAGCGCGTCCAGAAAGCCCGTCTTTGCCACAGCGGTTCGACTCGGTGCCAGCACCTTAGCATCAAGCCAAGCAGCCAAGACTTCAGCCAATTAACGGCGCATTTTTCGGCAACTGACTCAAAAACTGTCACCAGACTAGGCCAAACGCGTCACGCCTCAAAACAATTCGAGCAAATTTCTGGTCAATCGCCCAGAGCCATTTCTAAGTCACCAAGTCCGCTACGGGCGAAAACGCCGCGCGGAGGGCCATCCTGGCAGATACCTCCCCCGCGCGACGACAACATGACTGCTGTGGGACTCAAATACGCCCTTTGAGCCGCAATCCAAGTGCTTGTTATGCACTTTGGAGGACACACAGCGCAAAAAGGGAACACTATCTCCATGGCCAAACTCCTCCCCCTCACATCCCTCGTGACCGCTGGGCTGCTTGCCTCCACGGCGGCCTATGCATGCGACGCGCCCATCAAGGTCGGTGTGCTGCATTCGCTTTCCGGCACGATGGCAATCTCCGAGACGACGCTCAAAGACACCATGCTTCTGCTGATCGACGAGCAGAACGCTGCTGGTGGCCTTCTGGGCTGCGAAATCGAAGCGGTTGTGGTTGACCCCGCCTCCGACTGGCCGCTGTTTGCAGAAAAAGCCCGCGAGCTGCTGACCGTGTCCGAGGTTGACGTAATCTTTGGGTCTTGGACTTCCGTGTCGCGCAAATCAGCACTTCCGGTGCTCGAAGAACTCAACGGCTTGATGTTCTACCCTGTCCAGTACGAGGGCGAAGAAAGCTCGCGCAACGTCTTCTACACAGGGGCCGCGCCAAACCAGCAGGCCATCCCCGCGACCGACTACTTCCTTGAGGAACTCGGCGTCGAGAAGTTCGCCCTGCTTGGCACCGACTATGTCTACCCGCGTACGACCAACAACATCCTCCAGGCCTACTTGATGGATAATGGCATCGCGGCCGAGGACATCTTCGTCAACTACACGCCCTTCGGTCATTCTGACTGGGCCACAATCGTAGCTGACGTTGTTGCACTTGGTGCAGACGGCAAGCAGGTCGGCGTGATCTCAACCATCAACGGCGACGCCAATATCGGCTTCTACAAGGAACTGGCAGCGGCTGGCATATCTGCCGATGACATTCCCGTTGTTGCGTTCTCCGTGGGCGAGGAAGAGCTTTCTGGCCTCGACACCTCTAATCTCGTCGGCCACCTCGCCGCTTGGAACTATTTCCAATCCGCGGAATCTGAAGCCAACGATGCCTGGGTCGCCGCTTGGAAAGCCAAAATGGGCGAAGACCGTGTCACCAATGACCCGATGGAGGCGCATTTTATCGGCTTCAACATGTGGGTGAACGCAGTAACCGAGGCGGGCACGACGGACGTGGACGCTGTTCGCAGCGCGATGTACGGGCAGGAGTTTCCAAACCTGACCGGCGGCACGGCAGTCATGCTGCCAAACCACCACCTCGCCAAGCCCGTGCTGATCGGTGAGATCACCGCCGACGGGCAGTTCGACATCATCAGCCAAACCGCCGAGGTGGACGGTGATGCATGGACTGACTTTTTGCCGGAAAGCGCTGTGCTGATCTCCGATTGGGAAACCTTGGGCTGCGGTATGTACAATACAGAGACCGAGACCTGCATCCAGTTGACCTCGAACTACTACGCCAGACCGGGGCGCGGGGATCCTCCCCTCGCACCCCCTTCTCTGATCGAACGGCCCCTGCCCCCAATGCTCCGTACTCTGCTCACGGCCCTCGCGTTGTGCCTCGCTATGCCCGGCACCGCACCTGCACAAACGCTTCAATCTGTTCTGCAAACCCACGCAGAGGAGGTCCTGAAACCGGGACGTCGCAGCGTCGGTGTGCTGCTTGATGATCTTGTCGCCAGCGATCTGCCCCAAGCGCTCACGTTCCTTGAAGCGTGGCGCGACCGCGAGATCGTGCAACGCGACGACGACGGCCTATTTTTCCGCATCCGCGACGACCAGTTGATCGACCTCGACACTGGCGCAGTCGCAGGCCCTGTTGACGGCGGTGCGCTTTCGGACTCGCGCCCCAATGGCGGTGTGCGCCGCGCGATTGGCGACGCGCTCGTGCAATTCCAGCTGTCAGACCCAGACATTACCAAGCGAGAGGCGGCGGTCGAGGCGATTGCGCGTAGCATGGATGCAAGCCAACTAGCACCCCTCGCAGCCTCGGTCGAAGCCGAGCCGGACCCGACCCTCAAAGCCACCAAGATCCGCCTTGTCGGGATGCTTACGGCAACGTTCTCAGAAACGCCCGAGGTCCAGATCGCCGCCATAGAAGGCCTTGGCAATGATCTGTCCGGCGATGTGCGCGCGGTGCTTAACACCATCCTCGCCAGTCAAACCGGCGTCGCTGCCACCCTGCCGGAGGGTGCAAATATCGCCAGCATCCTCTCCCCCGGCGTGGATCTGGCGCAAGCGGATGCCTATGCCCAGCTGGTCGCCGCAAACCTCGCGCCACCGCTCATCTTAGCGGCAGACATTCGCGAGGCACTCACCGCCAATATTAACGGCGATACCGTGGGCGGCGTTGCAATTGCAGATCTGGATACTGATGCCGCCCGCGCGATAGCCTACCAAGCATTGGACGATGCAGGCATGGTGCCGCAACTGGTCACACCCGAGGATCAAGCCGAAGCCATCGACGCCCACATCTTCTATGCCGCCTATGACGAGACAAACGCAGATATAACCGACGTCGCCCGCCAATCCCTCGACACCATCGAGACGCGGGTGGCGTTTTCCCAAGCCGTCGATCTTGGCCTAGATGCGCTGTCGCTCGCGTCTATCTACTTCCTTGCAGCCATCGGACTGGCCATCACCTTTGGCGTGATGGGCGTGATCAACATGGCACACGGCGAGTTCATCATGATGGGCGCCTATACAGGCTTCGTGGTCCAGTTGTTCGTGCCCGACTATACCCTGTCGATCCTGATCGCGCTGCCATTGGCGTTTGCGATAACGTTCGGGGCGGGTGTTGCGATGGAACGGCTCGTGATCCGCCACCTCTACCACCGTCCGCTGGAGACGTTGCTGGCCACTTTCGGCATCTCTATCGCGCTGCAACAACTCGCCAAGAACATCTTTGGCACCCAAGCCCGTCCGTTGACCTCCCCCGGGTGGCTCGACGGGGCGCTTGTGTTCAACGACGTGATCCAGATCAGCTACATCCGCATTGCCATTTTCGTGATGGCCTTGATATTCCTCGCGCTGATCTTGTTCGTGCTCAAACGCACGCGGCTGGGCCTTGAGGTACGTGCCGTGACCCAAAACCCCGGCATGGCGGCAAGCATGGGCATCAACCCAGACCGCATCAACATGCTGACATTCGGGCTCGGCTCCGGCATCGCCGGGATCGCAGGCGTCGCCATCGGGCTTTATGCCAAAGTCACGTCCGAGATGGGCGCCGATTACATCGTCCAGAGCTTCATGACCGTGGTTGTCGGCGGCGTCGGAAACGTATGGGGCACGCTCGCGGGCGCATCACTGATCGGCTTTCTGCAAAAAGGCATCGAGTGGCTGAACCCCTCCAACACGCTGGCCGCGCAAACCTACATGATCCTCTTCATCATCTTCTTCATTCAATTCCGTCCCAAGGGCATCGTCGCCCTTAAGGGGCGGGCGGCGGCAGACTGACATTATGAAAAACACCTTCATCGCACAAAACCCGTCTGTTCTGTGGTTCCTCTTAGCACTTTGCGTCTTCACGCTCGGCGTCACGCTTATGTCCGAGGCCACAGGTGTGGCGTTAATTTCCACCAGTTTCGTCAAGACCTTAGGCAAGACGCTTTGCTTGTGTTTGATCGCGGTGGCGATGGATGTGGTCTGGGGCTATTGCGGCATCCTTAGCCTTGGCCATTTCGCGTTTTTCGGGCTGGGCGGCTACGCGATCGGCATGTGGCTGATGTATGCGCGAACCGAATCTATCGTATTGGAATCACTGGCAAACCAACCCATTCCAGCAACCGCGCAGGAGGTGTCGGATGCCATTGGAAACCAGATATTTGGCGTGGTCGGCAGCTCGGAATTTCCGCTGATCTGGAGCTTCGCAGACAACCTCTATCTGCAACTTCTGATGGTCGTTTTGGTGCCCGGCCTGCTTGCGCTCGTCTTCGGTTGGCTCGCATTTCGGTCCCGCGTGACAGGCGTTTATCTGTCCATCCTGACCCAAGCCATGACCCTCGCGCTGTCGCTTTATCTGTTCCAAAATGATAGCGGACTTCGCGGCAATAACGGCCTGTCAGGCCTGCAAAACATCCCCGGTTTTGAGCAAACGTCCCAAGCCATGATATCCATCGTGTTTTTCTGGGCGTCCGCCTTTGCGCTGGGTGCGGGCTATTTCTTCTTTGCATGGGTCATATCTGGAAAAATGGGAAGCGTTGTCAAAGGCATACGCGACAACGAGGCGCGCGTCCGCTTCCTTGGCTACCATGTGGAAAGCTACAAACTGCTGATCTTCACCCTGACGGCCATCGTGTCGGCCATCGCGGGCGCGCTTTACTATCCGCAAGCGGGCATCATCAACCCCGGCGAGGTAGCACCCATTGCGTCGATCTATCTTGCCGTTTGGGTCGCCATTGGCGGGCGTGGCAGGCTCTACGGCGCGGTGATCGGCGCTGCGTTTGTGTCGCTGCTGTCGAGTTGGTTCACCGGTGGCGGCGCCCCCGCTATCCCCTTGGGGTTCTATACAATTCAGTGGACCGATTGGTGGCTGGTGCTGCTTGGCGTATCCTTCGTGGCCGTCACGCTCTACTTCCCCAAGGGCATCGGTGGGCTGTTTGATTATTTGGTTCGGAAACCGTCATGAGTATGCTTCTTGAGGTCTCTGGCGTCACCGTAACATTCGACGGGTTCCGCGCGATCAACAACCTGTCGATCAACTTTGCCGAGGCTGAGATGCGCGCCATCATCGGCCCTAACGGTGCTGGCAAAACCACCTTCATGGACATCGTGACTGGCAAGACAAAACCCGACAGCGGCACGGTCATTTGGGGCGAGCGGAGTATATCGCTGCTGGGCATGTCAGAGAGTGATATCGCAATCGAAGGCATCGGCAGGAAGTTCCAGAAACCAACCGTGTTTGAGAACCAAACCGTCCGCCAAAACCTTGCAATGGCTTTGAAAAACCCCCGCAGTCCATTCGCAGTCCTCATGCACAAAAAGACCGCCAGCAACGCCGCACGGATCGAGGCGATTGCAGACGAAATTGGCCTGTCCGGTAGCCTTATGCGGATCGCGGGTGAGCTGAGCCACGGGCAAAAACAATGGCTGGAGATCGGTATGCTGCTGGCCCAAGAACCCCGCTTGCTGCTGGTGGATGAACCTGCGGCTGGCATGACCGTTGAAGAGCGTGAGAAGACGACAGATATCCTGCGAGAGGCGGCCAAAACCCGCGCCGTGGTCGTTGTCGAGCATGACATGGAGTTCGTGCGCCGCCTCAATTGCAAAGTCACCGTCTTGCATGAAGGGGCTGTCTTGGCCGAGGGCAGCCTCAATCACGTGACCTCTGACCCAACCGTCATCGACGTTTATCTGGGGCGCGATCATGCTTGAGGCGCGAGGTATCGACCTGCATTACGGCCAAAGCCAGATCCTGTTTGACGTGTCTTTGACTGCTGAACTGGGGCAGATCACCGCCGTTATGGGTAATAACGGTGTCGGCAAAACAAGCCTGCTAAAGTCAATTGCCGGTCGCCATCCTGCCTCCGCCGGGGCCATTGAAGTTGAAGGCAAGACCACCAAACTGACATCCGCCTACCACGCCGCCCGCGCAGGCATCGCCTATGTGCCACAAGGGCGCGAGGTGTTCCCGATGATGACAGTGTGGGAGAACCTCGAGACCGGGTTTGCCTGCTTGCCCAAAGCCGAGCATGTTATCCCCGACGAGGTGTTCGATCTGTTTCCGGTGCTGCGCGACATGCAAGCAAGGCGCGGGGGCGATCTGTCGGGCGGCCAGCAAC
Source organism: Dinoroseobacter sp. (assembly GCA_034111085.1). Classification (GTDB taxonomy): domain Bacteria; phylum Pseudomonadota; class Alphaproteobacteria; order Rhodobacterales; family Rhodobacteraceae; genus Dinoroseobacter. The sequence goes on from JAWUXZ010000015.1 coordinate 175,798, forward strand.
AACAACTCGCCATTGCGCGGGCGCTCATCATGCGGCCGAAGGTGCTGCTGCTGGACGAGCCGACCGAGGGCATTCAACCCAACATAATTCAACAGATCGGCGAGGCTCTAAACCAGCTGCGCGCGCGCGGCAATATGGCTGTGGTCTTGGTCGAGCAGAATGCCGATTTCGCCTACCGCTTGGCCGACCAGTTCTGCGTGATGGAGGGGGGGCGCGTGAAACGCAGCGTTCCGAAAGCCGGATACACCGCGGAGGCTTTGCTGCAAGACTTGGCGTTGTGAGGGTGGTGGTTGAGGTCGAGGTCTGACGGCGCAGTTTCACGTGAACCGCCCCATGTTTGCGGGAGGCTCCAACTCATGAGCTGGATGGAGCATCAAAACAAAACACCTAATACGTATTCACCGGAAATACGCGAATGGGCGAAAGCGGGGACCTAGATTGTCTGTCGGGGCCTGCTCTGCCAGCCTCACATCTGATTTTCTCGCAACCCATTGATATAACTCATCACACACCCAGTCGTTCGGGTCGGTGGGTCATGCTGGCAAGTGAAGCAGCACGCTCATTTGCCGCTCACCGTCGCCCATCCCCCCTCGATGTCGCGTCTGGCTCTTGCTGCCTTACCGCCTCTTGGGCTCTGATGCGCCCATCACGCTTTTAGCCCGCGAGCCCCTTATGTCCACTGACCCCCTCCTCCAGCCGTTTCAGCTCAAGCACCTGACCTTGCGCAACCGGATCATGACCACCAGCCATGAACCCGCCTACCCCGAGAACGGTATGCCCACGGACCGTTACCGCGCCTACCACGAGGAACGCGCCAAGTCGGGTGTTGCACTGGCGATGACGGCAGGATCGGCGGCGGTCTCACGCGATAGCCCTCCGGTCTTTAACAACGTGCTGGCCTATAAAGATGAGGTCGTGCCGTGGATTCAGAACCTAACCGATGGCTGCCATGAGCACGGATGCGCAGTGATGATCCAGTTGACCCATTTGGGGCGGCGCACGAATTGGAATAAGGGCGATTGGCTGCCGTCAGTGTCATCCTCCAAACACCGCGAACCTGCGCATCGCGCCTTCCCAAAACTGCTGGAAGATTGGGATATCGAACGAATTATCAGCGACTTTGCCGATGCCGCCGAGCGGATGAAGGCAGGCGGCATGGACGGGATTGAATTGCAGGTTTACGGCCATCTGCTCGATCAGTTTTGGTCGCCGCTGACCAATGATCTGACCGGGCCTTATGGGGCCGACACGCTTGAGAACCGCATGCGCTTTCCCCTCGATGTGCTGGGCGCGATCCGCAAGCGCGTTGGGGCGGAGTTTATCATCGGATTTCGCTACACTGCGGATGAAGCGCAGAAGGGTGGGATCACGGCCGAAGAAGGTCTCGATATCTCCAAGCGCCTCGCCGCCACCGGCCAACTTGATTTCCTGAACGTGATCCGGGGGCGCATCCATACGGACCCGGCAATGACCGACATCATTCCAGTCCAAGGCATGCCCAGCGCGCCGCATCTGGATTTTGCCGGAGAAGTTCGCAAGGCGACCGGAATGCCAACCTTCCACGCCGCGCGCATCCCAGACGTGGCCACAGCGCGACATGCGGTGCAGGCGGGCCTGTTGGATATGGTGGGCATGACCCGAGCGCATATGGCCGATCCGCATATCGTCAAGAAGATCCTTGAGGGGCGCGAGGACGATATCCGGCCTTGCGTTGGGGCAACATATTGTCTGGACCGGATTTATCAGGCCGGAGAGGCGCTGTGCATCCACAACCCCTCAACCGGACGCGAGTTGACGCAGCCCCATGAGGTTGAGGTTGCACAAATCCGTCGCAAGGTCGTGGTGATTGGGGCGGGGCCTGCGGGATTAGAAGCGGCGCGGGTGGCAGCGCTCAGAGGTCACGAGGTCGTGGTGTTTGAGGCGCAATCAGAGCCCGGCGGGCAGATCCGCCTGACCGCCCAAAACCCGCGGCGGCGCGAAATGATCGGCATCATCGATTGGCGCATGGCGCAATGTGCGGCGCGCGATGTTGCGTTCCACTTCAACACTTGGGCGCAGGCCGAAGATGTCACAGCCCTCTCACCAGACGTTGTGATCGTGGCCACGGGCGGCTTGCCCAACCTAGAGCTGTTCGAGACCGGTGCCGAGGCCGCCCACGTGGTCAGCGCATGGGATCTGATCTCAGGCGATGTGAAGCCTGCCGAACGGGTCTTGATCTATGACGAGAGCGGCGATCATCCAGGCCTGATGGCGGCAGAAGTGGCTGCACTGGCCGGATCGAAGGTCGAGGTCATGACCCCCGACCGGGTCTTTGCACCGGACATCATGGCGATGAACCTCGTGCCTTACATGCGCGCACTTCAGGACAAAGACGTGACCTTTACCGTGACGAGGCGGCTACTGGGGGTCGCGCGGCAGGGCAATGTCCTAACGGCGACAATTGGGACAGATTACAGCGATCACACGTCCGAGGCGCAGTATGATCAGGTGGTGGTGAATTACGGCACGTTGCCCCTGGACGAGTTGTATCACGCGCTGCGCCCGGACAGTCGCAACCTCGGGGCCGTAGATTATGACGCGCTGATTGCGGGAAACGCGCAGGGTGAAGCGCGCAATGAAGACGGCGCGTTTGATCTGTACCGGATTGGCGACGCGGTCTCGGCGCGCAACACACATGCGGCGATTTACGATGCGTTGCGGTTGGTTCGGACCCTCTGACAGCACACTCGCGTCGATGTGATGCGCGAGATATGTTGCATATGTTCTATCTTTGTTCTATATGTTTGGAACAGAACGGAGCCTGCCATGCAACACTCGCTTTTTGATCTTCCCAGCCCCCCGCGCGCTGCCCCACCTGTGGGCGCCCAACCTGCGACGCCCAAGCAGCTGCAATTTGCCAAGCAGATTGCTGCGCGTACCAAGGCCGATTTACCTGCGGAATTACAAGGGGATCGCCAACGCCTGTCGCAGTGGATTGACACCCATTACAAGCGCGCGCCGCAGACCCAGTTCTCAAATTACCCGTCATCCAAGCAGGTCGCCTTTGCCGAGCGGATTGCCCGGATCAAGCGCCGTCAGGTGCCCCATGAGTGTTTTCGCGACAAGGGCCTGATGTCGAAATGGATCGACAGCAATCGATAGGATCTAGCGGCCTGTAAAACGCGCCAGCGTGATGCCTGCGGCTTGCAACCCGGCGCGTACGGCTTTGGCCAGCGACACCGCCTCGGAGGTATCGCCGTGCACGCAGATGGTATCGACCGCCACGTCCAGTCGCCCGCCATCAATCGTCGGCACGCCGCCAGTTTTGACCATCTCCACCACCCGCGCGGCGACCTCGCCGGGATCGCGCAGCACCGCACCGGGGATCGCGCGGTCAACGAGGGTGGCGTCGGTGTTATAGGCGCGGTCGGCGAAGACCTCGCCTGCCCAAGCTGCACCCAGCGATTTCGCGGCCTCCTCCATCCCTGTGCCCGCTTGGGCCATCAAGATCGCCTCGGGCGCGACAGCAAGCGCTGCGCCATAGCAATCATGGGCGAGGTTTGCGTCCTCGGCGGCCATGTTCGACAGCGCGCCGTGCAGTTTGATGTGGTGCAGAGTGCCCCCCAGCGCGCGGGCCATGCCTTGTGCTGCCCCCACTTGGTAGCGGATCAGGTTCACGATCTCGGCGCGTTTCAGCGGCAAGCGGCGGCGCCCGAAGCCTTGGCGGTCTGCGAAGCCGGGGTGTGCGCCAATGCCGACGCCGTTCTCGATTGCCAAGCCCATCGCGCGCGCCATCACGTCCGGGTCGCCCGCATGACCGCCGCAAGCCACGTTGGCCGAGGTGATTACCTGCATCAAGGCCGCATCATCGCCCATGGTCCACGGGCCGTAGCCCTCGCCCAGATCGGAGTTCAGATCGACAGATTGGGTCATGGCGTGTCCTTATCAGGTTGGCCGGAAATCATCCCGTCCACCAATTGATAGCTAAGCAGATCAGGAATGTCGCGCGGGTCACGATAGAGGGGTTTGACACGCGATTTCAACGTCGCAGTGGCGGCATTTGCCTTGCGTTGGATCGCGAGCGCCTCGGTTCGGCTGATACGTTCGAACTGCAAGGGCGCGCCGAGGCTGGCTTGGGCAATGCGCGGAAGATCGCAAGGCAAAACGGTCCCAAGGCGAGGGTAGCCTGCGGTGGTTTGCGCCTCCACCAACAACACCGCAGGCGCGCCGTCGCCGGTCATCTGGATATCGCCGGGGATGGCAAAATCGCTGAGCAGGTTAAGTTGGCCAGCAGATGAAAAGCCCGCGCCGTCGCTCCATGCCAGCCGGACGCCCATGCGGTTGGCGCGCGCGTCGCGACTGAAGGCGGTGGCATAAAAGCGCGATTGGGTCTCGGCCGAGAACAGGCCGGTCTGGAGGCTGTCTACGACGCGCAGGGCACCACCTTTGGTACGGTCGACCACATCAAGGGCGACGGAAACTGGACCACCTGTGTCAGCCCCAAGGGGGAGTGTATCGCCGGTTGCCAATGCGCGTCCGATACCAGCGAGCAGATGTGTGCTGCGCGCCTCCAGCACAGGTTCGGTCGCAATGGCGCCCCCGATATGAAGGTAGCCGTAAACGCCCGTGCGCACGCCACCGATCTTAAGCACAGCCCCGTTCGGCACGCCGTGAGCAGCGTTCCAAAGCAGCGGTTGGCCGTCGAGCGTCGCAGTCATCGGCGCGCCTGTCAGGGCTATGCGCAACGCGCGGGTCGCGCGAAAGCTGCCGCCCATGCCTGCCATTTCTAACACAGCGCTTGCAGCAGACTGTCCGAGCAGCGCTGCCCCTTCAAACAACGCCAGCTTATCAGCAGCGCCCCCCTGCCCGACGCCTTGACCAAGCCGTCCGATGCGACCTTGGTCTTGCACGGTGCCACTGGGGCCAACGCTGAGGATTTCTAGAACGCCGCTCATATCGCCTCAGCCCATGCAGGGGTGCTCAGCGCGTCTGGGCCAACGGGCTCAAACCGCACCTCGTCACCGGGACGCAGCGGGAATGGCTCGGGTGCGTCCGGGTCGAAACAGGCAAATGCCGTCTGCGCAATCTGCCGCCAGCCCGTGGGCGACGGGTTTGCAAACAGCACCATCTGGCGGACCGCGATAACCAAAGCGCCTGCGGGCACGCGCGCAGTAACACCTGTCTGTCGCGGCAAATCCCAGAGTTCTGGCAGGATACCTAAATAGGGCTGTCCGGGCGCAAAGCCGAGGGTTAACACACGGGTCCGCTCGGTCGCTATTGCCTCGATAACTTGGGCCTCAGTGACGCCAGCCAACCCAGCCACCTCGCCCAGTTGCGGTCCGTGACCCCCGCCAAACACCGCCGGGATATGCCACAGCTTGCGACCGTCAGGCAGGCCCGCATTCGTCCAGTCGTTCGCCGCCAACCATGCTTGAAGCCGCATGATCAGGGCTTCCTCGTCATGCTTTGCCAAATCCACCCGCAGGAAGACCGACGCAAGCGCGCTCGCGGTCTCTTCAATCTCCGGCCAGCTTTCCACCTCAAGCCCCGCGCGGCATGCAATTGCGGCTTGGTTGGACTGCGCATCAAGACTATGGCCAAAGCGCACCAGCAGGCCCGACAAGCCCATTATGCGCACCTGCGGCCAACGCGTCTCAGCCATCAATCGCCCCTTCCCCACCGATCAGCACGGCCCCATCTTTGACCGCTTCCATCGATACATGGGTAGAGGTGCTCGCTACATAAGGTAAAGCCGAAATAACCTCGCCCAGCACCTCGCGGTAGCTGCGAATGTCGGATGTGCGCACCTTCAATAAGTAGTCGAACGCGCCTGCGATCATGTGGCACTGCTCTATCTCGGGCACGCGCTGGACCGAAGCGTTGAAAGCGTTGAGGGCTTTTTCTGTGGTGTTGCTCAGCCGGACTTCGACGAAGGCGATATGCTCCAGCCCCAACTTGCCGGGGTTCAGCATCGCGCGAAACCCCAAGATAAAGCCGTCAGCTTGAAGGCGTTTGACGCGAATTTGGCAGGGGGTTTTGGACAAGCCGACCTTGCTGGCAAGCTCGGTAACCGGCATGCGGCCATCAAGGGCGAGCCATTTCAGGATGGCACGGTCAAACTGGTCTAGATGCCCGGCATCAGGCTGTGCTCTAGGCATATGAAGCTCCGACTTGCGTACAATTGGCCTAATGTCCGTTATCCTGCCCCATTTCAGGCAACATGCCTAGTCACATTCCTTTACCAAGCGATAAACGCCCTCTCAGCCAGCGAGCACGCCATGTCCCTTGCCCCCTCCCGCACCGCAATCCACTCGGCACACCTGGCCCCTGAAGCGCAGGTCTTAACGGCACTGAGCACAAATGCGCCAAGCCTCGCACAACGCCAAGCCGCCGTTGCCCACGCCAGCAAACTCGTCACCGCGATCCGCGCCGATGACCGCCCGGCCTTGATGGACGTGTTTCTCGCCGAATACGGACTGTCGACGCGCGAGGGCGTGGCATTGATGTGTTTGGCCGAAGCGCTGCTTAGGGTGCCTGATGCCGATACGATGGACGCGCTGATCGAGGATAAGATCGCGCCTTCAGCTTGGGGCGCGCATTTGGGCAAGTCGAGCTCGTCTTTGGTCAACGCCTCCACATGGGCGCTTATGCTCACGGGCAAAGTCCTCAGCGACGGCGAAGGCATGGCTGGGGTGTTGCGCGGTGCCGTCAAACGGCTGGGCGAGCCTGTGATCCGCACCGCCGTGGGCCGCGCAATGCGCGAGATGGGCGCGCAGTTTGTGCTGGGCGAGACGATAAGCGAGGCGGTATCGCGCGGGCGCAGCAGTGCCACGAAGGGCTACACGTATTCATATGATATGCTCGGCGAGGCCGCGATGACGGCGCGCGATGCGGATGCGTTTCTGGCTGCATATAACGGCGCGATCAAGACACTGGCGGCGGAAGCAAAGTCCAGCGATTTGCGCGACAATCCCGGGATCTCTATCAAGCTTTCGGCGCTGCATCCGCGCTATGAGTTTGCCCAGAAGGCCCGCGTGATGGAAGAGTTGGTCCCGCGTGTTCTGGGTCTGGCGCAGGCCGCGAAAGCCGCGCGCATGGGGTTGAACATCGATGCAGAAGAAGCGGACCGGCTGGAGCTGTCACTTGATGTGATCGAGGCGGTTCTGAGCGACGAAAGCCTTGCCGGATGGGACGGCTTTGGCGTCGTGGTGCAGGCCTACGGCAAACGCGCGGCCCCGGTCATCGATTGGCTCTATGCGCTGGCGCAGGATTTGGACCGCCGGATCATGGTGCGTCTGGTCAAGGGTGCCTATTGGGACACCGAGATTAAGCATGCGCAGGTCGAAGGCTTTGACGACTTTGCGGTCTTCACGCGCAAGGTGGCCACAGATGTGAGCTATCAGTGTTGTGCGGCGAAGTTGCTGGCGATGACCGATCGGATTTACCCGCAATTTGCCACCCATAACGCCCAAACCGTGGCTGCGATTTTGGCGATGACCTCGGCGCGCGCTACGTTCGAGTTTCAGCGCCTGCACGGGATGGGGCGCGCGCTTTATGATGTGTTGCGCGCGGATGACCCAGTGCGCTGCAGGATTTACGCGCCTGTGGGTGCGCACCGGGATTTGCTTGCCTATCTGGTCCGCAGGTTGTTGGAGAATGGGGCAAACAGCTCGTTTGTGAACCAGATCGTGGATACGCGCGTACCGCCTGCGGTGGTTGCGGCTGATCCGTTTGCCGCAGTTGAGGCGTCGGGTGGTGGCCCAGCTGTGACCTTGCCCAAGGAAATCTTTGCGGGGCGACGCAACTCGCAAGGTTGGAACGTGAACGAAGTCGGCGATGTGGAGCGGCTTGATGCGCTGCGCGCGCCTTACAGGGGCGTGAAGTGGCATGGGCAAACCGAGGGCACTGGCGATATGCGTGAGGTCTGGAACCCAGCGGTGCCAGCGGATTTATTAGGCGAAGTGCGGTTGGTGAGCGTCGCCGATGTCCAAGCGGCATTTGAGGCGGCGACACCGTGGGCCGCAGACGCCCCGGCACGTGCGGAAGTCTTGCACCGAGTGGCCGATGCGTATGAGGCCAATACCGGCGAGCTGCTCGCACTACTTTCGCGCGAAGCCGGAAAGACCCTGCGCGATGGTGTGTCTGAGATCCGCGAGGCGGTCGACTTCCTGCGCTTTTACGGCGACGAGACCGCGCGTCTGAGCGCCCCGGCGCGCGGTGTGTTCGGCTGCATCTCGCCATGGAACTTCCCTCTGGCGATCTTCACCGGACAGATTGCGGCCGCACTCGCAGCGGGAAATGCCGCGCTGGCCAAACCCGCTGAGACTACTTTGCTGACGGCAGATTTTGCGGTGGGTTTGATGCATGCGGCGGGCGTACCACGGGCGGCACTCCGCCTGCTGCCCGGCGACGGCGCGGATGTGGGCGCAGCACTGAGTGCGCTTCCCCTTGATGGCATCTGCTTCACTGGATCAACCGCGACAGCACAGCGGATCAACCGGACGATGGCTGCCAATGCCAGCCCAACCGCGCCGCTTATCGCAGAAACGGGCGGGCTGAACGCGATGATCGTGGACAGCACCGCACTGCCAGAGCAAGCGGTACGCGATATCGTTGCCTCGGCGTTTCAATCGGCGGGGCAGCGCTGTTCGGCGTTGCGGGTGCTTTATGTCCAGAAGGACGTGGCGGAAACGGTTCTATCGATGCTCTACGGCGCGATGGACGAGCTGGCCATTGGCGATCCGTGGCAGGTCTCTACAGATATTGGCCCGGTCATCACGGCGCAGGCGCGCGCAGGCATCGAGGCGCATATCGCGGCAGCACAGGCCGAAGGCCGGGTTTTGAAGGCGCTCGCGGTGCCAAGTGCGGGGCATTTCGTAGCCCCAACCGTGATCAAAGTCACAGGCATCGGCGATTTGGCGCAAGAAGTGTTCGGCCCGGTCCTGCACGTGGCCACTTACAAGGCGCGTGATCTCGACAAGGTCGTGGCCGAGATCAACGCCGCAGGCTACGGGCTAACCTTCGGGATGCACAGCCGCATTGATGACCGGGTAGAGCAAGTCGTCGGCCAAATTCGTTGCGGAAATATCTATATCAACCGCAACCAGATCGGGGCCGTTGTCGGCAGTCAGCCCTTTGGCGGCGAGGGCCTCTCGGGAACCGGGCCGAAGGCAGGCGGGCCGCAATACGTGGCACGGTTTGCGCGCGCCGGGCGTGTGGTGGTTGAAGGGGATAGTGTTGATGGCGCGGACGTCCAAGCAGCACTCGACGCTGTAACACGCCCCACACACCAAGCTTTGCGCGCCCACAGCCTGCCGGGGCCGACGGGCGAGTCGAATTTGCTGTCGGTATATGGGCGCGGGGTTGTGCTTTGCCTTGGGCCAGGTGCACTGGCAACAACGCAGCAGGTAACAGCGGCCAAGCGTGCGGGATGTAGTGCCGCCCCGGCGCAGGTGTCTGCGCAAGCGTTAACCACGCTTACGGGCTTTGATGCTGTTGCCAGCTTTGCCCCGGACGCAACGCTAAAAGCCTACCGTCAAGCCCTCGCTGCACGCGACGGCGCGTTGATCCCGCTTCTGGCCGAGGATGATCTGATCGAGCGGCTAACGCTTGAGCGCCACTTATGCGTTGATACCACGGCGGCGGGCGGGAATGTGGCGTTGTTGTCGCAAAGTAGCTAGCGCACACCCGCTCACCAGATAGTCAGGGCGTAGCAAAAGGAGTGCCCTATGACCCATCAGATCCAACCCTATTGGCAGAACTATATCGACGGCGCATGGGTCGATGGCGGTGCCGGGCGATTGAGCGTTGAGAATCCCGGCACGGGTGAAGCCTTGGCCGAACATGCCGTGGCCAATGCAGCCGACGTGGACCGCGCCGTACAGGCCGCGCGCCGGGTGCATCTGGCAGGCGATTGGGCGGGGCTGCGGCCTGTGGAACGCGGACGCATCGTCAAGAAGATGGGTGAATACCTGTTGGCGAACTTGGATGAGATCAGCCGCGTTCTGACGCTGGAGCAGGGCAAACCGCTCTGGGAAGCGGAGATCGAGATCAAGGGTGCCGCGCGATACTTTGAGTATTATGGCAACCAAGCCGAAACCGTGGAAGGGCGATCGATACCGCTCGGCTCGGGCTATTTTGACTTCACAACCTACGAGCCGATGGGCGTCTCGGCCCAGATTATCCCGTGGAATTACCCTGTTGAGATGACAGCGCGCGGAATCGCGGCGGCCTTGGCGACGGGCAATGCGTGTGTGATCAAGACGCCGGAACTGACACCGCTGTCTTGCGCCTATCTGGCCAAGGCGGGCGAATATGCAGGCCTGCCGCAAGGCGCTTTGAGCATCCTTTGTGGCTACGGGTCCGAGGCGGGCGCAGCCCTGTCCGCCCATCCAGATGTGAACCATATCGTGTTCACCGGATCAGTCGGCACGGGCATCGCGATTGCAAGCGCTGCCGCCTTGAACGTGGTGCCTTGCGTGCTGGAACTTGGCGGCAAATCGGCAGCAATCGTCCACAGCGACGCCGATCTGGATGCGTTCGAGAATGACATTCGCTGGGGTATCTATTTTAACGCGGGCCAAGTGTGCTCGGCCATGAGCCGCGTGATCGTGCACGAAAGCGTCCATGACGAGGTGGTGGCGCGTGCGTCAGCTATTGCGGCCAGCCTATCGGTGGGACCGGGGTTTGAGCGCGAGACTTCGGGCCTGAATATGGGGTCCATGGTCTCAACCGGCCAGCGGGATCGAGCGGCCTCGATGGTGCGCGCCGCCGAAGAGGCCGGAGCTGTTATCGCCGCCGGGGGGCGTCCGTTGAACTTGCCGGGTGCGTTCCTCGATCCGACGGTTCTAAGCGGCGTGACCCAAGATATGGTGATCGCGAACGAGGAGGTCTTTGGCCCAGTGCTGTCAGTGCTGAAATTTAAGGACGAGGCCGAGGCAATCGCGATGGCGAACGCCACGCCCTACGGGTTGGTCGGTGGGGTATTCACCCGCGATCTGGACCGCGCAACACGGGCTGCAAGCCAGATCCGCGCGGGCCAGATTTTCGTGAATGAATGGTTTGCAGGCGGTGTGGAAACGCCCTTTGGCGGCTACGGAAAATCGGGGTATGGACGAGAGAAGGGGCGCGAGGCGCTGTGGAACTACGTCCAAACCAAGAACGTGGCAATTCGGTTGAAATAGGAGAGACGGCATGAAGTTAGGTGCAGGATTAACGGCTGTAATCTCAGGCGGCGCTTCTGGTTTGGGCGCGGCAACTGCGCGCCGGCTGGCAGGTGCTGGGGTCACGGTGGCGTTGTTTGATTTGAATGCAGACGCCGGTGAGGCCTTGGCGGCAGAGCTTGGCGGCAGTTTCCACCGGGTCGATGTCAGCAATGCGGCCAGCGTGGCTGCGGGCTTTGCAGCGTTGGGCGCGGTGCATGTCATGGTGAACTGTGCAGGCGTAGCCCCTGCGGCCAAGACGGTGTCGCGCGGGGCAGCCCATGATGCGGATCTGTTTGCGAAGGTTGTTGGGATCAGTTTGATCGGCAGCTTTAACTGTGCCAGCCAAGCCGCTGAAATTATGTCGAAACAAGAGCCTCTGACTTCGGACGGTGAGCGCGGCGTGATCATCAACACCGCTTCGGTCGCCGCTTTCGAGGGTCAAGTCGGTCAGGTGGCCTACGGGGCCTCCAAGGGTGGCGTGGCAGCAATGACCTTGCCGATGGCGCGCGATCTGGCCGACAAGGGTATCCGGGTTTGCGCAATTGCGCCGGGCCTGTTTCTGACACCGATGCTGGAAGGCCTGCCCCAAGAGGTCCAAGACAGTCTTGGTGGCCAAGTGCCGTTCCCCTCCCGCCTTGGTAAGCCCAGCGAGTTCGCCGATCTGGTGGCCCATATTGCCGAGAACCCGATGCTAAACGGCGAGGTTATTCGGCTAGACGGCGCGATCAGGATGTCTCCGCGCTAGATTAGCAGTAGTCGCCCGCGCATGGGCACTCCTCTCAAAAGTCTTCATGACATAGAATGGGCCGCACAACACGGTGCGGCCCATTAGGGTCTTGGGATCGTTGCAGTCTACATTGACGAGTTGTCAGCAATCAGCCCGCGCGCCTGTTCGATCAGCGCAGCTCCGTCGATGCCTTTGCCGTCCATATCGGCGATCCAGCGGTCGATCACAGGCTGGCTGGCATCTTTCCAGCGTGCAACTTCGGCCTCGTCGAGCGTGACGATGTTATTGCCAGCGGCCTCGGCCACGTCGCGTCCGGGCTTGTCCCATGCTTCCATCACCTCAGCTGCAAACGTCGCCAGCTTGAGGCCGGATTCCGCATCCAAGATCGCGCGCAGATCATCCGGCAACGCCTCGTAGCGGTCCTTGTTCATTACCAGCACGAAGGTCGCGGTATAGAGCGCCTCATTGCCGCCAAACTCGGTGTGGTTACCAATCAACTCGGCAATGCGCAGGGACGGCGTGACCTCCCACGGGATCACTGTGCCGTCGATGACGCCTTTGGACAGCGCCTCGGGGATCGCGGGCACGGGCATGCCAACGGGGGTTGCACCCAGTTCGCCCAGCAAATCGTTGATCACGCGGGTTGGGCCGCGCAGGGTCTTGCCGGACATATCCTCAAGGCTGGTGATCGCCTCCTCAGAGTGGATCACGCCGGGGCCGTGGACCCATGCGCCGAGCACTTTGACATCGGCGAACTCGCTATCCTGAAAATCGGCCTCCATCATATTCCAATAGGCTTGTGCGGTCGCAATCGGGTCGGTCATCATGAACGGCAGCTCAAACACTTCGGTCCGTGGAAAACGACCGGGGGTATAGCCGGGCAGCGTCATGGCGATATCCACGACGCCGTCGCGCGCTTGGTCAAGCAACTCAGGCGGGCGGCCGCCCAGAGCCATGGCGTCGAAATGCTGGATCTCGATCCGGCCACCGCTGGCAGCTGAAACGGCTTCGGCCCATGGGCGCAGCACGTTTGCGGGCAGGTTCGCTTGGGGTGGCAGGAATTGGTGCAGGCGCAGGGTGACGTCTTGGGCTGTCGCCGTGCTGGCAAAGCTGGCAAGCGCGAGAGCTGAGGCGGCAAGCGTGCCGAGCAGGTTGCGTCGTTTCATAAATATCTCCTCCGGGGTTAGGTCAGCGCTGGGTTTGGCCCGGCGTCTGGATACCTCGTATGAGGATTACGCCGAATGGGCAGCCACGCAAGCGCTGTGTTTTATCCGGCTGTGTCATCCTTTTGCCAAATTTTGGCGCAAGGGTGGCAGATAGATTAGAAAATAGGAGAGCCGAAATGGAGATCACCCCAAAAGACGGACCCGCGCCCGCACAACCAGCACCTCCCCAAAAGCCGCCTGTGCGGTTTGACGACTGGGCAGCGTTCTGACGACGCGCTAAGCTGTGGGCCATGTCCGCAGATGATAGCATAACCACGATCCGCAACCTTGGCCCCGCGATGGCAGAGGCCTTTGCAGGCGTTGGCATCATCTCGGCTGCTAGTTTGCGCGAAATGGGTGCAGATGCGGGATATCAGCAATTGCTGAACGCAGGCCACCGCGCGCATTTCATTGCCTATTATGCGCTGGTGATGGGGCTGCAAGGGCGGCCTTGGAACGACGCCAAGGGGGCTGAGAAGGACGCGCTACGTGTGCGATTTGATGCGCTGAAATCAGGAATTCAAACGGGCCAGACTGCGCTGGACCGGGCTTTGGCCGAAATCGGAGTTGTGGCGAAGCGCTAGCCCATCTGCGTTCGTCATAAAGTACTTAGGGCCGCGTTTTCAGCCAAGACCTCTTACGAACGAAAAAAGCCGCCCCGATTGGAGCGGCTTTGTGTTTTTTCTGCAAGCTCGGCAGCTTAGCCAACCAGCTCAAGACCCGAAAAGAAAAATGCGATCTCTTCTGCTGCGGTCTCTGGCGCGTCGGACCCGTGCACGGAGTTCTCGCCGATCGACAGGGCAAACTCTTTGCGGATGGTGCCGTCTGCGGCCTCGGCTGGGTTCGTGGCACCCATAACTTCGCGGTTCTTTGCAATCGCGTCTTCGCCTTCCAGAACCTGAACAACAATCGGCTCAGAGATCATGAAGTCGCACAATTCACCAAAGAACGGACGCTCGGAATGCACACCGTAGAAGCTTTGCGCTTGGGCAAGGGTCATGTGGATGCGCTTGGAAGCGACAACACGCAGGCCGGCCTCTTCAAACTTAGCAACGATCTTGCCGGTGAGGTTACGCTTGGTGGCGTCGGGTTTCATGATCGAAAAGGTGCGCTGCATGGCCATGGGGTTCGTCTCGCAATTTGGGGTTTGTTTTCTCGCGCCGCCTAACATGGGCGGGAGCCCTTGAAAAGCGGTCAATCCTGCGCGGTTTGTGCGGCGGCACTTCGCGCAGCCACAACCGCGAAGCCGAGTGCTACCACGGACGCCACAATCATCAAAGACAACAGCCGCAACGGCGTCGCCCCTGCCCCAATCCAGATCAGCGTAACGCTTGCAAACACCGCCCCCCCAAACAGCTGCAACGCCCCCGACAGACCCGCCGCACTGCCCGCTAAATCGGGCCGCACCGAGATCATGCCGGCATTGGTGTTGGCAATCGTCAAGCCATTGCCAAAGCCCACGAACATCGTTGCCCCGAACAGCAACAGCGGATGCGACAGCCCTGCCAGAAACAGCGCAGCCCCACAGCAAAGCCCGATCAGCGCCACCACACGGCCCGTTAAGATCAGACGCGTTAGCCCAACGCGCGGGGCCATGCGCGAGGTCACAGCTGACCCAACCATAAAGCCCGCAGTGATGGAGCCAAGGCCAACACCGACCCAAGCGCTCGACAACCCGAAGACCGCAAGGGCCACGAACGGCGCGCCGGTCAGGAAGATATAGAAGGTTGCGATCGAGAAAGTTGTGCACAACGCATAGGCCCAGAATAGCCCAGATCCCAGAAGTTCGGCGTAGGCCTGCGCATGCTCGCTTGGGGTGCGTCTTGCCTTGACCAGCGTCTCGCCCCAGTCGAACCACGTCAACGCAAGCGCCGCTGCCCCCAGAACGGAATAGAGCGCAAAGATCGCGCGCCATCCGACGAAGGTCTCAAGAATACCGCCCACCGAAGGACCAATCATCGGCGCAATCGCCATCGCGGCGGCGACGATGCCCATTTTGCTGGCCGCCTCTTTGGTGGAATATATATCGCGCAGCGTCGCCAAGCCGATGATGCTGCCAGCGAGAACCACGGCTTGCAGCAGTCGGCAAATCAGAAATACCGTGAAATCCGTGGCCACAAACGTGCCAAGTGACGCAACCACATAAAGCCCCATCGACACCAGCATCACCGGGCGACGCCCAATACGGTCCGAAATCGGCCCGAGGATCAGTTGCAGCACCCCTGCGGCAATCATGTAGGCCGATACCGCAAGACCCATCCGGGCCTCGCTGACCCCAAACGCGCGCGCCATTGCTGGCAGCGCCGGCAGAAACATATTCAGCGTCAACACCACAAGCGCCACGAGCAAGATCATGGAGCCCAGATGCGGGGGCGTGGTCGCGGCTTTCATTGGGGGCCTTCTGAGCGGTGGTCTGGCGTCCGAGTTAGCATGAGGCCTAAGGGTTGAGAAGCAGTATGCGGGCCCGCACGGTCTGGCCCATTGCAGGCGCGCCCCAAGGACGGCAACACCAAATTCCGCTGTCATATTGTGCCAAGCCGAGGTTGTTCCAAGCGCCGCCGAACCCGCCACCCTCGAACCTTGTTTGTTTTAACGCTGCGTGCGCCCTCACGCCCATTGACGCTGCGCACCCCACCTGCCACATCGCGCCCATGCTGCGTATATCTGACATCTCATATTCCGTCGAAGGCCGTCCTTTGTTTGAAGGCGCGTCTTGCAATATTCCCAACGGCCATAAGGTCGGCATTGTGGGGCGCAATGGCGCGGGTAAAACCACGTTGTTCCGGCTAATCCGGGGCGAGATTGGCCTCGATGGTGGCGCGATCACCCTGCCTGAGCGCGCCAAGATCGGCGGCGTGGCTCAAGAGGTGCCGTCATCTGAGACCTCGCTGCTGGACACCGTACTTGAGGCCCATACCGAGCGCGCCTCTTTGATGGCAGAAGCCGAAACCGCAACCGACCCTACGCGTATTGCCGAAGTGCAAGTGCGTCTCGCCGATATCGACGCGTGGTCAGCTGAGGCGCGTGCGGCCACAATCTTGACCGGACTTGGCTTTCCCCATCAGCAGCACTCCATGCCGTGCTCGGATTTCTCGGGCGGCTGGCGGATGCGTGTGGCTTTGGCTGGCGTGCTATTTGCGCAACCGGACCTGCTGCTGCTGGACGAGCCGACGAACTACCTCGACCTTGAAGGCGCGCTTTGGCTTGAGGCCTATCTGGTGCGCTACCCCCATACAGTGATGATCATCAGCCACGACCGTGGGCTATTGAACCGCTCGGTCGGTGCAATCTTGCATCTGGACGAGCGCAAGCTGACGCTCTGGCAGGGCCCCTACGATCAGTTTGCGCGCCAACGCGCCGAGCAACGCGCTGTCATAGTGGCCGCGGCCAAGAAGGTCGATTTGCAACGGGCCCATTTGCAGGGCTTTGTAGACCGCTTCAAGGCGAAGGCGTCCAAGGCAAAACAGGCGCAAAGCCGAGTGAAGATGCTCGAAAAGCTAACGCCAATTACGCCGCCTGAGGAAGCCGCCAAGCAGGTGTTTTCATTCCCCGAGCCCGAGGAGTTGTCGCCGCCAATCGTGGCACTCGACAATGCCTCCGTGGGATATGACGGAAACGCAGTTCTGTCGAAGCTGAACCTGCGAATTGACCAAGACGACCGCATCGCGCTGCTGGGCCGCAATGGCGAGGGTAAATCCACCCTGTCGAAATTGCTGGCAGGTAAGTTATTCACGATTGACGGCAAAATGGCGTCGTCATCCAAGCTGCGCATCGGCTATTTCGCCCAACATCAAGTCGACGAGTTATTCATCGACGAAACCCCGTTGCAGCATATCCGTCGTCTACGCCCGCTTGAGACCCCTGCCCGGCTGCGCGCCCGGCTTGCGGGCTTTGGCTTGTTGGCTGATCAGGCTGAGACAGTTGTGGGCAAGCTATCGGGTGGCCAAAAGGCGCGCCTGTCGCTGCTGCTGGCCACGATCGATGCGCCGCATATGCTGATCCTCGACGAGCCGACAAACCACCTCGACATCCAATCCCGCGAGGCATTGGTCCAGGCGCTGACCACCTATTCGGGTGCCGTGATCCTTGTCAGCCACGACATGCACTTGCTGGGACTTGTCGCAGACCGTTTGTGGTTGGTCCAAAACGGACGCGTGACGCCCTACGAGGAAGATCTGGAGGCGTACCGAAAAATGCTTCTGGCCCCTCGCGAAGAAGGCGGCGCGCCATCAAAGGGCAAGATCAGGTCCAAGCCCGTGGTGGCTGCCAAACCAAAACTATCGCGCGATGATCTGATGGCGCTGCGCTCTGAGTTACGCAAATCTGAGGCGCGCGTCGCCAAAATCGAAGAAATGCGCGACAAGCTGGCCGCGAAACTTGCCTCGCCAGATATGTACGAGGCGGCCAATTCCGGGCAGTTGTCGATTTATAACCGCAAATACGCCGAGATCATGGAAGGCCTCGAGCGCGCCGAGGCGATGTGGTTGGCCGCTCAAGTCAAGCTGGATGCTGCGACAGGTCGCGGCTGATGATACCGGAAACCGCCTTTCTGATAACAGCCTTTGTGACCCTGTTTGTTGTGATCGATCCGGTTGGTCTCGCACCTTTGTTCGCGGCTTTGACCAAAGGCATGGATGCGCGCAAGCGCCGGTCGGTTGCGATGCGGGCAATCGCGGTGAGTTTCTTCTTGCTGACCTTGTTCGGTGTCGTCGGCGAAGGGCTACTGAACTTTATCGGCATCTCCATGGCCGCGTTTCAGATTGCGGGTGGGCTTTTGTTGTTCCTGACAGCGCTCGACATGCTGTTTGAACGCCGCACCCAACGCCGTGAGGAAAAGGTCGAAGAGTTGCCCGATCCATCCGTCTTCCCTTTGGCAACTCCGTTGATTGCGGGTCCGGGCGCGCTGGCCACTATAATTCTGCTAACCGGACAATTCCCGGGCGACTGGGTCGGGATCGCCGCGATCCATGGCGTAATGGCCGTGGTTTTGGGCTTCGTGATGATCCTGTTCTCAGGCGCCGGGCTGCTGGAACGTGCCCTAGGCCAAACCGGTATCAACGTGGTCAGCCGCCTTCTGGGGATGCTGCTGGCAGCACTTTCGGTGCAATTTGTGCTCGATGGGTTGGGCGATTGGGGCGTTCTGACGCTCTGACACCTCGTTATCTCGCGCGAGGGCCCCTATGTTTAGGGCAGGTTAGCGAGGATATGCCATGAGCAGCGATCAATACATGCAGGTCGGCTATCTGGTGGTGTTCGGCATCGTCTTGAGCAGCTACCTCTATGTTAAAGGGCGCGGACGCGTGCGCGAGATGCTGCGCCATGCCGCCAGTTGGGTGCTGATTTTCGTGTGCGCCCTGATCGGTGCGGGTCTTTGGGTCGATGCGCGCGACACCGGGCGCCCTCAGCATTCCGTCTTTGCCGAAGAAGGCCGGATCGAGGTGCCCCGCGGTCGCGACGGCCATTACCACCTGACATTGCAGATCAACGGGGTGTCCGTGCCCATGGTCGTCGATACCGGGGCCAGCGATCTGGTGCTCAGCCGGGCCGATGCCGAACGGATTGGACTGAATGATGCGGATCTGGTTTTTGCGGGTCGCGCCAATACGGCCAATGGGCCAGTGACAACAGCACATGTGCGGCTGGATCAGGTGCGTCTCGGCGGGATCGAGGACCAGTTCGTGCCCGCAATTGTGAATGGCGGCGAGATGCAGAAGTCGTTGTTGGGGATGAGCTACTTAAGCAGGTTCTCAAGGATTGAGATTGCGGAGAACCGTTTGATTTTGGTGCGGTAGGAAAGATTGCGAGCGGCACTGGCGCGACCGGAAGTCTATGAAGTGATTGAGGTTGTGCGGGTGCGCCCTTGAGGGGCATCACCAATCCCGCTTTCTGCACCGGCGCAATCACTTGCGCCGATACCAAACCTCTAGCAGCCGCATTCCTAAAAAGTCGTGAACGCCGGGCCTAGCCCAACAAGTCTTTCACCATCGGCCCAACGCGTCCGAAATCCATCTGGCCGGTATACTTCGACTTCAGGGTTCCAATCACCTTGCCCATATCGCGGATAGAGTTCGCGTCCGTCTCAGCAATCGTATTGGAGATCGCTTTCGCAACCTCCGCGTCGCTCAGCTGTCGCGGCAAGAACCCTTCGATTACAGAGATTTCCACAATCTCGCGCTCGGCCAACTCTAGCCGACCACCCTCTTCATAGGCGCGCGCACTCTCTTGGCGTTGCTTGACCATCTTGCCCAGAATCGCCAGCACATCGGCGTCGCTGGCCCCGTCTGGCAGGCCCTCACCTCGCATTGAGATGTCGCGGTCCTTTATGGCCGCACTGATAAGCCGAAGCGTCGACAGCCGCGCGCTGTCTCTGGCTTTCATAGCTACTTTCAGGGAGTCGGTGATCTTAGTGCGCAAGCCCATGGCAGTGGTCCCGATTGTTGATCCAGAGCCACGCAACCTAATCATGCTGCACTGCAAAGACAACCTCCGCTGAATAACGCTAAGTCATTGATATTTATACGTTCTACATTTTTGCCTCAACCTTGACCCCGGTACCACCCCTGCGTAGTGTGCCAGCGTTTGCCCGATAGGAGACGTAGCCCATGACCACCCCGCAGGATCGACCCACTGCCTGTCTTGTCTTGGCCGATGGTACTGTTTTTTATGGCAAAGGCTTTGGTGCAACGGGCACCACACAGGCCGAATTGTGCTTCAACACTGCCATGACGGGCTATCAGGAAATCATGACTGACCCGTCCTATGCGGGCCAGATCGTGACGTTTACGTTCCCCCATATCGGCAACACCGGCATCACCCTTGAGGATGACGAGTCCGCTGATCCGGTTGCCGCTGGCATGGTCGTGAAATGGGATCCGACGACACCTTCAAATTGGCGCGCGACGGGCGATCTGCAAAGCTGGCTGGCGAACCGCGGGCGCATTGGCGTCGGCGGCATCGACACCCGTCGTCTGACCCGCGCGATCCGTCAGCAAGGTGCACCGCATGCGGCACTCGCCCATGACCCGGACGGCAATTTTGATCTTGAGGCGCTGGTGGCTTGCGCACGGAATTTCGCCGGGCTTGAGGGCCTCGATCTCGCCAAAGACGTCACCTGCGCACAGTCCTACACTTGGAACGAGATGCGTTGGGCTTGGCCCGAAGGCTACGCTCCACGCGCCACGCCGGGCCGAAAAGTTGTCGCCATTGACTACGGCGCAAAGCGCAACATTCTGCGGTGTCTTGCGTCGGCCGGTTGTGATGTGACCGTTTTGCCTGCAAGTGCTACAGCCGAGCAAGTCTTCAGCCACAACCCAGAAGGCGTGTTTTTGTCCAATGGACCCGGTGATCCGGCGGCAACGGGGGCTTACGCGGTGCCAATGATCCGCGACATCCTCGACAAGTCCGATTTGCCTGTGTTTGGTATTTGCCTCGGCCATCAGATGCTCGCGCTCGCGCTCGGGGCGAAAACGGTCAAGATGAACCACGGCCATCACGGGGCCAACCACCCCGTCAAGGATCTGGAGACTGGCAAGGTCGAGATTACCTCAATGAACCACGGCTTTACCGTCGACAGCCAGAGCTTGCCCAAAGGCGTCAAGGAAACCCACGTGTCGCTCTTTGACGGGTCGAACTGCGGGATCCGCATGCAAGATCGTCCGGTCTTTAGTGTGCAATACCACCCTGAGGCCTCGCCCGGTCCGCAAGACAGCTATTACCTGTTTGAGCGGTTTGTGGCTGCAATAGACGCGCGGGTTCCGGCCTGATCCAGCTTAGTTAACGGCTTGTTAAGCTTATAGCGGCAGACCTGAGGGCGACCCAATCGCCCAAGATGATCCACCACAGATGAGTTTTCAGTCACCCAACGCCTTCGACGCCTTGCGCTACCCGTACCGGTCGCATCTTGGTGCTTTGCCAAAAGCCTTGTGCGTGTCGCAAGGCTGGCAAAACGCAGGCGAGGTGCAGCGTCTCACAAGCACGCCCCTAAACTTATCTGAACACACCATCGATCATAACGTGATCGGGTCGCTTGGCGCGGATTTTTGCCTGCAACAGAAACTACTGCCCCTGCGGCGCATCGGCGGCGGTGCAATCCTGGCCTGCGCGGACCCAGACTTGGCTAAGGGGGTGGCGCGTTTGCGGGACCTGCGCGACCTGTCATTTACGCACGCGCCAAGCGCAGACATCTCTGCGACCCTGCTGGCAGAGGCATCCACTGAGCTGACACGCCGCGCCGAGGAAAAACGCCCGCTCGCCGCCAGTTGCCGGGGCCTGCGTCCGGTCTCCGTCCTCACCCTTTGCAGCATTACATTCACTCTAATCGCGATAACCCTGTTGGCCCCAAACCTCGTGCTACGCAGCTTGACGGTGCTGGCCCTTTTCGGTCTCGTGGCAGCCACAGCGCTGAAATTGCTCGGACTTGTTGCCCTGACGAGGTCGCCGCCTGCTCAGCCTCGGGTCCTTTCAACCGAGCCCCGGTTGCTTCCTAAGATCACCCTGCTGCTGCCGCTGCTGCACGAGCCGAAAGTGGCGCAACGCCTCGTCCATGCGATTGAGGCGCTGGAATATCCGCGCTTTGCCCTCGAAGTGCTGATCTTAATTGAGGCCGATGACCACATTACCAAAGCCGCCCTCGACAACGTCACACTGGCGCGCCATTTCCGTGTGATCGAAGTGCCCGCAGGCCGCCTTAGAACCAAACCGCGCGCGATGAACTATGCGCTGCCGTTTGCGACGGGCGAGATCATCGGTATCTATGACGCCGAGGATCATCCTGAGGCTGATCAACTTCTCAAAGTCGCAGCCGGCTTCGCCCAAGCGCCTGCGGAGGTGGCATGCCTGCAAGGGCGGCTTGATTATTATAATGCGCGCACCAACATCCTCGCACGCTGCTTCGCACTCGATTATGCGGCGTGGTTTCGGGTGGTGTTGCCCGCGCTGATCACCTTCGACTTGCCGGTGCCATTGGGCGGCACCACGTTGTTTTTACGCCGAAATATCATCGAGGAACTCGGTGGCTGGGACGCCCACAATGTCACCGAAGATGCAGAGCTTGGCATGTCGCTCTACCGGAGGGGCTACAGGGTCCGGCTGATCGACAGCACCACATACGAGGAAACAAATTGCCGTGCCCTGCCTTGGGTCAAACAACGGTCGCGCTGGCTGAAAGGCTATCTGGTGACGTGGCTGGTGATGATGCGCCACCCTCGGCAATTGTTCCGGGATCTGGGCTGGAAAGGCTTTGCAACCTTCCAGATGATCTTCGCAGGTACAATTTTAAACTGTGCAACCATGCCGATCCTATGGGCGTTTTTGTCGGGGACGGTCACGGGCCACGCGGTGCTGGGTCTGAACCTATCGCCGCTTGGAGTAACGGCATTGGTCACGTTGCTTGTAAGTGGACAGATCATCACGATGGCTATGTTCTTCTTCGGCAGCCTACGGCGCGAGCATGCACATTTGCTGCCATGGATCCCGATTCTGAACTTCTATTTCCTACTCACGGTGCCAGCCGTCTACAAAGCAATCTGGGAAACCCTGCGCGCACCGCATCACTGGGACAAGACCGAACACGGCGTCTATCCTGTGGAGCCTGCGCCCTAAGTACCGCCTAGAACGCCGTCGCGTCTTTGCGCAAACGGGCCTCAAACGCGATCGAGATATGACTGCGCAACGCCTCGGTCGCGGCCACCTCGTCACGCGCGGCGATAGCTTCCACGATGCGGGCATGTTCCTCGAGCGCTTTGCTGCCGCGCCCTTCAATCGCAAGCGAGGTCGTTGCCATCAGCGCCATCGACCGGTGCACAAGATCAAGCTGCTGCACCAGAAACCCATTATGCGAGGCGAGATGAATTTGCTTATGAAACCGCCGGTTCGCCCGAGACAGGGCTCGTGGATCGCCAAGCAACGCGGCGTCCTCAGTCACCATATCACGCAGGACTTTGATCTCTTCATCTGCTGCATGGCGCGCGGCAAGACGGGCCGCCAAGCCTTCAAGCTCGGTGCGCACAGTATAAAGTTCGGCCATTTGGCTGTGATCCAATGAGGCCACGATCAACGAGCGCCCATCACGGCTGAGCAGGCTTTGCGTCTCAAGCCGCTGTAATGCCTCGCGGATCGGCGTTCGTGACACCCCAAAACGGTCGGCCAGATCGCTTTCCACAAGACGGTCGCCGGGTCTGAATTCACCGATATCAATCGCGCTTAGGATCAGGTCATAGGCGTCTTTGGGTGGGGTTCTTACGTCAGCCATAGGGGATCTCTCCGTTCGGTATGCAATTGTATCGCACGGTACTTCTTTGATGCAAGGCTGGGAGTTTCTCCGCCGCCACTGGGAAAAAAGTGCGGTGCAAGACCGAAGCCTGATATCCGCCCAAGCATCAAGCCCAGAAAACACTACTGATCCTTGTCCCAACGATTTTCCGGCTCTGCGATTCATCACCTGGGGCTGAGTGTCGCTTGGACGAGCGCCGCGCGGCACCCTAGCTTAAGCGCGTAAGCGGAGCATTCGATGACCGAAACGACAGACATTCTTATCGCAGGCGGCGGGCCTTCAGGGCTGGCCGCAGCAACGGCATTTGGGGCCGCAGGGTTCAACGTAATCTGCGTCGATCCGACCGCACCCGTAACTGACGCGGCCGCAGCCGGGGCCGATATTCGCACGACCGCAATCTTGCAACCGGGCCGCGCATTGCTCGAGCGTTCCGGGGTTTGGGACCGCCTGGCACCCCATGCCACGGCGCTGCAAGTGATGCAGATAATTGATGCGGGAACCGATGAGACCACTCAAAAAGCATTTAATGCAAGTGACTTAGGCGACGCGCCTTTTGGATGGAACCTGCCCAACTGGCTGCTTCGGCGCGAGTTTTTGGCCCAGATTGCCGATATGGCGAACGTGTCTTTCCGTCCCGGCATTGGCTTTGCGTCTTATGTGCCGCGCAGCACCGAGGCGCGGGTGCGGCTCAGCAATGGGACGTCTGTGTCTGCCAAGATGATAATCGCCGCAGATGGACGCACGAGTCCCGTGCGCCAGGCCGCTGGAATAGAGGTGCGCACTACGCGCTACGGGCAAAAAGCACTGGCTTTCGCGGTCAAGCACCCGGTGCCTCATGACAATATCTCAACCGAGGTTCACCGCTCGGGCGGACCGTTTACGCTGGTGCCGCTGCCCGATCTGGACGGCTCGCCAAGGTCTGCCGTGGTCTGGATGGAGCGCGCTTCAGAAGCCGAAAGGCTTGCGCAGATTGACATATCTGAGTTCAACGCAGAAGCAACCGAGCGCTCGTCTGGGCTGCTTGGCGCCCTCACACTGGCCTCGCGGCGCTCTGTCTGGCCGATCATCAGCCAGATCGCCAGCCGCTTTGACGGACCGCGTGTGGCTTTGATGGCCGAGGCCGCCCATGTGGTCCCGCCCATCGGGGCGCAGGGACTGAATATGAGCCTCGCAGACATCCGCGTTCTGCTGGAGCTTTCAGAAAACAACCGCGAAAACCTTGGCACGCCTGAGATGCTCAGCCGTTATTCGCGCGCACGCTGGCCAGATGCGCAGGCGCGCGTGATCGGTATAGACGCGCTCAACCGGACCTCCATGGCTGGGCATCCGGTGATGAAAGCGCTGCGCCGCAAAGGCGTGGCCACACTCCATGGCGTGGCCCCGCTTCGCAAGCTGGCAATGCGGTTGGGGCTGGGTGCAGGCGGCTAGAGCACCTGATCCATCACGGGCTTTAGGCGCGCCAAGGTCGCCGGCACATCATAGAGCTTGTCCAACCCGAACAGACCCAGACGGAAGGTGCGGAAATCTTCCGGCTCGTCGCATTCCAGCGGTACCCCGGCGGCGATCTGCATACCAAGTGCCGCGAATTTCGACCCGTTTTGGATGTCTGGATCGTCGGTGTAGCTGACCACAACGCCCGGAGCGCCGAAGCCTTTAGCGGCCACAGACACAACACCTTTTTCGGCCAGCATCGCGCGAACCGCATCGCCCAGCGCCCATTGGTTGTCTTGCAGGCGGGCAAAGCCATACGCTTTGGTCTCGAGCATGGTATCGCGGAATACGCGCAGCGCGTCGGTGGGCATGGTGGCGTGATAGGCGTGCTTGCCGCCCTCATAGATCGCCATGATGGCGCGCCATTTTTTCAGATCGATGGAAAAGCTCGATGATGTCGTTTCTGCCAGCTTGGCCTCGGCGCGCTCGGACATCATTACAAGGCCTGCGCAGGGCGACGCACTCCAGCCTTTTTGCGGTGCCGAGATCAGCACATCGACCCCGGTGGCCTTCATATCAACCCATGCACAGCCGCTGGCGATACAATCGAGCACCATCAGCGCGCCGACTTGGTGGGCGGCATCTGCCATTGCAGTGATGTAGCCGTCGGGCAGAATCACGCCCGCGGAGGTCTCGACATGGGGGGCAAACACGATCTCGGGGCGTTCCTCGGCAATGCGCGCTGTCACCTCCTCAATCGGGGCGGGCGCAAAAGGCGCGCGGGTGTCATTGCCGATTTGGCGGGCTTTCATGACGACGGTTTCCGATGGCAGGCCGCCTATCTCGAAAATCTGGGACCAGCGGTAGGAGAACCAGCCGTTGCGCACCACAAGCGCTTTGCGGCCCTCGGCGAATTGGCGCGCGACAGCCTCCATCGCGAAAGTGCCGCCGCCGGGGATCAGGGCGACCGCGTCGGCGGTATAGACTTCGCGCAACATGCCAGAGATATCGCGCATCACATCGCCAAAGGTCGCGGACATGGAATTGAGCGAGCGGTCAGTGAAAACAACCGAGAATTCGGCCAGCCCATCGGGATCGACGGTGTTAAGTAGAGCGTTCATGAGGGGCCTCCAAGCTTGTCCGATGTAATGGCTAGCGGGCTGAGGGCGCGGGCGCAAAGACTTTTTCGTTAATATCTGGCGTGTTTGGCGCAACGATCCGTCGCGTTTGTTTTCGGTAGCCAACACGGTGCGCGCCCCATTGACAGCCAAGCCCGCCAAAGCCAAGCCTTTGCATATGTATGATTTACGCCCCGTTGGTTACGTCACTGGACTATTGTTGACCGCTCTTGGCGCGTCGATGCTGGTGCCATTCTTCACTGATCTGGCGCTGGATACCGGCAATGCTTGGGCGTTCTTTGAGGCTGCGACAATCACCGGATTGGTCGGACTTCTCAGCGCTGTTGCCTGCGCCAATGGGGTCAAACAACGCCTGTCGATCCAGCAGACCTTCTTGATGGCGGTCGGAGTGTGGCTATTTTTGCCAGCCTTCGGCGCGCTGCCGTTCTGGATGGGCGCGACGCAAGCACCCTATGTAGACGCGTTGTTTGAGGCGATGTCGGGACTGACCACCACGGGTGCGACGGTGTTCACGGGGCTCGATCAGCTGCCTGCGGGGTTGCTGCTTTGGCGCTCGATGTTGCAATGGTTCGGCGGCATCGGGATCATCGTTGTGGCAATGGTGTTCTTGCCCGAGTTGCGCGTGGGCGGCATGCAGATATTCCGCTCTGAGGGGTTTGATACCATGGGAAAGATCTTGCCGCGCGCGGCAGAGATCGCCCAGCAAATCTCGATCATCTATCTGGGGCTCACGGGTGCCTGTATCCTTGGCTATCTGATGGTGGGAATGCCCGCGTTTGATGCGTTGAACCATGCGCTTACCACCGTCTCGACCGGCGGATTTTCAACTTATAACGCAAGCTTTGGCGCGTTTCAGGGTGCGCCGGAATATGTTGCGGTGATATTCATCATCCTCGCCAGCCTGCCCTTCGTGCGCTACGTCCAAATCCTAGCGGGCAGCGCCGAGCCGTTGTGGCGCGATAGCCAAGTCCGCGCCTTTATTGGCATGATCGCAGTGATCACGCTGACCATGGCGAGCTTTCGGGTTTTTCTGGCCGGGGACGCGACAGAGGCGGCGTTCCGTCAAGCCCTGTTCAACGTCACCTCGATTATCTCGGGCACGGGCTATGCCAGCACCGACTACCAGCTTTGGGGGCCACTCGCGGTTGTGATGTTCTTCTTTCTTGGGCTTGTGGGGGGGTGCGCGGGATCGACCTGCTGTTCGATCAAGATTTTCCGCTACCAGATCCTAATCTCGGCAGTGCGGGCGCAAATCCGGCGCATCCATTCGCCCCACGGCTTGTTTTCGGCCAAGTACGAGGGGCGCACGGTCAGCGAAGATGTCCTGAACTCGGTCATGGCGTTTTTCGTGATGTTCACCGTGTCGGTTGGCATCGTGACGGTATTGCTGGGCCTGACAGGGCTGGATTTGGTCACATCGCTGTCGGGATCAGCCGCAGCTCTCGCCAATATTGGGCCGGGTCTGGGGTCAATCATCGGGCCATCAGGCACATACGCGCCGCTGAACGATACCGCCAAGTGGATCCTTACCGCAGCAATGCTAATCGGGCGGTTGGAATTGATGGCCGTGTTTGTGTTATTCACGCGACGGTTTTGGATGGACTAGGTTGCGAGCATGGTCTCTTCGGAGTGACACCATGCCCTAACGCCCAAATACGCCTGCGCTGAATTACTGCGCGAAGCGTTCAATCACTCCCAGCAGCTCACCAGCACGGTCATGTCCGCCGCAAGCGCCGTCAGATCGGCTGGATCAACCACACCACTGGCAAGCTCGCGCCGCACGCTCACACCTGCGGTGCTCAGAAGCCCCGAGATCGCATCCGCATTGGCCGCGAAATTCACGCCTTCCGGCAACGCGCGCGCTTTGTTTGCACCTGTCGGCAGCAACAAACCAAGCACTTTGCCAGACGCGTCCAGAACCGGACCACCTGAATCGCCCGCCTGCACAGCCACGGCGAGGCGCGTCAGCTGCGCTTCTCCGGCCAGACCGCGCAGGTCTTCGAGTGTGCCAAAGCTTAGCGTCGGAGCGCCCAGCGCACCCTCAAACGAAAAGCCCGCCACAGCGATCTCGGAGCGCAAGCGTGGGATGCCATCTAGGAAGGCTGCATAATTGATCGGGGCTTGCGCACTGCGAGGGCGCAACACGGCGAGACCAAGTGCCTCGTCGGACCCGATGACATCAGCCTCAAGCGTGCTGGATGCCCCAAGCGTGACACGGCTGCACTGGTCAACGGCTTCGGTCGTCGTCAAAATTGTGCCACGCGCATCAACGAAAAAGCCCGAACGCGAGCGGACCGGTTGGCGCACCTCAAGACCCGCCATCAAGTCGATACGCTGATCTACAGACGGCTGGCCCAAAGTCTCGTCAAGCGCGCTGGTGCCTACAGGTGTGAAGCTATCTTGCATGAAGCGCGCGATCTTGTTCATCAACTCAGCCTCTTCAGGGGCCCAAGTGACGGTGAAGCCTTTGACGAGGCCATCGTTAAGTCGCGCATAGGTATAGCTATGCAAATCGTCGCTTTGGCCTGTCAGCGTGAAATCATTGCTGCGCTTCTCGCGCGCGCCTTCCAGCGGCACAATCTCAAGCGTCTGCATGATGTCGTAAAGGCCGTGCAAGGTTGCGCGGGTGCCTTCTTGGCTGATCAGCAATACGCGCACGCCTGAGCCATCGGTGTTATTGTATTGCACAAATGGTGGCTCAAACAGCGAAAAGGCAACGCGCGCTAGGGGGAATTGCATCTCGATACCGGCGGCATCATCGCGCACCACGGCAAGGCCGACGCTGTCCAACTCGGCTTGGTAACTGCCGAGCAGCTCCACCCGTTGTTTGGTGCTCAGCACACCATTGGCCTCGTAATTCTGTGCGCTCTGCCATTCGGCCATCGCATTTCGAGTTCCGGGGCCGAACGCGCCGTCAATGCCCGAGCGGTAAAAGCCAAACCACTGCATCGCGATCTGCAAGTCTTCGCGGGCAGGCCGGTCGAGAAGACGCTCGGTCTGCAAGGCCTCAGCACGGGTTTCCTCGGATGGCACAGGCGGCTCAATAACGACCACAACTGGGGGCAAGGCTTGGACTTGGGTAACGTCTTGGCCTTCGGTAACGTTTTGGCCGGGCGTCACCGGGCGCGCGGCCAGTGTATTGGCCCCGATGGGCCAGAACTGCCCGATATAGTCGGTGCCATCGGCGAGATAGCTGTCACGCGGCACAAGGCCTGCGCGCAGCAAGCGCTGCAATTCAGCGGTGCCCGCGTTTGGCGCAAACGGCCCAAGCGCCACGGCATACCAACCCGAGCGCAACCGCACCCCGTTGACGTCATTTGTAACGGCCGCGTAGCGCCGCACGGCGGCTTCGGCCTCGGCCAATGTTGCGTTGGCCTCAACCTGAACCCAAACGCGTTCCTGTGCGGCGACCGGAGCCGCTGCCAAAAAGACCAAACCAACCAAGAGATAAAGAAAACGTACCATGAGCGCCTGTGATTCCGCATAATGTGCCAATTGGCGCAGACCCTAGCAGTTTGCCGGGTGATTGCACCCGAATATAGGGGATCGCTTGATTGACCCCCCTGCCCCTGTTGCCTATGCAGAACGCGCTTTCATAAGGGGCCTCCAGATGGACACCAAGATGGACACGCCGCGTTCGTTCCAAGAGATCATTCTGCGACTGCAAAGTTACTGGGCGGCCAAGGGCTGCGCGGTTTTGCAGCCCTATGACATGGAGGTGGGTGCGGGCACGTTTCACCCCGCCACAACCCTGCGTTCGCTGGGTACAATGCCGTGGGCTGCGGCCTACGTTCAGCCCTCGCGCCGCCCTACCGATGGACGCTACGGCGAGAATCCAAACCGCTTGCAGCATTACTACCAGTTCCAAGTGTTGATTAAGCCCTCGCCGCCGGATTTACAGGCGCTCTATCTCGGGTCGCTTAAGGCAATCGGTGTAGACGCGTCGATGCACGATATCCGCTTTGTCGAGGACGACTGGGAAAGCCCAACCCTTGGCGCATGGGGTCTTGGCTGGGAAGTTTGGTGCGATGGCATGGAGGTTTCGCAGTTCACCTATTTCCAGCAGGTCGGCGGCCATGACTGCCATCCGGTGTCGGGCGAGTTGACCTACGGGCTTGAGCGTCTGGCGATGTATATCCTCGGCGTCGATCATGTGATGGACATGCCGTTCAACGCCCCCGACGCGCCGATCCCGCTCAGCTATGGCGATATCTTCAAGCAGACCGAAGAAGAATACGCGCGGTTCAACTTTGATACGGCCAATACCGAGGTGCTGTTGAAACATTTTATGGAAGCCGAAGTGGAATGCGCCGCGATCTTGGCCGCGGACGCGCTGGACCCCAAGACGGGCAAGCGCATCGTCATGGCGCACCCGGCCTATGACCAGTGCATCAAGGCCAGCCACATCTTTAACCTGCTCGATGCGCGCGGCGTGATTTCCGTGACCGAGCGGCAAGCCTATATCGGGCGCGTGAGAAACTTGGCAAAGGCCTGCGCGGATGCTTTCCTGCAGACCACTGCTGGCGGCTGGACGGAGGACGCAGCATGAACGGCGGAAAAATCGCGGCAGGCGGCATTGTTCTGGCCTCGGCGCTCGCGGGCTTTGGCATCTGGTACACCCAGACCTACGCCTATCATGTGCCTGCCCCGGTGCAGGACCAAATCACCCTGACGACCTTGCTGGCCGAGACGGTGCAGCTCGACGTGACCGGCTATACTGCGATCCGCTCGGAAAGCTCGCCTTTGGGTTTTCGCGCCTGCTTCTCGCTGACCGAGCAACCGCTTGGCTTTACCGAGACGTATGACCGCCCCGCAGACACCGGGCCGACCATCGCACCGGTGTGGTTTGATTGCTATGACGCGCGCCAAATCGGCGAGGATGTCACCGCGCGCGCGGCCATCTCGCTGATGGGCACCAAGAACGTCGCGTTTGGCATCGACCGGATCATTGCACTTTATCCAGATGGCACCGGCTTCGCGTGGCATCAGCTCAACAATTGCGGACGCAAATCCTACGATGGCTCGGCCATTGGCGAGGAATGCCCGCCTCGCGCAGACCAATAGGAACGCATCATGCCCGATCTGCTGATCGAACTTTTCTCCGAGGAAATCCCCGCACGGATGCAGGCGAAAGCCGCGTCTGATCTGCAAAAGCTGGTCACGAACGGACTTGTCGATGCGGGTCTGACCTACGCAGGTGCACGCGCGTTCTCGACGCCGCGCCGTCTGACGCTTGCCCTATCCGATCTGCTGGCAGCTAGCCCGGCCACGCGCGAAGAACGCAAAGGTCCGAAAGCCGACGCGCCTGAAAAAGCGCTCGAAGGGTTTCTACGCTCGACGGGCCTGACCCGCGATCAGCTAGAAGTGCGCGAGACCAAGAAGGGCGACGTGCTATTTGCGGTCATGGAAAAGCCCGGACGCCCAGCCGCTGAGATTGTGGCCGAGGTGCTGGAGGCGACCATTCGTGGCTTCCCGTGGCCGAAATCCATGCGCTGGGGCAACGGGACATTGCGCTGGGTGCGTCCGCTGCACTCTATCTTATGCGTGATGAGTGACCAGGCAGGTGCAGAGATCGTGCCGATGGACGTCGATGGCATCACGTCTGGCGACACCACCGAGGGCCACCGCTTCCTTGCGCCGGGGTCTTTTTCTGTAACCTCGTTTGAGGATTACGAGGTGAAGCTAAAGCGCGCAAATGTGGTCTTGAACGCCGAAGAACGCGCTGATGCAATCTGGTCGGACGCCACCAACCAAGCCTTTGCGCTTGGTCTTGAGGTTGTCGAGGATAAGGGCCTGCTGGCCGAGGTCGCAGGCCTTGTCGAATGGCCCGTGGTCCTGCTGGGCGAGATCGGCGCGGACTTCCTAGACCTGCCCCCGGAGGTGCTGCAAACCTCCATGAAGGAACATCAGAAGTTCTTTTCCGTCAAAGACAAAGACGACCGCATCGTGCGCTTCGTGACCGTCGCCAATACCGAGACCGCCGATCACGGGGCGACAATCCTTGCGGGCAACCAGAAGGTTCTGGCCGCACGTTTGGCCGATGCGAAGTTCTTCTGGGAGAACGATTTGCGCGTGGCCGAGGCCGGTGCGCAGCCGTGGTTGAAGTCGCTGGAGAATGTGACGTTCCACAATAAGCTGGGATCACAAGCCGAGCGGATCGACAGGATTGCCGCCTTGGCGCGCGAGATAGCACCCTTGGTCGGGGCCGAGCCTGATTTGGCCGAGCAAGCCGCGCGGTTCGCCAAGGCTGATCTATCGAGCGAGATGGTCTACGAGTTCCCCGAGCTTCAAGGCCTGATGGGCAAATACTACGCCGGGCCTGCGGGCCATCCCGTCGAGGTGGCCGAGGCCTGCGTGGAGCATTACCAACCGCTGGGCCCAAGCGATGACGTGCCGAGCGCGCCTGTGTCGGTGGCCGTGGCTTTGGCGGATAAGCTGGATACGTTGACGGGGTTCTGGGCGATTGATGAGAAACCGACCGGGAGCAAGGATCCGTTTGCGCTGCGCAGGGCCGCGCTTGGGGTTATTCGGTTGGTGTTGGAGAATGAGGTGCGGGTTGGGTTGGTGGACCACATCTTTGTTGAAAAGTGTCTGGATCATCGGATTTCCATCCGAACCATTCGTCAGATTGCTGAAGAATTGGACGCATCCAAAGAAGCAATCAAAGGGAGTTCGGCTTCGAAGCCAAATGATTTCGACGGATGGCGAGAATTAGTAGAGCAGGTCCAAGGGACTGAAGAGCGCATTGACGCTTTTGAAGGCCGCATCCGCTTGATAGATGAAGGCTTTGCTGCCGCCCAGTTGGATGCCTCAAACCTCCTCTCCTTCTTCCACGACCGCCTAAAGGTCTTCCTCAAGGACCGAGGCATCCGCCATGACGTCATCGACGCCTGCCTTAGTCCTTCCAATGGCGCACCTGACGGTGCGACGCCCCAAAACGACGACCTCACACTTCTGGTCAAACGCGCCGAAGCACTCTCGAACACCCTCAAGACCGAAGACGGCGTTAACCTGATCCAAGGTTACAAACGCGCCGCCAATATCTTGGGACAGGCCGAGGCCGCAGACGGCGTCGAATACTCCTACGGCGCGGATGTGAAATTCGCGGAAACCGACGCGGAAGTGGCCCTGTTCGAGGCACTCGATATTGCCGAGGCCGCGATTGCCCCGGCTATAAAACTCGAGGATTTCGCCACCGCCATGACTGCGATGGCAGGTCTGCGCGCACCTATCGATGCGTTCTTTAACAGCGTGCAGGTGAATGCCAACACCGACGTGCTGCGCCGCAACCGCCTGAACCTGCTGCACCGCATTCGCGCAACCTGCGGGCAGGTGGCGGATTTGACCAAAGTTGAGGGGTAATCGGCGGGACCAAACCACGCCACCCCAACGCGGCGTCCTGTCCATTGCGCCCTCCCCGTGCACCCCTATGCTGCACGCTCAATAAAGGAGTGCCGCAGTGCAGAACGGCGTTGATTTCATCGAAATTACCCCAACCGCGACCATGTCGGATGCCACCTACGGCACCCGTGCGAAATGCCTGCAACGCCTGATCCGCCTGAACCTGCCCGTCCCGCGCACCGCAGCACTGTCGTGTAAAGCCGTGCGCCAGATCGCCAACGGCCAAGGCTTTGACGCCAGCGCTTTGCTGCCGCAATTTGGGGACATGCCGCTGGTCTCGGTGCGCCCCTCCCCACAGATGAGCGAATGGGGCGGGCCAAGTGCGATCCTCGACATCGGGATGAACGACGCGCAACTGGCACGCCTAAGCGAGCGGATCGGACCAGAAGCCGCGCGCCGTCTTTATATGCGCTTCATCCATGCCTATGCGGTCGATGTCGCGCGCCTTGATCCCGACGATTTCCCGATGCCCGAACTCCCGACCGAGCGTGATTTGTCCGACGCCCTGTCCGCCTATTCCGACGAGATGGAAGAACCGTTCCCCCAAGACCCCGCCAAGCAGTTGCAGCATGTACTGCGCTCGACCGCGCGGGCATGGGACGGCACCAGCGCGCGGCTTTTGCGCCAAGCACGCGGTGCGCCCGAGAATGCGGGCCTCGGTTTGGTCGTCCAAGAAATGGCCCCCGGCATGGGACCCGTTGAAAGCGGGTCCGGCGTGATCCAGTTCGTATCCGCCACCTCCGGCCAGCCCAAAATTATCGGGCGCTACCTCAGCCAAAGCCAAGGCCGCGATGCTTTGGAAACCCAGCGCGCCCTCTACCTGACCCACGATACCCGCGGGCCGTCGTTACAAGACGCCGCCCCAGAGGTGTTTGCCCAGCTGCAAACCATGGGCGACACCCTGCGCACAGCGCTGCGCGAGGAAATGCAGATCGAATTCACGCTCGATCAAGGCCTTTTGTGGGTGCTCGATGCCGTACGCGTTCCCCG
Organism: Dinoroseobacter sp.; assembly: GCA_034111085.1. Classification (GTDB taxonomy): domain Bacteria; phylum Pseudomonadota; class Alphaproteobacteria; order Rhodobacterales; family Rhodobacteraceae; genus Dinoroseobacter. The sequence continues at coordinate 210,144 of JAWUXZ010000015.1, forward strand.
CTCTAGCCGCGCGGCAGTCCGGATCGCCGTCAGCTTGGCCGAACAAGGCATCATCACAAACCAAGACGCGCTGCTGCGGATAGAGCCACGCGCGCTGTCTGAATTGCTGCACCGCCAAGTCGACCCTCAAGCCACACCGGTGCGTTTGGCGCGCGGGATGGCAGCCTCACCGGGGGCGGCCACTGGCAAGTTGGTATTCTCGGCCACCGCAGCGCAGGAATCAGCGTCACGCGGCGAGGGCTCAATCCTCGTGCGCCGCGAAACCTCGCCCGAGGACATTCGCGGGATGCACGCGGCCTTGGGCGTGTTGACCGTGCGCGGCGGTATGTCGAGCCATGCTGCCGTGATCGCGCGCGGTCTTGGCGTGCCTTGCGTTGTTGGCGCAGACGAGATCGAGATCAACGGACGCGAGCGCACCCTGACCTTGCCCGATGGCCGGGTCTTGAACGAGGGCGCAGAGATCACGCTGAACGGCACAGCGGGCGAAGTGCTCGACGGCGCAGTATCACTGCTAGAGCCTGCCCTGGATGGGGCCTTCCGCACGCTGATGAACTGGGCCGATCAGGCGCGCGATATCGACGTGCGCGCCAATGCCGACACGCCGGGGGACGCAGAGACGGCGCGGCGTTTTGAGGCCCAAGGCATCGGTCTGTGCCGCACCGAGCATATGTTTTTCGACGAGGGCCGTCTGACGGTGATGCGCGAGATGATCTTCGCCGACGAGGCCGAGGGACGCGCCAACGCACTCGCCCGCCTGCTGCCAATGCAGCGCGAGGACTTCCTGCAATTGTTCGAGATCATGCGCGGCCAGCCCGTCTGTATCCGCCTGTTTGATCCGCCCTTGCACGAATTTCTGCCCCATAGCCGCGAGGGGATGATCGAATTGGCCGAGGCGCTCGATCTGCCGTTGTCCACCGTCACCCACCGCATTGCCGAGTTGCAAGAGTTCAACCCGATGCTGGGGATGCGCGGTGTGCGTCTCGGTGTTCTAATGCCCGAAATCTACGCGATGCAGGCGCGCGCGATTTTCGAGGCGACCTTGCTGGCAGCCCGGCGCGGCGCAACAGTCACGCCCGAGATCATGATCCCGCTGGTGTCGGCCAAGCGCGAGGTCGAACTTGTTCGGGGTCACATTGATGCCGTCGCCGCCGCCGTGCGCGCCGAGGACGGGGCGGAGTTCGACTATAGGCTGGGCGTGATGGTCGAGACGCCGCGCGCGGCCTTGCGCGCTGGTGATATCGCCGAGATCGTGGATTTCCTGTCGTTCGGAACCAACGACCTGACCCAGATGACCTACGGCCTCAGCCGCGACGATGCCGGACGCTTCATGGGCGAGTATGTCCGCCAAGGCGTGTTCCCGGAAGACCCGTTTCATACGCTTGATGCGGACGGTGTGGGCGAGTTGCTGACAATCGCGGCCGAGCGCTCACGCAATGCGCGCCCAGGGCTGACATTGTCGGTTTGCGGTGAACACGGGGGCGACCCCGATTCGATAGATTTCTGCCGCAAAGCCGGTTTCACCTATGTCAGCTGCTCGCCCTTCCGGGTGCCAGTGGCGCGTCTTGCCGCAGCACATCTGGCGTTGACCGATACGCCGTCTGATAAAAAGCCACGCCGTTTCAATATTTTAGGTCGTGTTTTATCGCTCGGGGGACGTACAGAGGCGACCTGACAGTTTGTGTCGCCTTTGTCACAATTGGGCGGAATGGCCCTGTTCTCGTCTAGGCGCTGCCGCAAACCCCCTCTAGAACTTCAAGTCAAGCTGCATTGGGGGATGTCAGCTTCGGTGAAATAAGACCGAAGGAAAAACTGTGAGACTAACGCACACGATTGCTGCTATCGTGGGCTTGGGTCTTTCGGCGGGCGCTGCCACTACTGCCTTAGCCGATACGACTGCCAGCTCATCAACGACTCCATTTGCGTCCTTGGACGCTCAAATCGGCTCGCTTCTTGGCGAGGAACGCTCTGCTTTGGAGGCTTTGCCTCAAGGCCATTTGGGCAACCTTGCCCGCCCTCGTGGCGGAGCGGCTCCACTTCCGCAATACACCCGCGCTTGGCTGGAGCGAACGCCAACTGCTTCTGGTGGGCCCGAATGGCAATGCTTGTCGGAAGCGCTCTACTTTGAAGCGCGCGGCGAGACGCCCGAAGGCCAAGCTGCGGTGGCTGAGGTTATCCTCAACCGCAAAGCCTCCAGTCGCTATCCAAACTCGGTCTGCGGTGTCGTCAATCAGGGAACCGGCCGCATTCATGGCTGTCAGTTCAGCTATACCTGCGACGGCAAGCCCGAGAATATCGACAATCGCGGTGCCTACAACAACGTCGGCAAAGTCGCCCGCGCTGTGATGGACGGTGCGCCGCGCCTGATCCCAACGGATGTGACGCATTACCATACAACTGCGGTCAGCCCTTCATGGGCCAGCCAGTATGAGCGTACCGGCCAGATCGGCGTGCATGTGTTCTACCGTCAGTACTATCCGGGCCGCACGGCTTCGAACTAGTCGCATCAGGCGTACAGAATGACGGGGCAGGCTTTGCGGGTCTGCCCTTTTTCATGGCAAGGCCTAGCGCGAAGCCGACAAGGACGCCTCAGATGACCGAAAAGACCGCGATGGCCGCAGATGAATTGGCCGCCCGCGCCGCGACCACACCCCGTGATGCGCCGCAACTGGACCGGATTTCGCTGCGCGACCATATTCTCGAGGTTGAGATCGGTGCATTCCAGGTCGAACGTGGTGTGTCGCAGCGCTTGCGCTTCAATCTGGTGGTTGAGGTGCAAACGCTTGCGGGTGCGCTCGGCGATGATGTCGATCAGGTGGTGTCCTATGATGCGCTCACCGAGGCGATTGATACCGCCCTCAGCGACGAGCGGCTGGACTTGCTGGAAACCCTTGCCGAACGGATCGCGGCACTGGTGCTGCAAGACCCGCGTGCGGCGCGTATTTTCGTGCGGATCGAAAAGCTGGACCGCGGGCCGTTTGCGCTTGGCGTCGAGATTGTGCGCAGCTCGGGCGAGGCAATAGCAACCGGAACGGGGCTAGATGCCGCCCCGGTGCAGGTAGCTCTCGTGCCTCATGATATCGGCGCGCGGCTGGGGGCAGCGTTAGACGCGCTGGCGTCCGAGACCCTACCGGCCGTCCTGATCGCCCTGCCCGATCCTGCGACCGCGTTGCCGGATGCAGCCCACGCGCTTGCCCGGCGGCGGATTGCACTGCTGGGCCTTGATCAAGCCGCATGGGTTTTGGGCGGACGCGATCCGCGCTGTCTGGTTGTGTCCAGCCGCACCGAGATTGAATGGGCGGCGGGCCAAGGCCAGATGACCGTCTGCGCGCCCTCTAAGATCGTCGTCGATGCCGTTGAAGGCGCGCCGCAAGATGTGACCGATGCGCTCGCCGTTGCCGATTGGCTGGCGGCGGGCTTCAACGCAGGTGCTGTGCGCAGCCTATGACCGAAACCCTCTATCCGCGCGCGATGATCTGCGATCCGGCGACGCCGGGGGCGCTGCGGCTTGCGGGCGGTTGGGCGTCCTTTGCGCAGGTCGAGATCTTATCGCGCACCGGCCCGTCCGAAGTGATCGCCGCGACCGAGTTGCCTACCGTAATGCTGGACGCTCTATGCGCACCGCGCGTCCCAATGGCTGGGCTAAACTTCGACGCACCGCGCATCATGGGCATCCTCAACGTGACGCCCGATAGCTTTTCCGATGGTGGGAAATTTGATGCGCCCGAGGCGGCAATGGCCCATGCGGCGACTATGGCGGGGGCGGATATTCTCGACATAGGCGGCGAGTCTACGCGCCCCGGAGCCGTCGATGTAGCAATTGACGACGAGATCGCTCGCACCGCACCGATCATCAAAGCCCTAGCTGCCACGGGCAAAATGATCAGCATCGACACCCGCAAAAGCGTCGTGGCACAAGCCGCACTGAATGCAGGCGCGCAGTTGGTCAATGACGTCTCAGGCATGAACTTCGACCCAGAGATGGCTGACTTCCTTAACTATTCCGCTGCACCTGCCTGCCTGATGCACAGCCAAGGGCCGCCAGCGACGATGCAGATCGACCCGCGCTACGACAACGTGCTGCTGGATGTCTATGACGCGCTTGAGGATATCCGCGACCGCGCGCTGGCCGCAGGCATTGCCGCACATAACATCATGCTCGACCCCGGTATCGGGTTCGGCAAAACACTCGCCCATAACCTCGCCCTGATGCGCGGCCTCAGCCTGTTTCACGCGCTCGGCTGCCCGCTTTTGCTGGGTGCATCGCGCAAGGGCTTCATCGGCAAGCTCGGGGATGCGCAAAATCCCGCCGATCGCGCGCCGGGGTCCATCGCGCTTGGCCTGCAAGGCGTGTCACAAGGGGTTCAGGTTTTGCGCGTTCATGACGTAGAACAGACCGCACAGGCGCTGGCGCTGTGGACTGCGGTGGCTGGAATAGGGGCGAGCAAATGACACGGAAATATTTCGGCACCGACGGTGTGCGCGGACGCGCCAACGTGCATCCAATGACGGCGGAGTTGGTACAAAAACTCGCCGCAGCCGCCGGGCGTTATTTCCGGCGCGATGGATCAGACTCGCACCGCGTGGTGATCGGCAAGGACACGCGGCTGTCGGGCTATATGCTAGAGAACGCGCTGACCGCCGGGTTCACCTCCACGGGGATGAATGTGCTGCTTTTGGGTCCGGTGCCAACGCCTGCGGTGGGGCTGTTGACCAAATCGATGCGCGCCGATGTGGGTGTGATGATCTCAGCCAGCCACAACCCGCACCAAGACAACGGCATCAAGTTTTTCGGCCCCGATGGGTTCAAGCTCAGCGATGAAGCCGAACTCGAGATTGAGGCCATGATCGACGGCGAGATCATCCTCGCCAAGCCCGAAAACATCGGACGCGCCAAGCGGATCGAGGACGGTCTGGGCCGCTATGTGGAGCGCGCGAAATCGACCTTCCCGCTCGATCTGTCGCTCGATGGCCTCAAGGTCGTGGTCGATTGCGCCAATGGGGCTGCCTATAAAACTGCGCCCATGGTGTTGTGGGAGCTAGGCGCGGACGTGATCCCCCTGGGCGTCAATCCAAACGGCACCAATATCAACCTCGGGTGCGGCTCGACCAATCCGCAATCTGCCGCCGATCTGGTGGTCGCACACGGCGCGCATCTGGGCATTTGTCTGGACGGCGACGCAGATCGGGTGATCTTGATCGATGAGGCCGGCCGCATTGCCGATGGCGATCAAATTATGGCCCTGTTTGCAAGCTCTTGGGCACGTGACGGGCGGCTAAGCCGAGATACGCTGGTGGCTACTGTGATGTCCAATCTGGGGCTCGAGCGGTTCCTTTCGGGACGCGGTTTAACGCTGAAACGCACCGCAGTGGGTGACCGCTACGTGGTCGAGACGATGCGCGCCGAAGGCTACAACCTCGGCGGCGAGCAATCGGGTCATATCGTGATGACTGACTATGCAACCACCGGAGATGGCCTGATTGCCGGACTACAGTTCCTCGCCGAAATGGTGCGCGCCGGAAAGCCCGCCAGCGAAATGATGCGCGTGTTCGAGCCGCTGCCGCAATTGCTGCGTAACGTGCGGTTCGGGGCCGGGGCAACGCCGCTGGATAATGCGTCGGTAAAAGCTGCGATTTCGGCTGGTGAGGATCGCCTGAACGGGTCCGGGCGTCTGTTGATCCGCAAATCCGGGACCGAGCCTTTGATCCGAGTGATGGCAGAGGCCGAGGATGCGAGCCTGATGGAGCGCGTTGTGGGCGATATCTGCGAGGCGGTTGAGAGCGCGGTATAATATGGCTGGCGCGATAAACCCCACCCTACAATCGTAGGGCGGGGCTCACCCAACCACTTACCCCCGCATCTTATGATGCAAGATAATCGGCACGATCAGGTCTTCCTCATCGGTCAAATGCCGCTTTAGAAACCCCTCAATCTCGGACACCGTGCGATGCACATCGCCCGCCTCCTCAAACGCTTGCGCCTCCTCTAGCTGCATCAGTTGCACGACGCGATTGGCCGAGCGTTTGAAGCGGTCCAGTGTTTCGTCAAGGACCAGATGATCGGCCTCGAGGACCTCAAGACCGGCCTCAAACCTAGGATCTACCGAATTGATTTCGGGAAAGAAATTGCGGTCTTCCCATGTGTGATGACCGTGCAAGTTCATCGTCAACATCCGTCCATAGCGCGCCAGTCGTGCGGCATACAGATCACCGTCGATCTTTGCATCCAAGTAATGCTCGGCGTCGTCGCGCAGCACATCGGCCAAGCGGCGAAAGCCCTGATGCGCGCCCATCCATTGCCGGGTGGGTTCACGCAAATGTGGGTGCACGTCCCAATCAGGGCGCGGATAATTTGCAGTCAGGGTGGGGATATCGTCGGGCCACCCGGTGCGGGTCGTGATGTGATGCGTTTCCATGATGGGGGGCAATTGGGGGGCGCGAGGGCGACAAACAAGAGCGGCCCCGCGATGTGCAGGGCCGCTATGCGTTTCAGCGCTAGGTCGCGCCTAGCTTGTTAGGGTGTGGGAGCGCCTGCTTGCAAAGGACAAACAGTCCGGTCCCACCCGTCACGTTTCTTTCAAGATGCGGCGTTATTAGTTCCGCTCTTTATCAACCATCTTGCCTGCCGAAATCCACGGCATCATTCCGCGCAGGATCTCGCCGGTTTTCTCGATCTGGTGCTCGTCATTGATGCGGCGGGTTGCTTTGAACGACGGCTGACCCACTGCGTTCTCAAGCATGAAGTCGCGCACAAACTTACCGTTCTGGATGTCGGTCAGAACCGCTTTCATCTTCGCCTTGGTCTCGTCGTAAGGCAGGATGCGCGGGCCGGACACGTACTCACCGTATTCCGCCGTGTTCGAGATAGAGTAGTTCATGTTGGCGATGCCGCCCTCGTAGATCAGGTCCACGATCAGCTTCACTTCATGCAGGCACTCGAAATACGCCATCTCGGGCGCGTAACCGGCTTCCACCAGGGTCTCGAAGCCCATGCGGATCAACTCGACAAGGCCGCCGCACAGAACCGCTTGCTCGCCGAACAGATCGGTTTCGCACTCTTCGCGGAAGTTGGTCTCGATGATGCCCGAGCGTCCGCCACCGATTGCCGAGCAATACGACAAACCGATCTCAAGCGCCTTGCCAGATGCGTCTTTGTCGACCGCAACCAAGCAAGGCACGCCGCCACCTTTTGCGAACTCGCCGCGCACGGTGTGGCCGGGGCCTTTAGGGGCCATCATGATAACGTCGATGCCGGGCTTGGGATCGATCAGGCCGAAATGCACGTTCAGGCCGTGGGCAAATGCGATGGCCGCACCGGGCTTGATGTTGTCATGGACGTATTTCTTGTAGGTCTCGGCCTGCAACTCATCGGGCATAGTGAACATGATGACATCGCACCATGCGGCTGCCTCGGCGATGCCCATAACCTCAAGGCCTTCACCCCTGGCTTTGGCGGCTGAGGCCGAGCCTTCGCGCAGGGCGACGACGAGGTTCTTAGCACCTGAATCGCGCAAGTTCAGAGCGTGCGCGTGACCTTGGGAGCCATAGCCGAGGATGGCTACTTTCTTGTCCTTGATCAGGTTAATGTCGCAATCGCGGTCATAATAAACGCGCATAATGTATCCTCCGGTGGGTAACGTTCTGAACGTAGAATGCCCCGTCAGGCCTTCAGATGCCTTGCAATTTTCACATAATTTTCCCAATATCTGTAAAATTCATGCGCGTTATTCTTCTAGGCCTAAATACTCATGCTTGACGACACCGACAGACGGCTCTTGCGATACCTGCAAGCGGACCCGGCCATCAGCACCGCTGATCTGGCGATGCGCGCAGGCGTCAGCGCGGCTGTGGCGTGGCGCAGGCTCGATAAACTGACAGAGGCGGGCGTGTTGCAAAGCATCGAGGCCGTGATTGACTGGCGCGCGCTCGGCTACGGGGTGGAGGTCAGCTTGCGCATCACCCTCGACAAGACCCAGCCCAACGCCTTTGACGCGCTGATCGCGGCGGCGCGCGAGGTGCCGGAAGTCACCGAGATCCAAACCTTCCTCGGCCGCGTCGACCTGCGCCTTAACATCCTCGCCCGCGACATGGGGCATTATACGCAAGTCTACCGCGCCCGCATTCTGACCCTGCCGCATATTCAAGATATCGAGCAGTTGATGCTGGTCTCGACCGTCAAGGCTGACGAGGCGTTGCCCCTATGAGCCTCGATCTCGATGACCTCGACCGCACACTCCTGCGCGAACTCAGCCGGGATGCGCGCCAACCTGCCAGCGCGCTCGGTCGCAAACTGGGGCTCAGCCAGCCCGCCACATGGCGGCGCATCAAACGGCTGGAGGAGGCTGGCGTAATTACCGGACGCCGTGTGCGTCTGGATGCTGGCAAGCTGGGCTTTGGCGTCACGGTGTTTCTTGGCGTCAAACTCGCCACCAAGGGCCGCACAAGTGTGGCTGATTTTGAGCGCGCGATTGCGGCGATCCCTGAGGTCCAACTCGTCCAGCATGTTCTGGGGGCCTACGACTACCGGCTGCGGGTCGTTGCCCGTGATCTCAGTGATTTTGAGCGGGTCCTCAGACGCCGCATCATGACCCTGCCCGGTGTGGGCGAGGTGGAAGCAAATGTGCTGCTGTCAGAAGAACGCCGCCCCGGCCCGCTGGGCTGAGCACGCTTGACCATGCCCTGCAACGGGGCTAATCCAATCCTCGTGGTGATTTGAAGCCGGATTGCAGGCCACGTTAAACATTCTGCTAAAGAGGTTGTCGGTCCCCTCCGATGCCTTATTGGCCAAGGGGGAGTTTGTCCAAAAGATGGGCATGGAGACTGAAATGACCGACTGGAACACCCGCACAAAACTCGTACATTCCGGCACCCGGCGCAGCCAATACGGCGAAGTGTCTGAGGCGATTTTTCTGACCCAAGGCTTTGTCTACGACACCGCCGAAGACGCCGAGGCGCGCTTTATCGAGGCCGGACCCGACGAATATATCTACGCCCGCTACGGCAATCCGACGGTGCGCATGTTCGAAGACCGCATTGCTGCCCTAGAGGGGACCGAGGATGCGTTTGCCACAGCCTCAGGCATGGCGGCGGTCAATGGTGCGCTCGCCGGGCTTTTGAAGGCGGGCGATCACGTGGTCTCGGCCCGGGCATTGTTTGGATCGTGCCTCTATATCCTTGAGGATGTGTTAGTCCGTTACGGGGTCGAGGTGACGTTCGTAGACGGTGCAGACATCGCGCAGTGGCAGGCGGCGATCCGTCCAGACACCAAGGCGGTGTTCTTTGAATCTCTGTCTAATCCCACGCTGGAAGTAATTGATATCAAGGCCGTGTCGGACATAGCTCATGCTGTTGGGGCCACGGTTATCGTCGACAACGTCTTCGCCACCCCGATCTTTTCGCGCGCGGTAGAGCTTGGCGCAGATGTCGTGATCTATTCGGCCACCAAGCATATCGACGGCCAAGGGCGCTGTCTGGGCGGCGTTATCTGCGGGACCAAACACTTCGTGCGCAAGGTAGCCGAGCCCTACCTCAAGCACACCGGCGGCGCGCTGAGCCCGTTTAACGCGTGGGTCATGCTGAAGGGAATGGAGACGCTCGATCTTCGGGTGCGGGCGCAGGCGACAACCGCGCTGGCGATTTCCGAAGCGGTTGAGGGGCACGAGAAACTCGCAAACACCATTTTCCCGCACCTGCCCAGCCACCCCCAATACGCGCTGGCATGTGCACAGATGGAAGCGGGCGGCACGGTTTTATCGCTGGACCTCAAAGGCGGCAAGGCGGCGGCGTTTCGGTTCCTGAATGCGCTGGAAATCGTGACGATCTCAAACAATCTTGGCGACGCGAAATCCATCGCCACCCACCCCGCAACCACAACCCACCAGCGACTGACACCCGAGCAACGGACAAGCCTTCGCATTTCCGATGGCCTCATCCGCTTTTCTGTCGGCCTTGAAGACACGAGCGATCTGATCGCAGACGTCATGGCCGGATTGTCTGCGGCATGAAGCCGGTTCTGATCCTGCAACTGCGCCCGGAAGACGAGGCGGCGGATGGCGAATTTAATGCCCTGCTGCGCAAGTCCGGCCTTGGCGCCGAGCGCACCCACCGGATCAGGCTGGACCAGACGCCGGATGTCTCGCGTCTAAGCCTCGACAACTACAGCGCCGTTATTGTTGGCGGCGGGCCGGGCTGCGTGTCTGATGATCCGGCCACCAAAGACCCCAGCGAGGCCCAGATCGAGGCCGCGATCTTGTCGCTGATGCCCGAGATTAGCGAACGCGACATCCCCTATCTGGGGTGCTGCTACGGGATTGGGGTGCTGGCCCACCACCTCGGCGCGCAGGTCTCGAAAGAGGCTTACGGCGAACCCATCGGCGCTGTGGCCTGCCAGATCACCGAAGACGGTGCGCGCGATCCACTGCTGGCCGGGCTACCGGACGCGTTTGACGCCTTCGTCGGCCACAAAGAAGCGGTGCAAAACCTACCCGACGCAGCAGTCCACCTCGTCGCCTCCGCCCCCTGCCCGTTTCAGATGATCCGCTACAAACGCAACGTCTATGCCACGCAGTTCCATCCCGAAGCCGATGGCGAAGAATTTGCCGCGCGTATCCGCATTTACCGCCACAAAGGCTATTTCGCGCCTGACGAGGCCGATAGCCTAACTGCCCGTTGTCTTTCACAAAATGTTCATGTTCCCGAGCAGATCCTGCGTAACTTCATAAATACCTATTCTTGAACGCTTTTTCTGCTATTTTTGTCGGATTGGAGTGATCCGACAAAGTTCATGTCGCGTAAACTTCATACATACGGACCTGTCCAAGGGTCCAAATCGCCCCATATCTACGGGACGAACAGACGTGAACGAGGCCAGCCGATGAATATTTATGCTCCTAATATCGACCTCTCCCCTGACTTTGCGGAGGCCGCCGACGCGCTGGCCGTCCTGAAGGCATGGGCCAAGGCAGCCGACCCAGCCGATGTCGCGGCGCTAGAGCCTGCGTTGGGCCATTTGCTGCCCGGTGTGGTGCCGGACTACCCAGCACTTGCGCGCGCCTACCCCGAAGAGTTCACGATCGAGCCGGGCTATAAAGATACTCTGCCTGATCTGCAAAACGGCCCCGCCTCGCTGATCAAAGGCGCAAACCGCCAGATCCAGCATGTGGGCATCTCGAACTTCCGCCTGCCGGTGCAGTTCGAGACACGCGGCGGCGCGCCGGTGATGCTTGAGACCTCGGTCACTGGCACCGTCTCGCTCGAGGCCGAGAAGAAGGGCATCAACATGTCCCGCATCATGCGCAGCTTTTATAAGCACGCAGAGGCGACGTTCAGCTTTGATGTGATCGAGGCCGCACTCGACGATTACAAAACCGACCTTGAGAGTTTCGACGCCCGTATCCAAATGCGCCTGTCGTTCCCGGTGCGCGTGCAAAGCCTGCGCTCGGGCCTTTCAGGCTACCAGTATTACGATATCGCGCTCGAGCTGGTTGAGCGCGCTGGCGTGCGCAAGAAGATCGTGCACTTGGACTATGTGTATTCGTCCACCTGCCCGTGCTCGCTTGAGTTGTCCGAGCACGCCCGCCAGTTCCGCGGCCAGCTTGCGACACCGCACTCCCAGCGCTCTGTTGCGCGCCTGTCGGTTGTGCTGGACGAGGCCGCACAATGTTTGTGGTTCGAGGACCTGATCGAGGCCGCTCGCCGCGCCGTGCCCACCGAGACGCAAGTTATGGTCAAACGCGAGGACGAGCAGGCCTTTGCTGAGTTGAACGCCGCCAACCCGATATTTGTCGAAGACGCAGCCCGCCTGTTTGCCGAACAATTGCAGGCCGAGCACCGCATTGGCGATTTCCGGGTCGTGGCCAGCCACCAAGAAAGCCTGCACAGCCATGACGCGGTGTCGGTTCTGACCGAGGGACCAACTTTCGAAACCGACAGCCTTGACCCGCGCCTGTTCCAGACCATGTTCCATACTGGTTGAGGTAAACGCCGAAGCCGACGAAACAGGCCCTTCTCCCCCTCGGGGCCAAACCAAGGCCAGACCGTGCCAAACACGGTCTGGCCTTCTTTTTGTCTGACGCACTTTCGTAAGTCACGCCTTATGCTTGACACTGCGCAGACCTGGGCGCAGCCTCGCCCAATGGCCATGCTCTTGAAAAACCGCAATTACCGCATGCACTTCTCGGCCGCCGCGATCTCGAACCTCGGCGATGGTGTGTCTGCATTGGCTTTCCCGTGGCTCGCCACGTTGATCACACGCGACCCGCTTTTGATCTCGCTGGTGGCCTTCGCGGCCTATTTACCGTGGCTGCTGCTGGCGATCCCGGCAGGTGTTCTGACCGACCGCACCGACCGCCGGCGCTTGATGGTTCAGGCCGATGTCATCCGCTTTGCGCTGACCACGGTGATCGTGGCCCTCGCGTTTGCCGCCCCGCAAGACCCGCTGCCTATGCGCCAAGCCGTGCCCTATATCGCGGCCATTGCAGCGCTGGCGTTCCTTTTGGGCACCGCTGAGGTGCTGCGCGACAACGCCGCCCAAACCGTGCTGCCCGCCTTGGTAGATAAATCTGACCTCGAGGCGGCAAATGGCCAGCTCTGGAGCATCGAGAACATCATGGGCAAGTTCATCGGCCCACCGCTCGCGGGCCTGCTGATCGCCTTCGCCGTGCCTGCGCCGTTTGTGCTGGATGCCGCAAGTTTCGCGCTGGCCGCAGCACTTGTCTGGTGCGTGGCAATCCCGGCGCGCGTCCTGCCCTCCAAGCGCAGCTTTCTCGCCGAGGCACGTCAGGGTCTGGCGTGGATGGGTGCGCACCGCCAAGTCTTGCAACTGGCGCTGATGCTGGGTGCGATCAACTTCTGCTCGATGATGTTCATGACAATGCTGGTGCTTTATAGCCAAGAGGTCTTGGGCCTGTCAGCCGCAGCCTACGGTATTTTACTGACCGCCGGGGCCGCAGGCGGGGTCATCGCAGGCATCGTTTGGCCGCGCCTGACCGGACGGCTCGGGGCACAGAACGGGCTGATGCTGGCACTTGCGCTGATGCCAATCCCGCCGCTGATGATTGTGCTGACCGGATCGCCTTGGATGGCCGGGGCAGCCCTTTTCCTAGAGACCGTCATTGCGGTGCTGTGGAATGTCATCACCGTCAGCTACCGCCAACGCCTGATCCCCGACGAGCTACTGGGCCGTGTCAACAGCATCTACCGCTTCTTCGGATGGGGTGCGATCCCGTTCGGAGCACTCGCAGGCGGCGTGTTAGTTGCCTCGTTCCAGCCAAGCTTGGGCCGACTAGAGGCGCTGGAAATACCGTTCTGGGCCGCGAGCGCCGGGTTTACCCTTGTGTTCATCTACGGCGCGGCACGCCTCAGAATTGGCCGGATCTAGCGCCGCTAACTATGCTCTTCCGCCGCAATCGCCGCCAACGCTCGGTTATAGGCTTTTAGGGCGTCCACATGGGTCACTGCCCCCAGCAATTTCGGGCCTGCCAATTCGCTGCCCGGCGACACCACCGCCAAGAAACCTCCGCCTGCGCCTTTATCCAGAAGCGGCAACGCCTCCTCAAGCGTCGCATTCGCCAGCAAGAACCGCCCATCCGCGACCATTTCCAGCAGCTCGTCCTCAGGCGGCGCGTGGGCATGGCCCAAGGGACGCATAATCCGGCCCACCCGCACAGTCGCCAGCAGATAAGCCTGCGGCCCGGCAGCCAAATGCACATTGCGCCGCTCGAGCTGGGTCAAGAAATACGACCGGTCCACAAAGCGCGAGGCCAGTGCTGTCGACAGCGACACCGCCACCATCACCGCCAACCCGGTCTGCCAGTCGCCAGTCAACTCAAACACAATCAACGTCGTCGAGATCGGCGCGCCCAGCACCGCTGCGGCCACAGCCCCCATGCCCGCCAGCGCGTACAGGCTTTCCGAGCCTGACACTTCCGGGAACACGCTCGTCGCCACCAATCCAAAGGCCAGCCCAACCAAAGCCCCAATCATCAACGAGGGCGAGAATATCCCGCCGCCCATGCGCCCGCCCACGGGGATCGACACCGCCACCACCTTCAGGACCGCGAACACAATCGCCTCGTGCATCAACAAGCTGCCCGACAGCGCCCGCGTCGTCGTCTCGTAGCCGACGCCGATGATATGCGGATAGACGATAGCCAAACCGCCCAGCAGCAATCCTGCCAGCGCGGGACGCAAATAGCCGGGCATCTTCAGGCGCGCCTGCACTTTGGTGCCGAACCCGTCGGTCCAGAACACGACATGCATCAACACCACTGCCACCAGACCCGAGACGAGGCCGAGCAGCAGAAACGCCGGAAGCTCGACGTAGAACTCAAGCGCGTTGCCCTCAATCGGCAGCGAGAACTCGGTAATATCGCCAAATGCCAAGCGGTTGATGATAGTGCCTGCGACGCTGGCAATCACAATCGGGGCAAAAGCGTGAACGGCGAAATGGCGCAAAACCACCTCAAGCGCGAACAAGGCCCCGGCAATCGGCGCGTTGAAACTGGCCGAAACAGCAGCGGCCACAGCGCAGCCCAGCAGATCGCGCCCGGTGATGCCGTCAGCCTGTAGGCGGTTCGATACCCATGTCGAAATCACCGCCGCAAGGTGAACCACAGGCCCCTCGCGCCCGGTCGAGCCACCCGTGGACAGCGTAATCATCGAGGCCGCAGCACTCGCCCAGCCCTCCTTCTGCTCGACACGACCATCGTTAAGCGCGGCCCCATCGATCACATCGGCCACGCCGCGCGCGCGCCCGTCACTGGTGGTGAAATGAAGAAGGACACCCACGGCCAAACCGCCAAGTGTCGGAACAATCAACAACCAAAACCACGGCAGCGTCTCGGCGTGGCTGGCAAGCGAGCGCACATCGTCGTTGGCATAGGCCCAGTTTTGCAGCGCGGTGATGCCTTTACGGAAAAACAGCGCTGCAAACCCTGCGGCGATCCCAATCAACAGCGCAATAAACCAGAACTGGATTTGGCTGGGGCCTCGGTGGCGCACGACCTGCCAGCCCAGTAGGCAAGCCTGCCGAACGGCCTTGGCCTGCGCGCGGATCGGGTCTGTGCTGCGTTCGGACACGCGCGGGCCTTTTTGTGGGTTTTTGGGGCAGCAAAGGGCCCGGTGATTTAACTCTTAGGCGATCTTTGAGGCCACTCCAAGCCCTTCAAGCATCCAGCAATTCTGACGCCTGAGCGCGCGCTGCATCGGTCACACGGTCGCCCGACAACATCCGTGCCAACTCGTCAATGCGGTCGCCCTTATCCAGCGGCACCACGGTTGAGAGCGTCACATCAACGCCGTCTCTGGCCTCCCCGCGTTTCTCCACGCGCCAGTGATGTGCACCTTTGGCGGCGACCTGCGGCGAGTGGGTTACGACCAGAACTTGCGCCCCGTCTGCCAGCGCTTTCAGGCGGTTGCCCACCGCGTCTGCCGTTGCCCCGCCCACACCGCGATCAATTTCGTCAAAGATCAGCGTTTTCGGGTCCTTACCAGCGGCCAGACACACTTTCAGGGCCAGCAAGAACCGCGACAGCTCGCCCCCTGATGCGATCTTATTCAGCGGTCCCGCAGGTGCGCCGGGGTTCGTTGCCACGGTAAATGTCACGCCATCGCAGCCCTCAGGCCCCGGTGCGACCTCCGCCATGACAGTGCGGAAAACCGCGCGTTCCATCTTCAACGGGGCCAATTCGGACGCCATCGCCGCATCAAGCAACTTGGAAGAGGCCGCGCGCGCCTTGGTCACGGCGCAGGCGGCTTTTGCGTAAGTTGAATCGGCGTCGCTGGCGACAACGCGCAGCTTTGCAATCTCGCCCTCGCCTGCATCCAGTGCTGCCAGCCGTACCCTCAAGCCGTCCGCGAAAATTCCCAAATCATCGGGCTGCACATTGTGCTTACGCGCCAGTGCCCGAATTGCAAACAAGCGCTCCTCGGTCCGCTCTAGTTCCAGTGGATCAAATGACAGGATCTGCAACGCGTCCTCAACACCGCCCACCGCATCATCCAGCTCAAGCATGGCGCGGTTCAAAGCCTCCAAAGGCGCATCAAGACGCCCTTCGGCCCGGTCTGCAACGCCCTCAAGCCATCTCGCTGCGTCCGACATCTGCCCTTCCGCGCCATTGCCGCCCATCGCGTGATGTGCCGCCTTGATATCATCGCGGATACGTTCGGATTGCTGCATCAGGCGGCGCGACACATCCAGCGTCGCATCCTCGCCCGGTTCTGGTGACAGCTTATCCAACTCGTCCACCGCATGACGCAGGAACTCTTCCTCGGCGGCGACCTCAGCCAAGGCCGCTTCGGCCTGACGCACTGCTTTTGCCGTTTGCGCTTTGGCACTCCAGCCGGTGCGCACATCTTCCAATGGTGCTGCCATGCCCGCAAAAGCATCCAGCAAACGGCGGTGTTCTTTTGGGTCGAGCAACCCACGATCATCATGCTGGCCGTGCAATTCCACCAGCGTTTCACCAAGCGCGCGCAAGGTGCCTGCCGATACGGTTTTGTCGTTCACGCGTGCAGTCTTGCGACCCTCGGAAGTTTGCGAGCGGGTGACGATCAACTCGCCATCCTCCAGCGGGATATCGGCCTGCGCCAACACTGCTTCGGCAGCGTGACCTGCGTTCAAGTAAAAAACCGCCGTAACTTCGCCGCGCGCAGCCCCTTGGCGCACAAGATCGCCGCGCCCGCGCCATCCCAGCACTGCGCCGAGTGCATCCAGCAGAATCGACTTGCCCGCGCCGGTCTCGCCCGTCAGCACGTTCAGACCCGGCTGAAAGGCAATCTCCAGCCGGTCAATGATCAGAATGTCACGAATTTCTAAGCTGAGCAGCATTGCTCGCCCACCTTCAGATTAGGCCGCAGCCGGGCCCGTTGATTACAGCCACTCGCCCCGGATCATGCGACGGTGAATTTCGCGCAGCCAGCCAGTGCTTTGCGCATCAGGCGCAAGCCCGCGCGTGGTCAGCAATGCAAAGGCGTCCTCGTACCATTCGGTGGCTTGGAAGTTGTGACCCAAGATCGCGCCCGCCGTCTGCGCTTCGGCCTCAAGGCCCAACGACAGATACGCTTCAACCAAACGAAACAGCGCCTCAGCGGTGTGGCTGGTGGTGCCAAAGTCTTCGACAACGACGCGGAAGCGGTTGATCGAGGCGGTGAAGTGATCGCGCTTGATGTAGTAGCGCCCGATCTCCATCTCCTTGGCGGCCAGATGGTCGAAAGCGAGGTCGAACTTCAACATCGCCGAGCGCGCCCATTCGCTGTCGGGATAACCTTCGATAACCACACGCAGGGATTGCAGCGCCTGGAATGTCAGGCCTTGGTCGCGGCCCACTTCGTCGATCTGGTCATAATAGCTAAGCGCCATAAGATACTGCGCGTAGGCCGCATCTTCCTCGCCGGGATAGAAATCGAGGAATCGCTGCGCACTTGCGCGGCTGTTCTCATAGTCACGGTCTTTGTGGAATGAGAACGCCTGCATGATCAGCGCGCGGCTGGCCAGTTCCGAATATGGATAAAGCCGCTCTACCTCGCCAAACAGCGATGCCGCTTCTTCGGGATCGTCCGCGGCCAGTTCAAACTCGGCCCGATCGAAAATCTCGCGTGCTGTAAACGATTCTAGCGCGCGCCTATCTACGGCGTCGCCACCACCACATGCCGAAAGGAACACCGCCAATAGAAGCGGTGACAAGACGGTTTTGGTATTGTTAGGAAGCTTCATGCGCCCCCACCCCTCGTTCAAACATAAGGACACTTACGACCTTTCGCGTTGTCCTAACACAGAAAAATGCACCGCAAAATGTCTGTGGGCAGTTTTTTGAGCGGTTGTGAGGTGACGTGACCCTTACGCGCCAAAATCAAGCAACGAGGCGCAGATCAGACTTCTGCAAATGCGCGCCCGGCAGGACGGCTGATGTCGCTGCGTCGCAGGTCTCCATACGCACCGCAAGCGGGTCCGCAAACAGCGCATGCAGCAGCATATTGGTAATGCTGTGGCCGGCCTTGACGCCTGTATAGCGGCCAAGAATCGGCGCGCCTGCAAGGGCCAGATCGCCAAGCGCGTCTAGCATTTTATGGCGCACTGCTTCATCAGCATGGCGCAAACCGCCGGGGCTGAGCACTTGCGCGCCCTCCACGACAACGGCGTTTTCATAGGTGCCGCCCAAGGCCAAACCTCTGGCGCGCATCGCGGCAACATCGGCTTGACGGCAGAACGTGCGGCTATCGCAAAGCTCGCGCACGAAGCTGCCATTGGCCAGCGTCATCTCTTTATTCTGGGTGCCGATGGCCTCGTCAGGGAAATCGATATGAAAGCGCATCTCAAGGCTACTTGCGGGGTCGAAGCGTGCAAATACATCGCCGTTGCGCACTTGGATGGTTTTCAGAACGCGGAAGACACGAACCGGGGCATCGAGCTCTTGCAGTCCGCGATCAAGCAAAGCGGCGACGAACACCGCAGCCGAGCCGTCGAGGATTGGGACTTCAGGCCCGTCCACTTCGATCATCGCGTTCTGGATGCCGCAGCCCGCGAGGGCCGCCATGACATGCTCGATGGTCGAGACGGTAGCACCCGCGTCATTCTCGATCCGGGTACAAAGTGTGGTATCGGTGACAGCATTCCAGCGTGCAGCGATCATATTGTCACTGATGCGCAAATCGGTGCGTCGGAACCAGATACCAGTTTCAGCAGCGGCAGGCATTATCGTCATCGTCACGGGCGCGCCGGAATGCAGGCCTACGCCTACGAATCTTACCGGACCTTTAACGGTTTTTTGCACAGATCACCTCTTGTCCCCGCTGGCCTTGCTTCGTTTTGAAGGTTTGCCAGCATGTTCCAGAAGCCCCCCAGCCTCTGTCCCTACGCCTTAACCTTTGGGTAAGGCTGGCCTCAACTCAATCTTTGCAACGGTATGAAACAACGGCGTTATGCATGCGCAGAATCTCGCCTAAGACATATCGAACATCTCGTAAGTCGTTGTTATCAAAAAAAATACCGCCCCGAAGGGCGGTAGTTTAAGTCCGTGACGACTTGGGTTTTGTGCTTGCTTAGTTTGCCTGACGGCGCAGGAATGCGGGGATTTCCACGCGGTCCTGATCGTCGCTTGCTGAGGGTGCCTCCGGGCGGACCCGGGGGGCTGGATTCGGCGTGCTGACTGCTACCTGCGGGCGCACGGGGCGCGCCACAGCCGCCGGGTCGGCTGCACGTGGATCAGCCGGGCGTGCCGGTTGACGTGCCGCAGGAGCCTCTTCTTGGCCTTGCTGCCCGGTCATCCGGTTGATCAGCGAGTTTATCCCAAAGCCGCGTTTTTCACCACCTGCCGAACGCGACGGGGTGGAGATGTCATGGGCTTGCGTCTGCGCGCGGGTCTCAGAGACGGCTGATCGAAGCCTTGCGAGCGCTTCTGCCGAGGGCTGCCCAGCGGGGCGTCCCTTTGGGGCAACAAACATATCATCCTGCACAGGTGCCGCTGGTTCCGGCGCGCGAGATGCGAATGAAGGACGCGCGGGCGCTTCTGTCACTGCATCAGGGCGGTAGACCGGTTGCGGCGCTGCGTAGGTGTCTTGCTGTGCGTCGCCGTAGCCCTGCTCATAATGAGGCTGATCATCGTAGGCCGCATCATCATAGGTAGCTTGCGCTTCCTCGTAATTCTCGGATTCGACGACTGGCTGGTATGCTGGCGCAGGAAGCTCTTCTTGTGCCACGCCCACCGAGTTGATCGAGGTGCGACGCGGAACCGGAATTTCGCGTGGCATTACTTCGGCATCAATACCGGTGGCGACAACCGATACACGCATGGTATTTTCCATGCTGGTATCGAGCGTAGAGCCGACGATGATATTGGCGTGCGGATCGACCTTTTCGCGGATCAGCGTTGCCGCTTCGTCCAACTCGAACAGGGTCAGATCGTAGCCGCCTGTGATGTTGATAAGAACGCCCTTGGCACCCACCAACGAGATCTCGTCGAGCAGCGGATTTGCGATTGCCTTCTCGGCGGCTTCGCGTGCGCGGTCTTCGCCAGAAGCTTCGCCCGTGCCCATCATTGCCTTGCCCATCTCGTCCATGACAGCGCGGACGTCCGCGAAGTCGAGGTTGATCAGGCCCGGCTTGACCATCAAGTCCGTGACACCTTTGACGCCCTGATACAGAACATCATCGGCCATCGAGAACGCTTCGGTGAAGGTCGTGCGCTCATTGGCGAGGCGAAACAGATTTTGGTTCGGAATGATGATCAGCGTATCGACGACCTTCTGGAGGACTTCGAC
Source organism: Dinoroseobacter sp. (assembly GCA_034111085.1). GTDB lineage: Bacteria > Pseudomonadota > Alphaproteobacteria > Rhodobacterales > Rhodobacteraceae > Dinoroseobacter. The sequence continues at coordinate 230,397 of JAWUXZ010000015.1, forward strand.
ACCCTCCTCAGCCTGACGCATGCGCTTGGCACCCTCAAATTGGAAAGGCTTGGTCACAACACCAACGGTCAGAACACCAAGCTCTCGTGCGGCTTGCGCGATGATCGGCGCTGCACCTGTTCCGGTGCCGCCACCCATACCAGCGGTAATGAAGCACATATGGCTTCCGGCGAGGTGATCGACGATCTCTTCAATCGATTCCTCGGCAGCAGCAGATCCAACACTCGGTCGTGCGCCTGCGCCCAGACCCTCGGTGACGCGCGCGCCCATCTGGATCTTCGATTTGGCTTTTGAGCCCTGAAGCGCCTGCGCGTCGGTGTTCGCAATAACGAACTCCACACCCTCAAGCTGCTTGTCGATCATGTTATCGACGGCATTGCCGCCGGCCCCGCCGACCCCGAAAACAGTGATACGGGGGCGCAAGTCCTGCTGCGCGTCGGGCATGGTGAGATTAAGTGCCATATCTGCTCCGCCTACATTTTTTTTGAGCGTGCGGGCTTCGCCCATTCTACGCCGATTAAGACTTACTATAATAGACTGTGACGATTTCGTCACGCAAAAACTGGAGTAAGACCCCAGAATGAAGCGCTTTTTCGCCTATTATCCACAGCATATCCACAGAGACACCACAAAATGTGCGAATCCGACAGATTCCGGCAAGAAATCGCTCCTGCTGAGTTGCATTTCGACAAGTTCTGTTTTCCGGGTTAACGCTTATCCAAAGCGCTACTCCCGAAAATCGCTACCAGTTCTCACGTACCCAGCGAAAAGCGCGCTTAAATGATCGCGACGAAGACCTTTCGGCTGGCATTTCGAAATCCCACCATTCGTCTTGTGGGTTGGCGGCAAATAGGCACAATCCAACAGCGCTCGCAAAATCAGGCCCAGTGGCGGCTTGCGGCAGGCCGCGCACCCTAAGGGGGCGACCGACGCGCACTTGCGGCCCAAGAATTTTCGCGGCCAAGCCATCAAGGCCCGGCAATTGGCTGCCCCCGCCTGTCAGCACGACCTGACGGCTTGGTAAATCATCAAAGCCCGCCGCATCGAGCGACTCGCGCACGAGTTCCAGAATTTCCTCAACACGCGGACGGATTATTCCGATCACCTCTGAGCGCGTCACTTGTCGGCGGTCATGTTCCCAATCCCCGGTCTGCGCGGTGATATCGATCAGATCGCGGTCATCCATGCCCGTGGCCACCAGCCCGCCATAGATCGTCTTGACCCGTTCGGCGAATTGCGTGGTTACACTCAGGGCCTTGGACAGGTCTGCGGTAATGTGATCGCCGCCGATCTTGATCGCGTCGGTCCAGATCATGTGTTTTTTCAAAAACACCGACACGCCAGTCGAGCCACCGCCAAAGTCGATGCAAGTCGCACCCAGCTCTTGCTCGTCTTCGACCAGAGATGACAGCGCGCTTGCATACGCACTTGAGGCCACGCCCGCCAATTCCAGATCGCAGCGCTTGATAGCCGCCGCTAGGTTTTTCACAGCCAGATGATCGACGGTCACCATATGCATGTCGCTGGACAGTGTTTGACCCACCTGCCCGCGCGGATCGCTTAGCCCCGAGCGGTGGTCGAGCGCGAAATTCACCGGCTGTGCATGCAGCACATCACGCGAATGGCCAATATCGGGCATATCGCAAGCCGCCAAAACGCGGGCAACGTCGCCCTCAGTGACCGCTTCGCCTTCAACCGCAACCTCACCTGCCAGCCCGTAGCTGCGCGGGGAGGCCCCTGAGAAGCACGCAATCACATGATCGACACGCACCTGCGCCATCTTTTGGGCCGACTGCAAGGCGGTGCGAATAGCACGCTCGGCCTCGACCATCGTGTCGATCTCGCCAAAACGCACGCCGCGCGAACAAGTCGACGCCGCCCCGATCACCCGGAACCGCGATTGGCCCGCCATGGTGCCAACGCCTTCGGCTTCGCCAAATGCCTCGACCCCGTCAAAACGCAGCACCAGACAGGCGATCTTCCAGGTGCCGATATCGAGCACTGCAATCACACCCCGTTGAAGGGCGGCCTGCCGCATCATCCGCATCATGCGTTGGGATTGGTAAAAATCGCTCATCCGTCGCTCGCCTCATTTGCTTTTCGTTGCTCTGCGGCCAGCGTGCGGATCGCCGCCACACCGTCTTGCGCATCATCAGTCAATCGAAGGGTCGGACGGTGCGGGTTGCGCATGTCCACGTAAGATACATCGCGCGATAGAATCTGGCGCGCCCCGTGCGCTGCAAGCACCCGGTTCAAGGCCCCCACAGCATCTTCGGCAGGCAGCATGATGCGCGGACCGCCCGCCAGCACTACATCCCAACGCCGCGCGCTAATGCGCACCAATCCGCCAATGCTTCCGGCCATCGGCCCAGCGGTGCGCAGCAATTGCATCGCCTCGGCGGCGGCGTCATCGGCCCCCTCGCCCACGATCAGCGGCAAGTCGGGGCGCAGTGTGCGCGATGCAAGTGGGCCAACGCGGTGCCCGTTTGCATCCAGCGCTTCCATCGCATCAGGGCTCTGCCAGACAATCGCCGCCTCGCGCTCCTCCAGTGCCACCTCCAAGATGCCACCAGGGCGCACGATCATATTGACCTGCGCCACCGCATCGAGGCTGGCGACAACAGTCACCAAGTTCTGCAATTCCAGATCAAACGACGAGATTGGGAAATCGACGCCCATCACTTCGGCCACGTCTTGGGATAACTCATCAGAGGCCCCCTCGATGCGCATGGCATGGACCATGAACTCGGGCCGCTCCTCGATCGAGCGTCGGATTTCCATCGCCGCGAACGAGATCGATTCAACCGTCTTGGGGTTCGACAGATAAAATCCGGTCGAGAACGCCAGCACGAATGCAGGAACGCCAACCCGCAAGGTCGCGCGCACCACCGGGGTCAGCCACCAGCGTTGCAGTTTGTATTCCAGCCGCGAGGGCGCCGGGTCTGGCTTTACCGTTGACACGATGCGTCCTCCACAATCCACGAACAGAGCTGGCCGAAGCTTTGGCCGGTTTGCGCGGCTTGCTCGGGGCTAAGTGATGTTGGCGTCATGCCGGGCTGGGTGTTGACCTCAAGGATCACCAAACCATCGACGCCGCGCGTCTCGTCCCAGCGGTAATCCGTTCGGCTAATGCCGCGACAACCGAGCACGGTATGGGCTTGGACGGCCATATCCATGCACGCGTCAAACACGTCGCGCGGCACATCGGCAGGCACCACATGGCGCGACCCGCCAGTCTTATATTTCGCATCATAGTCGTACCAACCGTCGGTCAGGATATCGGTCACCGTCAAGGCACGCGTGCCTTGGACCGTCACCGTCAACTCGCGCCCCGGCGCATAGGTCTCGACCATCAACAGATCGGGCAAGGCCGGATCAATCTTCGGCGGGCCGTTGGCATTGGCGTCTACAATATAGATACCAACTGACGAGCCCTCGTTGTTCGGCTTGACCACATATGGCGGCGACATGACATGCGCCGCACTGATCACGTCGCGCTCAAACAGACCGCTCTCGACCACTGGCAAACCAGCCACTGCGAACACATCTTTTGAGCGTTGCTTGTCCATCGCCAGTGCCGAGGCCAGCACACCCGAATGCGTGTAGGGCAACTCAAGCCACTCAAGGATACCTTGAACGCAGCCATCTTCGCCCCAACGACCATGCAGAGCGTTGAACACCACATCAGGTGCAGCGCGTGTCAAATCATCCACGAGGCGCGTGCGCCCTGCGTCGATCTCGATCACTTCAAAGCCTTCACCCCGGAGAGCGGACGCGCATTCACGTCCCGAAACAAGCGA